>NZ_JARVSE010000002.1:0-740083 GCF_030209315.1 Pseudarthrobacter sp. efr-133-R2A-89 | reverse complement strand
TCTTGCGGGTACCAACCCAACGCCCGCTCACTTCTTGCGGGTACCAACCCAACGCTTTCTCACTTTCTAAACACGAACCCAAGGAAACACACATGGCAAAAGTTGTAGCTGAACTGAAGTACTCCGCCGAGCACGAATGGGTGGCCGTTGACGGGTCCGGGCCCGCGGGGATCGGGATATCCGCCGTGGCTGCCGATGCGCTGGGCGACATCGTGTACGTGGACCTGCCCGAGGTCGGTTCCATCGTCACGGCCGGCGAAACCTGCGGCGAGGTGGAATCCACCAAGTCCGTCTCCGACCTCTACGCCCCGGTCACCGGCGAGGTCACCGAGATCAACGATGGCGTGGTCTCGGACCCTGCCCTGATCAACAGCGATCCCTATGGTGCCGGCTGGCTCTTCAAGGTGTCCGTCACCGAGGAAGGCCCGCTCATGTCCGCCGAGGAATACGCAGCAGCAAACGGCGGCGAGCTGTGAGCGCCCCGGCAGAAGTGGACGCCTTCGAGCAGGTGGCCTCACCCAGCCTGAACGCCGATCTGTCCATGCTGGACCCGGAGATCGCCGCGAAGATCGACGCCGAGCTGGGCCGCCAGCGCGACGGCCTGGAAATGATCGCTTCCGAGAACCACACGGCCGCCGCCGTCATGCAGGCGCAGGGCTCCGTGCTGACCAACAAGTACGCGGAAGGCTACCCGGGCAAGCGCTACTACGGCGGCTGCGAACACGTCGACGTGATCGAGCAGCTGGCGATCGACCGGGTGAAGGCCCTGTTCGGCGCGGAATACGCCAACGTCCAGCCGCACTCCGGAGCCCAAGCCAACGCCTCCGTGATGCACGCCCTGATCAAGCCTGGCGACACCATCATGGGCCTGAACCTGGCGCACGGCGGCCACCTCACGCACGGCATGCGCATCAACTTCTCCGGCAAGCTCTACAACGTGGTGCCGTACCAGGTCCGGGAAGACACCCACACCATTGACATGGCCGAGGTGGAGCGCCTGGCCCAGGAGCACAAGCCGCAGCTCATCGTCGCCGGCTGGTCCGCCTACGCCCGGCAGCTGGATTTCGCCGAGTTCCGCCGGATTGCCGAGTCCGTGGGCGCGTACCTGATGGTGGACATGGCCCACTTCGCCGGGTTGGTGGCCGCCGGGCTGCACCCGAGCCCGGTTCCGCACGCGCACGTCACCACCTCCACCACGCACAAGACCCTCGCCGGTCCGCGCGGCGGGATCATCCTGAGCAACGACGCCGACATCGCCAAGAAGATCAACTCGGCAGTGTTCCCGGGACAGCAGGGCGGCCCGCTGGAACACGTCATCGCCGGCAAGGCCGTGGCCTTCAAGATCGCCGCCACCGAAGAGTTCCGCGAACGCCAGGAACGTGTGCTCGCCGGCGCGCGCCTGCTGGCAGAACGCCTGGTCCAGCCGGACGTCGCCGCAAAGGGCATCAGTGTGGTCTCCGGCGGCACCGACGTTCACCTGGTCCTTGTCGACCTGCGCAACTGCGAACTTGACGGACAGCAGGCCGAGGACCGGCTGGCTGCGATCGACATCACCGTCAACCGGAATGCCGTGCCCTTCGACCCGCGCCCGCCCATGGTCACCTCAGGCCTGCGCATCGGCACCCCGGCGCTGGCCACCCGCGGGTTCGGCGAGGACGCCTTCCGGGAGGTTGCGGACATCATCGCCGAGGCATTGACGGCCGACGCCGGCGCGGACCTTTCCGGGCTCCGTCACCGCGTCGAGGCCCTGGCCAAAGCCCACCCGCTCTACCCAGGCATCGCGCCCCTGTCCTGACCCTGGTTCCGGCAGGCTCAACGAACGGTCGTTGAGCCTGCCGGGCCCCCTCCCTTTCGAGAAAACAAAGGAACAACGATGACACTGGCACCTGAAGGCCGGAAGATGCTGCGGATCGAGCAGCGCAATGCTGCCGTTCCGGTGGAGCGGAAGCCGGAATGGATCAAGGCCAAGGTCCAGATGGGCCCGGAGTTCGTCGGGTTGAAGAACCTGGTCAAAAAAGAAGGCCTCCACACCGTCTGTGAAGAAGCCGGCTGCCCCAACATCTTCGAATGCTGGGAAGACAAGGAAGCGACGTTCCTGATCGGCGGCTCCGAATGCACCCGCCGCTGCGACTTCTGCCAGATCGACACCGGCAAACCCTCCCCCGTGGACATGTTCGAACCCACCAAGGTGGCCCGCTCCGTCCAGTCCATGCAACTGCGCTACGCCACCGTCACCGGTGTGGCCCGCGACGACCTCGAAGACGAAGGCGTCTGGCTCTACGCCGAAACCGTCCGCAAGATCCACGAACTGAACCCCGGCACCGGCGTGGAACTGCTCATCCCCGACTTCTCCGGCAACCCCGACCACATCAAAGCGATCTGCGACTCCGCCCCCGAAGTCTTCGCCCACAACGTCGAAACCGTGCCCCGGATCTTCAAACGGATCCGCCCCGCGTTCCGCTACGACCGCTCCCTGGACGTCATCACCCAGGGCCGCAACCTGGGCATGGTCACCAAATCCAACCTCATCCTGGGCATGGGCGAAACCCGCGAGGAAATCTCCGAAGCCCTCCGCGACCTCCACGAAGCCGGCTGCGACCTGATCACCATCACCCAATACCTCCGCCCCTCCGAACGCCACCTCCCCGTGGACCGCTGGGTCAAACCCCAGGAATTCGTGGACCTCCAGCACGAAGCCCAGGAAATCGGCTTCCTCGGCGTCATGTCCGGCCCCCTGGTCCGCTCCTCCTACCGCGCCGGCCGCCTCTGGGCCACCGCCATGCGCAAAAAAGGCCGCGACATCCCCGCCGAACTCGCCCACATCGCCGACAGCATCCAAGACTCCGGCACCACCCGCCAAGAAGCCAGCACCCTCCTGGCGGGTTGATCCGGAGCGGGGTTCCGGGCGGCCCAACCAGGGTGGTTGAGCCGGCCGGAACGCCCCTAAACTTGGCCTATGCCCACGCCCAAAGCTTTGCGGCCCTTTGCCCATCGCGAGTACCGTGTGCTGATCGCGGCCCTGGCCATCTCGATTTTCGGGTCCGGCATGTGGGCCGTGGCCATGGTTTACCAAGTGATCCACCTGGGTGGCGGCCCCTTGGACCTCTCCCTGGTGGCAGCGGCGGGCAGCGTTGGCCTGGTGGCCTTCGTCCTGGCCGGCGGGATCGCGGCCGACCGGGTCCCCCAACGCCGCCTCATCATCGCCGTGGAAGGCGCCAACCTCGCCGTGATCGCCGCTGTCAGCGGGCTGGCGATGGCGGGCTGGCTGGAATTGTGGCACGTGGCAGTGGGCGCGTTCGTGCTGGGGGTGGGCGCGGCGTTCTTCTTCCCGGCGTACTCGGCCATCCTGCCGCGCATCCTTCCGCCGGAGGACCTGCTCGCGGCCAACGGCATGGAAGGGTCCATGCGGCCGGTCCTGCAACAGGCGGCCGGGCCCGCAGCGGCCGGCGTCCTGGTGGCAGCGCTCTCGCCGTCGCACGCAGTGACCGCGGTTGCCGGCTGCCACTTTGCGGCGTTCGTCATCCTGAACTTCCTGCGCCCCCAGGAACGCCCGGACACCCACGGCGAAGGCGGGGAAGCGGCGGAAGGCACGGAACGCCGTCGGCAATCCTTTATCCGGGACTTGCGTGAGGGCGTCAGCTACACCGTGCGCACCCCTTGGCTCCTGTGGACACTCCTGTGGGCCTGCATCTCGGTGCTGTTCCTGATCGGCCCCATCGAGGTGCTGCTCCCGTTTGTGGTCCGCGACCAGCTCGGCGGGGATTCAAGCGCGTTCGGGTTCCTGCTCGCCATCATGGGCGTCGGCGCTGCCCTGGGCTCGCTGCTCACCGCGTCCTTCCGGCTGCCGCGGCGGTACCTCACGGTCATGATGGTGTCCTGGGGTGCCGGCAGCCTTCCCCTGGCCGCGATCGGCGTGATGGACAACTTCTGGGCGGTCGGCGCAGCCCTGTTCGTGTTCGGTGCCACCGGCAGCGTCGGCATGGTCATCTGGGGCACCCTGCTCCAGAGACGCGTGCCGCCGCACCTGCTGGGAAGGATTTCCAGCTTGGACTTTTTTGTGTCGCTGGCCCTGATGCCGGTCTCCATGGCGCTGGCAGGACCGGCGGCGGAGGTACTGCCCATCTGGCTGATCTTCCTCGTGGCCGGCGGCGTGTGCCCCGTCGTGGCGGTGGTGGCCATGGCGGCCGCCAACATGTCCCGCGATGAACGCGCGCATCCGCTGGACGCGGCACTCCAGGTGGAACGGGCGGCGACGGCAGGAGACTAGGGCGGCCGGCGCACCGCCGTCTCCTCCCGCCGTCGGACCCGGGTGCCCGGCAGGGGCCTAGCTGTTGCCGCGTACTATCGGGATGCTCGCCGTCGGAAGGCCGCTCGGGAAGACCGTCGGTTCAGGAACTGCCACCGGTTCCAGCGGTACCTGCACGCCCTGCGGGGACGCGAGGACCCGCTGGCCCCGGACGTCAATTTCCAGGGGGTCACCTTCCTGCACGGTGAGGGTGATGGAACCGGACGCGAGCCGGACCAGCAGCAGCCGGCCCCTGACCTTCAGGTGGAAGGCCAGCGAATCCCACTCCGCCGGCAGGCGCGGGTCGAAGAACGGGACCGGCCCTTGGTCCCGCATGCCTGCGAAGCCGCACACCAGGGAGGACCACACGCCGCCGGTGGAGGCGATGTGGACGCCGTCGATCGTGTTGCCGTGGGTGTCGTCCAGGTCGATGAACGCGGCACTGGTGAAGTGGTCCAGGGCTTCCTTCGAATACCCCACCTCGGCGGCCATGATCCCCTGCACGCAGGCGGACAGGGTGGAGTCGCCGGTGGTGATGGGATCGTAGAAGTCGAAGGCCCTCTGCTTCTCCCGTGCCGTGAAGTCCTGCCACTGGAGGAACATGGCCAGGACCGTGTCCGCCTGCTTGAGGACCTGGTGGCGGTAGATCACCAGCGGGTGGAAGTGCAGCAGCAGGGGGTACTTGGACCGTGGGGTGGTCCAGTCCCAGGCTTCCAGGGTCATGAAGTCGTTGTCCTGGGAGTGCACCTGCAGGTCCTCATCGAAGGGCAGTTGCATCCGGTTGGCGGCCTGCTCCCAGAGATCCCGCTCGGCGTCGTCGATCGCCGGGTGGTCCAGCGCCGCGGCGACCCGCAGGTTGAAACGGGCCATTACGTTCGTATAGAGGTTGTCGTTCACCACGGCCGTGTATTCGTCGGGGCCGGTGACGCCGTGGATGTGGAAGAGGCCGTCCTTGCCGAAGAAGCCCAGCGAAATCCACATCCTGGCCGTCTCGATGAGCAGTTGGGCGCCCATTCCATCCCGGAAGGCGGCATCGCCGGTGGCCCAGAGGTACCTGTTGGTGGCGAAGGCGATCGCGGCCGCGATGTGGAACTGGGCCGTTCCGGCAGCGTAATAGGCACTTGCTTCGAGTCCGTTGATGGTGCGCCACGGGAAGAGTGCACCGTCCACGCTCAGTTCCTTGGCACGGATCTTTGCCTCGGGCAGCATGCCGTGGCGGAACTCCAAAACCTGCCGCGCGCCGTCGGGGTTGGTGTAGGTGAGGTAGGGCAGCAGGTACACCTCCTGGTCCCAGAAGTAGTGCCCCTCGTAGCCGGAGCCGGTAACTCCCTTGGCGGGAATGCCGGCAACATCGGCGCGGGCCGTCGCCTGGGCAAGCTGGAAGAGGTTCCACCGGATGGCCTGCTGCAGCCCCGGGCTGCCGCCGCCCACCACAATGTCGGACGTGGCCCAGTAGCCGCGGTAGTGGGCCATGCTCTCGGCGAAGATCTCGTTCACCGGGCGGAGGGCTTCCTCGGCCACCGCGGCTGCATCGACGTTCGGGTCCTGGACGCGGCGGCCGGCGGCGTAGCTGACGCTCTTTTCCAGCCGGAAGGGCTCGTCCGGCTCTACTGCCAGGACATACCGGACGCTGCTGTCGTCCTGGTCCACCAGGGTTTCGAAGGGCTGGTGCCCCGCAGAGGTCCAGTGGTCCACCGCCAGGCCCACACGTTGCTTTGATTCTGCGGCCTCCCACGAGAGGCGCAGCGAACCGTCGCCGCCGTCAAGGCCTACGGGCAGCAGCACCCGCCCGGCGTGGCGGCCGGACCGGCGCGGATCATGCACGGAATGGTCCTCCACCGGCTGGTCCTGCCGGTTGATGACCTGGGAGGTGACGTCCAGCGAAACCTGACGGTCCGCGGCCACTTCCAGCGAGATGCCGAGGCAGCCGCGGGACTCGAAGCCGACAGCGCGCCGTTCAGTGGTTGTTACCGTCGCCCCGGACCGGCACTGCCAGGTGATGCGGCATTCGTAGATTCCGGTTGAAAAGTCCACGGCGCGCCGGTAGTCCAGGACCTCGGACTCGGCGAGGCTGAGGCTTTCGCCGTCCACCACCACCGCGAAGTTGTTGGCATCCGGAACGTAGATGATGCGTTGCCCGGTCCGGGCAAACCCAAAGGCGTTTTCCGCGTGCTTGATGTCCCAAATTTCATGCAGCCCGTTGATGAAGCTGCCGGGCAGGCCGCCATCCGCCGCAGCCCAGTGGGCGCCGCGGATGCCCAAGTGCCCGTTTCCCAGGGCAAACAGTGTTTCAAGGGTTCCGGCGCCACCTGCCTCGTGGCGGGTTTCGACGAGTTGCCAGGGGGTGTCGGGGAACCGTTCGCGGTCCGCGGTAATGACTGCCATGGTGGGGATCCTTTTGGCCTTGCTGGGTGCCGCGGGGGGCGGGCACGAGGTATTCGGGGGAAATGCGCTGCTCGGTTGGGTGCCGCTGGGGGGGGTAGCGGCACCCTTATCCCGGTGGGGACTCGGTAGCCCGGTGGATCGGGCCTCACCGGTTTAGGGGATGAGTTCCTGAAGGTCATTGACCACCAAGGTGGCACCGGCGTCCAGGAGCGTCTGCCGGCCGGCACCCCGGTCCACCCCAATGACGGAGTGGAACGATCCGGCCCGTCCCGCCTGCACGCCGGACACGGCGTCTTCCACCACCACGCACTCGGCGCTGGAGAGGTCCAGCAGTTTCGCGGCGTATTCGTAGGTGGCAGGGCTCGGCTTGCCGGGCAGGCCCTGTTCCGCGGCAACCACACCGTCCACCACGACGGGGAAGTGGTGGCTGAGCCCCGCCGCCTGCAGGACGGCGGGCGCGTTCCGGGAGGACGAGACGACGGCGACTTTGAGTCCCCGCGCCAGCACCGCTTCGAGGAACCGCACCGAGCCGTCGAAAGGTTCGACGCCGGCGCTGACGATGTCGTTGAAGATCCGGTTCTTCCGGTTGCCCAGGCCCTGGACCGTTTCGTGGGCGGGGTCGTCGTCGAGCGAGCCTTCGGGCAGGGTGATACCGCGGGACGAAAGGAAGTCCCGCACCCCGTCGAAACGGGGCTTGCCGTCAATATGGTCGAAGTAGTCGCTTTCGCGGTACCCGGGAACGTCCGGACGCGAGGCCAGGTAGTCGTCGAACAACTCCTGCCACGCGCGCTCATGCACTGTGGCTGTGGGCGTCAGTACTCCGTCGAGGTCGAACAGGATTGCGGCGGCGCCGGTCCAGTCGGTGGTCCCGGGTGACGTGAGGTGTGTCATCAGCGGTGCGGTGTCCTTTCAGTCTGCGGACAGCCGGCCCCGCCGGTGCGGCCACAGGAGGCTCCCGTGCGCACGCGCACAGCAGCATCTCCGTGTCCGCCCACTGCAGGACCGATCATGGCCACAGACGAGTGTAAGCGCTTGCAAATTTGACTGGCAACTGTTTTTTCGGGCCCGGCAGCACCGGGCGGAGTTCAGCGAAGCACGTAGTGGCGCAGGAAGGCGCTGACGTCCACCATCTCGGCTTTGGACATGGCGTGCCCCATGCCCGGGTAGGTCCGGGCCGTCAGCAGGGTGTTCGCAGCCAGCCATTCGGCGGTGTAGGCGGTGGCATCCTCATTGATCACCAGGTCCGCTTTGTCCCGCCCCCAGAAGAACGGCGGCTTGGTGTCGAAGGAGTCCATCGTGGACAGGAGTTCGTTGTTGAGCACGAAGCCGGACAGCCCCACCACGGCCTTGTAGTCATCGGGGTGCAGCCGCAGGAGCGTGCTCGCCATCGCCATTCCTTGGGAATACCCCATCAGGGTGACGCTGCTGTGCTGGTCCTTGACCGATCCGATCCAGGCCCGCACGGAGGTTGCCGCGGAGATGACGTCCGCGAAGTCGTTGGCCAGGAAGTAGTCCAGCAGGAACCACCCCCAGTGGTCGCCGATGGGCATGGGAGCGCGCAGCGCGGCGAAGGTGAACTCCTGGGGCAGGTACTCGAAGAGGCGCACCATCCGGGACTCGTCCGTGCCGTAGCCGTGCATCATCACCAGCAAGGGGGTGCCGGCACGCGACTCTTCCGGCCTGGACCACACAACTGTTTCCACCGGACCAGCCTAGCGAGGCATGCACGCCGCCCCGGCGCGGTGATTGAATCCGGAATCGCGGGGAGGTAGCGTGTCGCCTGACAGACAGCATGCTTATCAGTGGCACCATACGCACCACCATCACCGCAATGCCCTACCAGCGCCGCACAGGACGCGGCTATAAGGAGCACGTCATGAGAATTGGCTCGTCTATCTTCCTCATCGCCCTCGGCGCCATTCTTGCCTGGGCCGTGGCTCCAGGGCTGATCCCGTTCGTGGACCAGCAGCTGGTGGGCTACATCCTGATCGCCGTGGGCGTGATTGGCTTGATCGCCTCGCTGATCCTGGCCTCCCCGGGCCGGAGCCGCCGCGTCAGCGAGTCCCGCTCGGTCGTCGATCCCAACACGGGCGAGCGCATCACCCGGCACGAAACCCGCGACGGCGGCATCTAGCCACAGCGGATCCCGGAACGAGAGTCCGGAGCAAGCCATGAACCCGGAAAGCCGGGCTGGACCACCATAGGTCCGGCCCGGCTTTCCCGCGTCCAAAGGGGTTCTTCCCACCCGATTTTGTTTCGTGTGGGTTTCCATTGACAAACCAACATAAGCAAAGATAAAGTCAAGTAACTCAACATCAATGTGATGCCAGTCACGCAAGAACCTACGCAACGGAGGGTACGTGTTCGCCGAAGAGCGCCAGCAAAAGATTGCCGAGCTTGTCGCCGGCAACGGCCGGGTCAGCGTGACCCTGCTGGCAGAGCGCTTCCGCATCACCACCGAAACCGTACGCAGGGACCTTGCCGCCCTGGAGAACGCGGGGACTGTCCGCCGGGTCCACGGCGGCGCCGTGGCCGCCGACCGCTTCAGCACCACCGAAGAAAGCGTCACCGAGCGTGCCATCCAGCGGCCGGACCAGAAAATCCGCATCGCGGAGGCCGCACTGGCCCTCATTCCACGGAACTCGCCGGCCAGCGTCCTCGTGGACGGCGGCACCACCACCGAGGTCCTGGCGGACCTGCTGGCGCGCCGTACCGCCGTCGAACCGTCCGACGGCTCCGGCCCGCACCACGAACTGGTGGTCATCACCCACGCTGTCCCTATCGCCAGCAAACTCTCCAACGTTCCGGGCGTAGCCCTGCAGATCCTGGGTGGACGGGTCCGCGGCATTACCCAGGTGGCCGTGGGGCAGGCGACGGTGGACGCCGCCGCCCGCATCCGCCCGGACATAGCGTTCATTGGCACCAACGGCATCCACGCCACCTTTGGCGTCAGCACTCCCGATCCTGAAGAAGCGGCCGTCAAGGCAGCCTTCGTCCAGTCGGCACGCCGCATTGTGGTGTTGGCCGACTCCTCCAAGCTGGACACGGAAACCCTGGTCCAGTTCGCCTCCCTGAAAGACCTGGACACCTTGATCACAGACAGTGAACCCGGGCCGGAACTCGCGGCCGCCCTGGAAGACGCCGGCGTCGACGTGGTGATCGCATGATCGTCACCTTCACGGCCAACCCCAGCCTTGACCGGACCGTCGCCCTGCCCGGCCCACTGGCCCGCGGTGAGGTGCAGCGCGCCGTCTCCGTCCGCCAGGAGTCCGGCGGCAAGGGAGTCAACGTCTCCCGCGCCCTGGTGGCGTCCGGCCTCGATTCCCTGGCGGTCCTGCCCGGAGCGGACGGCGATCCCGTCCTGGCCGGACTGCGCGAGCAGGGGGTGCCTTTCGTCTCCCTGCCCATCGACGAGCCGCTGCGGACCAATGTGGCGCTCACCGAACCCGGCGGCGTCACCACGAAGGTCAACGAACCCGGGCCGATCCTGGCCGCCGACCAGCAGGAAGCGCTCATCAAGTTGCTGCTGGAAAGCTCACGCGGCGCCAGCTGGGTGGTCCTGGCCGGCTCGCTGCCGCCCGGATTCCCGGACAACTTCTACGCCATGGTGGCCCGGCGGATCAGGGAGGCGGGCAATGGCACTGCGCCCCTGATCGCCGTCGACTCCTCCGGCGCGCCCCTGGCCGCTTCCCTGACCGACGCCGGAAGCTCCGACGACGGCACGGGCAGCGGCGCAACAACCCCAGGTTCCGGGAAACCGGACCTCCTCAAACCCAACGCCGAAGAACTGGCTGAGCTGGCCGCAGCCGCCGGTTTTCCCCCGGCCACCGGAGACGAGCTGGAAGCGGACCCGGCTGCTGCCGCAGCCGCCGCGGCCGCCGTCGTTCGTTCCGGTGTGGGTGCTGTGCTGGCAACTCTCGGTTCCAAGGGAGCTGTCCTTGTAACGGCCGACGGCGCGTGGCTGGCCACGCACCCGCCGGTCGCCGCAGTGAGCACGGTGGGCGCGGGCGACTCCGCGCTGGCCGGCTACCTGCTCGCCCACGGCCGGGGATCCGCCCCGGCCGACTGCCTTCGTCAGGCGGTGGCCCACGGTGCCGCCGCTGCCTCCCTGCCGGGTTCCACTGTTCCGGCAGTACACCAAACAACCCCGGATGCCGTAACCATCACGGCCCTTCGAAAGGATTGACAGTGACTCAGCTCATCACCACGGAACTGGTCGAGCTCGACCAGAACCTGGGTAACGCGCCCGAAGCGGTGATCCGGCATCTGGCAAGCAAGGTAGCTGCCACCGGACGTGCCTCCGAAGTCGAGGGCCTCTTCGCCGACGCCTTCGCCCGCGAGCAGAAGACCGCCACCGGCATCCCCGGCGGCATCGCCATCCCGCACTGCCGCTCGGCCGCCGTCACGGTACCCACCCTGGCCATGGCCCGGCTGAACCCCAAGGTGGACTTCGGCGCCAAGGACGGCCCGGCGGACCTCGTGTTCTTCATCGCCGCCCCGGACGGCGCGGACCAGGAGCACCTGAAACTGCTCTCCAAACTGGCCCGCTCCCTGATCAAGAAGGACTTCACCGCAGCGCTGCGCAACGCCTCCTCGGAGGCCGAGATCGTGGAACTCGTTGAAGGGGCCCTGGCGGACAAGCCCGCCGCGCACGCTGCCACCGCCCCCGCGGATGCGGTACCGGTGGGTGCCAGCGTTGGCGCAGGTGCCGCTGGCTCCGCTGCCGGCGCCCCCGCCGCCGGTGCGGCCGGGTCCGGCGGACGCGGCCCCAAGCGCCTGGTAGCCGTCACGGCCTGCCCCACCGGCATCGCGCACACCTACATGGCGGCCGATTCGCTCGTTGCGGCCGCCCGGGAAGTGGGCGTAGACCTGCAGGTGGAAACCCAGGGCTCATCCGGCGCCAAGGCACTGGACCCCGCCGTCATCGCCGCCGCGGACGCCGTCATCTTCGCGGTGGACGTGGATGTGCGCGGCAAGGAGCGCTTTGCCGGCAAGCCCGTGATCAACGCCCCCGTGAAGCGCGGCATCGACGAGCCGGACAAGATGGTCCAGGAAGCACTCGCCGCAGCCGACAACCCCCACGCCCGCCGCGTACCGCACTTCGGTGCCGAGGAGCAGGCCGAGCACGAGGCTGAGGAGAAGGGCGAGCATATCGGGCAGAAGCTCAAGAAGGCCCTGCTCACCGGTGTCAGCTACATGATCCCGTTCGTGGCAGGTGGCGGCCTCCTGATCGCCCTCGGCTTCCTCATGGGCGGCTACCTGATCACCAAGTACGCGGACAACATCGTTGTCCAGAACAGCCTGTTCAACCTGCCCACCGAGTTCCCTGACAACGCGTGGGGTCCGCTGGGCGCCTACCTGGGTGCGGTGCTCTTCAAGATCGGCGCGCTCTCGCTGGGCTTCCTGGTCCCGGCGCTGGCCGGCTACATCGCCTACGCGATCGCCGACCGTCCGGGCATCGCCCCCGGCTTCGTCGCCGGTGCCGTGGCCGGATTCATGGGAGCCGGCTTCCTCGGCGGCATCGTCGGCGGCCTGCTCGCCGGTTACATCGCCCACGTGGTGGGCCGCCTGCAGGTAGCCCGCTGGCTGCGTGGCCTGATGCCCGTGGTGATCATCCCGCTGCTTGCATCGCTGGTGGCCTCCGGCCTGATGTTCCTGATCCTGGGCGGCCCGATCGTGGCCATCACCAAGGGCCTGAATGCCTGGCTGTCCGGCCTGACCGGTGCCGGCGCCATCGCGCTCGGCGTGATCCTGGGCCTGATGATGTGCTTCGACCTCGGCGGTCCCGTCAACAAGGTTGCCTACTCCTTCGCCGTCGCCGGCCTGGGGGCAGCAACCATCGACAACCAGGCACCCTGGCAGATCATGGCCGCGGTCATGGCCTCCGGCATGGTTCCCCCGCTGGCCATGGCGTTGGCCTCCACCGTCCTGAACAAGAAGCTGTTCAGCCTCGCAGAGCAGGAAAACGGCAAGGCTGCCTGGCTGCTGGGAGCGTCCTTCATCTCCGAAGGCGCCATCCCGTTCGCCGCTGCAGACCCCCTGCGCGTCATCCCCGCCAGCATGCTCGGCGGCGCGGTGACCGGCGCCATCTCGATGGCGGCGGGCGTCGGATCC
Organism: Pseudarthrobacter sp. efr-133-R2A-89; assembly: GCF_030209315.1. Lineage (NCBI taxonomy): Bacteria > Bacillati > Actinomycetota > Actinomycetes > Micrococcales > Micrococcaceae > Pseudarthrobacter > Pseudarthrobacter sp. efr-133-R2A-89. The sequence goes on along the minus strand of NZ_JARVSE010000002.1, from coordinate 727,299 downwards.
AAGGCACCGCACGGCGGCATCTTCGTCTTCTTCGCCATCGACAACTTCCTGATGTTCGTCGTCTCGATCGTGGTCGGTACGGTAGTTACGGCCCTGTCCGTGATCGCCCTCAAACGCTGGGCAGTCAAGAAGACCGTTGATACGGTTGAACCGGTTCCCGTAACCGTCTAAGCCGGCCCCGACCCACCTATCCTCCCGGCGCTGAAACGTCAGCACGCCGAACGACAAAGGAGCAACAATGCCAGAACGCACCGCAACCGTCGCCAGCCGAGTGGGCCTGCACGCACGCCCCGCCGCCATCTTCGCTGAGGCGGCAGGCGAGTTCGACCTGGAGATCACCATCGCCCGTGAGGGAGAGCCGGCAGAGGAAGCAATGGATGCCGCCAGCATCCTGTCCCTCATGAGCCTGGGCGCCTCGCACGGTGACGTGGTGGTCCTCCGCGCCGAGGGCGCGGGTGCGGACGACGCCCTGGAGCGCCTGGTGCAGATCCTGGAAACGGATCACGACGCCGAGTAGCAGCCACGCTGCCTGGCAGCACACAGCCGGCGGCCGCCGTCGGGCTCCCCCCAGCGAGGGGTGCCCGACGGCGGCCGCTTGGCTTTAAGCGCCACCCCACCCAAGCAGGTCGCAGTTGTTGTCGTTTTGAACGCCCAAAACGACAACAACTGCGACCCAGTGGGGCCCGGAGTCAGCCGCGTTCGGCGATGGCCTTCACGTCCGCCACCAGCTTGTCCCACATCGCCTGGGAGTGGGCGGCAGCTTCCTCGCTGGGGTTGTTGTCCTGGGCCAAGGCCAGCCGGGTGGTGCCGTCCTGGTCCTCCAGGGTCCATTCGAGCGTGTGGTAGTTTTCGGGCTCGTCCGGCTGGCCGGACAGCGGACTGAAGTGGGTGTGGACCAATTTCCGCCCAGGTTCCACGGCCAGGATCTCGCCCTTGTCCTGGTACGGTTTCCCTTCCCACTCGCCCTGCCAAATGATGGGGCTGCCAACTTTCCAGTCCGTCTGCAGGGTGGCTCCGAACATGAACTCCTTCACCGCCGCGGGGTCGGTGATCACCTCCCATACACGGTCCGGCGGGGCGTCGATAATGGTGACTGACGTTGCCACGTGGTTTCCGGCCATGCTCAATCCTTCCTCGCGGTGAAGACCAGGTATTCCCAGTCCATTTGGAACGGGATGTCGCCGTGCGCATCCCCGTAGGAGTCCGCCAGGTCCGTGAGCGCCCGGTCCAGGGCTTTGACCTTGTCCGGGTCATCGGCCAGCGATTTGTATACGGAGATCATGGGGCCATAATGCGACTTGAAGTACCTGACGAAGTCCGCCGGCTGGTGGAAGCTCCGGACGGCCAGGTTCTGCTTCCGGGTGCGGATACCGGCGGCCCTGTCCCCCAGGAGTTCGCGGAGGTGTTCCTCGCTCCCCCACAGCGTGGCGGGCTGCGCACCGGGCGCGGGCGGCGGCGCGAAGGGTCCCAAGGCGGCAAACAGTTCCCCGATGAACCCTTCCGGCGTCCAGCAGAGCAGCCCGATGGTGCCACCCCGCTTGCAGACGCGAAGCAGTTCATCGGCGGCGGCCTGGTGGTGCGGCGCGAACATCACACCGATGCAGCTCATCACGGTGTCGAACTCCTCATCGGCAAAGGGCAGGGCTTCGGCGTCGGCCTCCCTCCAGTCGAGGGTGACGCCCCGGTTCGCCGCCTCCTTGCGGCCAGCGTCAAAGAGTTCCGGAGTGAGGTCACTGGCCACTACCTTGGCGCCCATCATGGCAGCCGGAATGGCAGCGTTGCCGGTCCCTGCCGCAACATCGAGGACGCGCTGCCGCGGCTTGATGCCGCATGCCTCCACCAGCACGGCACCCAGTTCCAGGAGCATTTCGTCCGCGAGCGCCGGGTAGTCCCCCGACGCCCACATGGCCCGGTGCTTTGCCTTGAGTTGCCGGTCCGCCTCCGCCGCTGCCTGGTCGTTCATGTCCGCGCCCCTTTACGGGTCCGTTCCCACGGGTCCGTTCCCAATGGGTGACAGCACGCTGTTGGCACAGCGGAGGCTGCGATGCGACTCATTGTGGACGCCATGGCAGCCCCTGTAAAGGCGCAGGAACAGTTCCGGCGGGGGCGGGATCAGGCAGGCTTGCGGGCCCTGGTGCTGGTCTTCGCAGCCGTCTTGCCGTCGGCTGCGCCGGTGGATTTGGTAGCGGCGGACTTAGCGCCCGAGGTCTTGGCGGCGGTTTTGGCCGCCGGCTTCGCGGCAGCCTTCGTGGCAGTGGCCTTGCCGGCCTGCCCCTCGGTGGCGGGCTTTGCGTCATCGGTACCTGTCTTGGCAGCGGCTGTCCTGGTGCCGGATGCTTTGGTGCCGGCGGCCTTGCGTGCCGGCTTGGCAGGTTCCTCGTCCCCCGCGTCCGCGCCGCCGTCTGAATCCCCGCCGGCAGCAGCACCGCCGCGCTTCCGGTCCAAGCTTCTTTTCAGGGCTTCCATCAGGTCGATGACCTCGCCCTTGCCGCCCTCACCGGACTCGACGCCGAAGGTCTCCTCCGTATCCAGCGATTCACCCTGTTCGAGTTTCGCCTCGATGAGCTGGCGGAGCTGCACCTGGTACTCGTCGGTGAAGGAGGTGGGGTCGAAATCAGCGGCCATGGACTCCACCAGGGCCGCGGACATGTCCCGTTCCTGCGCCGAGATCCTGATGTCGGCTTCGAGGGACGGGAAGCTGGCCTCCCGCACCTCGTCCGGCCAGAGGAGGGACTGCAGCACCAGCACATCGTCCTTGATCCGCAGGGCCCCCAGCCGGGTCTTCTCCCGCAACGCGAATTGGACCACCGCCACCCGGTCGGTATCCTCCAGGGCCCGCCGCAGCAGGACGTACGCCTTGGGCGACTTGGAATCCGGTTCCAGGTAGTAGCTCTTCTCGAACATCATGGGCTCAAGCTGCTCGGACGGCACGAACTGCACCACTTCGATCTCGTGGCTGTTCTCGGCCGGAATGGACTTGAGTTCCTCCTTGGACAGCACCACGGTCCGGCCGTCCTCCTCGAACGCCTTCTCAATGTCCGAGTAGTCCACCACCTCCCCGCAGACCTCGCACCGGCGCTGGTAGCGGATCCTTCCGCCGTCGGCGTTGTGGACCTGGTGCAAACTGATGTCATGATCCTCAGTGGCGCTGTAGACCTTCACGGGCACGTTGACCAGCCCGAACGCGATGGCACCCTTCCAGATGGCTCTCATTCCTACAGTCAACATCAGAGCGGGCCGGAGGTGAAGACCTGTGGCCGGCACTAGGGAACGTGTCCGGGTGGCGGGACGCGAATTGACGCTCACCAACCTGGACAAAATCATCTATCCGGAGACCGGCACCACCAAGGCTGACGTGCTGGCTTACTACGCCGCCGTGGCCCACGTCCTGATCCCCGCCGCGGCCAACCGGCCGGCCACCCGCAAGCGGTGGGTCAACGGCGTGGGCACAGCAGGCAAGCCCGGTGAGGTGTTTTTCCAAAAGGACCTGGAGGACTCGGCCCCCGGCTGGCTGCCGCGGGCCGCGATCACCCACAAGGACCGGACCATCCACTACCCCCTGGTCAATGACGTCGCCACGCTGGCCTGGTTCGGACAGATCAACTCACTCGAAATCCACGTGCCGCAGTGGCGGGTGGACGCGCACGGCAACCAGCTGAACCCGGACCGGCTGGTACTGGACCTTGACCCGGGCGAAGGCGCGGGCCTGACGGAATGCCGCGAGGTGGCACTGCTGGCGCGGTCCATTCTGGAGGACGTTGGCCTGGAACCCGTGCCGGTGACCAGCGGCAGCAAGGGCATCCACCTGTATGCCGCGCTGGACGGGGCCCAGACCTCCGAACAGATCTCGGCGTTTGCCCGGGAACTGGCACGGGCGCTCGAGGCGGACCACCCGGACCTCGCCGTCAGCGACATGAAGAAGACGCTCCGCAGGGGCAAGGTGCTGGTGGACTGGAGCCAGAACAACGCGGCGAAAACCACGGTGGTCCCCTACTCGCTGCGCGGCCGGCCCACGCCCATGGTGGCCGCGCCGCGGACGTGGCGGGAAATCGGGTCTCCACGGCTGAAGCAGCTGGACTACCGGGAGGTGCTGCGCCGGGTGCGGGACGGCAACGACCCGTTCGCCGTCGTCGTCAGTGCTGCGGCCCGCGGGCAGCAACTGGAGGACGGGCACGACGACGACCCCCGCCTGGGCGCGTACCGCTCCATGCGGGATCCCAAGGCCACGCCGGAGCCTTTCGCGGGCATCCCGACGGGCGGGAACGCGTTCGTCATCCAGGAACACCACGCCAGCCGGCTGCACTGGGACCTGCGCTTGGAGCACGAGGGCGTCATGGTGTCCTGGGCGTTGCCCAAGGGGGTCCCCGAAACCGGTGGCAAGAACCACCTGGCCGTCCAGACCGAGGACCATCCCATGGACTACCTCACCTTCCACGGGACCATCCCCAAGGGACAGTACGGGGCGGGTGAGATGACCATTTGGGACACCGGCACCTACGAGCTGCACAAGTGGATCAATGGCAAGGAAGTCATCGTCACCCTGACCGGATGGGAGGGTGGCGGCCTGGGAGGACCCACGAAACTGGCGCTCATCCACACCGGCCGCGGCCAGGACAAGGACGGGGAGAAGCAGTGGCTCATCCACCTCATGGACCCGGAACGCCCAAGCGGAAGCCCTCGGCACGCAACGCAGGGAGCAGCAAAGCCGTCGGCGGAACGGGGCGAAGCCGGCGCAGGTGGCGAGGCGGCTGCCGCAGAACCTGCCCGGACCGCGGCCACCGCACCGGATCCGTCCCCGGACCCTGGCGAATACCGCCCCATGATGGCCACGGCGGGCACCGAACCCGACCTGCGCGGCAGCACGTGGCAATTTGAACTTAAATGGGACGGGGTCCGGGCAATCCTGGTGGCCGACAGGGAAAAGATCCGGATCTTGAGCCGCAACGGCAACGACGTCACCAAGACCTACCCGGAGCTTGCGGACCGCGCCTGCTGGCCGGAGCAGCCGTTCGTGGCCGATGGCGAGATCATCGCCGTCGGGCCCGGCGGCAGGCCCGACTTTGGGCTCCTGCAGGGCCGGATGAAACTCACCAGGGCTGCCGACGTCGCCAAGGCCCGCACCGCCATCCCGGTGCAACTGATGCTGTTCGACCTCCTCTTCGACGACGGGAAGGACCTCCGGCGCCTGCCGCTCAGCACCCGGCGGAGGCGTCTCGAGGAGTTCGTCCGCCCCTCGAACTGTCCGGTTCACCTGTCCGTGGTGCTCGACGACCCCGTGGGGTTGCTCTTGGAAAGCGCGCGCGAGCTTGGCCTGGAAGGAATCATGGCCAAACGGACGGACAGCCGGTACGTCAGCGGCCAACGGACCCGGACGTGGATCAAACTCAAGCTTGAGCAAACCCAGGAAGTGGTGGTGGGCGGTTGGCGGCCGGGGAAGGGCGGCCGGGAGGAAACGGTGGGCTCGCTGCTGGTGGGGATTCCCGACGGCGACAAGCTGCAGTACGTGGGCCGGGTGGGCAGTGGCTTCAGCATGCGCGAACTCACGGAACTGCGGCAAACCGTGGAACGGCTGGGCCGGAAGGCATCCCCGTTCCACGAGGTCCCCCGGTTGGACGCAGCAGACGCCCATTGGGTGGCCCCTGAACTGGTGGGCGAGGTGACCTACAGCGAATGGACCGGGCCGGGCAGGCTGCGGCACCCGCGGTGGCGGGGCTGGCGCGTGGACAAGGACCCGGCGGGAGTGGTCCGGGAATGACGCCCCGGTTTGCAACGTACCGGGGAGGCGGCGAGACGGAAATTACCTGGCGCCCACGACATTTCCCGGCCGCCAGGTAATTTGCGTTTCGATCGGTGCGGTGGCCTTCGCCAGGCGGCTACGAGGAGTGCGGCATCTGCGGCCGGCCGGTCCGGTGGACGGCGGTTACTGCCGCCTCGTGGCCCATGCGGCCGTGGCCGGCAGCCCGGTCCTTCAGATGCCGGCGTTTGCCGCCACCGTCCGGCCATGCATTCTGCGCGGCCAGCGGGACAGCCCCCGTTGCTGCAGGTCCCGGCGTGACCGGGGCATCCATGGCTGCAGCAAGGTGGTCCGCCACCTCCGGCCTGATGTGGAACTGGTTGGACTCTTCACCCATGTGTTTCTTCCCTTCTTTCCGTCGTTCTTCGTTGAAACGAGGCGCCGGCTGGGGCGCCCGGGCGTGCGCGGGCGCTCAGCCGAAAAGAAGTGTGTTCATCGCTCTACCATAGGCACCCCGGAGGCTCCTGTGAACCCCTCCGGAGGCCGTGACCGCGCTCACTTCCGCGCCCGCGATCACCCAGGAAAGCGGCTTGAACCAGTTCCCGGCAGAAAATTTTTGGCAACGGAGCCGTTGATCAGCCTGCTTCCCAGTAGTAGCGCGGGAATCCGCGGCGAAAAAAGGTACCGAATGCGGCGTTGCAGGGGTAGAAAAAGGAGCATGCTACGCCATTGAACCGAGCAAACGCCACAGACATCCCGTAAAATTGAAGGCCTGCCCGGAGCGGGGCAGCTACAAGTCGCAAGCAAATGACCTCCACAGGAGTTGCCCAAATGCCCACAGACCGAAGCAGTAACCACTCTCCAGCAGGCGCCAAAAGCGCCCGCGGAACCGACCCGGCGGCCCCCACGGCTGCCAAGAAGCCCAGGCTGCTGCCACGCCGCCGGCTCAAGGAATCCGACGTCAACGTGGTTGACCAGCCCATGCTCAAAAAAGCACTCGGCGGCACCATCGTTGGAAACACGATGGAATGGTACGACGTCGGCGTTTTCGGCTACCTCATCACCACCATGGGGCCGGTGTTCCTGCCGGAATCCGATCCCACGACGCAAAACCTCTTCCTGCTGGGCACGTTCGCGGCGACCTTTATCGCCCGCCCGCTCGGTGGCGTCATCTTCGGCTGGCTCGGCGACAAAGTGGGCCGGCAAAAGATCCTGGCCACCACCCTGATGATCATGGCGGCCAGCACGTTCGCCGTCGGCCTGCTGCCCGGATACGCCCAGATTGGATTGTGGGCGGCAGCGCTGCTGGTGCTCCTCAAGGTCATCCAGGGTTTCTCCACCGGCGGTGAGTACGCCGGTGCCACCACGTTCGTCAGCGAGTATGCCGCGGACAAGCGGCGTGGCTTCTTTGCCAGCTTCCTGGACCTGGGCAGCTACATGGGCTTCGCCATCGGCGCGGCCTTGGTCTCGGTCCTGCAGTTGACCCTGGGCCAAGCCACCATGGAGGACTGGGGCTGGCGCATCCCGTTCCTGATCGCGGGTCCGCTGGGCCTGATCGCCGTGTACTTCCGGAGCAAGATCGAGGAGTCGCCGCAGTTCCAGGCCACCCTGGACGCCCAGGAGGAAAACGCCAAGAACGCCTCCGAAGGCACCGCTACGGCCAAGGGACCTGTCGGCATCGTCAAGGCCTACTGGCGTCCGATCATCGTGGCCATGGTTGTGGTTGCGGCCGCCAACACGGCTGGTTACGCCCTGACCTCCTACATGCCCACCTACTTGACCGACGCAAAGGGGTACGACGAGCTCCACGGCACGCTGTTGACCATCCCCGTGCTGGTGGTCATGAGCCTTTGCATCCCGCTGACCGGCAAGCTGTCTGACCGGATCGGCCGCCGCCCCGTGTTGTGGATCGGTGCCGTGAGCACCATCGTCCTGGCCGTCCCGGCGTTCCTGCTGATCGGTATCGGTGCCGTTTGGTCCACCCTGGCAGGCCTGGCCCTGGTGGCCTTCCCCGTCACCTTCTACGTGGCCAACCTCGCCTCGGCCCTGCCGGCACAGTTCCCCACGTCCAGCCGCTACGGAGCCATGGGTATTGCCTACAACTTCGCGGTGGCGATCTTCGGCGGAACCACCCCCTTCATCGTGGAGCTGCTGATCAAGTCGACCGGCAACGACATGATGCCGGCGTACTACCTGATGGCAACTTCCCTGGTTGGTGCCGTGGCCATCTACTTCCTGAAGGAATCCGCCAACCGCCCCCTTCCGGGATCAATGCCCAGCGTTGACACCCAGGAGGAGGCCAAGGAACTGGTGGAAACCCAGGACCAGAACCCGCTGATCAACCTGGACGAACTGCCGTTCGACACCCAGGACGGGACGGATCCGCACTCCCACCGCGGTGTTCCGGCGGGAGCGTAAGCTTCCGCCTGCCGCCCGGGCATTCTTGTAGCCCACGCTCACAGGCCCGCTCCTGTGCTTCCTGCGGGAAGTACGGAAGCGGGCCTTCGCGTGCCTGCCGGATGTCCTGGTGTGTCACGAGCCCAGCCGGCAACATATGGCTCTGCGGGATGCCTGGTGATACGTTCCCAAGGGCCGTATCAGGCGCCGGCATGGCAATAGCAGGGAATGGATTCGGGATATGAAGCGGGTAGTGGACCAGGTGCGCGCGCTGCACCACCTGGAACCGGCCACCAACGACCATCTTGCGGCGCTCCGGGTTGCCCTTGGCGTCGCAGCCCCCTCCCTGGTCCTGTTGGCCTTGGGCCGGACTGACCTGATCATCTACGCCGTGTTCGGGGCCCTCACCGGGATGTACGGCCGCTCGGAGCCCCACCAGTTGCGGCTCCGGCACCAGGGCCAGGGCGCCTTGGTACTGCTCAGCGGAGTGGCCGTGGGAATCACGCTGTCCAGCAACCACCTCCACTCCTGGTGGCTGGTGGCCGTGGAAGCCATCCTTGCCGGGGTGGGCTCGGTCTACTCGGACCGGGTGCGGCTGAAACCCAACGGACCCTTCTTCGGCATCCTGGCGCTCGGAGCCTGCGCTTCCGTTCCTGTCGCCGTCCCCTGGTATGTGGCGATGCTCATCGCCGGCGGATCGGCCGTGTTCTCCATTGCGGTGGGCTTCAGCGGCTGGATCCGGCGCAGGTCCTGGGAACCCGGCGCCACCAGGGCCGTCCCCTCCCCCACACCGGCGGGGCGGCGTGAACTGTTGGTCCACGCCGCACGGTATGTGCTGGCCGTGGGCGCCGCCGGAACAGTGGGCGTCCTCAGCGGCAGCGGCCACCCGCACTGGGCCATGGCCGCCGCGGCAGTGCCGCTGGCCGGCGCGGACCTTCCCAGCCGTGTCCGGCGCGGCATCCACCGCATCGTGGGGACGTTCCTGGGCCTGGCCGTGACCGCCGTCGTCCTCCTTCCGGCACCATGGACACTGGCCGGGCTGTACCCCGCGTTCCAGGAGCCTGCGCGCCATGCCCAGGTGCTGGCCCTCCTGGTGATCCTGTTCCAGTTCGCCACCGAGCTGTTCATGACCAGGCACTACGGCTTGGCCATGGTCTGGTTTACCCCGGTGATCCTGCTCATCACCCAACTGGCCTCGCCGGCCGAACCAGGGGTCCTGATTCTGGAGCGGGCCGTGGAAACGTTGGTGGGCGCGTTGCTGGGGATCCTGGTGGTGGTGGCCGTCCGCCGCTCCGGGCCGCACTCAGGCACCAGCTTCGAAGGCCCGGTGCAGCTACCCGGGGTTGCGCGCCGGCTTGGGTTTGCGCGCCGGTCCCGCCATTAGCCGCGCAGGCGCCAGCTTAGCGACGGCCGCCACCGCCTTGTAGCGCCTGGAAGGTACGGACACCGCCTTGCCGCGCTCGTTGTCCGCGAGCCCTTCCCGCACCACCCGCTCCGCGCGCAGCCACGTCCAGGACGGAGCCACGGACTTGTCCATGCCCATCCGGTCGTGGAATTCGGTGTGCGTGAAACCCGGACACACCGCGGTGACCTTGATCCCGCGCGAGCGGTACGCCAGGTTGGCCCACCGGCTGAAACTGACCAGCCAGGCTTTCGCTGCCGAGTAGGTGCCGCGGGGAAGGAAGGCGGCCACGCTGGCCACGTTGATGATCCTGCCCTCCCCGCGTTCGAGCATTCCGCCGAGCGCCGCGTGGGTGAGTACCATGGCCGTTTCCCCGTGCAGCTTCAGGTGGTCTTTTTCCACGCTGATCGGGTTGTCTTCGAAGTTGTGCAGCAGCCCGATTCCGGCGTTGTTCACCAGGATTCCCACCGGCCGCGCGGGGTCCTGGAGACGTTCGACGACGGCGGCGACGTCGGCGTCCACAGTGAGGTCAGCGGGCAGCACCTCAGCCGTAATCCCGTAGCGCCGGTGCAGGTCCGCCGCTGTTTCCTCCAGGCGGGAGGCGTTGCGGGCCACCAGGACAAGGTTGTTCCCCTGGGCCGCGAGCTGCTTGGCGAATTCGTGTCCCAGCCCGGCGCTGGCTCCGGTGACAAGTGCTGTGGTTCGGGTGCTGGTTGGCGTCATGCTGCAAGCCTAGCCAGCGGGAGCATGTTGTGGGCCGCTAGGCTGGTACCGCCGGCAGCCGGCCGGGCTGCTGCCTGAGGGGGAAACATGGAACAGCAACACTCCGGGGCGCTCGGATTCCGCGAAGTGGACAGGCACGGACAACCCGTAGCGCCTGAAGCAGACGGTGCTGAGCCGGCAGGGACGCCAAGGTCATGGCCGGCGCCCAACCCGTTCATCGTGGCGCTGTGGCTGCTGTGCGCCGCAATGATTGCCGGCGGAGCGTCGGCGCTGCTGAACAACCCCATGTCCGTGTCCATGGGAGACCGGGCCACGTTCGACTATCTCGTGTTCGCCTTTGCCCCGCAGGGGATTTCCGGCGGCACTGCCGTCCTGATTGCCCTGCTGTTCTGGCACGCCTGGACTTGGCAGCGCCGGCGGGGCTTGAACCGGAGATGAGGGCCCTGACTTGTGCATCAATTAGTAAGCATGCTTTTCTTGTGGGGTAGATGAACCTCCGCAAGCAGTTCGCGGCGGGACTGCCGGCCATGGCGGTTCCGTGAAAGAAGCCCAAGGAAGAACATAATGACCACCGCAATGGATGAGCAGCTGATGGCGTTTGGGGAGCGCCGCGAACCGGCTGAGCAGTTTCTGGCCACCACGGTACCTGTCGACGCAGGACTGCTGGTGACCCTCAATTCGCGCATGCACTGCCGCACGCCGATGCAGCTTGTCGACCACGGGGAACTGCCGGTCCGGCAGCCCGTTTACGTTGACGGAACCTCCGTGGTGGCACTGCGGCCGCAGGCGGCCGAAACCGTCACCACCTACCGCTGCGCCTGCGGCTTCACCATCGACGACCCCGGGACCGCCTGGGCGGTCAGCGATTCGGCCCTGGCCAGCTGACTCTGCTCCGAGCGCGGGCGCCGGCCAGCGGTCAGCGCATGCAATCAGCGTGCGGGGCCGGCGGGCGGGTCAGCGCTCGGGCCAGTCCACGAACTGTTCGTAGCCCTCGTGCTTGCGGAGGTAGCTGGACATAAACGGGCAGTGCGGGATGATGCGTTTGCCGGTGGCCACCACGTCATCCAGGGCAAAATGCGCCAGCACCTTGCCCAGCCCCTGCCCCTCGAAGTCCTGGCCCGTTTCGGTATGGGTGAAGTCGATATGTCCCGGCAGATCGCGGAAGAAGGCCTGGACCGCGAGCCTGCCGTCCACCAGGAGTTCATACCGGTGGTCCGCGTCATTGCGCCGCAGGGTGACGTTGGGGGTGAACTTATCCTCTGTGGACATGGTGTTCTCGGTCATGGTTTGACACTGGCACTACTTCACCCCGCTGGCAATGCCCTTTCGGCCCCGCCGCCGGCGGGGTGCGGTCCCGGCCGCCGGCCCTCGCGCCGGCCCTCGCGGGGGCCTCGTCCCGCCCAATGGCCGGCGCCGCAGCGAAACCCCGCCCAGCAAAAGGATCGCCGCGGAAAAGCACAGCGTGCCGGCAACCAGCAGCCCCAGTGACAATCCGCTGAGGGCGGCGTCTGCCGCGGGAAGGAAGACCACGACGACTGCGGCCGCCGCCAGGGCGGGCCGGCTGCGGTAGGCGTATGGCGCCGTCACCCGGTCCTCAAGGCGGCCGAAGGCGGCAGCGACGGGGAGCAGCAGGAGGACCAAGGCCAGGACCACCACGGGCCGCGACCACCACCATGCGGCGGTGCCGGCGCCGGGCTTGGGGAACGGCACCAGGAGGAGCAGCCCTGACATCGCGCCCAGCAACGGCAGATGCCACAGGTACACCGTCAGGGACCGGCTGCCCGCGACGCCCACGAGGCGGCCAATCCAGCGGACCTCGGCGAGCGACGCGAGGACCGGCCGCGCCAGCTCCATCACGGCCAGTTGGGAAACGCCCAAGAGGACCAGGGTGAGGTTGGGTGGATTGAGGTTCACCAGCATGTTGCTGGTGTACAGGCCCAGCCCCGTCACCAGGCCCAACGCAAGGTTTGCTGCCAGCGCGATGGCCAGCAGCCCGGAACGGGACAGCCGGGACGTCCAGCCGTCTGCCGCCAGGAAGCCCAGTTGCTGCACTGCGCACCACACGAACACCAGGTTCGCGTAGGCAAGGTTCGGCAGCGCCTCGCGGAGGCAATCCACGGCGACCACCAGGCCGAGGAGCAGGCCCAGCGCCAGCCAGGGGGAACGCGCATGGAGCGCCGCCAGGACCGGAATGTTCAACTGCGCCGCGAGGTAGGCGGCGAGGAACCACAGCGGCATGCCGGCGCCGGTGGCCATGAGCTGGACCACCTGAGGGTCCACCCCGAGGGCACGGGCCAACGACAGTCCCAGGACCATCGCCGCAAGCAGCGCGGTGGCCGGACGGACCAGGCGCAGGAGCCGTGCCCGGATGAACTGGGCCGCCGTCCCGCCCCGCGCCTTCAGCCGGCGCCAGGACTGCAGGCCGGTCACACCCCCGGTAACGAAGAACAGGGGCATCACCATGAAGATCCAGATGACGGGGACAAACCAGTCCTGGTCGCCAAGGGTGTTCTCCGTTGTCACGGTCCCGTCCGGGTGCAGGACCGGACTGACCATCATGGAATGGCCCACCACTACCAATGCCAGGCAGACGAAGCGGACAAGGTCGATCGCCGGATCACGGCCTGCCGTGTCCGAGTGCTTTTCGTTCCCTTGACCCCGCCGCACCGCGTGGCCTTACAGCGTCCCGGCCCTGTTCACAGCACCATTCTGCGCCTGTTGCCGGTGGTGTAGAAGGGGCAGCGGTGCCGGACTAGAGCACCGCCAGCAGGCCCAGGACGACGGCGAGCAGCGGCGTTGCGCCCTGGGTGGCGGCCGCACGGAGGTACTTGCGGCCGCTGAGGGCCAGGACCACGGCCGCCAGGAGCATGGAGCCGCAGCTTGAAAACACCAGGGTCCAGCCCGCCACGTGCTGCGCCGGGCCGGCCCCGAACACCACCAGGCCGATTCCAATCAGGGCGCCCACCGCCAGGAACAGGTTGTAAAACCCTTGGTTGTACGCCAGTGGCCTGGTGATCTCCGCATGATCCTGGGATGCGATGCTGAAGCGTTTCCAGGTGGCGGGCCGGGTCCAGGTCACGGATTCCATGGTGAAGATGAAAACGTGCAGCGCCGCGGCGAGGAAGGCAAAAAAGAGGGAGGCCAGGATCATGGCTTGATCCTAGCCTCCCCCGGAGTGGAGCCTTTCCTACCGTGCCAGCGTGGCCAGGGTTGCGGTGGCGAATTCCTTGGCCGAGTGGTTCCACCGGGCCAGCAGGCCCTGCAGGTTTTCGCCGTCCGCACGGTGGGCGGGCAGCTGGTCCTGGAGGGTGGCCAGCACGCCGGACCGCAGCTCGGTGTTGAAGTTGACCTTGCCTACGTTCATGGCCGCGGCTTTCACCAGTTCGCCGGCGGGGATGCCGGAAGCGCCGTGCAGCACCAGCGGAATGTGGACCCGGGCCGCAATGTCCTGGAGTACGTCCCAGCGCAGCCGCGGCTCACCTTTGTACTTGCCGTGGACATTGCCCACGGCAACGGCGAGCAGTTCCGCGCCGGTGCGGGACACGAAATCCTCCACCTGCGCGGAGTCGGTCAGGCCCGCAACGTCGGCGCCGGACTGGTCTGCACCGAAGGCGCGGTCTTCGTCGCCGGCCAGGCCGCCAAGTTCCGCTTCAAGCACCACGTCGGGGCCCAGCAGGGCGCGGGCCGACTTGACCAGGGCAATGTTGTCCTCGTAGGGAAGGGACGAACCGTCGGCGAGGACCGAATCCGCCCCTGCTGCGACGGCGTCGGCCATCACCTTCAAGTCGCTGGCGTGGTCAAGCTGCACGGCCACCGGAACCGCGGCCGCGTCAGCCAGGGTGCGGAGCGCCGCGATGAGCCTGAGTCCGTTCGTGGTGGCGGCGGTCTTGGGTGCCACCAGCAGGATGGCGCCGCGTCCTGATTCCTCTGCGGCACCCACCACGGCCAGTGCGGTGGTGAAGTCGTAGCAGGTGAAAGCCGGCACGGCGGAACCCTGCTGCAGGGCGGAGGTGACCAGGTGGTCCAGTCGGGTACGCATCAGGCTCCCAGGCCTCCCACCAGGATCCAGGCCACGAAGGTCAGCGCGAAGCCGGCCAGGCCCAGGATGGTGGTCAGGACGGTCCACGTCTTCAGGCCGTCCGAGACGGTCAGTCCGTAGTAGCGCACCACCACCCAGAAGCCGGCGTCCGTCACGTGGGACAGGCCCAAGGCGCCGAAGCCGATGGCGATCACGATCACAGCGATCTGGGCCGGGCTGTAGCCGCCGCCGCTGACCGCTGCGGACAACAGGCCGGTGGTGGTCACGATGGCCACGGTGGCCGAACCCTGGGCGGCACGAAGTGCCAGGGAAATGATGAAGCCGAGCAGCAGCAGCGGCACGCCGAGCGTGTCCAGGGTCTTGGAAAGCGCCCCGCCGATGCCGGAGACCTGCAGGACGTTGCCGAACACGCCGCCGGCGGCCACCACCATCAGGATGGAGGCGATGGGAGGCAGGGCCCCTTCGAAGATTTCACCGGTCTCCTTGAAGGACCAGCCGCGGCGGACCGCCAGCAGGAAGAAGGACAGCGCCACAGCCACCAGCAGGGCCAGGAACGGGTTGCCGATGAAGGCTGCCAGGCCGTAGAGGGGATCGCTCTTGGGGAGGATGAGGGTGCCGGCGGTACCCAGGAGGATCTGCACGATCGGTGCGGCGATCAGGAAGATGATCAGGCCCGGGCGAGGGGGTGCGATGGCGGCGGCACCGGGGCCGTCGTGGCCCACCTTGACCAGCGAGTCGGAACCGAACTCCTCCACCTGGGTCTTCACGGCCGGCAGCAGCTCGTAGTCCTTGCGGTTCATGATGGACGCCACCCAGTAGGACAGGAAGCCGAGCGGAATGCAGATGAGCAGTGAGATCAGGGCGATCAGCCCGATGTCGGCACCCAGCACGCCGGCGCCGGCAACGATTCCCGGGTGCGGCGGAACGGCCACGTGGATGGCAAGCATGATGCCGGCCATGGGCAGGCCGAACTTAACCGGGTGGACCTTGGCGATCTTGGCGAAGGCGTAGACAATGGGCACCAGCACGATGATGCCCACTTCGAAGAACACGGGGATGGCCACCAGGAAGCCGACGGCGGTCAGCGCCACGGCCACCCGGCGTGCGCCGAGCTTGCGGGTGAAGTGGTCGGCCAGCGACTGGACACCGCCGGAAACCTCGATCATGCGGCCCAGCACGGCACCGAGCGCGATCAGGATGGCCACCTTGCCCATGGTGCTGCCCACGCCGCCGGACACCACGGTGAAGATGTCCTGGAGCGGGATCGTGGCGGCCACGGCGACCAGGATGCTGACGGTCAGCAGGGCCACGAACGCCTGGATCTTGAAGCGGATGATCATCACCAGCAGGATGGCGATGCCAACGGCGGCGATGGTGAGCAGCAGCGGGGTGCCCAGCTCCACGGCGGGCTTGATGGCCGGAGCATCGGCCGCCCGCTGTATCAGCGGGCTCATCAGGTGGTTCACGGGAAATGTCTCCTTTGACGTGCCGGTCCGGGGCAGACGGGCATCAGGTATCACGGCGGGGATGGAACGCTGCGGAACAAAGCCGCAACGCTGGGAGGTACGACGACGGCGGAGGGGGGACCGCCGTCGTCGTACCGTTTGGGGGGAAGGCGCTTACTTGGTCCGCTTGGCCGGGGCGACCACCTTGATGACGGCGGAGTCATCGGCGGCGGCGAGGCCCTGGGCCTGGCCCAGCAGGTAGAGCTGCTCGGCGGCGGCGGCAACGGGGGCTGCCAGCCCGGCGGCGCGGGTGGCTTTGCCCACGATGCCCATGTCCTTGACGAAGATGTCCAGGCGGGACAGGACCTCGGCGCCTTCTTCGTTGTAGGCCTCCAGGATGCGGGGGCCGCGGTTGGAGAGCATGAAGGAACCGGCAGCGCCGGCTTCGAGGGCGGCGAGGGTCTTGGCCTGGTCCAGTCCCAGCGCGTCGGCCAGGGCCAGGGCCTCGGCGGCCGCGGCGATGTGGACGCCGCACAGGAGCTGGTTGACGGTCTTCAGGGCCTGGCCGTCGCCGGGGTTGTCACCCACCACGGTGAGCGTGGAGGCCAGCAGGTCCAGGGCCGGCGCGGCCTTTTCGCGGGCTTCGGGGGACGCGCCGACGACGATCAGCAGGTCGCCTTCGCCGGCGCGCTTGGGGCCGCCGGACAGCGGGGCGTCCACCAGGTCCACGCCGTATTCGGCCAGCTTGGCCACGGTGGCGGGGATGGCGTCGGTGCCCACCGTGCTGCCGAGGATGACGACGGCGCCCGGCTCCAGGACGGAGGCCACGCCGTTTTCGCCGAAGAGGACGTCGTTGAGCTGCTCGCCGTTGCGGACGGCCAGGAGGACGGCGTCCGCGCCCTTGGCGGCTTCGCGGGCGGTGGTGAAGGTGGCAATGCCGGATTCTTCGGCGAGCTTGAGGCGGGGCTCGGCGATGTCGAAGCCGTGGACAGTCAGCTGGGAGGCCAGGCGGGTGGCCATGGGCAGGCCCATGGCGCCGAGGCCCAGGACGGTGACGGTGTAGTTGCTGGTCATGGTGTTCTCCGTTGAATTTGTTCGGAACTCTTAGAACTTGTTGCTGAGCTTGCGGGTGACCTGGGCCAGGGAGTCGTCGTCGCCCACGTTGCCGGCGAACACGATGTACGGGATGCCCTTGGCGGGGCCGTCCACCGGTTCCCAGAGGCTGACGATGCCCGGGAGCATGGGACCGCGGACAATGCCGTGCCGGATTTCCAGGCCGTGGGCGGCGACGTCGGAGGACGTGATCCCGCCCTTGGCGATGACGAACCGCGGCGGGAAGGTCTTCAGGGTGCGGTTGACCACGTCCACGACGGCGGCGGAGACCGTGCGGGCGATCCGCAGGCTTTCGGCGGGGTCGTCCGTCTTGATCAGCAGGCGGCTGGTGTGGACGATCACGTCACCGGCGTGAAGGGCCTCGACCACGGCGTCCACCGTGCGGTCCAGGTGCTCCATGGCGTCGGGGTCGGCCGTTCCAGTTTCGGCGGCGAGGAGCTTCTCGACGTCGATCTCGATGATGTGCGCCGAGCTGTGTTCGGCGGTGAGGACGTTGAGCTGGCGGGTGGTCAGGCCGACGTGCGAGCCCACCACGATCAGGCCGCCCGCCTCCGACGGGGTGTTGCCCGCGTAGGCCTCTTCGGAAGTCAGTGCGGTGCGGACTTCCTGGCCGATGCGGCCGCGGACGAACGGCGGGCCCACTCGGTACAGGAGCTTCTTGCCGCGGCGTTCGGCCTCTTCCAGGCCCAGCGCCAGGGCACGGAAGTCGTTCTCCGTGACGATGTCCGCCACGATGGGCGTGGAGTCCGTTGCGGGCTCGATGGCGTCCGCGATCGCCTTGGCGGAGATGGCCGGGTCCTGGGCGGCGGCGCCGGCACGGATGATGTTCAGGTCCAGGACGACCACTGAGTCCGCGGGGAACCTGCCCTGGGATTTCTCGGCGACATAGTCGGCCATGACGGAGGTGCTGAAGCCGAAGGACGCATCCCTGGCGAATTCGGTCTCGGAGACGGGGAGCACAGCGCCCTTGGCGTCACCGGTGCCGCGCATGTAGTGGACGCCGCCGATGGTGAGCCGGCCGGCGTCGGGGAATGCGGGGACCAGGACCACGCCGTCGGTCTTCTCTCCGCTGACCTCCGCAACGGTGGCCGCGATGACGTCAGGCTCCAGCGGGTAGTGGCCGCGGAGGGTGGAGTCGCTGCGGCTGACGAATCCCAGCCGCAGGGCGTCGGGCGATCCTGCTGCGGTGAGGGCGTTGCGGACCACTTCCTCATTGCGGGCTGCCGCTTCGGCGGGGTCGAGGGACCGGGTGTTGGTGAGGACGTAGACCGCGGGTTTCCCCTGCGCAAAAGCCCAGGTGAAGTCCTCCACGTCCCACTTGGTGAGCACGGGGAGGTTTGCCACGGACTGGGTGCCGGTGGGGTCGTCGTCGAGCACCACCAGGACGCGGGAAACCTCTGCGTTGGAAGCGGCCAGGGTGCCGGCAACGAGTCCTGCGGGGATCTCGAGGTCTGCCGGATAGGCGGCCAGAAGGTCTGCTTCAAGCGTCAACGTGCACTCCATTGTGTAGCGATCCGGGACCCGGATACTGATGTAAAGGTAACTGTAAGATGTCTGACATCTTGCATTTGAATGTTAGTGTGGCACACGGCATAAAGACGCGCAAGTAGACTTGTCTGACATATCCGCCGGGCGTGGGCCGGAAGCAGGAAGCGGGGGAACCATGGCAAGGAAATCGCTGGTCGGCATCGTGGCCGATGAGCTGCTGGACCGCATCATCGAAGGCGAGTTTCCGCCCGGCGCCACGGTTCCCGGCGAACTGGAACTCAGCGCCCGCCATGAAGTCAGCCGCATGACGGTCCGTGAAGCCATGAAGACGCTCCAGGCCCAGCAGATCCTCAGCGTCGAACGCGGGCGGGGGACGTTCGTCAACCCCCTGAGCCGGTGGACATCGCTGGAAGCGGTGCTGCGGGCGGCATCGGAGGGCAAGAACGACGCCGACGCCTCCATCCAGCTCATCGAGCTCCGCCGGATGCTGGAAACCGGAGCCTGCGAACTTGCCGCCGGACGCATCTCGGAGGAGGACATTGCCTCCTTGTTCGCCTACGTTTCCGCCATGAAGGCCGCCAACAGCATCAACGACGTCGCAGCGTTCGTCGAGGCCGATCTCGGCTTCCACGACGTCATCCTGCGCGCCTCGGGGAATGTCTTCGTCTCGGTCCTGTTCGAGCCGCTGCACCGCGTCCTGGAAAAGCGCCGCGCCGAGACTTCGGCGGTACCGGCCATCCAGGAACACGCCATCGGGCATCACCAGAACATCGCCGTGGCCCTCGAGTCCCGCGACCCGGCCCGCTCCCGCACCGCCATGGACGCCCACATGCAGCAGACCCTGGACGACCTGCGGAACCTGGTCCTGCCCGCGAAGTGAGTCCGCGGGCGGCCTGTATGAAGGGGTTCCGCCCCTCTGGTCAACGCTCTCGCAGTGCCACTAGGCTTCAGGAACGGCCCGCAACCGGGAGCAACGATGATCACGAGGAGCGAAGTTGTCCAACCACACGTACAGCATTTCTGAAATTGTCGGCACCTCCACCGAAGGCGTGGACGACGCGGTCCGGAACGGGATCGCCAAAGCCTCCCAGACCCTCCGGAACCTCGACTGGTTTGAGGTGAAGGAAATCCGCGGCCACCTGGAGGAAGGCAAGGTCGCTGACTGGCAGGTAACCATCAAACTCGGCTTCCGGCTGGAAGATCACTGAGCACTCCAGCCTTAACGCCGGGAGGTCGTGAAGCACTGGCTTCACGACCTCCCGATTTCAAGCTTGGTGCCCCGGGCTCGTGCCTTAGTTGGCTGTTCCCGGGCTGCGGCGCCGCCAGACTGTTGGAACGCCGTCGAACGCGGGGAAAACCTGGCCTTCGAAGAAGGACAGGACGGTGCGGGAATCGGAGTCCGGGCTCCAGAGTCCGGAGGCCGGGCAGTGCGAACCCGTGGCTGTGGACGTGGCGCCGGCGGAAGCCTGGCGTTCCTTCAGCAGTGCGATGCGTTTCATCGTTGAGACCATCCTGGGGTGATAAGAACCGGGCGGGAAAGCTTGCTCTTCAACCCTAGGAAACAGCCGGCCGAAGCCCAATGGGCGGCTGGCCAGAATCGGTGCCATTCGCTGGACGAATGTACAGTTACCGCGCCCTTGCCGCCCCGCTTAGTCCGCCGGGCCGCCGTCGGCCACCGTGGCTGCGTCCCGCAGCGTGCTTGCATCCCCCGCACCAGGAGCACTGGGCGCACCCAGGCTGCCAAGCAGGGCCAACGCGTCCGACGACGGCGAGCCCGGACGGGCCGAATACACCCGCAGCATCTGGTCGGGATCCTCCGGCAGGACCAGGTTCTCAAAGTTCAGTTCCAGGTCGCCCACCGCCGGATGGTGCAGCCGGACAGTTCCCGCCGCCCTGGTGGCCACCCGGTGCCCGGCCCACCACTGGCGGAAATGCTCGCTGTTCACGGCCAGCTCCCCCACCAGGTGGTTGGCCTGGGGATCGTTGGGATGCCGGCCCACGTCGAGCCGAAGGGACCCGGCGGCTTCGGCAGCCACTGTCTTCCAGTCCCTGAAAAGCTCCCGCGCCGCTGGATCAAGGATGGTCCAGCGGGTGAGGTTCCGCTCCGCCGGAGGCAGTGCCGGAAAATCGGTGAACAGCAGGAACGCCATCCGGTTGCCGGCCAGGACATCGCTGCGCCGGCCCAGTACCAGGGCGGGAACCTCCCCCACCGCGTCGAGGAGCTGGCGCAGCGCGGGCCGGACACCCTGCGCAGCCGCCGTGCCGGCCTCGCGCGGACCACCGGCGCAGTTCTCCAGCAGGTCCAGCATGTGCGCGTGCTCGCTGCTGTCCAGCCGCAGCGCCCTTGCCACGGCGTCCAGGACGGTACGTGAGGGGTGGATGTTGCGCCCCTGCTCCAGCCGGACGTAGTAGTCGGTGCTGACCCCGGCCAGCCGCGCCACTTCCTCCCGCCGCAGGCCCGGAACCCTGCGGGCACCGGTGCTGGGACCCGTTCCGGCAACCTCCGGACTCAGCCGGGACCGCATGGCTTTGAGGAATTTTCCGAACTCGGCGCTTTGACCCATGCAGACCATTCTGCCCGGGAAGGGTGCCCCGCTCCACCCAAAGGGTAGGACTGGGAATCCTAGGACAAACAGGAACAGCCTTGCCTGCTGACTTGTCAGGCAAAAGTGCATAGGCTCAAGAGTGAGCCAGCGGAAACCGCTTTCTTCGTCGAGCAGCCGGCACCGATCCACCTCACCATCGTCCCAGGAGCACACCCATGTCAGAGCTGACACTCAACAACGGCGTCACCATCCCGCAACTTGGCTTCGGCGTTTTCCAGGTTCCGCCGGAAGACACCCAGCGCACCGTGGAGGACGCCCTCGAGGCCGGCTATCGCCACATCGATACCGCCGCCGCCTACCGCAACGAGGCCGGAGTGGGTGCGGCGCTGGCCGCCACCGGCATCGCCCGCGACGAGATCTTCGTGACCACCAAGCTGCGCAACGGCGAGCAGGGCCGCGCGCAGGAGGCGTTCCAAAACAGCCGCAAAGCACTGGGCCTGGACTTCGTCGACCTCTACCTCATCCACTGGCCGGTCCCCTCACAGGGATTGTTCGTCCAGGCGTGGAAGGAGATGGAGCGGCTCTACCAGAACAAGGAAATCCGCGCGATCGGGGTCTCGAACTTCTTGTCCGACCACCTGGACACCCTGCTGGAGTCCGCCGAAACCGTCCCCGCCGTCAACCAGATCGAACTGCACCCCAGCTACCAGCAGGCGGACCTCGCCGCAAAGTGCCGGGACCTGGGCATCGCCGTGGAGGCATACAGCCCGCTGGGCCAGGGCGGGGACCTGAACGGAAACGCCGTCACCGCGATCGCCGGCGCCCACGATGCCACCACCGCCCAAGTGGTACTCGCCTGGCACCTGGCCCAGGGAAACATCGTCATCCCCAAGTCGGCCAACCCCGGCCGGATCCGGGAAAACTTCGCGGCATCATCGCTCACGCTCTCCACCGACGAACTGGCCGCCATTACGGCACTTGAGTCCGGTGCCCGCATCGGGTCCGATCCCGCCGTCGCGGCCTTTACCCAGATGTAGGTTTCGACAAGCCCAACCACCGGGCCGACTAGCTCCACACCGAAAGGATCTTCCGTGCAGTACACCCACTTGGGCCGCTCCGGCCTGAAAGTTTCCCGCCTCTGCCTTGGCACCATGAACTTCGGGCCGCAGACGGAGGAAGCGGACGCCCACAGCATCATGGACTCCGCCCACGCGTCCGGCATCAACTTCTTCGACACCGCCAACGTGTATGGCGGGGCAGACCACCGCGGCTGGACCGAGGAAATCATTGGGCGCTGGTTCGCCAAGGGCGGCGAGCGCCGGGAGAACACCGTCCTGGCCACCAAGCTCTACGGCACCATGACGGACCGGCCCAACGAGTCCAAGCTCTCGGCACTGAACATCCGCAGGGCCCTGGACGCGAGCCTCAAGCGGCTGCAGACGGACTACATCGATGTGTACCAGTTCCACCACATCGACCGTGACACACCGTGGGACGAGATCTGGCAGGCCATCGAGGTGGCGGTGCAGCAGGGCAAGATCCTGTACTCCGGCAGCAGCAACTTCGCCGGCTGGCACATCGCCCAGGCCCAGGAGGCGGCGCGGCGCCGGAATTACACCGGGCTGGTCAGCGAACAGTCCATCTATAACCTGTTCATGCGGCAGGTGGAGCTGGAAGTCATCCCGGCGGCGCAGCAGTACGGCCTGGGCCTGATCCCTTGGTCTCCGCTGCAGGGCGGCCTGTTGGGCGGCGTGCTGAAGAAGGAGCGCCAGGGCGTGCGGCGTACCGAAGGCCGTGCCGCCGAGACGCTGAAGAAGCATGAAGACCAGATCCGCCAGTACGAGGACTTCGCCGACGAACTGGGGCACGAACCGGGCGACGTCGCACTGGCGTGGCTGCTGCACCAGCCCGCCGTGACCGCCCCGATCGTGGGCCCGCGCACGCAGGAACAACTGGATGCTGCCATCCGCGCCCTGGACGTCACTCTCGACGCAGACGCGCTCAAGCGGCTCGACGACATCTTCCCCGGCCACCGCACGGCACCGGAAGACTACGCGTGGTAAATCCCCTTGCGGCCGGCACGGTGGCGCCAAGGAACCTCCTCTTCGTCGGCGGCACCGGGGTCATCAGCGCGGCGGCGGCAGAACACGCCGTCGCGCTGGGCCACCGGCTGACCATCCTGAACCGGGGCCAATCCACCAGGCCGGTTCCGGACGGTGCCGAAGTGCTGCACGCGGACGTCCGTGATGCGGCCGCCGTCCGTGAGGTGCTGGGCGGCAGGGAGTTCGACGCCGTGGCGGACTTCATCGCCTATACCCCGGACCAGGCGCAAACCAGCATGGAACTGTTCCGGGACCGGGTGGGCCAGTACGTCTTCATCAGCTCCGCCTCCGCCTACCAGAAGCCGCCCACCAGGCTGCCCATCCTGGAGTCCACGCCGTTGAAGAATCCCTTCTGGCAGTACTCCCGGGACAAGATCGCGTGCGAGGAGCTGTTGTTCCGGGCTTACCGGGAAGAGGACTTTCCGCTGACCGTGGTCCGGCCGTCGCACACTTACGACCGCACCAAAATCGCCATGGTGGGCGGCTGGACGGACATCCACCGGATGCGGAGCGGGCTTCCGGTCATGGTGCATGGCGATGGCACCTCACTGTGGACGCTGACGCACAGCAAAGACTTCGCCAAGGCGTTTGTTGGCCTGCTCGGAAGGCCCCAGGCGGTGGGCGAAAGCTACACCATCACCTCCGACGAATACCTGCCGTGGAACCAGATCTACCGGCTGTTCGCCCGGGCGGTCGGCGTCCATGAACCCGAGCTGGTGCACGTGGCATCCCAGACCATCGCCGCGCACGACCAGGAACTGGGGTCCAACCTGCTGGGCGACCGGTCCCACTCGGTGGTCTTCGACAACACCAAGATCAAATCCCTGGTCCCGGACTACGCGGCCACCATCCCGTTTGCGGACGGAGCCCGGGAAATTGTCCAGTGGTACGACGCCCACCCGGAGCTGCAGCAGGTCAACGAGGCCTATATGCAGCTTTCGGACAAGCTCACGGGCTGGGCCCGGCAGGGCGCCTGATCCGTACCTGCCGTCGTGGCCGGCCCTCCGCACCATCCCGCGGCAGGCCGGCCACATTGCCGCTGTGCTAGATTTCGGCGCATGACCTCACCCCCTCCCAGCCATCCTGCCGACGGGCCTGTTGCCGCCGCCATCGAACTCCTGGCGAAGCAGGGTTTCGATGCAACGTCTGTTGAGGAACTCGCGGAAGCCTCGGGCATGAGCCGCAGCACGTTCTTCCGGAGGTTCGGGTCCAAGGAGGATGTGGTCTTCGCTGACCATGAGCGCATCCTGCAGCAGGTGAACAACCGGCTGGCGGACTCGCGGCTGGAGCCCTTGGCGGCCGTGGCGGACGCGGCACTCCTGGTGTTCGACCACCACGTGCGGAACCGCGTAACATCCCTGGCCCGGTACGGGCTCCTGCAGGCGGTGCCGGCCCTCCGGGACCGGGAACTGGTCACCTCCCACCGGTATGAGCGGGCGTTCCTGCGGTACCTCAATGCCAACCTGCCCAAGGACGGCCGACGCGAGTACGCGGCCGTTGCCTTCGCCGCAGCCGTGGTGGCCGTGCATAACGCCTTCCTCCGGCAATGGCTTCGCGCGTCCCCCGCGCCCGGGGAATCCGGGCAGCCTGACAGGGCGCGGGCGGCAGCCCTGGCCAGTGAACTCGCAGCGCTGGCCGAAACGTTCCGGCCAGCCCTCCTCGGTCCTGGCGCCACTGTTGACACGACGGAGCAAAAGGCGGCCACCGTCGTCGTCACCGTGCTCGCCGGCCCGGCGGACAAAGATGCCATCGCCCAGGCGGTCCGCGATGCCTTGCCCTGACGCCCGGACGCGCATTTGGTACGGAGTTTCTTGACGTGGAACTGCGTTTCAGTGCATTCTTAGTCGATGCGGCGTGAGCCACATCACCCGGGCGGCCCGCAGCCGCCGCTGAACCAGAGGATGCAGACATGACGACGACGTCGCCCAGCCCAGCACCCACCGTCACCGGCGGTGCGCCGGACTTCCCTGCCGGGACGGTGGAACCCGAGTACCTTCTCACCGATGCCCTCGGCACCGATCCCGCCTCGGTCTTTGCCGGCATCGACACCGAAGACCGGAAGTACTGGGACCGCGCTCGCCGCTTCGTCCAGGAGGAAGTCCTCCCTGTCATCGACGGCTACTGGGAGCGCGGTGAGTACCCGCTGCACCTCCTCCACCGCCTCGGTGAGCTGGACCTGCTCCGCGACGGCATCGCCGTAGACGGCTTCGAACCGATGAGCAGCATGGCCGCCGGACTCGTGAACATGGAAATCAGCCGCGGGAACGGATCCGTGGCCACCATGATCGCGGTCCAGGGCGGCCTCGCCCTGCGATCCGTCGCGGAGTGCGGATCCGAGGAGCAGATGGAACGCTGGCTCCCGGCGATCGCCCGCGGAACCGAGTACGCAGCCTTTGCCCTCACGGAGCCCACCCATGGATCCGACTCCGTAGCCCTGGAAACCACGGCGACCCGCACTGACGGCGGCTTCCTGCTCAATGGCGAAAAGAAGTGGATCGGCAACGGCTCCATCGGCGGCGTCAGCGTTGTCTGGGCGCGCGGCGATGACGGACAGGTGCACGGCTACCTGGTCCCCCAGGATTCCCCCGGCTACGCCGCCACCAGGATCGAGGGCAAGCTGGCCCTTCGCGCCATCTGGCAGGCCCACATCCGGCTGGAGAACGTCTTCGTGCCCGAAAGCAACGTCCTGCCGGGCGCACGCACGTTCAAGGACACGGCCCGCGTCCTGTTGGCGACCCGGCTCGGTGTGGCCTGGTCCGCCGTCGGGCATGCCACCGCCTGCTACGAGACGGCCGTCCAGTACGCCAAGCAGCGCAAGCAGTTCGGCCGGCCCCTGGCCGCCTCCCAGATCATCCAGGAGCGCCTGGCGCGGATGCTCAGCGAACTGGCCACCATGCAGCTCATGGTGGTGCAGATGACCCGGCTCGACGAAGCCGGAACGCTGACCCCGGAGCAGGCCTCGCTGGTCAAGTACACCTGCACCCGGACGGCCCGCGGGATCGCCTCCAATGCCCGCGACCTGTTGGGCGGCAACGGTATCCTGCTGGCCAACCGGGTGGCCCGGCACCTGGCCGATATCGAAGCGATCCATACCTACGAAGGCACCGAAACCGTGCAGGCCTTGATCATCGGCCGCGGCATCACAGGCGTCTCCGCCTTCGCCTGACCCCTGCCGGCCGACCTTGGCCGCCCCATCGTCCCGAAAGGACTGTTCTTGAACCAGAACGCCAATATCCCCGTCATCCTCGGCGGCGCCCGGACTCCCTTCGGCAGGTTCCGCGGCGGCCTCACCCCCTTCTCCTCGAGCGAGCTGGGCGCCCACGCGATCCGGGCCGCGCTGGAACGGACGGGCGTGGCCCCGGAACTCATCGGAGCCGTCATCGTGGGGCAGGTCATCCAGGCCGGGGCCGGCCAAGGCCCGGCGCGGCAGGCCAGCCTGGCCGCCGGCATCGGCTGGGACGTTCCCACAATCACCATCAACAAGCTCTGCCTGTCCGGCCTGACGGCAGTCATTGATGCCGCCCGGATGATCCGCACCGGAGAAGCCGACTTCATTGTCGCCGCAGGCCAGGAATCGATGACCAACGCCCCGCACCTTGTGCCCGGGCTTCGCGCCGGCGTCGTCATCGGCGATGCCCCCATGCTGGACTCACTGAACCACGATGGGCTCCAGGACCCGGTGAGCGGCAAACTGATGGGCGAGGCAACCGACGCCGGAAACGTCGAACGCGGGATCACCCGTGCCGAGCAGGACGCCGTGGCCGCCCGCTCCCACCAGCGCGCCGAAGCGGCGCGCGCTTCCGGTGTCCTCGCGGAGGAAATCGCGCCGATCCAGGTACCGCAGCGCAAAGGCCCCGCCGTGACCCTTGAGCACGACGAGGGCATCCGGCCGGACACCACCGCCGAATCGCTGGCGCAGCTCCGGCCTGCCTTCTCAAAGGATGCCGCAGCCACCATCACCGCCGGCTCGGCGTCGCCCCTGTCCGACGGTGCGGCGGCGCTGGTGATTGCCAGCAAGTCCGCCGCCATCGCCGCGGGGCTGGAATGGATCGCCGAGATCGGCGCGCACGGCCAGACTGCCGGCCCGGACGGATCGCTGCACTCCCAGCCCGCCCGGGCCATCGAGCGGGCCCTCAAGGTCGAGGGCCTCAGCACGCAGGACCTCGACTTGGTGGAAATCAACGAGGCCTTCGCCTCGGTCCTGATCCAGTCCGCGAACGATCTTGGCATCGACGCCGAAACGGTAAACGCCGAAGGCGGGGCGATTGCCCTGGGCCACCCTGTCGGCGCCTCGGGCGCCCGCCTGGTGCTGCACCAGGCGCTGGCGTTGAAACGGCGCGGCGGCGGCACCGGCGTCGTAGCCCTCTGCGGGGGCGGCGGCCAAGGCGACGCCCTCATCCTCAAAGCCTGACCCTCCCACCAGCGCGCCACTCCCACCAAAGAAGCAGGCCATGAACACCAACAACTCCGCTGACGGTTTCGCCACCATCTCTGTCGCCGCCATCCTGGCCGAATCGGCACACCGGACCCCGGACAGCATTGCCCTCGTCGTCGGTGAGGACCGGGTCAGCTACCGGGACCTGTGGAGCCATACCCGCGCCTATGCCGGCGCGTTGCGGGCCCGCGGCATAGGTCCGGGAGACGCCGTCGCCGTCCTGATCCCCAACGTTCCGGACTTCGCACGGGTCTACTACGCCATCCTGTCGCTGGGCGCCATCGTGGTCCCTGTGCACGCCCTGCTCAAGGCCCGCGAGATCGAATATGTCCTGCAGGACAGCGGGGCCGGGCTGCTGATCTGCGCTGCCCCGCTCCTGGCCGAGGGCTCGGCGGGCGCTGCTGCCAGCGGAGTGGACGTGGTGACGGTGTTGGCGCCGGACGACGACGGGTTCCCCCGGCTGGAGACGGAGGCCGCGGCCGCCGAACCCATCCGGACCTATGAACCCTGCCGCCCCTCGGACACGGCCACCATCCTTTACACCTCAGGCACCACGGGCAAACCGAAGGGAGCGCTGGGCACTCACTTCGCCCTGGTGGAACAGACAAGCGTCCTGCTCACCAGCGTGATGGATTTCCGCCCCGGCGACGTCCTGTTCGGCGGACTGCCGCTCTTCCACACCTTTGGCCAGACCGTTGTCCTCAACACGGGACTTCGTGCCGGCGCCACGATCGTCCTGATGCCGCGATTCACCGGTGCAGATGCCCTGCAGCTGCTGGCAAAGCACGACGTGAACATCTTCCTCGGCGTGCCCACCATGTACGTGGCTCTCCTGGAAGCCGCCAAGTCAGCGCCTGAACGGCCGAAGGCCCTGCGGTACGGCATCTCCGGCGGGGCCTCCCTTCCGCTGGCCGTGATGGACCGGTTCCGCGACGTCTTTGGAGTGGAAATCCATGAAGGCTACGGCCTCACCGAGACCTCCCCGGTGGCTGCGTTCAACCATGTGGGCACTCCTCCGCGGCCGGGAACCATTGGGGTCCCGATCTGGGGCGTGGACATCGAGATCGCCCGTCCCCAGACGGTGGAAAGCATTGAACTGCTGCCCAACGGGGAACTGGGCGAGCTCGTGATCCGCGGACACCTGCTGATGAAGGGCTACCTCAACCGCCCGGAGGCAACGGCGGAAGCCGTGGTGGACGGCTGGTTCCGCAGCGGTGACCTTGGGACAAAGGACGACGACGGCTACCTCACCATCGTGGACCGCAAGAAGGACATGATCATCCGCAACGGATACAACGTCTATCCGCGGGAGGTGGAGGAAGTCCTGCTGACGCACCCGGCCGTTGTCAGCGCCGCCGTTTACGGAATTCCGCACGAGGTGCATGGGCAGGAGATCGCGGCCGCAATCGTGCTGGACCCGGGAGCCACCGTGAGCGAATCCGAACTGATCGAGTTCGCCAGCACCCGGCTGGCGGCCTACAAGTACCCGCGGGTGGTCAGGATCCTCTCCGAATTGCCCCTGGGACCAAGTGGAAAGATCCTCAAACGGAAACTGGCCGAGGACGCCGGCTAAGCCTGCGGCACCCGGGCGGCCGTGCACGATATGGGAGAGACTGGTGGAATGACACTTGCACCGCTCATCCCCCTCAATGACGGCAACAGCATTCCCCAAATGGGTCTTGGCACTTGGCCGCTGGACGACGACCAGGTGGCTGCCGCCGTCGTACAGGCCGTGGAAGCCGGGTACCGGCACATCGATACCGCGGTGAAGTACGGGAACGAACGCGGCGTGGGCAACGGCATCCGGGCGAGCGGCCTGGACCGCAGCGAGCTGTTCATCACCACCAAGCTTGACGGTGAGTTCCAGGGCCACGACCGCGCCGTTGCGGGGCTGGAAGGCTCGCTGAAGCGCCTGGGCCTGGATTATGTGGACCTGCTGCTGATCCACTGGCCCCTCCCGGGCAGGGACCAATACATTTCCACCTGGCAGACGTTCGAGCGGCTGCAGGCGGAGGGGAAGGTCAAGTCCATTGGGGTGTCCAACTTCAAGCCGCCGCACCTGGAGCGCCTGATGGCGGAGACGGACGTGGTGCCTGCGGTCAACCAGGTCCAGCTCAGCCCTGCAATTACCCGGACCGCTGAGCGCGAATTCCATGCCAGCCACGGCATCGCCACGGAATCCTACAGCCCGTTGGGTGGATCCGGAGCGGGTTTGCTGGGTGCCCCCATTCTGGCGCAGCTGGCCGAAAAACACGGGAAAACACCGGGCCAGCTGGTCCTGCGATGGCACATACAAAACGGATTGGTAACGATTCCCAAGACCTCTTCCCCGGAGCGGATGCGGGAGAATCTGGACGTGTTCGATTTCGCCCTGGATCCGCAGGATCTAGCGGAACTTTCGGTCCTGGACGAGGGTCCCGGCGCCGGCAACGATTCCGACAAAACCGGGCACTAGAAACAGCCTGGACAGCACTTTTCCCAAAACAGGTTGGCAAATAGATAGTAAGCATGATTACTATTGAGCCAGAAGGATGAAGTGCCTCCGGGACCCGGAGGCCTCCTCTACCTAGGAAGAGAGCAACAAATGGGATTTATTGCATTTCTGATTCTCGGACTTATCGCTGGTGCGATCGCTAAGGCGATCCTCCCGGGCAGGCAGGGTGGCGGCTGGGTCGTCACGCTGATCCTGGGCGTTGTTGGTGCGCTCCTCGGCGGCTGGCTGGGCGGAATGATCTTCGGCAGTGGACTGCAGGAGTTCTTCTCCATCCAGACGTGGCTGCTGGCGATCGTCGGCTCGCTGATCGTCCTTGCCATTTACGGCATGGTCACTCGGCGCAGCGCCCGCTAACAGCTCGGGCAAGCCAGGAAGCCGGCTTGGGGACATCCTCCCCAGGCCGGCTTTCATTTTCTCCGGCAACGGGTGCCCCCGCGTATGCCGGAACTGACAACCCTCTCGCAGAGCAGGAGTTCATCGTGAAAAACAAGCTTCTTTTGGGTGTGGGCGTGGCTGTCGGCTACGTTCTCGGCTCACGGTCCGGCCGTGCAGCGTACGACAAACTGAAGGCGCGCGCGGCCGGCATCTGGGACAGCAAGCCGGTCCAGGACAAGGTCGCCGCAGCCACGGAGGCCGTCAAGGATAAGGCCCCTGAAGTGGCCGACCAGCTCGGCGAAGCCGCCCGCAGGGCAGGCACCGTGATCGGCTCCGCAATTCACCGCGACGCTGCGTCCGACGGGAGCCGGACCTCCGCCACCGTTCCCGGCACCTCTCCGACTGACAGCGCGGCGGGGCTGGGTGAAGACCACATTCCCGCCCACAGCACCCACCCGGAGACCACCAACCTTGGCACCTCGGACGCGACCGGACGTTAGGCCTGACTCCAGGTCTTCGCCATAATTCAGTGCTGCAGCCGTGTGACAAGCACAGCCGGCCAGTGTTGTGCTACAACTGAATCGCCTTGCTGGCCGTCGCGATCCTTGGGGGACGCGGCGGCCGGCATTGTTTTAAGCGCGGCGGGGTCATTTCCAAAGGGCAGAATTCCTGCGCCGCGGCGGTACTTAGCCCCTGCCGGTCCCGGTCAGGGCGCGCCCTGCCACCACCGTCGCGTCCAGGTCCTCCGAGCGGACCGTCTGCGTCCGGAAACCGCTCCCGGACAGGATGGCAGCTGTGCCGGCCGCTTGGCGATCACTGGTTTCGATCAGCACGTGTCCTCCGGGTGCGAGCCACTCGATGGAGCCGGCGGCAACGCGTCGGTGGAAGTCCAGCCCGTCCTCGCCGCCGTCCAGTGAAGCCACCGGCTCGTAGAGCCGGGCTTCGGGCGGCATGGTCCTGATGGCCCCGGTGGGCACATAGGGCGCGTTGACGGCCAACAGCCCGACCCGGCCGTGCAGCGAGGAAGGGAGTGCCTCGAACAGATCGCCCCGGTGGACGCGACCGCCAAGGGGCCCGATGTTTCGCATCGCACACCGGGTAGCGGTGGCGTCGATGTCAGCCGCGTGCAGCTCCACACGGGGCAACGCGTAAAGAATGGCCGCCCCCACGGCGCCGGACCCGCAGCACAGGTCAACGACCACCGGAGGTACCGCCAAGGACCAGCCGGACAACAGTGCCACAGCGTGGTTGGCCAGCAGCTCAGTGCGGCGCCGGGGTACGAAAACCCCGGCCTCAACACCAATGCGGCGGCCCGCGAACTCCGCCCAGCCCAGCACGTACTCCAGAGGCACCCCCTCGACGCGCCGCTGCACATTCCGCGCGAGCTCCGCCGGCCCGGACGCTTCCGCCAGCAGCAGCCGGGCCTCCTCCTCGGCGAAAACGCAACCGGCCGAGCGCAGGAGGGTGACGATGTGGTCGAAGGCCCGGGTGGGGTGGCCGGCAACAGCGCTTGATTCAGGAACTGGCATATCGACGCCTCTCAGGTGAATCAGCAGGGAAACCCGCGGCGGGGCCCTTCGTCAATGAAGACCAGTCAGGACCCGTGCAGGGCCCCCTCCACCACCGCGAGCAGCGAATTGAACCTCTTGTTGGCCGGGAGGTCGTCCAGGAAGACCGGTTTGCCGTCGGGGCCGCCCAAGGGCACCTGCCAGTTGGGGTACAGCGCTTCGGTGGTCCCGGGCTGGTTCTGGACCCGCCGCTCCCCCACCGCATCCACCAGGGCCACGCCGAGCAGTACCGAGGGCGCCTGGGCCAGCAGCAGGTGCAGCGCCTCGATGGTGTTCTCCTCGGCACCGGGTTCGCCCGGTCCGGTGGCATTCGCCTCGGTGAGATAGCCGCGTTCGCGCAGCAGGGCGAACATCTTTTCCAGCGACGCGTTGTGTTCGGCCCGCTCGTCCTCCTCGGAGCGCTCCAGCAGGCCAAGACGGCTCCGCAACGCCACATGGTCCCCGGCGAGGTAGCCGGCGGTGGGCGGGAGGTCGTGGGTGTTGACGCTGGCGAGTGCCTGCGTACGGTACTTTTCGGGCGCCAGCGGAGAGTCGCCGTCGTACTCGAACCACAGGATGGACGTGCCAAGGATGCCGCGGGCAGCGAGGTAGTCACGCACCCACGGTTCAAAGGTTCCCAGGTCCTCCCCGATCACCACGGCACCGGCGCGGTGCGCTTCGAGGGCGAGGATACCGATCAGGGCCTCATGGTCGTACCGGACGTAGGCGCCGTCCCCCGGCGCGTTGCCTGCGGGGATCCACCACAACCGGAACAGTCCCAGGATGTGGTCAACGCGGATACCGCCGGCGTGCCTGAGCACGGTGGCCAGCATGTTGCGGAACGGCTCGTAGCCGGTTTCGGCAAGCCGGGTGGGGTGCCATGGCGGCTGGCCCCAATCCTGGCCCTGCTGGTTGTACATGTCCGGCGGCGCGCCCACGCTGGTGGCCGGCGCCAGCACGCCGCGCAGCGTCCACGCGTCGGCACTGCTGTGGTCCACCCCCACGGCGAGGTCGTGCACCACTCCCAGCCGCATGCCGGAGCGCAAGGCTGCCTGCTGGGCTTCTTCCAACTGTTCGTCGCAGATCCACTGCAGCCAGCGGTGGAAACCGATCCGGTCAGCCAACTTCTCCCGCAGCGCCTCCGCCTCGCGTGTTCCGATGGCGCAGGCCGGATCTGTCCAGAGCGGATCGTCCGGCGCGAGGTCCTCCCTGATGGCGGACCAGAGGGCAAAGTCGTCCAGGCCGCTGCCGGAGATACGGCAGAACTCGTCGAACGCCGCCTGCCGGGCCGGCGAGCGCCGGGTGTGGTACAGCATTTCCAGCGCCTGCAGCTTCGCCGCGTAGACGGCATCGCGGTGCAGCCGGGCCCCGTCCCTGTTCAGCCCGGCGACTTCCTCGTGCAGCTTTTCCAGCGCCGCCCGTTTGCGCGGCCGCAGGTAGGCAAGCTCGGGGACCGCCTCAATGCGGATGTACAGCGGGTTGAAGAACCGCCGCGTGGACGGTGAGTAGGGCGAGGGCTGGACGGGCGGAACCGGCTCCGCCGCATGCAGGGGATTGACCAGCACATAATCGGCGCCGCGCCCGCCACTGATCGCCGCCAGGTCCGCCAGGTCCGCGAAATCGCCGATGCCCCACGAACGCTTGGACCGGACCGAATATAACTGCGTGGCCAAGCCCCAGCCGCGCCGCTCCATCAGGGGCGCCGCCGTGTCCAGGCGCGCCGGCGTCACCACCAGCGTGGCGGTGGCCGTGGCGCCGTCGGAGTCGGCGTGTAGGGTATGCCAGCCCAGCGGGAGGTCCGGCGGCAGGGAAAAGGTGGCGCGTCCGGTGGGGATGCCGTCGACGTCCCGGGGCTGGACCCAGACGTCCTGCTGGGCCGCCTCCAGTGAGCCTGCGCCGCCTTCGAGGGTGACCATCAGCCGCGCCGTTGCGCCGTCCCAGACATGGACCGGAACCTGGGCGGCCTCACCCTGCTTGATGACGACGGCGGGCGGCAGCATCCGCCGCCATGGCGCCAGTTCCGCTTCCGCCAGGGCAGCTTCGATGTGCTGGTTCGTATGGGCCTGCACACCCAGGGCGGCGAGCACCTTGATCAGCGTTGCCGCGGCGACGGAGTGCGGGAGCCCGTCCCAGCCTTGGAAGGACGTGCCCACCCCGTGCGCATCCGCCAACTGCTGGAGCAGGTGCGGATCCACCGGCGCCTGGGCGGCGGGCGGGTCTGCGGGCATGTTTGGCCGTGGTGCGTGCTGCTGGTCTGAAGCCGTCATGGGTGTCCGCCTCGTCTGTGATGGTCCCGAACTTACAGTGCTGCCTGTTGCCCCGGGAGCTGACACCCCAGTGCACAACCGTTGGTTCAGATTATTGCAGGGGACGGCCGGGGAGAAACCCGGGTTCCGGGTGGTGGCGGCCGCCATAAAACGTCATCCTGCGGCGCTCCGGTTACTCCATGCGACGAAAAGAGAAGCACTAAGGCGGAATTCTGCGGCCGCCCGCGGAATCTGTGTAGCGTCATGACGATCCACGGCGCGGCAACTATATGGAGGAGACCGGAGATGAGCCTTAGCGAACTGCGGGTGTTCGGACGGTCAGGCACCCCCATCAGCCCGCTCACCCTTGGCACCATGAACTTTGGCGAAGGACCCGGCGGGCCGCCGGGCGCCCCCACCGGCGCGGATGAGGCCATCCGCATCATCCACGCGGCGCTTGATGCCGGCATCACGGCGGTTGATACCGCGGATGTCTATTCCCAGGGCGAGTCCGAGCAGGTGGTGGGCAGGGCCCTGCGCGGCCGGCGGGATGACGTCTTCCTGGCCACCAAGTTCCACGGCCAGATGAGCCCCAATCCGGCGCACTCGGGGAACTCCCGCCGATGGATCACCCAGGCCGTCGAGGGCAGCCTCCGCCGGCTGCAAACGGACCGCATCGACCTGTACCAGGCGCACCGGCCGGACTACAACACCGACGTCCTGGAAACCATCACCACCCTCAACGACCTCATCCGCCAGGGCAAGATCCTCTACTACGGCACCTCGGTGTTTACGCCGGCGCAGCTCGTCGAAGCGCAGTGGCTGGCCACCACCAACCACCTGATTCCGCCGCTGGGCAACCAGGTTCCCTACTCGATGCTGGTCCGCGGCAACGAACGCGACGTGCTGCCCATCGCCCAGCAGTACGGGCTGGGCGTGCTGGCATACGGACCCTTGGCGGGCGGCTGGCTTTCCGGCAGCTTCGTCCTTGACTCGGGGAAGCCGCCCACCCGGGTGCACACGCTGCCGGGGCGGTACGACATTTCCGGGCCCTCCAGCGAGCGGAAGCTGCTGGCAGCGGATTCCCTGGCCCGGCTGGCGGACAAGCTGGAGACGCCCCTGGTGGACCTGGCCGTCGGCTTCGCCCTGACCCACCCCGCGATCAGCAGCGTGATCATCGGCCCGCGCAGCGAGGAACACCTCCAGGCGTACCTCCGCGCCGCGGATGTCCAGTTGGGCGAGACGGTCCTGGACGCCATCGACGATCTGGTTCCGCCGGGGACCAACTTCGTGGAGCGGGACGCCGGGGCAATTGTCCCGTCCATCGAGTTCGCCGAATTACGACGCCGGTAGCGGGCTCATGGGGACGGCAGCACCGTCCGCGTCCGGCAGCACCGTCACGGCCCGGCGTCGAACGACGCCGGCGGGCGGGGCGGGCCGCCGGGGAAACTATTGACTAAGCGGTAGAAGACTTCTACGGTCGATAGCGAAACCGCCTCCCAGGGAATACAGGGGCTGCCATGCCAATGTCCGATGAGGAGCGACGCCTGCTCAAGGAGCTGGAACTGGGGCTGATCGCGGACGATCCCCATCTGGCCATGGAACTGCTGTCCGGCTATCCAGCGCGCCGTTTCCCCACAGCCCTCCTCCCGGGATTGGCGGTGGCGGTCATCGGCCTGGTGTTGATCCTGGCGGGGGCAGGCCTGCCGGCGCCGGGCGCGGTGGTGCTAGGAATCCTGCTGCTGGGGCTGGGCGCCTGCCTGTTGCTGGGCCCCATCGGGTTGAACAGGAGCGCGCGGCGGCAGCCCACCGCCTGACGGCGCCGCTGGTGAACGCGGACCCGGGATCGCTGCCGGCCCTGGTACGGCCCGGGTGCGCGGCGCCAGGATGTACAGGCTGGCCAGGACCGCGGCGGCGCCAAGCCAGCCGAGCGCCGGAAGCCGTTCACCCACTACAAATACCGCCAGTACGGCGGCAACCACCGTCTCGAGCAGCGAGATGCCGGTGGCCGTGCTCGCCCCCACCCGGGCAAGGCCCCAGCCGAACAGGAGATAGCCGGCGAA
Organism: Pseudarthrobacter sp. efr-133-R2A-89; assembly: GCF_030209315.1. Lineage (NCBI taxonomy): Bacteria > Bacillati > Actinomycetota > Actinomycetes > Micrococcales > Micrococcaceae > Pseudarthrobacter > Pseudarthrobacter sp. efr-133-R2A-89. Next base: position 691,150 of record NZ_JARVSE010000002.1, on the reverse strand, counting down.
CATCGGCACCACCGCCATGTAGGCGCCGACGCCGATGGTGGTCCAGGACGCCAGGAGTGGGCCGCCCGTGAGGGCAAGGACCGGCATCAGGAAGAGCCCGCCCAGGCCAAAGACCGTGCCCATCGCCGCCCTGGGTGTGACACCGCCCCCGATCAGGCGGTGGGCTGCCCAGGAATACAGGGCGTACGTGCTGCCGGCCAGCAGTCCCAGGGCCACTCCCGCCGTGGTGGTCCAGGAATCCGGGGCGGCGGACCGGGCCGGGCCATGTCCGGCAAAGGAAAGCAGCGCCGCTCCGCCCACTCCCAGCAGCGCGCCGGCAATCCACCGCCGGCGCAGCGGGTGGCTGTCCGCTGCCCGCTCGATGAGGGCCGCCGCAATGGGGGCCGAGCCGATGGAGACCACCGTTCCCACGGCCACGCCGGAGAGGTGCATTGAGCTGTAGAAGGCCAAAGGATAGACAGCCACCGCCAACGCGCCCAACAACACCAGTCGCCACCGCCGGAACAGGCCGGCTGGCTGGCTGGCAATGTGCCGTGCGGCGTACAGCGCCTGCAGCAACCCTCCGGCCCCCATGGCCACCGCGCCGATGGCCAGGGGACTTACATCCGGTGCGAAGGTGGCGGCCGTCCCGGTGGTCCCCCAGAGGACGGACGCCGCCACCACGGACAACGCTCCCCAGGGCAACGCAGGGCGGCGTGGAGTGGAGTTCACAGCGCGTCCAACAGTTGCGCGGCGATGGCCCGGGCTTGCCGCAGCGGCGCGTCGCCGCCCTCCAGGCCTGCCCTGGCCATGGCACCTTCGAGGAGGAAGGCCAAGTGGGCGGCAACGGCGGGCGCTTGCCCCTCCCTCCCGGGCAACAGCGCCGTGACGTGCCGGGCCAGGAGTTCCTCTACTTCCTCCTTGTGGAGCCGCACTGCAGTCCGCCCGGGGTCCCCTGCGGGCAGTTCAGCCGCCGCGTTCAGCAGCCCGCAGCCGCGGAATCCGTGCTGGTAGGCGGCATTTGCGTGGTCCAGGTAGGCGTCGTAGACCGCCAGTGCCTGCTCCGCCGGGGTCCCGGCCTTTTCCAGCCGCGTCCGGTAAAGGCCCAGCCACTCCTCATGCCGTGCTTCCAGGTAGGCGGCCACGAGGTCCGCTTTGGACGCGAAGTTGTTGTAGAGGCTCTTTTTGGCCACGCCCGCCTCCGCAGTGATCGTGTCGATCCCGGTGGCCGCAACGCCGCGGTCGTAGAAGAGGCGGGCGGCGGCGTCGAGCAGCAGTTCCCGGGCGGGACGCCGGCTGGTCGCCGAGGCGTGTGACACAGGCATGGGGCTCCTTGCGGTGGCAGTAGGTAGACCAGTCTACCTACTGCCACCGCCACGCGGAATACCCGTTTGTGGATCAGGCGGTGCGAACCGCCCGTGCGGACAGGCCTTGGAGCTCCGTGGCCAGCCGTTCCACCAGGAGTTCCGGGGGTTCGGTGATATCGGCCAGCACGTGGGCCTCATCCTGGTCCAGTTCCTCCAAGGCTGCGAACTGGGATTCCAGCAGGGTCCGCGGCATGAACTCATGGGCGCGGGCTTCCATCCGCGCGCCAATGGTGTCTGTGCTTCCGGTCAGGTGGATGAACACAACATCCGGCGCTGCGCTGCGCAGCCGGTCCCGGTAGCGGCGCTTCAACGCTGAGCAGGCGACGATCGGCGGGACTGTCGTGACGCCGTCGGCCTTTCCTGCGAGCAACTCCCCCAGCGTGCCAAGCCAGGGCTCCCTGTCAGCGTCCGTGAGCGGTATGCCGGCGCCCATTTTCTGCTTGTTGGCGGCCGGATGGAAATCGTCGCCATCGAAGAACGGCATGTCCAGGCGCAGTCCCAGCAGGGAGCCCATGGTGGATTTCCCCGAGCCGGACACGCCCATCACCACCAGGGGCGGCAACGGGGCGCTCACCGCCCCTCCCCTTTCCCGTCGAAGCTGAGGAGGACTTTGCCGGAGCTGGTGGAGTCTTTGGCCATTTCGAAGGCGTGCAGGGCGTCCTCGACCGGGTATTGGTGGGTGATGACGGGGTCGATGTGCAGTGACCTGTCGGCAAGCGCCGCGATGACCTGGTCGATTTCGTCGTTGAAGCGGAAGGAGCCTTTGAGGTCCAGTTCGCGGGTGATGGCCAGCGAGATGGGTAGCGGCTGCATGCCGGTGGGCAGCAGCCCCACCATGACCACGGTCCCGCCGCGGACCGCGCCGCGGATGGCGGAGGCCAGGCCGTGGTGGTTGCCGGAGGATTCGATCACGACATCGGCCTCCACGGCGGCGATCGCTTCGGTGTCTGCGGCGTTGATGACCTGGTCCGCGCCGACAGCCATGGCGATCTCCAGCGGTTTGGGATGGAGGTCCACAGCGGTGATGTGCGCGGCTCCAGCGCGTTTGAGGACCGCGACGGCGAGGGCACCGATGGGGCCCGAGCCGATCACCAGCGCGGTCTTCCCGGCCACGTCCCCAGCCCGGGAGACCGCGTGCCAGGCCACGGACGCGGGCTCGACCAGGGCGGCCGTGCGCAGGTCGATGCCCTCGGGCAGGGCCCGCAGCATCCGGACGGGCAGGTTCACGTACCGGCTGAAGGCGCCGTCCGTGTGCGGGTAGCGGGCGGCGCTGCCCAGGTACGTGCACCCGGGTGAGAGGTTGGGCCGGTCCGCAGGGTACCGGGCCGCGCCCGGGCCCGGGGTGGCGGGGTGGACGGCGACGGCGGTTCCGGGCTGCGGGCCCTGGCCGTTGGCCGCGGCGCGGACCACCACACCGGAAATCTCATGGCCCAGCACCAGGGGCGCCTTCAGGATGGATTCCCCGGCCGCGCCGTGCAGCCAGTAATGCAGGTCCGACCCACAGATCCCGCCATACAAGACCTCAACGACGGCCTGGTCATCCGCCGGCCGGGCCAGCGGGACCTCATCGACCCGGAGGTCCCCCGCGGCGTGCGCCACCACGGCCGGCCCGGAAACGGGCAACATCTGGGCCCCTGCCTGGACAGGTGTGTTCGCGGGCATCAGACCACCACCGTCATTCCGCCGTCGATAAAAATGGTCTGCCCGTTCACGAAATCCGACCCGTCCGAAGCCAACCACACCACCGGCCCGGCCAGATCCTCCGGCATGCCCCAGCGATGGGCCGGAGTCCGGCCCAGGATCCAGGCATTGAACTGCTCGTCATCCACCAGGTTCTGCGTCATCTCCGTATGGATATACCCCGGCGCGATCCCGTTCACCTGCAGACCGGAAGCGGCCCACTCGGCCGTCATGGCCCGGGTCAGGTTCCGCAGCCCACCCTTGGCCGCAACATACGGGGCAATCGTCGGGCGGGCCAGGTCCGTCTGCACGGAGCAGATATTGATGATCTTGCCCCGGCCCCGCGGAATCATGTGCCGGGCCGCTTCCCGACCCACCAGGAACGCACTGGTCAGGTCCGTGGAAATCACCCGCTCCCAATCCGCCACCTCAAGATCCAGCATCGGCACCCGGTGCTGGATCCCGGCATTGTTCACCAGGATCTCCAACGGACCCACATGCTCTTCGATCCACGCGATACCGCGGGCTGCCGCCTCACCATCGGTAACGTCAAACGCGACACTCGCAATGCGGCCGGCCGGAAAGTCGGCAGCCATCGCCGCTTCGGCTTTCTTAAGCCGCTCCGGGTTGACGCCGTTCAGCACAACCGTGGCACCGGCATCGGCCAAAGCCCGGGCGAGCGAGGAACCAATCCCCCGGCTCGAGCCCGTCACCAACGCAACCCGACCGGTCAGGTCGAACAGGGAGCTCATGCGAACGGTCCCTGCTGCACCAGGTTGACCGGGGTTTCGCCGGCTGCGAGGGCCTCAAGCTGCCGTTTCAGGAGTTTGAGGATCCGCGGCTCGAACGCTGACGCGTTGCCGCCAACATGCGGAGTGATGAGGGCGTTCTCCGACGACCAGAGCGGGTGGCCGGCGGGCAGCGGTTCGGGATCGACGACGTCGATGGCGCAGTGCAGGCGGCCGGACACCACTTCAGCCGTCAGGGCGTCGGTGTCGATCACGGCGCCGCGGCCCACGTTGACCACCAAGGCTCCGTCCGGCAGGGCGGCCAGGACCTTGGCTCCCACCAGGTGGTGGCTCGCCTCGGTGAGGGGAAGGACGGAGACCAGGATGTCGTGGCTGGCGGCGAGCCCTACGAGTTCATCCGGACCGTGGACCTGACCATCCGCATCGGTACGGGCGGCGCTTCCCACCCGGGTCAGTGTGACTTCAAAGGGCTCCAGACGGCGGGCCAACTCCTTCCCGATTCCGCCGATGCCCAGCAGCAGGACCTTCCGGTCGGCCAGCGACTGGCGGCGTTGCGGGTTCCAGCGTTCGGCCTGCTGGTCTCGGACAGCCTGGTCAATGCCGCGCAGTTTGGCGAGGATGAGGCCAACGGCCAGCTCCGCGGTGGCAGCTGCATGGACGCCCGAGGCGTTTGCCACCCCGGCGGCCGGACCTGCTGCCTCGCGGACGCCGTCGAACCCTGTTGACTGTGTTTGCACGAACTTCAGGTCCGGGACGCTGCCAAGGGAACCCAGCACGGCGCCGGCGTCGATGTAGGGGAGGATGACGCCGTCGATCCCGCCCAGGTGGGCGCCCGGTGCTTCCGTCATGTCCCACACCACCCCGCGGAGGCTGCCCGGAAGTGGCGACAGCTGGGCCAGGAGCTCGGAATCGGGAAAACTGACGGTTTGCACGTGCTGCATCGTTGAAGGCCTATCGGTTGGTGGGAAGGTGCTGCGGGCGGATCGTTATGCGTCGCGGCGGTCGAAGGTCAGTCCGCCGGGGACCTGGAAGGTGGGCATGAGCTCGAGCATGCCCACATTCACATGCCGCGGGGTTTCGATGGCGTAATCAAGGGCATTGACGATGTCGTCCGTGGTGAGCGATTCGTAGCCCTCGTAGTAGGTCTGCCAGGCTTCTTCCATGGCCTCGGGGCTGCCGCCCAGGTTGCGGCCGAAGATTTCGGTCTCCACGCGGCCGGGGCAGATTTCGGTGACGCGGATGCGCTTGCCGACCGTGTCGTTGCGCAACTGCCGGGAGATCTGGTGCACGGCGGCCTTGGTGGCGTGGTACGCGGTGTGGCCGTAGAAGTTGTAGAGCCCGGCGATTGAACTGATGTTGACCACGTGGCCCAGGTCCCGCTCCACCATGCCGGGCAGTACCAGCCGGGTGAGCTGCAGCAGGCCGCGGAGGTTGACGTCGATGAGTTCGTCGATGTCCTGCTCGGAGGAGTCCAGGATGTTGCCGGTCCGGGAGACCCCGGCGCAGTTCACCAGGACGTCCACCTTGAGGTCGCGGACGACGCCGGCCAGGGCGGCGGTGTCGGTCAGGTCCACCACATGCGGGACTGCTCCCGTGCGGTCGGCCAGTTCGGCGAGGCGTTCCTCGTTGCGGGCCACCGCGTGCACGGTCAGTCCGCGCTTGGCAAGACGTTCGGCGATGGCCGCTCCCATGCCGGTGGACGCTCCGGTGACGAGGGCTGTGGTGTAGTCGGAAAAAGGCACAGGGACTCCAATAAGTGGTAAGTGGCGGGCTCTTAGGTCCGGCAACGGGCTTGGCGTAGTGGTTGGCAGGGGGTTAGGGATCGCGCGGCAGTTTGTGGGTGCGGTCCCGGGCGTCTGGACGGGCATTCATGATGTTCAGGCTCCTGACGCCGGGCTGAGTTCGTGCCAGCGCTGGCCGGCGCCGACGCCGAGGAGTCCGAAGACCGTGTTCACGGTGTTCCGGAGCCTGTCCAGGTCCAGGCAGGCTGCGCGGTGCATGGCTGTTGCTTCAGCCACGGTTGTCTTTCTGAAGGTGACGGTGTGTCCAGGCCTGGATTGCGCCAGGACATCCAGGGAGCGGCTCGTGACGACCCCCAGGACCGGATAGCCCGCCGTAACGCCGCGTCCCCGGTGCAGGACCAGCAGTTCGTCCCGGGACGGAACCTCGATGGCCCCCACCGGGACACCGCGGGAGAGGACCTCGGAGGTGAGCTGGCGTTCGGGCAGTGCGCCGCCGAGCCGGAGCCCGATGTGGTTGCTTCGGGGGCTCACGGTGTACTGCGTGGTGAAAAGCAGGCCTGCGGTGTCGCCGAATTCGGCTACGTCCGGCCCGTCGGTGACGTCGATGACCGGGTGGGTGGTGAATTCCGGCTTTGCCAGCCCCAACCGGAACAGGGGCAGGCCGAAGTGTGGCTGGGTGATCGGTGCGGTGGTCTTTTGCGTTGCAAGCCGGGTGCCCTCTACAAGTTTCAGTCCGAAGCCCACCACCGTGTCCGGTGCGCAACTGCCCAGCAGGGTGGGGACGGTGAAGGAACCGCGGACGGCGATGTAGGCCCGGAGACCGGTGCGGATTCCGCGGACCGTCACTGTTTCGCCGGCCCGGACGGAGACGGGCTCCCACTGGGGGCAGCCGCGGCCGCCCACAGAGAGGTCCAGCGGCGCGCCGGTCACGGCGATCAGCAGGTCCGTGGTGGCGCGCATCCTGAAGTCCAGGGCGGTGAGTTCCAGCAGCGGATCGTTGTCCCCGTTGCCGGCCAGGATGTTCGCGGCCTTGGCCGAAAACTGGTCCAGGGCGCCGTTGACGGGAAGTCCGAATGCAGGACCCTTCGTCCGGCCAAGGTCGGTGACGACGGAGTGTCCAGGTTGGAGGACGATAAGTGACCCGGTCATGGCCGGGCCTCCAGGAACTGCCCCTCGTACTTTCCGAAGTCCTCCGGGGGAATGCGGTAGAAGCGCAGTTCATCGCCGGGGACGTAGGGCACCAGGGGTTCGCGTGCTGCGTCCAGGACCGTCAGGGGGGTCTGGCCGATGACGCACCAGCCGCCTGGTGCGACGGCGGGCGCGATCACGGCTTGGCGTCCGGCCACGGATACTGCACCGGCGGGTACGGACAGCCGCGGGTCCTTGAGCCTGGGGACGGGGACCGGGAAGTCTGGTCCGTCCATCATGGGCGAGCCTGCCGGCGCTCCGAGGCAGCGGATGACGTAGGTCTTGGCCGTGTGCCGGGCGATCACGTCCTGGACATCCAGGCCCTGGTGTTCTGCCACGCTTTCCAGGTCCGGCCCGTAGCTGCCGCCGTACACGACGGGTACCTCGAAGCGGCGCGGCTCGCGCAGGGTGGTGCCCACAAAGTCCAGCTGGCGCATCCCCAGGAGGATGAACGCCCTGACCTGTCGGGCGGAGGTGAGGTAGGGGTCGAATTCGACCAGGACGGAGTCGTAGGTGGGAACGGCGCCGTGGATGCCGTCGACGCCGACGGTCGCCAGCCAGCCGGCCAGGGAGTGGACGGTGGCCCAGTTGGCTTCTGCGTCACCGGACTGTGCCACCACGCGCAGGGCGGCGTCGCCCGACTCGTAGATCTCCAGCATTGTCCGGCTGGTTGTCGTTGGGGCGGCCATGGTCAGGAAACCTTTTGCTTTGCGGCGAGCACTTGTGCCAACGGGGCAATGGTGACGCCCGCGGCGACCAGTTCGCTGCGAACCAGGCGGGCAAGTTCGACGGCGCCCGGATTGTCGCCGTGGAGCAGCACCGTGTCGGCATGGACGGCGATGTCGCTGCCGGAGACTGTTTCGATGAGTCCTTCGGTCACCATCCGCACAGTGCGCCGGACAATGACGGAGGGGTCGTGGATCACGGCGCCGGGCCGGCTGCGCGGCACCAGAGTCCCGTCATCCTGGTAGGCGCGGTCCGCGATGCCAACGATGGCCACCCGCAGGCCGCGCTCCGCCGCCGCAGTGGCGAGTTCACCGTCCTGCGCCAGGATGATCAGTTTCGGGTCCACCCGGGCGGCGGCATCGGCTACGGCTCGGGCGTAGTCCGCGCGGGTGGCCACCAGGTTGCCCAGGCGGCCGTGGGGAGCCAGGTGGGAGACGGTCCCCCCGTGGTAGGCGGCAAACGCCGACAGGGCACCCACCTGGTAGATGACGTCGTTGCGGACTTCGTCAGCCGTGAGGTCCATGGCCCGGCGGCCGAAGCCGCGAAGATCCGGGAAGCTCGGATGGGCGCCGATGCCGACTCCCGTCCTGACACATTCAGCCACGGTGGCGTCCATGATGTCAGGGTCCCCTGCATGGAAGCCGCAGGCGATGTTGGCGCTGGACACGATGTCCAGGAGGGCGTTGTCGTCGCCGATCGAGTAGGCGCCAAAACCTTCACCAAGATCCGCTACGAGATCAACTGTGGGCATTGCGGGCCTTCCTCTGCTGGTGCTGCGGGTGTAAATCAGTGTGGCATCGGGATTGGAGCCACACAAAGACGAATGCGGTATCACGCTATAGGGAACAGTTATGACCTTTGGAGGCCGCTATTGGCGACCTAAAAACGCAAGCGGTCCTTATTTCGTGACGACAAGAATGGGCCTTTCCAACAAACTATTTCCCTGCTTATGCACAAAACTTATGCCGGCATCAAAACCGGCGATGGCTTGGGTCGGGATAGAATGCTCTGGTCATTGGAAAGTCATCTGCAATTAACCTATGCCCGAGACTCGGATCACACAAAGACGTATTGCCTGTCCCGCCATAGCGCCAACGTATGACCCCGCAGGCTGTGCCGTCCCCGGCTGGAAAAGAGGAGCGCTATGGACACCCGAAAGCTGGCGTACTTCGTGAAGATCGTCGACTCAGGAAGCATCACGAAGGCGGCCGCCGCCCTCCACGTCGCCCAGCCGGCGCTGAGCCAGCAGGTGTCGGCCCTGGAAACGGAACTGAAGCAGCGGCTCCTGATCAGGAGCAAGCAGGGCGTGGAGCCCACGGCGGCGGGCCATACCCTCTACCGGCACGCCCAGACCATCCTGCGCCAAGTGGAGCAGGCGAGGATCGATGTGGCAGCTTCAGGGGCAGCACCTTCCGGGCGCGTCTCCATAGCCATCGCCCCCTACAGCATGGCCTCAAGCCTTACCCCTCGGATTATCCGCGAAGTAGGGCGGCGCTACCCCGACATCGTGCTGCACCTGACCGAGATATATGGCGGCGTACTCAGCGAGGCCATCAAGAACGGGCGGCTGGACATGGCCCTCATCTATGAACCGGGGCCCATCCGGGGTGTGCAATTCACTACCCTCATCGTCGAGGACCTGTACCTGGTGGTCAACGCCGCGCGGGAGCTTCCGGTGGATCCCGGGGCCGGCACGATCGCCCTGGAAGCGGCGGCCACACTGGGCCTGTTCCTGCCCGAACGGATCCACACCCTCCGCCAGGTGGTGGAGTCGGGCTTCGACAGCAAGGGCCTCACGCTGCATCTGGTGGGGGAAGTGGAATCGGTGCCGTCCCTGACCAGGCTGCTGCGCAGCGACCTGGGCGCCACCATCCTGCCCAAGTCGGCCGCGGATGCCCTGTTCCATGAGGAGGACTTCCGGGTCCTCCGGATCACCGGACCTTCACTGCAGTGCAAGATCGCGCTGTGCACTCCGGACCACGAACCGCTCTCCGAGGCCGGTTCCGCCGTCCTGCTGGTACTGAAGGAAATGCTCCAGGAAATGCTGCGCAGCAAATACCAGCCGCTTTCCAGCGGAACACCCTCCGCTGGCGCGGATGCATCATAAGCGGCCCTTATCAGGTCACGCTCCATTAGTCTTATCCATAGATTTTGCTGCGTCCTAGGATAAAAGCCATAAAGGTTCGCCAACGGCGTTTACCCGGCACAAATGATTCCCTTGGAGCCCAGCATGAAAAAGATCACCAGCCTGCAATACCGGAAATCCTCGGAACGAAGGATCCAGCTTAAGGCCAGCACCGGGTCGCATTGCCCCACCAATGGTTTCTGGCGGGCCGAGGACGGCGCTGCCTCGGATCCGGTGTTTGTCTTCGAGGGCAGCATGATGCCGCCGGGCAAGCGCGGATCCACCATGTGGTACCTGGACGACTCCCAGGTGGGGCCGCCTGCGTACCTTCTTCCCGGGATGAACTGAGGTGGCTTGAACCACCGCACCGCCGGCGGCCAACAGAAGGCCCGGAGTTCCAAAAGGAACTCCGGGCCTCTGTGGTTTAAACCCCATCGGCGTGAAGCTACAGCGCGGGCTCCAATTCGGCGTCTTCCACCAGCAGCCCCTTGGACTTCAGGACCTCGGTCAGCTTGCACAACTCGATGGTGGTGCCACCCTCCTTGTAGCGGCGGATGAGGTCGTCCTCAGCGTCCACGCGTGCCTGCGACAGCTTGATGACTTCCTCGATCTCATCCTTGCGGACCACCACCACACCGTCGGCATCACCCAGCAGGACATCGCCCGGATAGACAATTTCGTCGCCGAACACCAAGGGATGGTTGATCGGGCCAATGGTTTCCTTGACGGTCCCCTTGATGCAGACACTGCCGGAGAACACCGGCAATCCGAGTTCAATCAGGTCCTTGGTGTCGCGGACACCTGAATCCGTGACCATACCCGCCAGGCCTTTCGCCTTCATGGCGTTGCCCAGCACGTCGCCGAATGTCCCGGCTTCCTCGTACTCACCGGCTGCCACAAGGACAACGTCGCCCTTCCGGGCGTAGTGGATGGCCACCTGAAGCATCAGGTTGTCCCGCGGTGCACAGACCACGGTGACGGCGGGGCCGCAGAAGGACATGCTGCGGTCAATCGGCTTGATCTTCGAACTCAGGGCACCTTTGCGGCCCTGTGCTTCATGCACTGTGGCAGAGGAGAACTTGGAAAGTCGCTGAACGGCGTCTTCGGAAGGGCGGTCGAATTTCGTTTTGACATGGATCATGAGGTGCTCCTGTTTTGTAGAAAGCGTGGGCAGGGTAGTGGTTGGGTCAGGCAAGCGCCCTGACGGCCTTTTCGATGGCAGCGATGGCATCCTCGATCACCGGCAGCCCGGTGGCATAGGAAATCCGGAAGTAGGGGCTTAGTCCGTACGCCGATCCCTGGATGACGGCAACTGACGCCGCTTCCAGCAGGTACAGCGTGAAGTCCTCGTCGTTGCTGATCTGCCTGCCATCGGGCGTCGTCTTGCCGATGACCCCGGCGCAGTTGACGTACGCGTAAAAGGCGCCTTCCGGCGTCGCGCACTGCAGGCCATTGACCGCGTTAAGCCCGGAGACTGCCGCATCACGCCGTTCGCGGTACACCTCCACGCTTTCGCGGACGAAAGCATGGTCTCCGGTGAGTGCCGCGGCGGCAGCCGCCTGGCTGATCGAGGACGGGCAGGAGGACATTTGGGACTGAAGCTTGTTGATGGCAGCCACCAGGGGCGCCGGACCGCCGGCGTAACCCAGCCGCCATCCGGTCATCGCGTAGGCCTTGGACACCCCGTTGGTGACCAGCACGCGGTCCTTAAGCTCAGGGGCAACGGCCACGAGACCCGTAATGGGCTCTTCGCCGAAGTGGATCTCGTCGTAGATCTCGTCAGTGAGGACATAAACGCCAGGGTGGTCCTTGAGGACGGCGGCCAGGCCTGCCAGTTCTTCGCGGGAGTACACCGCTCCTGTGGGGTTGGAGGGCGTGTTGAGAATGACCCACTTGGTGCGCTCCGTCAGTGCGCCTGCCAGTGCCTCAGGGGTTAGTTTGAAACCGGTGTCCTCACCACAGGAAACGATGACGGGGGTGCCTTCGTTGGCGAGCACCATGTCCGGGTAGGAGACCCAGTACGGTGCGGGAATGACAACCTCGTCGCCCGGGTCGAGGGTGGCCATGAACGCGGTGAAGATGACCTGCTTGCCACCTCCCCCGATGGTGATTTCGACGGCGGTGTAGTGCTGCCCGGTTTTGCGGTGCAGTGTCTGCAGGATGGCCTTTTGCAGTTCGGGCGTCCCGGTGACCGAGGTGTACTTGGTTTCACCACGGTCGATGGCTGCGACGGCAGCGTCCTTGATGTGCTGGGGCGTGTCGAAATCCGGCTCGCCGACCGTCAGGTCCAGGATCCGGCGGCCCTCGGCCTTGAGCTCCCGGACACGGGCCGCCGCGGCAACGCTGGGTGAGGATTTGATACGGGTTACGCGTGATGCGGGCACGAATTCAGGCATGGTGTCTTCCAGGCTTCCGGTACGGATGGGGGTGGTTCATTCGAGCCTAGGGAAGGAGCCGCCCCCTTGGATAAGACCTAAAGTGCGTGGACAGATAAGCAGCCCTTATGACGGAGCACCTAGAACTTTCGCCTATTACTCCACGCACTTTCGGTATTGCCCTGCCGGCTTGCCCGGGGCGTAACCTGCAGGGTGGATCACGGGCCCACTGAAGGCACACCGCCGGCCCCCGCGACGCCTCCAAGGCCGACGGGCCGAACCGCAGGAGGGGTACGCCTGCCGGCGGGGAGCCGCGCGGGCATGGAACACCAACGGAGACAAGGAGCAGAGGTGCCCGGCAGAAAAACTCACGATCGGATACCCCCGCGTTCAGCCAGCGCCGGAAAGGCCTCGGCCGGCGTGGCAGCGTACCGGTACCGCGGCGTCCCGAAGCCGGACCCCGCCACCGCCCGAGCCCAACAAGCCCTGGCCATGCTGGCCCAGCTGCGGACGACCCTGGCACTTCGGTCCAGCAGGGTACGCGCCCTCACCATCGAGTTGGGTGATTGCCTTGCCCAGGCCGTGTGCGATGGCGTGAAAGTTGCCGCGGTCGCGAAGGCCGCCGGACAGCCCGCAGCCTGTATCCGGTCTGCCGCGCTGGCACGCGGCGAGCTGCACCCGTCCGGCCAATCCCGGAGCGGCCATCTTCACCTCATTGCGGGATTGGCTTCGGAGCTGGCGGCAGCCGAAGGCGCCCGGAGTGACGCGGAAGAACAACGAACGCAGGTACTGGCCCGGGCCAGGAAATCCCGGCTCCTTGACGACTACCAACTTGCCGGGGCAAGCGGGCTTAAGTCCGACGAAATCCGCAAAATGACCAGGGGCGTCGGCTTGCGTGTGGCCCAGCCGCAATAATCGTCCCGGCTGATCCCATGCCGGCGGCCCTCCGCTCTCCCATCCCCGTTCCACGGCGAGCTTCCTGTCGTCCAACGTCTACAGGTTCGTCGACTCCAAGCCATAACAAATCGCTATGTAGGTACATAAAAGCCGACTTTGTGTGACCCATACCGCAAACGTTAACTTGATGTTTGAGGCCGGTCCGCAAAGCCGTAAACACGATTTGCGAGAGAGCTCACAGCAGGACCCACAGGACATTCCATTCAAGATCTCTTTCCGAGAGCCCAGGTTTAGCGGCAACCGGTGTTCACCCATCACCCACGGAGACGAAATGACAGAAACCACACTTCCCAGGAAAACCCCGGTCAAGGCCGCAATCGCGGCCTGGATCGGTACGACGTTGGAGTACTACGACTTCGCGGTGTACGGCACCTCGTCGGCGTTGGTTCTGAACGTGCTCTTCTTTTCACCTGAGCTTCCCCAGGGCCTCAGCGTGCTGCTCGCCATGATCACCTTCGCGGTCGGCTACGCGGTGCGCCCCCTCGGCTCCCTCATCCTGGGGCCGCTGGGCGATCGTCGCGGCCGCAAGTTCGTCATGATGATCACGCTGTTCGGCATCGGCGGCTGCACCTTCCTGATCGGGTGCCTCCCCACATACGCCCAGATCGGTCCTCTTGCTCCAGTCTTGCTCGTGCTGATCCGCGTCATCCAGGGACTGTGCCTTTCCGGTGAGCAGCCCAGTGCCATCACCATGAGCCTGGAGCATGCTTCCGAAGGCCGGCGCGGGTTCCTGGCGAGCTTCACCACCTTGGGTTCCTCCTCCGGCACGCTGCTTACCCTGCTGGTCTTCATCCCGATCGCCGCCATGCCCTCGGAGCAGTTGCTGAGCTGGGGTTGGCGGCTGCCGTTCTGGGCCTCCGCCCTCGTCGTCGTCGCTGCCTACCTGATCCGCCGCCACATCGAGGAGCCGCCGGAGTTCGTAAAGGCCCAGGCCGGCAAGGTGAACGTTGCTCCCCTCCGGCACCTTCTGCGCTTCCACTGGCGTGCGGTGCTGCGGATCGTGTTCTGTGCCCTCATCGCGGGTACGAGCTACATGATGCAGACCTTCTCGGTGGCATTCGGTACCGCCGGATACAAGCTGGATAAGCCGACCATGCTCCTGACGACTACCGTCTCGGCCGTGATCGCGCTCGGCATCACGCCCCTCGCAGGATTCCTTGTGGACAAGATCGGCCGCAAGACGATGTTCCTCATCGCAACGGGCGGCGTGGGCGTCACGATGGTCCCCTACCTGTGGTCAATCACGACCGGGAACTGGTCGCTGATCTTCCTGTTCGGCATCATCAACTACTCCCTCTTCTACTCAATGGTGAACGCGTCCTGGCCGTCATTCTTCGCGGAGATGTTCCCCGGCCGCCTGCGCGTCTCCGGACTCGCCCTTGGCACCCAGGTCGGCTTCGCCATCTCGGGCGTCATCGGCCCCGTTCTCTCGACAGCACTCGCTGGCCCCGACCTGAAGGATTGGGTCGGACCGTCCATGGTGGCGCTCGGGTTCATGGTCCTGGCCGGAGCCTCAGCCCTGACCGCCAAGGAGACCAAGAAGTACACCCTCAAGGAGCTCGACGAGGTGCAGCAGAGCGAACGGGAAACGTCCGTCCTCACGGCCGCGGCCATGTCCCCAAGTTCAGCTGCCCGCGGCCTCGCCGGTTAGACCGAAAAGCAGGATGCCGGGATATCTCCCTTGAGATGATCACGGGCTCGCTGAACGTCCCACAACGTTGATTCCGTTGTGAACAGTGAAGACCTCTTAGTGACGGCACCAACAGCCAACCACTAAGAGGTCTTCCTGTTGCCAGGGCCACCGCACCACCAACACACGCGTACCCTGGTTCCAGTCCGGAAGACCCTGGCCCGCCGCCACAATAAGTGCTGGGATAGTGCCTTCAACTGCTGGCGATGTGGAGGCGATGGCGATGGCACGGTTGGACGGGCGGATTGCGGTAGTGACCGGGGCAGCCGGCGGCATTGGACGGGCGGTTGCTGCCGGCCTTGCCCGCGAAGGGGCCGCCGTCGTGGTGGTGGCCCGCAGCCAGGCCCGCGCCCTGGCGGCCATGGCGGATATCCGGACCCGCGTCCCGGCCGCGGAGCTGGAGCCCCTGGCCTGTGACCTGTCGCTGCAATCGTCCATCCGTGAGGCCATGGCCGAACTCCTTTCCCGTCACGGCCGGGTGGACGTCCTGGTGAACACCGCCGGCGTATTCCGGAAGGAACGCCAGGAAACCGCGGAAGGGCTGGAGCTCACCTTTGCCACGAACGTGATGTCCTATTTCCTGGTGACCGGGCTCCTCCTGGATGCCCTCAAGAAGGGTGCCACGGCCGCCCTGCCGTCACGCATCATCAATATCGCCTCCAAATACGGCAACGTCAGGCTCCCTTTCGATGACCTGCAGACCGCCACGGGCAAATACAGCTTCCTCCGTTCCACGCCACCCACCATGCTGGCCCGGATCCTGCTGACGCAGGAGTTCGCCGAACGGCTGCGCGGCACGGGCGTGGTGGCCAATGCGGTGCACCCGGGACTGGTGCGGAATACGGGGCTGCTGCAGGACGTGGGCGGTCCGTTGCGCCGGCTGACCAACACGCTGGGCAAGACGGCGGAACGGGCCGCGGACACGCCGCTGTGGCTGGCAACCTCGCCCGAGGCTGCAGCCGTGACCGGCAGGCTGTGGGCGAAGCGGAAACAACTTCCCACCCCGGGCATGGGCTCGGACCCGGAAGCCAGGCGGCAGTTGTGGGAGGCGTGCGTGCGCCTGGCCGGTACGGATTTCGCGTGAGCGGCTGCCGCCCGGCAACGGACGGGCCGGAGTACCGGGCAGGGAATTTGTTGACGCGCCCCTGCGTTGTCGATCTGTCCAGAACAATCTGGACAATTGCAGCTCGACAGGAGAAAACACCACATGTCAGTTGACTACGACGCTCCGCGGGTTACTCCCGAGGAAGAGCCGAACGTCGCTTTGGAGGAGCTGAAGTCCGATAAGTCCGGCCGCCGGGAGGCCAGTCCCGACATGGACGAGACGGACCTGGCGGACAGCTTCGAGCTGCCCGGCGCGGATCTTTCCAACGAGGAACTCCTTATCCAGGTGGTCCCGGTGCAGGCCGATGAGTTCACCTGCATGTCCTGCTTCCTGGTCCACCACCGCAGCCAGCTGGCCCGGGAGAAGGACGGCAAGAAGTACTGCAAGGAATGTGAGGGATAGCCGGCAGGCAGGCCGGCCAGGTTCGGATTCCAACCATTGGAATCCGGGCTCGTGGACGGAGCGTGTGGAAGCCATGATGTAGGTCACGCTCCGGCAAGGGCCGGCCGACTGGAAAGAAGGAAACCATGTCCCTCAGCGTTGAGGAAATGAACAAGCAACTCCCGGTGGCCAACGCGCTGCCCGGCGAGGCAGTCCCGTATTACATGGCGTCCGGTGAGGGCGCACGCTACGAGATCAACGGCCAGCTGGTGACGGTCATCGCCCGCGCCGCCGATACGGGAGGGATCTTCAGCGCAGCCTACGTTTCCGGCGGCATGGGAGCCGAATCCCCCTTTGTCAGCCACAGCATCGAGCATAAGACGCTCTATGTGTTCGATGGAATCCTGCACGTCTGGCTGCCTGGCGAGAGCCGGATCCTCACGCCGGGCGACTCGGTGGTCATCCCCCCGAACACTCCGCACGCCTACCGGATGGCGAGCCACTACAACCGGTTCCTGAACTGGATGACTCCCGGCGGCGGCGAAGCCTACTACGAGCGGATCGGCACCCCCATCGATTCGCACGTCCCGCCGGCCAGGCCCGGGCACAAGGCCAGCCTGCAGGAGCAGGCCGAGGTGGGCGCCGAGTTCGGCATCACGTTCCCGGACGTTGAGCGCGTGGCGCCGTCGTTCAAGCACGACGCCGGCCTGCCGCCCACGCAGAGCCCCTACTTCCTGAGCGCCGGCGAGGGTGAGCGGCTGGCCAGCTACCAGACGATGTTCACCTACCTGTCCCGGCCCGCCAACACCGGCTCCAACTACTTCGCCGTGCACACCAAGGGCGCCAAATCCCCCTACATTCCGCTGCACTTCCACTCGCAGCACACGGAGAACTTCCTCTGCACCGAAGGCCGGATGTGGCTCTACGCCAACGGCCGCGAGATGCTCCTGACCAAGGGCGACTTTGTGCATGCCCCCGCCGGAACCGTCCACTCGTTCGCGCTCGATGCCCACAACACCCAGATGGTGGGTTTCCTGACGCCCTCGGTGTTCAACGGGTTCTTTGAGTACTTCAACAAGCCCACGGAGGACTACATCTACACGGAGGGCGGCGAACCGTACATGGACATGGAAGGCTTCGGCCGCGCCCAGGCCGAGATGGACCTGACCGTGGTGGGTCCCCCGCCGCAGCGCCGCGCAGCCCTGGACATCCCCTAAGCCGCTCCACAGAAGGCCCGGACTTCCGAAAGGAAATCCGGGCCTTCCCTGTGTTACCGGGTGGTTTGCCTGACGAGTTCCCGGCCGTAGTCATTGCCGTTGGGCGTGCGCACTACGGTGTGCATGTGGAACGGGGCAGGCTCCTCGTTGCTGAGGAACACGCCGGTGTGGTGGTCCAGCTCCAGGACCAGCACGGGGCTCTGCAGCCGGAAATAGAACGCCTCCCCGCCTTCCCAGCCGCCGATCCAGCTGAAGTATGTCTCGCCGTAGTGCTCGCGGATTTCGCGGCGGCGGGCTGCTCGCGGGCCTTCCGGGAGGTAGGCGGTGAAATCGTCCACCACCGCGTCCAGCAAGGCGCGCGCCCCGGAGGGCATGGCAGCAACCCGGATGCCCTCGTACGGGATCACCCGGTTGTCCTGGAAACAGCCGCCCAGGTGCCGTTCGTCCCCGGGGTGGAGGCGGCCTTCCGGCATGGCCGGGTCCACCATGGACCCGTACACAACGGCGCCGGAGCGCAGCTCCGCGGGCAGGGCGCGCATCAGTTCCCGGGCCAGGGCGATGCGCTCCTTGAAGACCTTCACGCCCCGGTGCGGGCCGGCGTCGATCACGTCCGGCTCGGCGCCCATGAACACCGGCGAGATGACCAGCTGGGTGCCTGCGACCAGGCAGTTCAGCGCCGCATGGTGGCCAAAGAGCTGCCACCCCCACGGTTCGGTTTCTGACGGCCCACCGTAGAGGGCGAAGTTGTAGCTGAACTCGTTCATCAGCAGCGGCAGCTCCACCAGGTCACCCAGGAAGCCGTTGATGCGCATCAGGTTCCGCACCAGTTCGAACCCTTCGGCGCTCAGGCTGGCTTCCACCACGCCAAGCACGGCGTCGCGCACCGCGGGTTCCAGTTCATCGAGCCGGAGGCCGGTGTCGTGCTGCATGAACTCCGGGTTGGCCCAGCTCTGCCATTCGGGGGCGTCCACGGCGTGGCTGAGCTTCCGGGCCCGGTCAGCGTCCAAGGTGCCCAGGAGCTTGCGGGCTGCCGCCACCATCTGCGCGGTGGGCGCTTCTTCGCCGGGCCGCGCCGGTGCGAGCGGGTACAGGCCTTCCCGCCGGACGCCGTCGCTGGTGATCCCGGTGAAGGGCTGCGGGTAGAGCTGCTGCCACCCTTCGATCATGGGCCCGGCGAACGAATCGGTCTTGGCGGCTTTCGCGTACGCGCGGGCGTCCAGTCCGCGGATCCCAGCGACGCGCGGGTGGTCCGGGGAGAACAGGTAGTCACGGAAGGACGGCGTCTGCACGGATGCTCCTGGTGGTCTCGAGGGAAGTGGGCGACCAGCCGGCCGCCACGGACAAGGCGGCGCCTGCGGCCGCGGCGGAATTGCCCCGCCACGCCACGTGCTGGTCCGGGCGGACCAGCAGGGTGCCGGCACCCCATACCTGCGAAAGGTGCGTGCCGTCGTCGGCTGGTCCGACGACGGCGATGGTCACCGGGCAGCCGGTGCGGGCAGCCGCCGCCAGCACCGGCTGGAAGGCTTCCGCCGCCGGCCCCCCGGCCAGCGCGCCGGCGTCGGCCAGGAGCGTGAAGCCGGTTCCCAGATGGCTGTACAGGGAGGTGCCGTCCGCCAGCCAGGCGTGCGGCAGCAGGGCGCCGGGGGTGGCTGAGGGAAGGTAGTGGATGGGGTCCTCGGCGGGGGCGGGCAGGGCGTCCGGCACCACCAGGGTTGAGTCCGCGTACGAATAGCCGAGCACCAGGCCCAGGGAGTCGAACTCGCTCTGCTTCACGGCGAGCGCCGCGTTGGCGGCCCGCCGGGCCGCGTCGCCCCGTGCTCCTGGCGCCGCGAGGTGGGTGTCCGCGAAGTGGTAGGCCAGGGCCTTGCCGTTTTCGGCGGCGTCCCGGATGGTGCGGGCAGCCACCGGGCGGCGCTCCTCCCCATAACTGGGCAGGAGTCCGGGGCCGGCCCATCCGTTGATGGTAGCGGCGAGCTTCCAGGCCAGGTTGGCGGCGTCGCCAATGCAGGTGTTGAAGCCGTGGCCGCCCCACGGCGGGTTCAGGTGTGCGGCATCGCCCACCAGGAAGATGCTGCCGTGGCTGTACTGCGGAGCCAGCAGCATCCGTGCGGTCCACGGGTCGGTGGCCACCACGTCAATGTCCACCTCCGCACCCACGAGGGAGCGGACCATCCCGGCGGCGTCTTCCGTGGTGACGTTGACGCCGGGATCCACTCCCTGGACGATCGCCCACCAGGTGCCTTCCAGGTCCATGGGCCCCACCATGCCGGAGGTTTCGGACCCCACCACCCAGTACTGGACGGCCGGGTCCAGTGCGATTGCCGATGCCAGTGACTGCGAGCGGAACAGGATGCTGACGTTGGACAAGGCCGCGGAGCCGCCCTCCAGCCGCAGCCCCAGGCTGCGGCGGACGGTGGAGGACCCGCCGTCGGCTCCGATCAGGTACTGTGCCCACAGCGTGCGGAAGGTTCCTACGGCATCGGTGACGACGACGGCGTGCGGCCCGGTGGCATCGCCGCCCGCAGGGCTGGCATCGGTGACGGTCCACCCGGTGACGAAGGTGACCAGGGGGTTGTCCGTTGCGGCCTTGCGGAGGACTTCCTCGAGGACCGGCTGCGGCACCTGCTGGCCGCACTCGGGTTGCGGGCCGTACCGGCCGGGGACCAGTTGGAAGGCGTTGCGGAACCGGCGCAGTTCGTGGGCGGCGGGGCCGGTGAGCCCGGTGCAGAAGATCACGTCCTGCCCGTAGTCCACCGGCAGCGGCGCCGCGACCCGGAGCGCGTCCGCGAGCCCCAGCCGGCGCAGGTGGGTCATGGTGCGGGCGTTGGTGGTCTTGGCCCGCGGCCGGGTGTGGTCCACGGCGGTCCGGGGTTCGATGACGGTGCTGGCGATGCCGCGGGAGGCGAGGTCCAATGCCAGGAAAAGCCCGCTTGGGCCTCCGCCGGCGATGAGGACCTGCGCCTCCGCCGGAAGGCCTGCAGCGTGATGGGATGCGGTCATCAGGCACGGCTCCGCAGGGAAAGGTCCCCCACCGGCGTGGTCAGTGTGCCGAGCTTCTCGATCTCCACTTCCACGGTGTCGCCGGGCTGGAGGAGCCACTGCGGGGTGCGGGCGTAGCCAACGCCCTCTGGGGTGCCGGTGGCGATGACGTCGCCGGGGTGCAGCGTGAACGTCTGGCTGATGAGGGCAATGATGGCGGGGACGGAGAAGATCATGTCCCGGGTGTTGCCGTTCTGGGCCTCGATGCCGTTGACGCGGGTGCGGACCTGCAGGCCTTCGCGGAGGTCCCCCACCTCATCGCGGCTGACCAGGGGACCCAGCGGCCCGCTGAAATCGCCGTTCTTGCCCAGGGTCCACTGCGAGGTGAGCTTCTGGGCCCTGCGCGAGGTTATGTCGTTGAACGTGGAGTAGCCAAAGACGGCGTCGCCGGCGGCGGATTCGTCCACTGACTCGACCCGGCGGCCGATGTATGCCGCCACTTCGCCTTCCCAGTCCAGGCCGTCTTCACCGGCGGGGACGGGGACCGGGACGTTGCCCACCGACAGGGACGCCGTCCAGCGGGCGAACAGGGTGGGGTACGGGGGTAGTTCCTGGTCCTTGAAGCTGCCTTCGGCAACGTGTGCCTTGTAGTTCAGCCCGACGCAGATAATCCGGGCCGAGGCGGGGACCAGCGGCACCTCGGTGACGCTGCGGCGCTCCAGCCAGGCGCCGGCGTCGGACGTTTCACTGCCTGCCGCGCCGGCAACCAGGCCCGCGGCCTTGTCCTGCCAGCCCTCGGCGTCGGCCCAGAATCCGGGGACGGGTACGAGCGGGAGGACGCGGGAACCGGCGAGGGCGGCTGCCCAGGGTTCGCCGTGGTGGGTGATGCCGATGAACTGCATTGGGGGGCCTTTCAGGTCCGGTTCCCGGAGTGCGCGTGCGCACCGGGCAAGGGTTGGGGAATCAGTGCAGGTCCGCCTGGCGGCGGAAGAACTCGATGGTGGCGGCGGTGGCCTGTTGCGCGGCCGTGGTGCTGCGGTCCGGGAGCTGCCACATGTGGTCCGCGTCCTCCAGCAGGAGGAGGTCGACGACGTTTCCGGCGGCTTCCAGTGCGGCGGCGAAGGCGGTGGACTGTTCCACGGGGACGAAGCGGTCGGCCGTGCCATGGATCAGCAGGAACGGCGGCGCGTCCGGGTGTACGTAGGTGGCGGGACTGGCGGCGCGTGCTTTGGCGGGGGCGTCCGCCGGCTGGGCGCCGATCAGGAGGGATTCGCGGGAGCCGGGGTCGTCCGCGCGTGCGACGGCGTCAGGCCGCGCCTGGGACCCCATGGTCGCAAGGTCAGTGGGCGGGTACCAGGCCACGACGCCGGCCACCTGGCTGTCCCCGTCAGCGTCGGGGCTACGGGCCGGGTCCACAAATTCCGCGCCTCCTGACGTCAGGCCGAGGAGGCTGGCCAGGTGGCCGCCGGCGGAGTCACCCCAGGCGTAGATCCGGTCCGGGTCCACCCCGTACCCGGCAGCGTTGGCCCGGAGCCAGCGGACGGCTGCTTTGGCGTCCAGCAGCTGCGCCGGGAAGGTGGCGGCGTCCGTCAGGCGGTAGTCGGCCGAGGCCACCACGAAGCCGGCGGCCGCGACCTGCTCAATGGGGCTGAGGCGGAAACCGTCCACGCCAGGGCCCAGGGAGGACCGCTCCCCCGTCCGCCAGCCGCCGCCGTGGAAATGGACGACGGCGGGCAGGCCGGCCTGGCGGCTGCCCCCGCCTCCCTGGGGCGCCGCCTCCGGAAGGTAAAGGTCCAGCAGCAGCGGGTCCGCGTTCTGTGGCCGGCCGAACTCGATCCCCCGGAGGATCCGCAGTGCCGTCATCGTTGACTCCATGTGTGCCGCGCCGTTTCTGTCCTGATGCCTCTGTCCCGGCGTTGCCGGGCGCCGGACCAAGGTGGTCCGCGTTCATGGACTCAACTGTGGGGCATGGGCGGGTCCGGATGCGCGGGCGGTTTCACTGAATGAAACTGGTTCGCTGAGGACCTAACGGTGACTGGCAGGAGCCCGGGGTGGACCCGGACGATTCGGTCAGCGTGTTTTCTGCGCCGGTGCCTGGTCCTTCAACGGACGCCTGGCCAGCCACGCCGCAACGATGGCGCCGGAGATGTTGTGCCACAAGGAGAAAACGGCGGACGGGAGTGCTGCGAGCGGGGTGAAGTGCGCGATGGCCAGCGTCGATGCAAGGCCGGAGTTCTGCATCCCCACTTCGAACGCCAGGGCACGGCGGGCCTTGTCGTCCAGGCGGCCCAGCTTGCCGGCCAGGTAGCCCAGGCCCAGGCCGAAACCGTTGTGGAGCACCACGGCAAGGAACACGATGGCACCGGCGTCGAGGATCTTGTTGGCGCTGCCGGCCATCACGATGGCCACGATCAGGGAGATCACCACGGCGGAGGCCCAAGGCAGCGCCGGCAGCACCTTCGCGACGAGCTTCTTGAGGAACAGCCGGGCCAGCAGTCCGGCGACCACGGGCAGGAGCACCGTCTTGACGATGTCCAGCACCATGCCGGCGGCGTCGATCTGCAGGTACGAGCCGGCCAGGAACAGGACCAGCAACGGCGTGACGATCGGGGCGATCAGGGTTGAAACGGAGGCGACGGCGACAGAGAGGGCAACGTCACCCTTGGCCAGGAACGCCATCACATTGGAAGCGGTTCCGGAGGGTGCGCAGCCCACCAGGATGACGCCGACGGCGAGTTCGGGGTTGAGGTTGAGGGCTCCGGCGATGAGCCAGCCGGCACCGGGCATGATGACATAGTGCGCCACGATTCCCAGCGCCACCGCCCACGGCCGCTTGGCCACCGCCGCGAAATCCGGCGGGGTCAGGGTCAGGCCCATGCAGAACATGATGATGCCCAGCAGGTAGGGCACGCCCTGTCCCATGGGCTTGAAGACTCCGGGGAGCAGGAAACCGGCGATGCCTGCGGCCACCACCAGGAGCGGGAATACCGTCACCGCGATGCGGGCGATCCGGCTTTCCGCTTCCAGCGCAGGGTTGGCGGGTGCCCCGTCCGGGGAATTCTGGGGTTTAGTTGCCTCAAGCATCCAATCATGGTGACACCGGCCGGCCGGGCTCCGCCAATTGATGACCGGGAAGGGTAACAACGGCGGGGCCGCACCGCGCCAGGACGTCCACGTCAGAGCTGTTTGCGGAGCTCCATCTTGCGGATCTTTCCGCTGGCTGTGCGGGGCATCTCGGCCACCACCACCAGGGACTTGGGGATCTTGTACCGGGCCAGCCGGCCGTCGAGGAAGCTCCGCAGCCCGTCCGCCGTCAGGGATTCGCCCTCGCGCAGGGTCACGATCGCCTGCGGCACCTCGCCCCATTTGTCATCCGGAACGCCGATAACGGCCACGCTCCCCACGGCGCTGTGCTCGGCGATGACAGCCTCCACCTCGGCCGGGTAGATGTTCTCCCCGCCGGAGATGATCATGTCCTTGAGCCGGTCGGAGACAAACAGGAAGCCTTCCCCGTCCCGGTAGCCCATGTCGCCGGAACGGAACCAGACCGAATCGGCGTAGCTTCCGGCCGTCGCCTCAGGCCGGTTCCAGTACTCCTTGATCACGTTGGGCCCGGAGATCTGGATCTCCCCCACCTCCCCGGGAGCCACGGCGCCGCCCATGGGATCGGCGATCCGGACGTCCGTGAAGAAGTGCGGCAGGCCCGCCGAACCGGCCTTCTCCCGTGACCGCGCCACGGGAAGCATGGTGACTCCCGGCGCTGTTTCGGTCATGCCGTAGCAGCTGGTGAACCCGATACCGCGGTCCTCGTACGCATCCAGGACCCGGCGGGGAATGGCGGAGCCGCCGCACGTGAGCTTGTCCAGGGAGCTGAGGTCCGCCCCCTCCCAGCCCGGGTGTTCGCAGAGCAGCTGGAACGTGGTGGGCACCCCGTTGAGGGTGGTCACCTTGTGCTGCTCGACCAGTTCCAGGACCCTGGCGGGATCGAACTTGGCCTCCAGCACCACGGTGGCGCCCTTCAGGAGCATCGGCAGCAGGCCCATGTCCAGCGATGCCACATGGAAAAGCGGTGAGATCATCAGTGCCACATCGTTGCGGTTCAGGTCCATGTCCACGATGGTGTTGATGCAGTTCCACGTGATGTTCCCGTGGGTCAGGAGCGCACCCTTGGGTTTCCCGGTGGTCCCCGAGGTGTAGAGGATCATTGCCCCCTTCATCGAGCCCCACCGGCACGTCGGGGTGGTCCGGCGCCCCCGCCTGCAGCGCCTCTTCGTAGTGTTCCACCGTGACGGAGTGTTCGACGCCGGCCCGTGGCTGGGCGCCGGAAGGTTCCGTCCCGCCGTCGGCCGCCATCACCAGGCGGTGGGTGACCCCTGTCCCCTCCACCGCGGCGGAAGCGGACGGTTCCAGGGCGGCCGCGTTGACCAGGAGCCGGGCCCCGGAATCCTCAAGCTGGAACTGAAGTTCAGGCGGAGCAAGCCGGGTGTTGAGCGGGACGAAGATGGCGCCCAGCAGGCCGCAGGCGAAGAAGGTCTCCACGAAGGACGGGTGGTTCTCCCCCAGGTACGCCACCCGGTCCCCCTTGGCCACTCCGCGGCCCCGGAGTGCGTTGGCCAGGCGGTCGGCCCGCTCGGCCAGTTCCTCATAGCCAAGGGTGCTGGTTCCGGAAATGAGGGCTGCCTTGGAACCTGATTTGTGCCGGCGGCGCTGCAGCCAGGATCCAACTCCGTTGTTGTCCATGGTTCTCCTAACGGACCGTGGTGAGGTCGTTGTTCTTAGATTCCCGCGTCAGGGCGATGAAGACAATCGAGACGAGGGCCATGACGGACAGGAACACCACCACCGGCAGGATGCTCTGGCCGGAATCCTTGTAGAGGCCGGCGATGATGCCCGGGGTGAAGCCTGCGCCGATGAGGGTGGCCAGCTGGTAGCCCACCGCGGCACCGGTGTAGCGGGACGTGGTGCCGAACTGTTCGGACACGAACGCTGCCAGCGGCCCGTACAGGGATGAGTGCAGGATCAGCGCAACGGTAAATGCTACGAAGACCAGGCCGACATTGCCGGAGCCCAGCATGCCGAACATGGGGAACAGGTAGGCGATGAACAGGGCCAGGCCGGCGATCATCACGGGCCGGCGGCCGAACCGGTCGGACAGGC
The DNA here is from genome assembly GCF_030209315.1 of Pseudarthrobacter sp. efr-133-R2A-89. Taxonomy (NCBI): domain Bacteria; kingdom Bacillati; phylum Actinomycetota; class Actinomycetes; order Micrococcales; family Micrococcaceae; genus Pseudarthrobacter; species Pseudarthrobacter sp. efr-133-R2A-89. The sequence goes on along the minus strand of NZ_JARVSE010000002.1, from coordinate 665,733 downwards.
GGCCGCCCAGGAGGACGAAGATGATGGAGATGGCCGAGGCCCCGGCGAACGCGTACAGCACACCTTGCTGCGGCGCTCCCTTGGAGACGGCATAGGTGACCGAGAAGGTGGGCAGCACCACCTGCAGGCCGAACCCGGCGGCGCCGGCGAACATGATCATGATCAGCGCTTTGGGCCGGCGCAGCACCTCAAGGAGCGGGATCTTGCGCTTGGTGCCGGCCTGGGCCTCCTCCTTGGCCACCGCTTCGGCGAAAATGGGGCTTTCCGAGACCCGCAGGCGGACGAACATGCCCACGATCAGGAGCACGAAGGACAGCAGGAACGGCACACGCCAGCCCCAGGCAAGGAAGGCGTCCTGCGGAAGGGCCGAGAAGGCACCCATCACCAAGGTGCCCAGCACGGCGCCGGTGGGGGCGCCGGCGTTGACGAAGGACGCCGCGAAGCCGCGCCGCTTGGGATCGGCGTGTTCCAGCGCCATGAGGGCGGCGCCGCCCCATTCACCGCCGACGGCGATGCCCTGGCAGACCCGCAGGAGCACCAGGATCACGGCGCCCCACGGCCCGATGACGCCGGCGCCCGGGATCAGGCCGATGAGGGTGGAGGCGATGCCCATCATGGCCATCGAGATGATCAGCATCCCCTTGCGGCCCACCTTGTCACCGAAGTGGCCGAAGATGATGCCGCCCAGCGGCCTGGCCACGTACCCGGCAGCGAAGGTGGCATAGGCCGCCACCACGCCCACCCATTCGTCCGTTCCGGCGAAGAAGACCTTGGGGAAGGCCACCGCTGCGGCCGTGGCGTACAACAGGAAGTCGTAGAACTCGATGGTGCTGCCCAGATAGCTGGACAGGATGACCGTGCGCGCTTCCTTGCGCTTGGCGGCCGTGCCCGCGGGTGCGAGCGTGGTGTGTCCGGACATGGCTGTTCCTAAAGACGGAGGAATGTGGGGTTTTTGGGGTTGCCTGAGGCGGCGGCGCCGGAGGGCGCAGCCTGGGTTTTGGAACTGCTGTTACTGGTTGAAGCGGCTTACTTGTAGAAGCGGGCCAGGAATTCGGCGACGACGGCGGGCCGTTCCTGGCCTTCGATCTCGATGGTGGCGTTGACCTTGATCTGGGCGCCGCCCTTGACCTCGGTGACGTCGGCGATGGTGGCCTGCATGCGGACCTTGGAGCCGACCTTCACCGGGGAGGTGAAGCGGACCTTGTCCAGGCCGTAGTTGACCTTGGTGGTGACGCCGTCGACGTCGAACAGCTCTCCCCAGAACGGGATGATCAGCGACAGGGTGAGGAAGCCGTGCGCGATGGGGGCGCCGAACGGGCCGTCTTTGGCGCGTTCGGGGTCGGTGTGGATCCACTGCTGGTCGTCGGTGGCGTCCGCGAACTGGTTGATCTGGTCCTGGGTGATCTGGCGGTAGTCGGTGGTGCCGAGGTCCTTGCCGGACAGGGTGAGCAGGGTGTCGAAATCGACGACGAGATTGGGCATCGTTGCCTCCTGGGAGTTGTTGGTTGGGTGGGGAAGAAGTGGTTCAGCGGGTGAAGGCGCTTTGGCCCGTGAGGGCGCGGCCGATGATGAGGGCGTTGATCTCGTGGGTGCCTTCGTAGGAGTACACGGCCTCGGCGTCGGCGTGGAAACGCGCGACGTCGGCGGCGAGGGTGATGCCGTTTCCGCCCACCACTTCCCGGGCCAGCGCTACGGTGTCGCGCATGAACAGGCAGGTCTGCATCTTGGCCAAGGCCGAGTCCTGGTCGCGGTAGGTGCCTTTGGTCTGCTGCTCGGTGAGCCTGACCACCAGGGACAGGCTGGCCGTGACGTTCCCCAGCATGCGGGCCAGTTTCTCCTGGACCAGCTGGAAGGACCCCAGGGTGCGTCCGAACTGACGGCGTTCGTTGACGTAGGCGAGGGCTGCCTCGAAGGCGCCGGCGGCAATTCCGGTGGCGATCCAGGCGACGTCCGAGCGCATGGCCCGGAGCATCGCCGCGACGTCCCTGAACGAGTCCACGTTGTGCAGCCGCATGGACTCGTGGACACGGACGCCTTCCAACGTGATGTGGGCGTTCTGCATCATCCGCAGGGCCGTCTTCCCGTGGATCTTCTCCAACGTGACCCCGTCGGCCTCCCGGTCCACGAGGAAGGCCTTGACCTGTCCGTCGGCGGTGTCCCGGGCAAAGACGGCCAGGACGTCCGCGGTGGCGGCGCCACCGATCCAGCGCTTGGCGCCGTCAAGGATCCAGCCGTCCCCTTCACGGCGTGCGGTGGTGGACAGTCCGCCGGCGATGTCCGATCCATGCTCGGGCTCGGTCAGGGAGAAGACGCCTTTGAGCGAGAAGTCGATGACCTTGGGCATCCATGCGGCCTGCTGCTCCTCAGAGGCGCCAACGCGGATGGCTGTCCGGAACAGGCCGGCCTGGGCGGTGTACCAGGTGGCCAGCGAGGCATCGGTGCGGGCAAGTTCGAAGATCCGGAAGCCCTGGTAGATCCCGCGCGCGGGCCCATCTTTGGTGAGCTCCGCAGGTTCCATCAGGTCCAGGTCGATCAGGGGGCGGGCGAGTTGCTCCGGGAATTCGCCGCGTTCCCAGTACTCGGCCAGCAGGGGTTTTGCTTCCCGGTCCAGGAAGTTCCGCAGCCGGGACAGGACCCGGCGCTCGTCTTGAGTGAGCAGGGACTCCGCGTCGTACCAGTCCGCCGCTTGGTAGAGCCGGGCACCCACGCCGGGTGCCGTCGTCGTGCTGCTGGTGCCCATCTCAGCCACCCAGCCCGAGGAGGCGCACCGCGTTGTCCTTGAGGATCTTGGGCCGGACCTCGTCCTTCAGGGGTAGGTCCGCGAAGGCACCGAGCCATTTCTGCGGGGTGATCAGCGGGAAGTCGGTGCCGAACAGCACCTTGTCCTGGAGGTAGGAGTTGGAGGCCTTCACCAGGGACTCCGGGAAGTACTTGGGCGACCAGCCGGAGAGGTCGATGAACACGTTGGCCTTGTGCGTGGCGATGGAGTTTGCCTCGTCCTGCCACGGCACCGAGGGGTGGGCCATGATGATCTGCAAGCCCGGGAAGTCCGCCGCCACGGCGTCCAGGAGGAGGGGGTTGGAGTAGGCGAGCTTGATGCCATAGCCGCCGGGCAGGCCCGCGCCCATGCCATTCTGGCCGGTGTGGAAGATGGCGGGCAACCCCAGTTCCTGGAGGGTCTCCCACAGCGGGTAGAAGCGTTCGTTGGACGGATCGAAACCCTGCAGGGAGGGGTGGAACTTGAAGCCGCGGGCGCCGAGTTGGATGGCCTGGTGCTTGGCCCCTGCGATGGCGTCCTCGCCGGTGCGCGGATCGACGCTGCCGAACGGGATCAGGACGTCGTTGTTCCGGGCGGCGCCGGCGATGAGTTCGGGGATGCTGTTGGGTTCGTGCTTGAGCTGGGTGCGGGCGTCCACGGTGAAGACGACGGCGGCCATGTTCAGTTCGCGGTACACCTCGGCGATGCGGTCAAGGGACGGGGTGCGGTCCTCGGCCTTGAAGTATTTGGCCGAGGCTTCCGTCAGTTCCTCCGGCAGGGAGCCGTGGCCGCAGCTGTCCACCTCGAGGTGGACGTGCATGTCGATGGCGTCGAGCTTGGTGGCGTCGACGCCCAGCTCGTAGCGGTCGGTAGCCATGATCAGCGGGCCTGGGCCGGTTCGGGCTGGAGGTCGGCTGGCAGCGGCAGGAATTCCTCGCCGTAACTTTGAAGCGTCTCCGGTGTGAACAACTGGCCGGCGCTTTCCAGCAGCGCCTCGTAACTCCAGCCACCTTCCCGGTATTCGGTAGTGGCTGCCTCCGGGTGGGTCCACACCTGCAGCCGGTCACCGCCTGCACCGATGGCCTGGCCGGTGATGGTGGCGGCCTCGTCGGAGGCGAGGAAGGCAACCAGCCCGGCGACGTCGTCGGCCGTTCCAAAACCCAGGTCGTGGCGGAAGAAGGACGGCATGGCCTCGCCGCGCTCGTCGGCTTCAACTGCCTTCTGGAAGTAGGGGACGGTCTTGGTCATGGCGGTGGCGGCGACCGGGATGACGGTGTTGACCGTGACGCCGGCCTTCTTCATTTCCAGCGCCCAGGTGCGGACCATGCCCACGATGCCGGCCTTGGCGGCGGCGTAGTTGGTCTGGCCGAAGTTGCCGCGCTGGCCCGTGGGGGAACCAATGGTGATGATGCGGCCCTGGATGTTGTTTTCCTTGAAATAGGCGAAGGCTTCGCGGACGCAGGTGAAGGTGCCCTTCAGGTGGACGTTGATCACCAGGTCGAAGTCCTCGTCCGTCATCTTCAGCAGGGACTTGTCACGCAGGATCCCGGCGTTCGTGACCAGGATGTCCAGCCGGCCGAAGGTGTCGACGGCTCCGGCCACCAGGGCCTTGGCGGCGTCGGTGGTTCCCACCGGAACCACCACCGCGGCGGCCCGGCCGCCGTCGGCCTCAATCTGCGCCACAGCTTGGGCGGCAGTCTCAGCGTTCACGTCATTGATGACGACGGCGGCGCCTTGGCGGGCCAGTTCCCGTGCGTAGGCAAGGCCGAGGCCCTGCCCGCTGCCGGTGACGATTGCAACCTTGCCGTTCAAGCTCATGGCCTGCTCCTTCGCATGCGCCGGCCGAAGCCGTTGGGGTGGTCCCACTGCGGTGTGAGATCCTTGTCGGGATCAATGAAATTACGGATCATTGAAAAAGTCAACGATTGTTTTTTACACCGGAGTTGTGATGGCCACCTTGGGCACCGAAGTTCAGACCCCCCGCCTTGCGGCAGCGAGGATCGGCAGTGATGTGGGTCTGCTGCTGGCCAAACTGCACGCCGCCGGCTCGGTGCTGAACAACAAGGCGCTGGCGGACTTTGGCCTGCGGGAGCGTTCCTTCTCGGTCCTGACGCTGGCGTGCAGCGGGCTGGAGCCGACGCAGCGGGAACTGGCGGACTTCCTCAGCCTGGACCCGAGCCAGGTGGTCACCCTGGTGGACGACCTGGAGCGCCGCGGGCTGGTGGAAAGGGCGCAGGGGAAGCAGGACCGTCGGGCCAAGATCATCGTCTCCACGGCCGAGGGCCGCAGGATGCATACCAAGGCCCGGGCAGCCCTGGACGCCGCGGAACTTCACCAGCTGGCCGGACTGACCGACGGTGAGTCCCAGGAACTGAAGCGGCTTTTGCGCAAGGCCCTGTGGGGCACGGCGGAGTAGGCGTCCGGCTGGATTTCTGTAATTCTCATCGTCCCGCTGTGGCTACCACGACCCCGACGTTTCTTCGACGAGGTTTCGGACGACCCAGAATCCCCTGACGCCTCCCGTCAAACGCCGGGTCCCCACGGCAGAGCCGCCTAGACACGGCCTATGCCGTACACGTCATCCGAGCGCCCGCTGAAGGATCCTTTACCGGGCACCCTGGGGGGATTACCTATCGGGGAAGGTCAATAGGCCCTGGTTCTGTTCGCGACGTCGCGGTTTCGGATGTCTGCCACGACCTGATGAACTCCGGAATGCTTTTGCCATGTTCTGACCGGGACGAAATAGTAATTGGCGGGGATACTGATTCTTTCCAGACCTGGACCAGGTGCTGCTCGGTCGGGGCGTCCACAACGAGGTCAAAAGCTGCATCGCGGCCGGTACTGTGGACCCTTGCACGGTAGCTGCCCTTTTCGTCACCGGTTACGTTGCCAATGTCCTTCATTTCCCAATCCGTGGGGGTATTGAAGTAGGCCCGCCCTTCCGGCAGTGTTAGGGACACTTCGTGGACGTCTTCCCACACAGGAGCCGCGGCTTCCGGACGTTCTTGCAAAACCTCGATCGCCAATTCGACTGGTCCCGAATGCACTCCGGTGAACACCAGAGGCACTCGAAGGGCTTCCGGTTCTTGGCCCCGTCTGGCAGCTTGCAGCGCCGCTATAGGGTCTAAAGGAGGGAACGGATCGACAACCAAATCCACGGCGTGGCCAACGGCGCGTATGACAAAGGCGGCTGACTCGATCACAACCTCAGCCTAGCGTCGGCTGCTTGTGCCGTAAGTGGATCCTTCAGCGGGCGCCGCCGACCCTGAGGTAGTTGTCCTCCGCCGAAAGTGAGTTTTGGTTTTTCAGCCAAGGCACCCAGCTAGATCGCGGTATAGAGCTGGTCAAGGGTAAGTGCTCCAATAACGAGGCTAGCCATGCCGACCATGCCCGATCCGATGGTGCAAAACTTTTTTGCACGGGTCCCAGGACGTAAGAAACTGGCGGCGGACAGACCTAGAGCTAGGACTCCGGCACCCCCAATGCATAGAACTGCAGAAAAAGGGTGGATGGGCAGTCCGTCAGCCAGGAACAAAGTGAGCGGAAACGCCAGAAGGACTAACGCCGCACCTACCACTGCTGTCAAGACCAGGGCGACCCGGCTCCATCGAAAAGCGCTTATCACCTTGCCCCCTAATTGGATTGGACTACCTCTATCTTCATCTCGCCGGTCGCCGCTGGCCACCCTCGACAAACTCTGTCCGCTGGGGGATCCCCACCGGACGCCGCTGCGGAGGATGAAAGAAAGGTCCGCCGACCGGGTAACGGTGCCTGATGTTGTCGGGCTGCCATTTCATGTCGGTCGCGATGTGGCATGGGAAGCTGGCGTGAGCCTGGCGAATCCGGATCCCGATGGACCGCCAATCGGCGCCCTAGCTTGGCCCGGACTTTTCTACATCACATCGCAGCGTCCCGCCGCCGGCACCATCGTCTATCGCTGGGATTCTGTGGCAGTCGAGGTTGTCGCGCACGGAAATGCGGAGTCCAACGCATGGCTGAAGCACCCTGATGCCCCGCCCGCGGGCTCTTCCCATGCCACGACTCCGCAGCCTGAGCAACGCGTCGATCTCACGGAGACGGAGCCTCCATTGGAGTGACCTGCAAGGCACTGAGCAGCGGATATGAATACCGGCAAGGTCGAGCAACGTCTTCAGTTCGGTTTCCCATGCGCCCTGTAAAGGATGGTGCATGGGCCACCTGCTCCCGACTTCGCGGCGTAGGCTCGGGCCTATGCGGATTGTGCGAGCTGCTCCAGATGACTCCGTCGGAGGTGGCGATCTACCGCCGAGCTACAGAGTGCGTTTTTGGTTTCCACCGCCGGCCATGAATTTCGCCTGGCTCGTTGATGAATGGGATATCACCGATGCCAGAGAAGTCACTGACGTTATAGCCTGGGCAAGAAGCAAAGCAGGAGGAAATCCCTTCGAGATTTTCCTCAGCTGGGAGGATCACCATACCTCCAAAAACGATCAGCCAGAGCCGTACTCCCGGTATGCACTGATCTACGGGAAGCCTGCCGTCGAAGACGCGACCACAGAGACCATCTCCTTCGAATCGAAGTAAACCGAGCGACGCTGGGGCGCCCACTTGGGGAACGGCTTACGGGCGCGTGACCGTACCCACAAGGACGTTACTGTGAATTTTGCGCCAGCCGTCTGATTCAAGAGAACGGGTATCGAAGCCGGTTGTCACCAGCTTTACAGTGGGCTGGCCGATGTGGCTAACGGTGACGATTTCACGGTCACCAGTAATCCCATCGCTACAGCCTGTGAACCACTGGTCGGGCTCGTCGACTGGGTAGACGGCAATGCACGCAGTGGCGTGGTCAGAGCTTTCGGCTGCGTAGTACTTCACGCCAGCGTCCTCGGTGAGAAACCGGAAGCCGGACGGCAGGTTGGGGTTTACACTGCCGATTTCGGCGGGAATATCGTCTTTGGCTTCTGCGGTCCTTTGGACGGCGGCGATTCCTGAGTAGCCGGAGCACCCGGTCAGAGAAAGCAGGGCAGAAACGGCGGAAACAGTCGTCAGTGTGCGGTATTTCAATGTTCCCCCAAACAGTTTGAAAACCCTACCCTACCCAAGACAGAAGCGGGACTGGTTCCCTGGTGGGCATAGTCCTCGATAAAGGCACCCACTAACCTGAGCTCCTGAATCAGCGCGGTGTCCGGTGAGGGATCCCTTACCGAACGCTCTGCAACTCGCGTCTTGGTGTAACGCTAGGAACGCTCAGTGACAAGGTGCTCCTTCCGGGCGAACAGCTTCCTTCTCAGTGGGGGGAGCTGGCGCGGATGCCCCACTGGATTTCCCGCTCGCGGCGCTCAAGTCCATGGACCGCAAAGCCATCGAACACTAAACCGTCGGTAGGGTTGGCCCATGGCACACCTTGTCGAGCACCTTGAACAGTATCTGGGGACCATTGCCGTGGGGTGGTCCAAGGATGCAGACGGCCACCCGCAGCATGCGCAGGTCATCAGGCTCGTTGACGGGCCGATAGAGGGTGTGACCTCGTATTCGACTCTGGGTCTCAGCCGGTACCCGCTGGCCGTGCCGGGTAAGGCGTCCGTCCGGATGGAGCTCCTGATAATGGTCCGAAGCGGCCACTTTGAGCGCTTCGTCCCGTCGATCTTGCAGCAGCTCGTGGATGGTGTGATCCACCAGGGGCGGGCGCCTCTGCGGGGTGAGGTCATCGGCCCGTGGGGGCCGCTGGATCCAGACACCGGCCTTGAAGCCTTCTACTTCGGTATCCCCGTCTACCAGCCGAAAGCGTTCGCGACATGTGAGGACCCCGAGGGGCCGATCGTCATCTCTTGGCTCATGCCGCTCTACCCTGCCGAAGCTGGCTTTGTTTCGACGCATGGCTGGCCGGCCTTGGAAGACCTCTTGGCCGAACACGACCCGGACCTGACGGACTGGCGCCGACCTTCGCTGCCAGTCCACACCATATAGATGGTCGCCGCGGCCGGTACAGAATCCTTCTACGGGCGCTCCGATTACTGCCCCGGCGTCCTCCGTCTAATTCTGCGAGTACATGCTCAATGGGGGGGTTGCTACCAAGAAAGACGGCTAGCGCTCCCGCTGAGATCAGCGCGATGAGCCCTGCCGTGACAAGCCCGAGCATCACCCCTGGCGGCGTGTAGCCTCTTTCGTTCAGCGCGATGAAAGCCACCGTTACGAGCGCGGCGAATACGAGCAGGCAGCCGATCACCGCGCCAATCCACCTTCGAATTGATGAGTCCGCTCTATTTCCGAGGGCGCGGCGGACCAGTTCCAGCCCAATCACGGCAATGACTTGCCAACACAGGACCGCGCAGACACCCCAGAGGATTGCCTGGCCAGCGAGAGAACCCACTTCAGGGAAAAGGGAGACCGTCCGCTCCACCGCCGCCGGCCAAACCCACACCTGCACCACGACGGACAAGAGAAGTAAGGCCACCAGCGCGACAACCAGTGCGAATAAGATTCCCCGGCTAAAAAACAGGCTCGGCTGAACGGTGCGTTCTTTAACGTTACCCATGGCCGAAGCGTAACCCTCCGCTTTGAGATGGCGCAGCCACTCGGAATAGGAATCAAATGATGCCACGCCGCCTTCCTCAACCGTCCCATAAGACGATCCCTTATCGGGCGGCGTATCGACGGTCAGGAGCAGATGTTGAGAAAGCCTGTGGCACCGGGAGGAGCAAGAAAGGTGACGATGTGGCCATTGTCGTCCCGGAATATAGCCTTTGAACCGGACACGGTCACGGCGCCGTCCTGATAGGGGTTTCCCCATCCCGGAGGTGGATTGCCCTGACCGTCGTCCAAGGGTGTTTCGGCAACGAAGAATGTGTCCTCCACGCGCAATTCCTTGATTCCGCAGTAGGTATAAAGCCGGCTTGGCATGCCCGAAGCAGCGGGGGTCAGTGTTTCCGGGGAGGCTTTGGTCATCGGCGCGGCAGGAACAGCGCACGCAACCAGGACGGCCGATAGCGCAAGGGCCAATGATGAGCGTCTGATTTTTTCGGTCATGCGACCGCCCCCAATTCCCGATCAGGCTCAAAGAGTATGCCGTGGGAAAGAGCGCGACAATGCTAGGGCTGGTCACATTTTCCTCACGGCCTCCGGTACTGGATCCTCAACCGCGCCGTTTGCGTCAGAGTTGAAAGGTCACTTCGGCGTTCTCGGATTTGAGGGTCAGCGGAGTGCCTAGATCGAACTGGCCATCTGACGGGAAGGCCAGGTAGAGGATTCCTCCGAAGGGGCCGTCTGAAAGCGAGTTGCTTTGCGCGGTCATTAGCGCCGTGCCGTGTCCATCTGTGAGCGTAAATCGCTCATGCACCGCTGCCAGAGTTGTTGCTGCCCTATGGCTGGATGGAATTCGGGCCTCTGATCGGAGGCGAATGAGGAGATGGGTCTCTGTGGTCTCCAAGGTCTGGACCGTGAGATCCATGCCGCTCTTACGGACGATGGTCAAGTTGGACGTGAACATGGTTGCATTCTAGGCACTGAGGAATGAGTGCGATATTGCTTGATGGGCGCTAAGTGTCCGGTGAAGGACCCCTCAGCGGACGCTCTCATGAGGGTTGCGGCCCGTAGATTACTCGATGGTGAGCTTTGCAGGGATGACTGTCCGAAGGTTCAAGGCGGCCAGAAAGGCCACTATTTGGTAATCGCCGGCAGGCAGGTTCTTGAGCTCGGGGTTATTGCGAAACACTGGAAGCATTGTTTCCCGCCCTGGTTGCAAGCTAGGTAACCGTGGGGTGCTTCCTGTGGCGTACCAGCCGTTTCCGATTTGCTCGCCGTGTTGATTCAGCACTAGGCCCTGGACATAGGAGGTGTCTTCCTCGGTGGGCGTCCACTCCCGCAATGATTCGTTTACGAGAACGACGTTGATCTCAGGCATAGATCCCATCGCCATTGAATAGGTTGCTTTTGCCCAGTCCAGACGCAGGCCAATCCGGCGTTCCTCCTTGATGGGAACCGGACCACAGCTGGAGAACGGTGCCGCAAACTGCCACCCGTTGTCGTCTCGGGACAGCTGAACGAGCACCCACCTATCGGGTTCCACCTCAGATGGGGCGCCCAGGATCACGGCCTCGTGGGCCCACTCCGGGTGGAAGGTGTGAACGATTCTCCAGCCATTAGACGGGAAGTCATCCGGAGCTCTCGGTGGAAGCCTGTTCTCAGCCGGCAACCAAGCGGAGACGATTTCGTCCCAAGCAGCCCCCGGCCCTTCCAGCAGCGAGAGCTTAACGTCCCAATTCCCGAGCTGAACTAGTCTTTGCGCCGCGTCGTCATTCCCCATGGTCTACATTCTGCCTCGTCACTACGAGGTACACCGACCGTAAGCCGATCCTTCAGCGGGCGCATTCGGCAAACGACGTGCTGGTTCAAAGGCGTGATGCAGAATAGGGCCAGCTCCAACCTGTGATCGTCCAGTCAACGTGTTGATGAATAATTCGATGTGGCAAGCTGGCGCACATGAGAATAGCCGCCCTAGTCGTAATGATCGGATCTCTGGTCGTGGCAGCAGGGCTCCCCGTGCTTTTCCTGATTAGACACCGCGGCAAGAAGATGGACGAGAATCCCTATAAGCATTGGCTGATAGGGACGTCGGTCGCAGTAGTGATCGGCCTAGCCGCGTTGGTTCTGTACGGAATTTCAGTTTGAGGACGCCAACTGTCGCATCCCGATAGTGGATCCCCCGTCGGCGCAGCTGATTTATTACGTAGCGACCTCTTGAGGGATTTGCCCAAAAACGTTCCCGTGCCTGCAGTTTTGTGAGTGACTATTCACAGGAAGAAGAGCTAACCATACTGCGGGCAGGTAGAGCATGAGCGAAGCATTAGTTTTCGCCGTCGTGGGGACGGTATGGCTCATTTTTAGAAAGCGTATCGCTCGCCGGCAGGCGCAGATCATCACGGTTCTTGTTGGAGGCAAAGAAGTGCCCGGTAGCCGCGTGAAGGGATTGGAACAGCTCGGGCTGGCTTTTTGCGTCTTGCTGTTGGTGGCCGCGGGAGTTATCACTTTCGTCACTCTGGCGGTCAGGACATGACCTGGGGGCCCGGTGTAACGGGGCCATTCTTTGTCATTATGGGCATCTTCCTGCTGCTGAGTGCAGTTGGTCTTTTTTTGATGCTGCGGTGGATGCTTGCCCGCTTCGACGTTTTGCCGCGGAAAGATCTCGCCCGAAGTGGAAGATCAGGAAGGGTTGGTTTCCAGTACAAGCACGTAGTAGCCTCGTCGGTTCTTGTGGGACTCTTGGGCGTCGCATGCCTGGTAATCGGAATCTTGAACCAATAGATCCCCCTGCGCGGGCCCGTAATCCGGTGGTTCAGCAGTCTCCCTGGCGCCCGGTAAAGGATCCCTTCACCGGCCGCCGTTGATGTAGTCAGTTCGGCGAGTCAGGCGTCTCGGTACGCGCAGTTGCGGTTTCGTCGGCTGATGGCTTTCTCCACCGCTGGATTTGGAAAACCAGCCATGCTGTGGCGGCAACCGGCACTAGCGGGAAGACGGGCCTCCCGCTGAATGCTGCTACGGCAAAGGCGATCCAAAGAACACCACTGAGGACCCTCATGGAGATCAATGATTTGCGGGTAACCCGGTAGGAAGGCAGTTCAATCCCTTCGGCGCGGAGCTGTCGGGCCTCCGAAGCTGCGGCCCGGATTAAAGGAACAAACATTGCAGCCAAAACGGCGGCTATAAGCGTGGATCGCCACGGTTCCGGAACGCCGAATGCCTCGAGGGCGGACCCCAGCAGTGATCCCAGGATAATGAACCAAAAAATTGCCCAACCGGCCAAGCGCCTCCGCTTAGGCGGCATTCCCTCTAGGGAATCCGGTGGCCATGACTGCCACTCGTATCTGTTGTCGCTCTTGCCTGCCCCCGTGGCCATGTCCACAGGATAGCCTGCACGGGGGCGCGGGGAGCGAGAGAGTCCACCGTTGAGATTACCTGGCCGGGACGTGCCCCTAAGCCGGTGGCTCAAAGGGCGCACATGTGCCCGATTGCGGATCCTTTACCGGGCGCTGCGCTCTGGTTAGACAAGATGGACTGCAATTATGCTGGCGTCATGGCATCCCGGCGGCTAGGCATATTTCTTCTCTGCGTGGGTGCGCTTAATGCGCTCATCGGGACCATGCTGGCCATCCAGGTCCCTTCGGAGCGAGTCGGCGGCTCGCCGTACGTAATCATTTTCTGCGGGCTCATCCTGATGTTTGCTGGTTATTACACAGGGAAGCGCAAAGCATGAAACCCACAGCTACCGATTAGGCCTTGCGATCAGCGGGAAATCTCCCGGTCCGCGCGAGTAAACACGGTGAACCTGGCTTTATCCGTCCGTTGAGGGATCCCGTTGCGGACACAGAAGGGACCGGCGCCGCCGGAAAGTCCGGGTGGCATTGCGTTCCTAGAGTCGCGGCAGCTGGGAAATCGGACCTATGACAGGATCTTTTTATGACTCCAACACGATCTGCTGACGAGCTTCTTGGCGTCGATTCTCCCGCGTGGCCGTGGCTGGAGGAGCTCTTGGCTGGCGCGGTGGTCGACTTCAAAGTGTTGGCAGCGGACGACGCGTCCAAAAGGAACGTTCTCTTCCGCCTGCAGGTGACAGCCGCGTCGACGCTGGGAGCAATTGCGTCGAACTGCGCGGCTATCGTCATCGACCACGGATGGGTCCGCATTCTCGGCGCTGGCGCCAATGGAATCGAGGACATCGCTACAGTAAACGCTTTAGGTGATCCCGATCCTCGTGCAGTGCCCCCAAGTCATCTCGTCATTGCTTACGACGTCCTGGGTGGCGTTTTCGCTATCAATCACGATGATCTTCGTGCCGAGCCCGGTGAAGTCTGCTACTGGGGTCCGGACACTCTGGAGTGGACGCCCCTCGGAGCCGGCCACACGGCATTCGTCGAGTGGCTCGTAGGGGGCGGAACAACGGAGTTCTACCGCGAACTGAGATGGCCGGGATGGGAAGAAGAGGTCGCAGCGCTGTCCCTCGACGAGGGCATAAGCGTCTACCCGTTCCTCTTCACGAAGGAGGGCCAGAACATCGCAACGGCGGCAAGAAAAACCGTTCCCTTCCATGAACTGCTCTATTTAAATGAACACATGGCCAACAGCCTCAGCGCGAATCAGAATGGAGGACCTCCGCCTGGCGTTCGGTGAGGATCCTCATAAGGACACGCTCAACAGGCTTCCGCGGGCAGGTTTGGGCGTGGACCGGCGATAGATTTGGCCGGTGACGGATTTGACTCCTGAATCTCAGCGAATGCGCGCAATCGTTGACAACCAAGCTCCGCTTTTGAAGGCGGCGGGGTTCAAGAAGCGTCGACACTGCTCCAACCGTCTCGCCAGCGATGGTCTCGTTCACGTGGTCTACTTCTGGATGGCGCCAAAGGAACCACCCGCATGGACGGAGGTCCCCGGCTTGCGCGAGCGTCTCTATGGGTCGTTCCGGCTCGACTTCGGGGTGCATGTGCCGGAGATGACCCGTACTCACACACCTCGACGTCCGTGGATCAATGACTACGACTGCCATCTAAGGCGGACTATCGGTCAACTGATCAGCGGGCAGGATGCGCGTGATAGCTGGTGGAAGCTCGACGACCCCAACGCGTCAGGGAATGCCGACAGTGCACTGCGCCAGGTCGGGCTACCGTGGCTTGATTCCTTTCCCGACGCGCTCAGCATCCCGGTCAGCCTTGACGAGGTCGGTCCGCTCCCATTGGGCCTCGGCCCAGCCGGGTCACTCGACATCGCAGATCTCTGCCGGACCCGGGGAGACGACGAGCGAGAGCGTCGAGTACTGATCGAATATGTCCAACGTCCCGTCCTGCAGTCGCACATTCGATACCTCACGAGCTACCTCGACCGTCACGGCCACCAAGACTTGATCCCAGAAATCAAGGGCCGTCCGCCGGCTTAATGCCAATATCCGAACGGAAGACCAAGTTCCCGTTCAAGGATCCTCAACCGGGCGCACTCGCTCCGGTGAAGATTCTAAGTGTGCAGCGACTCACATGGGGAACACGTTGAAGACGTCCTTCTTCCGCTTTACACCCCAGCGGCGCACTGATCCGTCCGCCCTCCTAACAGCCAAAGACTGTTGCACCTTCAAAATGTCCACGTCTTTTGGGTAGTCCTCGTTGGTGTGCGCGGAAAACTCTTCGGCGAATCGTTGGTTGATGAGGGGTGCAAGCTCCTTCCGCTTCCGCCATCCGTAGATGGAAAATGCCACGAACAGCGCGAATGGGATGAGCCCAAGGCTGAACCACGGAAGGTCCGGAAGATCAGAGCCCCCGAATGAATCGATGCCCCACAGAATCCAGAACACTAAGAAGGAAGCTGTGGCCAAGGTGCTGGCCGTCCTGGTTTTCTTAGCCTCGGGGAAGGCAACTGTAAAAGCGGTACTGCCTTCATCCATAAGACGCTCCCATATCGCAGAAAGAACTTGGCGACAGAGTAACGCGGTTAGAGGCGGAAATGCAGCACAGTTTTCATACGGCCAGCTTGACTTCGCCCGCTCAGGGATCGGCTATCGGGCGCTGCGTCAGGTAAAGACCTGCGTTTCTTGACAAGATCATGGCATGGACTCGATCTTCGTGAATGGAACCGTCGGCGTCGAAAAGTCAACGCTTGCGGATGCGCTAGGCGCGGCTGAACGGGGATGTCATACAGTCATCGATCTGGACGCAATTCGAAGGTTAAGCCCCGCGCCGAGTTCGGACCGGTTCAACCACGAGCTCGAGTTACTCAATCTGCGAAGCCTCGCACGTAACTATCGGACTGCCGTCCGCGACCCGCATCGTGGTGGTCAGTAGCCGATGACTCACCTCATTCGCCTCGAAGCCTGGTTCGCGGCACACCGCTACATCCTGGAACAGCACGGCCAAGTCACATTTATGCTCAGCCCACCGGACATGGATAACCCCTCAGCTCATCTCTTGGTTGCACTCTCCAAGGACTCTGATGTCGAGTTGTTGCTTTGGGAATCCGGGGATGCGGAATTTAATCGTGGACCTTTCACGGCCTCGGTTTTTGAGCACGTGGAACTGGAGTCCCCAGAGGAACTGAGGGATCTACTCACGCGATTCCTCGACACCGTGATTGCAAGCAACGTGTGTGATTCGGCGGATGGAAAAAACATCTAATGTCCAGGACAAGTGACGCACCGAGTCGATTGACACTCATCCGTCCAGCAAGGGATCCTCTAACGTTCAGCCGACTCGCCGTGTGATTTGCCAATGATGGGGCGAAAACCACGAAGGACTCCGATACCGCCTACGAGTGACACCAGGGCCCCCACGATCATGGCGATGCCAAGCACACCACTGCCGATTGCCAAGAAATAGACGCCGAATGCCACCAAAAGAGCAGACGCAGCAAAGCTGATTGAGACTCCGACGATCACGGTTGTCCGTAAACCACTCAAGTGCATTCTCCTGCGTTGTAGGGAAATCTGATTCTGGTTCCTCGTCTTCATCCGCTTGCTGAACGCAATCTTCACTGACACCTCGACTTGAGACAATGCTCCCTATGTACGGCTTTTGAAACTGAGCGCTGTTTCACAGGAATGGTCAAACCACCCCGGGTTACGAGACACCGAGCGCCCGTAAGCCGGTCGTCCACCGGACGTGCCGGCGCTGCCCATCGACTCGTTCCAAATCCGCGTGCATCCGCCAAGGCCGGATTCCCGTATACCCCGCCCGAATTAATGCCCGGTGAAGGGGCCTTATACGCTACAGCCCGAAGCATGCTCATCGGTAATGCCCGCTACTCGACCAGCAACCAGGACCTCACCGCCCAGCGTCATGCCCTCCACGGCCTGGGAGTCAACGACGACATGGTCCACGTCGACCACGGATTTACCGGCACTAAACGAGACCGGCCCGGCCTGAAAAAGGACCCGGCGGCGTGCCGCAACGGCGACACCTTCGTTGTCACCAAACTTGACCGGTTGGCAAGGTCCCTGCCGGACGCAAGGGATATTGCCGACGAACTCACACGCAAGGGCGTAATCCTCAACATCGGAGGCAGCATCTACTACCCCATGACCCGGTTGGAAAGCTGCTGTTCAACGTCCCTGGCATGGTCGCGGAATTTGAATCCGACCTTATTCGCGCCCGGACCCGTGAAGGCATGGCGGTGGCGAACGTGATCGCTTCCCGGCAGTGAGGGCACGGCCTTGGAGCTTTCGTGCAGAAGACTCTCGACCAAAGTGACGCCTCGTGCAGAGGACTTCGAACACTCCGATTCCCATACCCGTCTGCACACATCCGGCACTTTCGGGGCAGCGTGTGCAGACGACTTCGGAAAATGAAAGCCACTTTGATTGCCAGTCATCGAGAGGGATCGTGACTTTTTCGAAGCCGGCATAGTTGGCGTCAGCCTACGCTCTGGCGTCGCCACCCATCTTTAGATCTGGGCCCGCCGCTCTGCGCGGACGGCCGCTGCTTGAGGCGTGGGATCCTGACGACGTCCGCCGGCAGTACACGCCATACATCGATACCTACGGCCCGGTCCCCTGGACCCGCACCAGCTCAGCGGCGAAGAGGCCTTCTGGCTGCGGACCGGGGTCATTGACGCGTGGCGGGCGTTCCCCTGGGAGGACCCCGGCCTGCCGCCGGAACTCCTCACCCGCGAATTTTCCGGGTCAGGGCGTAGGACCCCACCGCCTATGCCGCCCGAACCGCCGCCAGTTCCGCCGCCAGGAAGTCCAGGGCGGGCTGCCCCTCGGGAAGCCCTGCCGTGTGGTTGAGGTGGCCGTGGACGGCACCCCGGGCCAGGAAGGAGGACACCGGAACCCCGGCCCGCTCCAACGAGGAAGCAAAAAGCTCGGTCGAGCCGCGGGCGTCGTCGTATTCGCAGGCCAGGAGCGCTGTGGGCGGAAGGCCGGCGGGATCGGCATACCCGGGCATCGCATAGGACGGCGCCATGCTGACAGGTCCGCCCACGTAGTTCTCCGCCGTGCGGATGCAGTCCTCCAGGGTGAACCGTAAATGCCGGGGCAGGCCGGCCATGACCGCCTCGTCGAGGCCGCCGGCCGGCGGCGGGAGTTCGGCATGAAGGAAGGGGTAGGCCAGCAGGAGCTTGGCCGGCAGCGGCTTGCCCGCGTCAACCAGGTAGAGCGCGGCGCCCACGGCAAGGTTGCCGCCGGCACCGGCACCGCCCAAACAGAGCAGGTCCGGATCCAGCCCCAGGGATGCGGCGTTCTTCCGCGCCCAGAACCATCCCGTCAGGGCATCGTCATGCGGAATGGGGTAGGAGACCCCGTCCCGTGCCAGCCGGTAGTCAACGGACAGCACCGGCGTCCCCCGGTCCGCAAGCACCCGGGCCAGGTAATCAGATTCGGGAATGTCCACGCTGCCGCTGACGAAGCCGCCGCCGTGCAGCCACACCAGGGCCGGGCTGCCGGTTCCGGATGCTTCGCCGTAGATCCGGAGCGACACCGGCCCGTGCCGCCCGTCCGCAGTGACCGTGTGGATGGGGACGTCGGGGCCAGGCGTCCGGACGGCGTCGGGATTCAGGAACCGCGGGCCTTCAGGGCTGGCAAGGTACTCGGCGAAACCGTCGGCGGTTCCCCCCGGGCCGCCGGCCGTGGGAGCCTCCGCGGCAACCGCCACTGGCTCTGTCCGTGGTGTCATGGCGTGCCCAGCTTCCTGGAGAAGTAGCGGACGGCAGAGTCGAGGATGTCCGCCATCCTGCCCTCCGCGCCGAAGAAGCAGTGGTCGGCGCCCTCGATGGTCACCACCTCATGCTCCACCCCCGCCTCGGCGAGCGCGGCGGCCAGCAGGTCGGTCTGCGAATGCGGTACCAGCCCGTCGGAGTCACCGTGGACCAGGAGGAACGGTGCGGCGCCGGCGTCCACGTAGCTGACCGGGCTGGCCGCAGCCAGCAGCTCCGGATCATCCGAGCCGCCCACCAGCATGTACTCAGGCTGCAGGGACATGCCAGGCGGCACCGCCGCGGTCAGGGCAGCGGGAAAGAAGCCCTCAGGCATGGACATGGGAGGGATGTCCACCAGCGAGGAAACACCGTAAAAGTCGACGACGGCGCTGACGCCACTGGAGTGCCCTTGCGCACCAAGTCCGCCTTCAAGGCCGCCGTGGTTGCCGGTCAGTCCAAGGAGGGCCACCAGGTGGCCGCCGGCGGATTCACCCCAGGCGCCGAACCGGTCCGGGTCGACGTTCAGCTCTGCGGCAAATTCGCGCAGGTACCGGACGGCGGCTTTGAGGTCGTGGAGCTGGGCGGGGAAGGGTGCCTCAAGGGAGTGCCGGTAGTCAGCCGTGGCACAGGCAATGCCGGCCTCGTTGAGCAGCCGGAACACCGAGTTGGGTGCGAATGTGGGCGGCAGTTCCCGGCGGTCGCCCAGCTGGAACGCGCCACCGTGCACCCAGAGCACCAGCGGTGTGGGGCCGGACGCCTGGCGCGGCAGCCAGATGTCCAGCTTCAGCGGCCGGAACCCGATGGCCCGGGCATACGTGATTTCCCGGTGCACGGCGGACACGTCCGAGACCTGCTCCGGTGTTCCGGGCGCGTCAAAGACGGGGAACGCCGGAACGTCCCTGCCGCCCGGCCGGGAAACGTCAGGACGGGCGGGGTCGAGAATGCCGGTAGCGTCTTCCACTGTCATAGTGTGCTCCTCATCAGTTCGGGTGTGGCAGCGTCCCCACCGGTGGCGGCAACGAAAGTATGGATTCCCGGCCCGACGACGACGGCCGGTTCGCCGGGCAGCAGCACCTCCGCGGTGGTGCCGGCGGGGATCGTGGCAGTGAGCGTCAGCCCGGCGTCGTGCTGTTTCCCCGGGGACGCTGCCCCCTCCGCCACGGCCCACTCCACCTGGATCAGGCCGCGCGGCCCCAGGTGGGAGGTGGAGGCGGAGGCCAGCCCGGCACCGGGGCGTGGCTCGATGATGATCCGTTCCCAGCCGGCGCTTCCCGGTGCCTGGCGCAGCCCGGCCGTATACCGGTGCAGGAAGGTCACCACCGCGCCCTTGCTGTAGTGGTTGAGGGACTGGTGTGCGGTGCCGGCGGCGTCGATGCCGTTCCACAGCTCCCACACGGTGGTGGCGCCGCGGTCCACCATGGCCAGCCAGGACGGTTCAGTGTCCTGCATGAGCAGCTGGTAGGCCAGGTCCAGTTCCCCGTTGTCGGCCAGGACGGGGAGCAGGTAGGGCGTGGCCAGGAAGCCGGTGCCCAGGTGCGTGCCGGCGTCCCGGATCAGCTCCGCCAGCTGCGCCGTCACGCCGGCGCAGCGGTCGGGGCCAACCAGGCCGAAGGCCAGGGCACGGACGCAGTTGGCCTGGCTCGGTTGGGTGACGCGGCCGTCCGGGCCGAGGTATTCCGTTTCCCAGGCGTCCCGGATCCGGCCCGAGAGTTCTGCCAGCCCTGCCGCCTCGTCATCGCGCCCCAAAACACTCGCGATGCGTGCCATCAGGTCCGTGGTGTGGCGGTAGTAGGCGGTGGCCACGATGCCGTTGTCGGCGCTGCGGGCGGCGAAGAGGTCCGGCTCGGGACCGGCCGGTTCCATCCATTCGCCGAAATGGAAGCCCGTGTCCCACAGGTACTGTTCGTGCGGTGCCGGGGTGGGGTGTGCGGCGGCCCTGGCGGGGTGCCGCCGGGTTTCGGCGGAGGTCTGGACGAAGCCGAGCCAGCGCTTCATCGCACCATAGTTTTCGGCCAGGATCGAGGCGTCACCGGTGGCCAGGTAGACCTCCCACGGCACCATGACGATCGCGTCGCCCCAGCCGGCGGACCCGTTGGTGAAGCCCATGAACTCGGCCGAGGTGACGGCGGGCCCGGCCGACGGTGAAATGTTGGCGATGACGCCGTTCTCCCATTGGTCCGCCCGGACGTCCCGCAGCCACTTGCGGGAGAACCCGGTGACGTCGTACAGGTAGGCGGCGGCGGGGACGAACAGCTGCCAGTCTCCGGTCCAGCCGGCTTTCTCGCGCTGGGGACAATCGGTGGGGACTTCGCAGGAGTTCCCCAGGAAGCTCCATTCCGCGATGTCGTGGAGCCTATTCAGCCGCTCGTCGCTGCACCGGAAGGTGCCGATGCGTTCCAGGTCCGTCCGGACCAGGCAGCCGGTGACGTCCCCGGGATCCAGGTCCCGGCGAAGGCCCTGCACGGACACGTACTGGAAGCCATGGGTGGTGTGGCGGGGTTCGAAGACCTCGCCGCGCGCGCCGGCGGAGATGACCGTGTCCACCTGGCCGGCGTCGAGGAACGCCCCAGGTGAGCGGAAATTGTGCGGGCGCAGGTGGTCCCGGGTGACGTCGCCGTCCGTGCCGAGCGCCTCGGCGTATTCCAGTGTGACGATGTCGCCCGGCGCCCCCAGTTGGGTGAGGCGGATCCAGCCGTGGATGTTCTGGCCGAAGTCCACCACCTGGTTGCCATTTGGAAGGCGGGTGATGGAAACGGGGGTGAGTTCCCGGGTGACCCGGGTGGGCGGGGCGAGGGGCCCGGCCAGTGCGTCCACACTGCCGGGACGGACGACGGCGGGACGGGGCCCAGGTGCCGTGCCGGCGGAAGGTGCGCGGCCGGCGTCGTCCGATCGAAAATCGACGCGCTGGCCTGCCATGAGGTCCGCGCTGGTGATCTCCGTGCCGGACACCTGCCAGGTCGCGTCCGTGCCGATGACCTGCCTGCCCGCCCCGGACTCCAGCTCAAGCTGCGCCAGGAAGGCCGTGTGCGTGCCGTACGTGTCGGCGTCGCGCGTGTAGCCGAAGCTGCCGCGGTACCAGCCGTCGGTGAGGATGGCGCGGATGGTGTTGACGCCCTCGCGGAGCAGGCCGGTGACGTCATGGGTTTGGACCTGGAGGGTGGTGTTGTAGCTGGTGGAGCCGGGGGTGAGCTGCTGGTCTCCGACGCGGCCGCCGTTGATGAAGAGCTCGTAGATGCCGTGGGCGGTTGCGTAGGCGCGGGCCTGCTCCGGAGCAGTCTGCAGGGTGAAGGTTTTTGTGAGGGCCCAGCCGGGCCGCTCCCCGGGGGCGGGGACGTCCTCCTCGCCGGGCCCGATCCACTGCGCCGTCCAGTCGGAGGCGTGCAGGAGGCCGAGCTCCACGGACATCGGTTCGGACCAGCCGCTGGCCGTTTCGGTGCCGGCGGGGTCGATGTTCCAGGTGCGGACCCGCCACTCGAACCGGCTGCGGGAGTCCAGCGCGGGGCCGCTGTAGGGGATGCCGCCGCTTTCAGCCGACTCCACCCTGCCGGTATCCCAGCCGTTGCCGGCCGTGATCCGGTACGCGGCCTGGCGGACGGTTCCGGCGGGCGGTGTCCAGCTGAGCCGGGGTTCGCGGATGGTCAGGCCCATCGCCTCGGACAGGTGTTCGGCCCGAAGCCGGGTGGGGACGGTCATGCGGCGGGACTCCTGGCGTGCGGTTGCTGGGAGTTCCAGCATCGTGTGCCGCCACCGGTCCCCCACAGGGTGCTTTCAATGGTTGGAATAGTATTGTGGTTCAGCTCACTGCGGGCCACCGCAACGATCCACGGCGCGAGGAACTGCCATGACTGCCACCCCGGAAACGGATACCCCGCCGGCCCGCGGCAAGCGGCCGAAACAGGGCGAACCGGTCATTGACCGGGCGCTGAGCCTGCTCGCCGTCTTCTCGGACCGGCGCCGGGCACTGACCCTGTCCGAGTTGGCCCGGTACGCGGAGATGCCGGCGCCCACGGCGCTGCGGCTGATCGCCCGGCTGGTGGCGTGGGGTGCATTGGAACGGCTGGACGACGGCCGCTACGTGGTGGGGGTCCGGCTGTGGGAGGTGGCGTCGCTGTCGCCGCGCGGGCATGGGGTGCGGGAGATCGCGCTCCCCTACCTGGAGGACCTCTTCGAGGTCACCCGGCACCACGTCCTGCTGGCGGTGCGGGACAACGAACAGGCGGTGCTGATCGAGCGGCTGTCCGCGAAGGACGCCACCGAGGTGGCGTACCGGGTGGGCGGCCGGGCACCGCTCCGGTCCACGGCCATCGGCCTGGTGCTCCTGGCCGGAGCGGACCAGCAGTTCCAGGAAACCATCCTGAAGCGGCCGCCGGAGATCGAACCCGGCGTATCCGAGATGCCCGAGGGCCAGCTGCGCCGGACCTTGTCCGATGTGCGGCGGACCGGCATCGCCATGATCCGCCGCAGCCTGCCCTCCCGGACCGTGTCCGTGGCATCGCCCATCTTCGACGCCCAGGGTGCCGTGGTGGCGTCCCTGTCCATCGTGGTTCCGGACGGCTCCACGCCGCCGAACGTCCTGGGCCCGGCGGTCCGCGCCGCCGCCAGGGCGGTGTCCCGCAACCTCGGCTTCCAGGCACAGGCAAGCGCGGACGTCAGGACGCACTCCCAGGGGTAGCGGCTGCCCGGTGCCGGCTCCGGCAGAGGGCACCTCCGCCAAGCCACCATCCGGACCTGGATCCCCGTTGACGTCGGCGGGACCTCGTCGCATCATGATCCCCATGGGCACATCAACCGGCATCTTGATCGTGCCGGCAATCCAGCAGGTTCACTTGCCCGCGGGCGTGGCCGCTCCGACGGAGCTGGACTTCGATGTGCGGTGCTTTCTTTTCGGGACTCCCGGCGGGCTGATCCTCGTTGATGCCGGGCTCGAGGGCAGTGGCGCCGAAATCAGCACGGCGCTGGAGCAAGCCGACGCCGCCTGGGATGACATCACCGATGTCATCCTCACC
Organism: Pseudarthrobacter sp. efr-133-R2A-89; assembly: GCF_030209315.1. Classification (NCBI taxonomy): domain Bacteria; kingdom Bacillati; phylum Actinomycetota; class Actinomycetes; order Micrococcales; family Micrococcaceae; genus Pseudarthrobacter; species Pseudarthrobacter sp. efr-133-R2A-89. Next base: position 642,327 of record NZ_JARVSE010000002.1, on the reverse strand, counting down.
CATTCGCACCCCGACCACGTTGGCGGGCTCGGAGGGGTGATGGGAATGGTTCCACGCGCCGCCATCTGGTCCGGGGCGGAAGATCTTCGGGAGATTCCTGCGGACAAGCCGGTTAAGCCTCTTTCGGAGGGAGACTACGTCCGCGGGTTGCGCGTCATCTCCACCCCTGGCCATACCAGAGGCCATATCAGCCTGTTTCATGAGGCATCGGGCGCCTTGTTCGTTGGCGATGCGGTGGGCACGATTGGGGGCAAGATGGTGCGGCCTCCATCGCCGTTTACGGCGGATGCAGAGCAGGCTGAACTGTCCCTGCGCAAGCTTGACGAACTCCGCCCTGAAAGAATGCTCTTCTCCCATGGAGATGAAGTGACTGACCCTGCGGCCCAACTCCGGCACCTCCTGTTCCAACGCCCCGAGCCAGGGTGATGGGTAACAGCCGACGCAGCACTTATCCCTGGCCGCAATAGTCCAGGCGGCGAACCACGACGTCTCCTTCCACGGCGTAGGCGCCGAAGGCCCGCCCGGTAAACGCCTTGGCGGTTTCAAACGCCCAGTGCCTGCCGTCCAGTTCGGTGAGCAGCACCTCACTGGCACGGCCATCCGAGGCAGCGTCAGGCGCCGCAGGCCGGGCGAGGAGGCGTATCCTGTCGCCGCCCACGGCCCCGGCCGTGAAATCGGGCGACCGCGGCTCGGCCAGGATCGCCAATTCAACGTCACCGTGCGGGAGCGTTGCCTCCCAGGTACGGTCAAAGCCTGCGACGACGGCCCGCGCGGTGACCGTAACACCTGCGCTGCTGCTGCCGGCTTCAACGCCGAACCAGTTGTCCTCCGCATTGCGCACGGCGATGCCGCCGCTCCCGGCGGTGACGTCCAGGACGGCCCGCAATTCGATGCCGAGGTGGCGCTGACGCTGCCCGAGGAACGCGGGCCGGGGCGCGTCAAGGGTGTTCCCGTCTCCAGTGATGACCAGTCCGCCGTCCGTTGGCGTGGTGAAGTCCGCAGGTGTCCGCCGGACTCCAATCCAGTGCGGGTGGTCCAGGCCGGCACCCGCGGTGAAGTCATACCCGGCCCGTTCGGGCAGGACGGCGGACGGCACCGGCAGGCTTGCGTACGGCCAGCCGTCAACCCAGTCCACCGTGGTCAGGAAGGTTTCGCGGCCCAGCGGGGAGAACGCCTGGGTGAGGCCCACCGGACGGACGCCCAGCAGCACCATGGCGGTGCCGCCGTCGGGAAGCTCCACCAAGTCTGCGTGCCCGGTGTTCTGGATGGGCGAGCCCGTACCGGCTGCGGTGAGGATGGGATTGTGCGGCGCCGCCTCGAAGGGTCCGTCCGGGCGGCGCGAACGGGCCACCGTGACGGCGTGGCCCCTGTCCGTCCCACCCTCGGCCGCCAGCAGGTACCACCAGTCGCCGCGCCGGTAGAGGTGCGGACCCTCAGGCGAGTAGAGGCCGCTGCCCCGCCAGAGCGGCCTGGGCTCCTCCAGGGCTGTCCCGGTCTCCAGATCCACGCGGACCTGCTGGATCGCGTCCGGGTGCCGGGCGAAGGTCACGTACGCGGTTCCGTCCTCATCCCAGGCCAGGTCCGGGTCGATGCCGTCCACCGCGTCGATGACAATCCCGTCGCTCCAGGGGCCGGCGGGGTCTGTGGCAGTGAACAGCACGCAGCCGCGGCCCCCGAGGAAGACCGAGACGATCAGGTGGAACACGCCGTCGCGGTACCGGAGCGTCGGCGCCCAGACCCCTCCGGGCGTCGGGACGTTGGCAACGTGGACCTGCTCCTCACGTGTGGCCACGTGCCCGATCAGCTGCCAGCTTTGCAGGTCCTGGCTGTGATAAACCGGCAGTCCGGGGAGGTACTCGAACGATGATGTCACCACGTAGTAACCGTCCGGGGTGCTGACGATGGTCGGGTCCGGGTTGAAGCCGGGCAGGATGGGGTTGGAGTGCATCCAGCCATCCTTTCGCCTGGCCCGGCGCACCGTGTGGCCCTATTTCATTCGTTGGAACACGTTCCGGGGCCGGCGGCGCAGGCCGCTACGCGAAGCTGCCGCGGCGGAGCTCAACATCCTGGGTGCCGGACAGGCGCACGGTGGTCCGGTGGCCGTTCCAGAGGACCTCCCGGTGGACGGGCGCGGCAGACCGCAGCACGGCGCTGTGCAGGACGCCCCCGGACCAGCGGAGGTCCACCTCGATTCCGCCCACCGCCCGCAGGCCAGTGACCGATCCCTCGCGCCACGATTCCGGCAGGGCCGGCAATAACCGGATGGCGGCCGGGTCCGACTGGAGCAGCATCTCGGCGATGCCGGCGGTGGCACCGAAGTTCGCATCGATCTGGAACGGCGGGTGGGCGGTGAACAGGTTGGGGTAGACCCCGCCGCGCCCCTCGAAGCCCTCCCCCGCCACCCGGAGTGCCAGGTTCAGGCTCTCCTCAGCTTTTGCCGCGTTGCCAAGCCGCGCCCAGAGGGCGACGCGCCAGGCCATGGCCCAGCCTGTGGACTCGAGGCCGCGGAGTTCCAGGGTCCTGGCAGCGGCGGCGGCGAGCGCCGGCGTGGCCTCAGTGTTCCACTGCCGCAGCGGATAGACGGCCGCCAGGTGTGAGGTGTGCCGGTGGTCGGGTGCATGCTCAGTTGCGGGGAACGACCATTCCCGGATTTCTCCCCGGTCACCGGTGGCCGGCCCGGGGAGGGCGTGCACCTTGTCCGCGAGGTCCGCCAGCCAAGGTGGGTCTTCCGCCAAGGCTGCGGCGGCGTGCCGAGCCGTATCCAGGAGCCCGCGGAGGAGGGAAACATCCATGGTGGAGGACCGGCTCACCGACGCCGGCGCCCCGTCCGTGGCGACGTACTGGTTCTCGGGAGAGGTGGACGGCGACGTGTGCGTTCCGGTGTCCGTATCCCCGACGATCCAGTCCAGGGCGAAGAGGCATGCCCCTTCGATGGCCGGCCAGGAAGCGCGCAACCGGCCGGCATCCCCGGTGTAGGCGTAGTGCTGCCAGGCTGACTGGACCAGCCACGTGCCTCCCATGGCCCAGCTGGCCCACATGGAGTCGCCTTCACCGGCGCCGGCGGCAAACGGGTAGCCCCAGGGATCCGTATTGTGGTGGACCGCCCATCCCCGCGCCCCGTACAGGGCCGCAGCGGGCCGGCCGGTGCGGGCAAGCGTGTCCACCAGCTGCAGCAGCGGTTCGTGGCATTCGGCAAGGTTGGCGGGCAGTGCCGGCCAGTAGTTCATTTCCGTGTTGATGTTCACGGTGTAGTTGCTGCTCCACGGTGGCGGCAGTTCCTCGTTCCAGATGCCTTGGAGGTTGGCCGGGAACCCACCGGCGCGGGAGGAGGCAATCAACAGGTACCGGCCGTAGTGGAACAGGAGGGAGACCAGGGCGGTGTCGGTCTTGTCGTCTTCGAAGTCGCGGATGCGCTGGTCCGTTGGCTTACCCGGACCGGAGCCTGCGCCGGCGTCCGGGCCGAGATCCATTCGGACCCTGCCGTAAAGCCCGGCGTGGTCGGCAACGTGGCGTTCCAGCACCGCCTCCGCGGAGTCCTGGAGGGCCCGCGCCACACGGCCGGTGAGGAGTACGGCAAGGTCGTCAGGGGAACCGGCGGTGTTCGCGTGCCGGCCTGTGAGCGGATGCGCCAGGACCGTTCCGGTGGCAATGGCCAGCCGCACGGAACGTGCGCCCGTGACTGCGAGGACTCCCGCGGTGGCGTCCGTAGCCCCGTCGGTGGCGACGCCGGCATGGACTGCTCCGGCGCGCGAGTCGCCGTCGTAATGGATATGCTCGGCAGTCCGCTCAAAGGCGGGCGCCACGTCGCTGGGCAGCAGCAACCGCAGGCGCAGTTCGTTCCCCCACTCATGCTCTGCGACATCCTGTCCAAGGGGCCGGATGCCGTCGGGGTGCAACCCGATCCGCACGGTGATAGGAGCGTCGGCGGTGATCTCGTGGATGATCACGGCGTCCGGGTGGGAGGCGAAGGTCCGGTGCCTGACCTCGGCGCCGTCAACCACGTATCGGTGCTCCGCGATGCCGGTCCGGAGGTCGAGCCAGCGGGCGGGACCACCGTCAACAGCTGCCGCGGACCCGGCAACGTCCACTGCCAGGACAGCGAACGGCAGGTACGCCTGCGAATGCGTGCCCTGGAATGCCAGCAGCAGCTCCTCCGCCCGCCGCACATCCCCGGCATCCACCGCCGAACGGACAGCGTGGAGCGTTGCCGGCCCGGCGGATGGATCCAGTACCGGCGCGGACCGGCTGGTTGGCCCGGACCACGCCGAACCCTCATTGAGCTGGAGGCGCTCGCCACCCACCAGGCCGCGAACCGTGGCCCCTGCGAGTCCGTTGCCCACCGGCAGGGACTCGACGGACCGTTCCGCCTGGCCCCGGTACCAGAGCACGTGGGCGGGATCAGGGCCGGGCGCTCCAACCGGCCCCGCGGATCCAGGCGATGCCCCCGCTTCAGCGCTCAGTACTCGCCCTTAATGACGAAGTAGGAGCCGCGGATGGTGCCCGCAAGCTTGGACTTCTGGCGGGCGAACTTGAAGCTGGACGCCAGTTCCTCCGGAACGTCCATGCCGTCCGAGAGTTTGAACCCGACCGCCCGCTTGCCGCCTTCCGCAATGCCGTACATGACGTTGATGGACAGCCCGGACTCATAGAACACGTACGCCATCCGCAGCCCGTCCACCTCGAAAGAGGACACCTCAAGCGGCTTCGAGGAGATCACCAGGTTCCGCTCGGTGGAGAGGATGTTGTGGACATAGTCAACCGTTTCCGGCGCCTCGTCCGCGGGGACCACGGTGAAGTCGTGGTCGTATTTGTTCTTGTAGTAGCGTGCCTCGTTGGCCCGCAGCCCGGCCAGCGCGTCCGCAACCGGCGACGATTCCAAACCAACGGTGGACACGTTCTTGAAATCCACGGTGTACGGCATGAGTCCTCCTGGGAATGGTCTTTTGCCACATCGTTGCAGATCAGCGCCCCCGCCGCACCTCATCGAAGCAGGCGGAGGCCATTCCCGTCGATTCTTACACCTGTGAGCCGGACCCGTTCGTTCGGTGTGTCGTTCGGCCCCCGCCGGAGGTTCTGTGCCGTCCGGGAGACGAAGCGGCCTGGCCCAGGGGGCCGCGGAGGCCGTGAACAGCAGGACCGGCTCACCAACGGCGGCGCGAAGATCATGGGACAGGCGGACCGCGCACATGCGGCCGTCCGCGGTCCCCGGTTCCTCCCGCGTCCCTTCCGCCCCGCGGCTGTAGACCAGCCACCGGGCGCCGGCGTCGTCCACGTGGAGTGTTCCATCCAGGCAGGGCTGCGCGGCCGGGGTGACCGGTCCGTCGCTCCACGGCCGGTAAGGGCCGATCGCCGCATCGGCAACGAGCACCACAACGCCCCGCGGGCGCGACCGGGACGATGTTGCGAGCGTGGCAAACATGAAGAACCGCCCGTCCAGCGCGTACACCTCCGGAGCCCAGAACTGGGTGTCCGCCCAAAAATCCGCCGGCGGCCGGAAGGCGGCAAAGGGGCCGTCCCAATGTTCCAGGTCCTCGCTGGTGTAGCAGTCAAAGCCGGTGGCCGGTCCGCCCCACACATTTTCATCGCTGGTCCCGAAGAGGACGAACGGGCCGGGAGCGGACTCCAGGATGAACGGGTCCCGCATCCGGATCCCGTCGAGGCGCAGGGCAGGTTCCGCCCGGGCGGCGGCCCCCATCAGCGGGCCACCGACGGTTCCCGCACCGCAACAGGGCAGTCAAAGCGGCGCGTCCCGCCCTCCATGGCGTGCCGCGCGCCGTCCGGAAGCACGACGTCGGCCGCCACCCCGGCAGGGACGGTCGCCTCCAGGCGGAACGCACCGCCGTCGAGCGTCCATTCCACCCGGACCTCACCGTGCGGAGTCTTCAGGGAGGTTTTGGCCCAGCTGATCCCGTCCCCCGGCTGGGGGGCGATGAGCACCCGGGCGTAACCGGGTTCCAGCGGCCGGATGCCGCCGATGGCTTTGTGCATCCAGTCGGCCACCGCGCCCAGGGCGTAGTGGTTGAAGCTGGTCATTTCACCGGGGTTGATGGTGCCGTCCGGGAGCATGGAATCCCAGCGTTCCCAGACCGTGGTGGCGCCCATGGTTACCGGGTACAGCCAGGACGGGCAGCCCTCCTCCAGCAGCAGCCGGTAGGCCTCGTCCACGTGTCCGGTGTCGGTGAGCGCGTGGGTGATGAACGGCGTTCCCGCGAACCCGGTGGACACGCGGTAGTTGTTGTTCCGGACCAGTTCGGCCAGGCGGTTGCCAGCGAACTCGCGGAGTTCCGGGGTCGGCAGGACATCGAAGGCGATGGCCAGTGCGTAGACGGTAGTGCAGTCGCTGCGGATGGCGCCGTCCGCTGCCACGTAGTGTTCGGCAAAGGCGGTCCGCACCCGGGCGGCGAGCGCCTCGAAGGACGCTTCGTCGTCGTGCTTTCCCAGCAGCCCGGCAGCCTGCGCTGTGAGGCGCGCGGTGCGGTACATGCAGGCGGTGGCCACCACGCCGGTGTCCGCCTTGGCCGCCCATGGCTGGTCCGGCGCGGCGTCCGGGTCCAGCCAGTCGCCGAACTGGAAGCCGGAGTCCCACAGGCCTGTGGGCGAGAGCAGCCCCTCCACGCGCCGGGTGTGCGAGGCCATTGACTCGTACTGGTTCCGCAGCACGCTGATGTCCCCGTAGGCCTCCCAGAGTGCCCACGGCACCCACACGGAGGCTTCGCTCCAGAGCGCCGAGGATTCCGGGGCCGGGAATTCCGGCGGTTGCGGGCAGTACTTCAGGGCATCGGGCACGGTGATGGGTACCAGGCCGTTTGCCGCCTGCTGCTCGGCGGCGAGGTCCAGCAGCCAGTCCTGCAGGAAGCCCTTGACGTCGTACAGGTAGGCGGCGGTGGGGGCGAAGACCGCGATGTCGCCGGTCCAGCCGAGACGCTCATCGCGCTGCGGGCAGTCGGTGGGCAGGTCCAGGAAGTTCCCGCGGAGGCCCCAGACGATGTTGCGGTGCAGCTGGTTGACGAGCTCGTTGGAGCATTCGAAGGTGCCGGTGCGCTCAAGGTCTGAGTGGACCACCACGGCCTCGACGTCATCCGCGGTCAGCGTTCCCGGCCAGCCGGCGATTTCGGCGTAGCGGAAGCCGTGGAAGGTCTTGGTGGGTTCGAAGGCGTCTTCCCCGCCGGAGAGGATGAACGTGTCCGTGGCCTTCGCGGACCGCAGGGGCCGGACACCGAGTTCGCCGTTTTCCAGCACCTCGGCATGCCTGACGGTGATGGCCTGCCCGGCCTCGCCCCGAACGGTGAACCGGAGCCAGCCCACCAGGTTCTGGCCGAAGTCCACCAGTGTCCGGCCGCCGGGTGAGGTGAAGATTTCCACGGGACGGACGACGCCGGCGCGCACCACGGGCGGGCCGACAGGCTCAGCGAGCCGGCCGCCGTCGAACGCCAGTTCACGCACGCCCGTCCAGTCAGCGCCGGGCACATAGCCGGGCTCCGCCCAGCCCTGCTGATAAAGGCGGGCGTCGATGGTCTGCCCGTCGTAGAGGTCGTTGAAGGTGGTGGCGGAGGGGCCCGCCTGCCAGGTGGTGTCCGAGGCGATCGACTGGACGTGGCCGTCCTCGAACTCGATGTCCAGCTGGCCGAAGAACCCCAGCTCGCTGCCGTAGAGGTTGGACATGCCGTGCCAGGCCAGCCGGCCGCGGTACCAGCCGTTGCCCAGTTCCACCCCCAGCACGCTGGTGGGCGCCACCAGGGACGTGACGTCGTAGCTGCGGTAGCGGAGCCGCCACTCGTAGGAGCTCCAGCCTGGGCTCAGGACGTCATCCCCCACCGGTGAGCCGTTGATGAACGCCTCATAGACGCCGAAAGCGGTGGCCCGCAGCGTCGCCCTCACCACGCCGCCGTGGCTCTCCTCGAGCGCAAATTCCTTGCGGAGCAGCGGGGCGCCATCGAAGTCCTGCTCGGGCGAAATCATGGCAGCGAGCCAGGGAGTGGAAGTCATGGAAGAAGGGATCCGTTCTGAATAGCGGGTTTCAGGCGTGCAGGCAATGACAGCCCGGCGTTGGGCTAGAGGGGTATAACGTCCAGTGCATTCGGGGCGATGATTTCTCCCTCGTAGCCGACGGTTTCGGCCGCTGGAACCGCCATCGCAAGCCAGGTGGACGGCGGTTGCGCAACAGGCGTGTAGTGGCTGAAGACCAGCTTCTTGGCGTGCGCCGCATGGGCCACAGCAGGCAGGTCAAGGACGCTGGAGTGTGCCTCGAAGAGATGCTTTTTCAGCTCCTCTCCACGGGGGTGGGGAAGTTGGGCAGCGATGCGCTCAATGGCGCTGTTGTCCTGTGTTTCATGGACGAGCACATCACACCCCTTGGCGATGGCGGCAAGATTGGCGTCATGGGCGGCCGTGTCGCCCGAAAACACCACCACCTTGCCTGTGCCCTTGACCGTAAACCGGTAGGCGTAGGCGTTCGCCACTTCCGGGCCATGGAACACCCTGGTGCTATCTACACGGATGTTGGCGTCCTCCATGACGGGGACGATTGCCCGGTCCGGGGGCACCTCGATGTCATGACCATCAGGTGCCATGAAGGCACCGAAGCCGCCACCGGACTCGAAAAGGGCAATCTCGTCCTCGAAGCCGGCGAGGAGGTTCGTTGCTTTTTGCTTGGTTCCTGGTGGACCCCAGATATCCACCGGCGGCAGGGGCGGGCGTGCTGTCCACCCGTGCAGCAGGAGTCCCGGCAGCCCGGAGGTATGGTCCAGGTGGTGGTGCGTGATGAACACGTGGTGAATGCCCCCGAACCCCAGCCCGGCCCTGACGAGCTGTCTTGACGTATCAAGCCCGCAGTCCACCAGATACACCGCGTCATTGACCACCAGTGCCAAGGCGGGTTTGGCTTCGTCGGGACCCACGACGGGACCGCCGTTGACTCCCAGCATGACGATCCTGTCGTTGGATCCACCCGGCCGCTGTCGGTGCTCTGTCATCAGGGCTCCACTTCTGTGTTGAAGGTTGTCTTTGCAGCGATGGGGTGGCGTCCCCTTCGGTGACTAGAAGTTCAGGCGTAGTGGCAGGCGACGTCGGCCGTCCCCACCCGGCGCAGCGCCGGCCGCTCGGTGGCGCACAGGTCGGTGGCCAGGGGGCAGCGGAGCCGGAAGGGGCAGCCGCCGGGTGCGGGCACCGCAGCCGCCCCGGTGCGGACACCCAGTGATTCGCGCGCTTCGCGGCGCGCCGCCTGCTCCGCCGGACGCGGCACCGGGGAGGCCGCCACGAGCGCCTGGGTGAACGGGTGCCTGGGGTTCTCGGTGACGGCGGCGGCGGGGCCGCTTTCCATCACTTGGCCGCGGTACAGCACCACCACGCGCTGGGCCAGGAATTGCACCACGGCGATGTCATGGGCGATGAACAGGTAGCTCAGGCCCCGCTCGTCGCGGAGGTCGGCCAGCAGGTTGAGCACCTGCGCCTGGGTGGAAAGGTCCAGGGCACTGACGGCTTCGTCGCAGACCACCAGCCGGGGATCGCAGATGAGGGCACGTGCCACGGAAATGCGCTGGCGCTGGCCGCCGGAGAACTGGCTGGGGTACCGGTCCACGGCGTCCCGCGGCAGGCCCACGCGTTCCAGCATGTCCTCCGCTTTGGCACGCGCTTCCGCCGCCGACACCCCGCGGAGGCGCAGCGGTTCCGCCAGGGAGGTGCCCACCGTGTTGCGCGGGTTCAGCGAGGAGTTGGGGTCCTGGAAGACGGCCCGCAGTTCCCCGCCCAGGGCCCGGCGCTCCGCGGCGCTGGCGGAGGTGATGTCCTTGCCCTGGTAGGTGATGGTGCCGCCGGAGACTTTTTGCAGGCCAAGGATTGCCTTGCCGATGGTGGACTTTCCGGATCCGGACTCCCCCACCAGTCCCACGGTCTCCCCGGGGGCGATGCTGAAGCTGACATGGTCGACGGCGGCGGGGGCCGCGGCTGCCTTCCGGCCCCGGCCGTAGCGGACCACCAGGTCCTTGACCTCCAACATGGGGGTGGCGGCGGAAGGCGGCGTGGAATCGGGGCGTTCGGTGACTGCGGTGCTCATGCCAGGTCCTTTTCGACGATGGTCTGCAAACTGCGCAGATTCTGCGTGGGGGTGATCTCCAGGGCGCGGGCGGGTACGTCCGTGGCCAGCCAGTCCATGCCTTCGACGGCGAGCTGGTCCGCTTTGACGCACCGCACCACGCCTGTACCGGCGCCCGAGGACAGCAGCGGGACGGGTTCCAGGCAGGCGGAACCGGCGAACTGGCAGCGGGCGGCGAACCGGCATCCGGTAGGCCAGTCCTTGGGCTGGGGTACCTGCCCTTGAATCGTGGCGAGGCGCTCCGGCATGTCGTTTGCGTGGTTGGCGTGCGGGTCGGCGGCAAGCAGGGCCAGGGTGTAGGGGTGCCGGGGATTGGCCAGGATGCTGTCCGTCCTGCCGTTCTCCACCACCTGGCCGGCGTACATGACGGCAACCTGGTCGCAGATGTCCGCCACCACGCCGAGGTCGTGCGTCACCATCACCACGGACATGCCGGTCTCCCTCACCAGGACGCGCAGCAGGGACAGGATTTCGGCCTGCACCGTGACGTCCAGGGCGGTGGTTGGTTCGTCAGCCACCAGCAGTTTCGGCTGCCCGGCAAGCGCCAGGGCGATGGCCACGCGCTGGGCCATGCCGCCGCTGATCTGGTGCGGATAGGTCTTCAGGATGCGTGCAGCATCCACGATCCCCACCTTCTCCAGAAGGTTCCGTGCTTCCTCCCGGGCCTCCGCCTTGCCCATGCCGCGGAGCCGCCGGATGGTGACGGTGAGCTGGTAGCCCACCGTGAACATGGGATCCAGGGCGCGCATGGGTTCCTGGCTGATCAGGGCGATGTCCCGGCCCCGGACAGTTTCCATGGCTTTGTCGGTGGTGGCGGCAAGGTTCCTGCCGTTCCAAAGGATCTGGCCGCCCGTGACGGAGACCCCGGACGGCAGCAGCCCCAGGAGGGACAGCGCGGTCATCGTCTTCCCGCAGCCGGACTCCCCCACCAGCCCCAGGACCGTGCCTTGTTCGACGTCGAAGGAGACATCGGTGACCAGGCGGACGCCGCTGCCCGCACCGGTACTGTCGACGCCGACGGACAGGTTGCGGAGGCTGAGCGTCCCCTTCGCCACGCCATCATGCGTGACGGGAGCGGGGGCTGCTGAAGCGATGGCGGCAACTGCCTTGGCGCGCTGGCGCCGGGCGGCGGCGGAAGGCAGGTGTGAGGCGGTGGCGTTGGGCGCCTTGCCGAGGGCGTTGCCGATGGCGTTGGCCGACAGGACGGTCAGGGCAAGCATCGCACCGGTGGGCACCATCATCCAGGGTGCGTCATAGACGTGCTGGGAGGCGCCTTGGATCATTCCGCCCCAGCTGGGCTGCGGGATGGGCGGCCCGAATCCGATGAACGCCAGGCCTGCCTGGATGAGCATGCCGACGGCGAAGATCAGCGCCGCCTGGACGACGATGGTGTTGGTCAGGCCGGGCAGCACATGGCGCAGGCTGATGCCCGCGGTGCTGACACCGTCCACTTTGGCGGCGTCCACGTACAGCTGCGACTGAAGGGATTTGGCCTGCCCGAGCATCACCCGGTAGATGCCGGCCGAGATCAGCACGCCCAGGATTCCCATGATCATCGGAATATTGGTTCCCACGGCCCCGATCACGGCCAGGATGATCACGGTGCCGGGCAGCGACATCATGATCTCGGTGATGCGGCTGACGGCGTTCTCCACGCGATCGCCGGCGGCTGCGGCCAGCATCGCAAGGAGCGTCCCGAGTCCGACGGCGACAATCACCGTGATCATTGACGTTCCGAGGGTGCCGGCGGCGGAGGCGAAGATCCGGCTCAGGAGGTCACGGCCCAGTTCATCCGTGCCAAGCCAGTGCGCGCCAGTTGGGCCGGAAAGCACGGCGGTGAAGTCCTGGTCCTCGGTCTTGAACGGCAGCCACAGCGGGGCGGTCAGGGAGGCGGCCACGAGGACGGCCAGCCAGGCCACGCCCGCGATGCTCCCGGGCGAGCCGAACAGCTTGCTGCCGGTGAACTTCTTCGGCGCGCCTTGGCGACGTGTCTTGCGAAGGTCCGCGGCCGTCGTCGGCTGTGCTTGATCTGCGGGCGCGGGGGCAACGTTGGGAATCATGAGGCACGCAACTTCGGGTCGAGGAACTTGGTGGCGAGTTCCAGCACCAGGTTCACGGCGACCACCACCACGGTGGCGATCACCACCACGCCCTGCACGGACGGGGCGTCATGGGTGCTGACGGAGTTCTGGACGGCCTGGCCCAGGCCGGGCATGGCGAACAGTTGCTCCGCGATGACCGAACCGCCGAACAGTTGGATGAACTGCAGGGCGATGCCGGCCACAATCGGGAGGCTGGCGTAGCGCAGGGCATGGACGTAGAGGATTTTCCAGGTGGGTGTGGCCGTGGCCCGCAGCGTGCGGATGTGTTCCTGCTGCAGGGCCTCGAGCATGGAGGCACGGGTCTGGCGGGCGATGAATGCCGCTCCGCCCACCGCCAGGGTGATCACGGGCAACGCCAGGGACAGGGCCCAGTCCTGTGGGGAGGCGCCAAAGGGGACATAACCGGTCGCCGGGAAGACGGAGGACTGGACGGCCAGCAGGAACACGAAGATGATGCCGATCCAGAAGGCGGGCAGGGCAACGGCCATGCCTGCCACTCCGCCGATGATCCGGTCCACGACGCCGCCGCGGACCGCTGCGGTGACGCCCAGGCCGATGCCAAGGACCGCGCTGAGGATGGTGGCGCCGGCAGCCAGCGAGGCGGTGACGGGCAGCCGGCTGGCGAGGTCGGCGCTGACCGAGCGGCCGTCGATGAGCGAGACGCCCAGGTCGCCCTGGACCGCGGAACCGAGCCAGGTGAAGAACTGCGCCGGCAGCGGATCGTTCCAGCCCATCCGCTGGTTGACCTCGTCGATCGCCTGCTGGGAGGCGCCTGCGCCGAGGGACACGGCCCCGGGGCTGCCCGGCATTGCGTGCACCAGCAGGAATGCCAGGACCGCAACCACCAGCACGGTGGCCAGCGCCATCAGCAGCCGCTTGGTAATGAATAGTGCCATGGTGACCTCCATCGGTCAGGCCCTCCCCGGACGGCCCTTGCCCTGGTGGACAAGGGCCGCCCGGGACGGTGCGGGTATCAGCTGGCCGGCGTGTAGGACGAGAGGAGCGGGTAGGCGTTGGTGCCGGCGAACTTCACCTGCGCCACCTTCTTGGTGTTGTAGCCCTGGTTGGTCAAGGCCTCGTACAGCGGGATCATCCAACCGGATTCCACCAGCCGGGTGTTCAGCTTCGTAGCGGCGGCCTTCACGGCGGCGTCGTCCTTCGCTGCGGCCAGCTCGCCGGTGGCGGCGCTGAGCTGGTCATCGGTGGCCTTTTGGACGTTGGTGAATCCGTTGAGGATGGCGCCGTACATCACGCCGACGGGGTTGTCCCAGTTCAGTGGTGCGTAGCCCAGGGGCGTGGTGGCGACGGCGGCGAAGGCTTCGTCGGTGGATGCGGCCATCTTCACGTTCATGGTGATGCCGACTGCGGCGAGGTCCTTCTGGACTGCCTGCAGGTCCGTCTGGGTCTGTGCGCCGGCGATGATGGTGAACTCGAACCCGTTGGGGTAGCCGGCCTCGGCCAGCAGGCTCTTCGCCTTGTCCGGGTTGTACGCGAACTTGGTTTCGAGGTCCTTGGTGAAGCCGGCCGAATCCTTGGGGAGGGCATTCCAGGCGGGGATGTCACCCTTGTGCAGGGCGTCCACCAGGGCCTGGCGGTTGATGGCGTACTGGATGGCCTGGCGGACCTTCTCCTGTGCGAACGCCGGGGCGGTCTTGCCGATCTTGTCGAAGGAGATCATGGTGTTGACGGTGCCGCCGATCTGGGAAACGCCGACGCCCTTGGACTTCGCGAAGTCAACGGTGTTCGAGGTCAGCATGGCCACGTCGGCCTGGCCGGAAACCAGGGCGTTGGCGCGGGCCTGGGGGTCCAGGACAACGCTGAAGACCACCTTCTTGTAGGCGTACTTGGAAGCGTCAGCGCTCTTGTCGTTCTTCACCAGGACGTACTTGTTGCCCTTCACGGTGGAGGGGTCAAGGGTGTACGGGCCGGAACCGTCAGGGGTCGCAGCGAGGCTGGAGGTGTCGGCGACACCGTTCTTGCCCACGATCATGCCGGTGGTGGAGGCCAGGTTCTTCTCGAATCCGGGCTGCGGCTTGGCGAAGGTCAGGGCCACCTGGGTGGGGCTGACCACGTCCACGGAGGTGATTTCCTGGGCGCCGCCCTTGGCGACGGCGGAGTAGGCGCTCAGTGCGGGATCGGAGCGGCGGTCCAGGTTGGCCTTGACCAGGGCGGCATCCAGTTTGGAGCCGTCGGTGAACGTGACGTCGTCCTTGAGGTTCAGCGTCAGGACGGTGTTGTCCGCGTTGTAGCTGAAGTCCTTGGCCAGGCCCGGACCTGCGGAACCGTCCGGCTGAAGGGTCATCAGGCTGTCGTAGAGGCCTTCGAAGAACTGGCGCTGGGCTGCGGAGACGCGCAGCGGGTCGAAACCGAAGGAGGCTGAGTCGCTGTCGATGGCCAGGGTGAGGCTGCTGGTATCAGCCTTTGCGGCGGCTTGGCTGGACCCGCCGCCGCAGGCGGCCAGGGAACCCATCAGCAGGGCACCGGCCAGAACGGCGGAGCTCGCACGGGCAGTGGAGTTCGGAAGTTTCATGTAGTGCGCCTTTGCATTCTGATGTGATGACGGAGGAACGGTTGTGGGGGCTGGCTGCTCGCCGGCTCCCTTCAAGAATCAGCCGGGGCCACAGGCACCAAACATGACAATGTCATTGATTGAAAAGGTATTGTGGCGGCGGTCACGCCTGGCGGAAGGATGGGTGGAAGGCAGCGAAGCCTCGGACGCCCAAACGCGTCCATCACGAAAGGAACCCCATGACCAACCCGTTCCCCCGCGACTTCCTTTGGGGCGTGGCCACCGCCGGCCACCAGGTGGAAGGCAACAACGTCAACAGCGATACCTGGTTCCTGGAGCACCTTCCCGAAACGATTTTCGCGGAGCCGTCCGGGGATGCCGTGGACCATTACCACCGCTACCGCGAGGACATCGCACTGATCGCCGGCCTCGGTTTTACCAGCTACCGCTTCTCCGTGGAATGGGCCCGGATCGAACCGGAGGAAGGCAAGTTCTCGGTGGCAGCACTGGACCACTACAAGCGGGTGCTGGAAGCCTGCCACGACCATGGACTCACCCCGGTGGTCACGTTCCACCACTTCACGTCACCGCTGTGGCTCCTTCGGATCGGCGGTTGGGAGGGCAGCCGGACACCCGAACTCTTCGCACGCTACTGCGACCGGGTCATGGCCCACCTAGGTGACCTGATCGGCGTCGCCTGCACCCTGAACGAGCCCAACCTCCCTTGGCTGCTGGAGTCGTTCGGCATCGGCGGGGAAGCCCCCGAAAACCGCGGTTCGGTGCCCATCTGGGCCGCCGCCGCCGAGCGCCTGGGCGTGGCGGCTGCCACCCTCGCGCCGTTCCAGTTCTGCTCCACCGAAGCCGGTTTCGAGGTTAAGGTGGCCGCGCACCGGGCCGCCACCAAGGCCATCAAGGCCCGTCGCCCGGACCTCCAGGTGGGGTGGACCCTCGCAAACTCCGATATCCAGGCGCTGCCCGGTGGCGAAGGGATCGCGGACCGAGTGAGGCGGGACGTCAACGAGCGTTTCCTCGAGGCATCCCGTGGCGACGACTTCGTGGGCATCCAGACCTACGGGCGCACCGTGTACGGCCCGGAAGGCCATGCCCCGGCGCCGGAGGGCGTGCCCACCAACCAGATGGGCGAGGAAATCTATCCCCAGGCGCTGGAGGCCACCATCCGCGAGGCCCACAGGATCGCCGGCATCCCGGTGATCGTCACCGAGAACGGCCTGGCCACCGAGGCTGACACGCAGCGGGTGGCGTACCTGCGGACGGCCGTCGACGGCGTTGCTTCCTGCCTTGCGGACGGCATCGATGTCCGCGGGTACATCGCATGGACCGCGTTCGACAACTTCGAATGGATCTTCGGCTACGGGCCCAAGTTCGGCCTGATCGCCGTCGACCGCTCCACCCAGGAACGAACTCCCAAGGAGAGCGCGCGCTGGCTGGGGAACCTGGCCAGGGAGCACGCTGAGGCCGGGGCGCCGCTGCCCGCCTAGCGCCAACCTCGATGGTCCGGGTTTCCACGGGAAGCCCGGACCATGCCTGTTCCGCCGGAACCGGCGGCGCATTCGCTAGGCTGGGACATGCCGCAGACTGTCGCGGCGAGAATGGATTCGGGGGGATCTGTGCCGCAGTCAGGCCAGTGGGGCAGGGCGTACTTTGCCGTTCAAGCTGTCGCCGGGTGTTTGTGGTGGATTGCGGTCTTCCTGGACCCGGCGGTGCGCCGGGCAACCCTGGGAGGCTTGGACCCGTTCCTTGTTGCCGTGTTCGACATTCCGCTGTTTGTCCTTGCCTCTGCGGCCGCAGCCCGCGGCGTGCGGTCCGCAGCGGTTGCCGGCACGGTGTGGACCACCATTGTTACCGTTGCCTTGGCCGTCTATGCCACGGTAAGCGCCCAGGCGGGCCTCGGCGTGCTGGCCATGGGCGCCGCCACTGCGGGGTCGGTTACCGGACTGTGCCTGGTGCTGTTTGGCCGCATCCCCACGGCGTGGATTGTCCGTGGCCCGTTTGCGTTCCGTCCGGCCCGGAAACGCACGAACGCAGGAGCCCATGTGGCCGCCACGTTCGGACAGATTGTCGTGTTCTGGGGATTCTTCCTGGGGCTGGTCCCGGCCTGCCTGGCCGTTCTCGAACAGCGCTGGGGGTTGGGCCTGGACTTCCCGGCAGTTGCCGTCCCGGCCGGCGTCGCCATCCTCATCCTTGCGAGCGCCTTGGGGATCTGGTCTGCCGCCGTGATGTCCACCCTCGGAGACGGGACGCCGTTGCCGTCCGTGATGGCAAACCGCCTTGTGGTTGCCGGGCCGTACCGCTGGATCCGCAATCCGATGGCGGTGGCGGGCATTGTGCAGGGGGCCGCAGTGGGGCTCATCCTGCAGTCGTGGCTGGTGGTTGGCTATGCGGTGCTGGGCTCACTGGTGTGGAACTATGCGGTCAGGCCACTGGAAGAAGCAGACCTCTCGAAGCGTTTCGGCCAGGAATTCCAGCGCTACCACGAAACCGTCCGGTGCTGGATCCCGACTTTTCCCGGCAGCCGCCGTACCGGCACCGCTAATCAACGGCCGGTTCGCGGATAACCAGCACCGGGCAGTGTGCGTGGTGGATGGTCTGGTGCGAAACGGAGCCAAGCATCATGCCGGTGAATCCGCCGTGGCCGCGGGAGCCCACCACTATGAGGTTGGCATCTTTGGATGCCTCGATGAGCGCCGAAGCCGGGTTCCCCTCCACGATGCGGCCGGTGATGGCAACGTCCTGGTCCTTGACGCGTTCCAGCTCCGCCTCCAGGATCGCCTGCGCGTCCTTCTCGAAGATTTCATAGTCCCAGGCGGTGCCCAGGGCATCAGTGACATAGGGGAAGTTCCAGGCGGTTACGGCCTGCACTTCGCCGTGCCGCAGCCTGGCTTCCTGCACGGCCCAGTCCATGGCGGCCCGGGACTGCTCCGATCCGTCCGTTCCCACCACGATCTTGTACTTTCCGTCACCGGCCATGGCTCCCCTTTTCCGTCCCAGCATTTCAGACCGGGTCAGCCCCGGCCGGGCGCATTGGTCCCTGCCTCCTGATTGCTGCCTGTTCCGGCCCATCAAGTTGACCGCTGGGACCGTTTTCCTGCCTAGGGGCGAAGGTCCTCCGGCAGCTAGAGGTGGCGGAGGTAGCGTTCGGGCGAGTCCATGAACCCTTGCCAGTTCGCCACGAGCTCCAGCTCAGCCCAGGACCGGGACCGCAAACCCCAAGGCCCCGCTTCCAGGATGGTGGCGCCGGGCAATGCGGCCAGCAGCGGCGAATGGGTGGACATGATCACCTGGGATTGGCCGCCGGCCAAGAGGTCCTTCAGGACGGACAGGAGACTAAGGCATCCCGAAAAAGACAGTGCGGACTCCGGTTCGTCCAGGACCCAGAGTCCGGCTCCGCGGAACCGGTCGGCTGCCAACTGCAGGAAGGACTCGCCATGGGACATGTCATGGAACGGAATGTCCGGCGTGAACGTGCTGGGATTCTTTTCCAGGTAGGTGTACAGCCCGTGCATTGTCTCGGCCCGGAGAAAGTAGCCCCGCCGGGTGGCGCCCGGGTTCCGGACCAGCTGCAAATGGTCGCCGAGGACGGACTCGGTAGGCCGGGTGGTGTGCCTGGCGCCCGTGGACCCGCCCTCCGGGGACAGCCCGTAGGCGAGCGCGATGCCTTCCACCAGCGTGGATTTACCCGAGCCGTTCTCACCCACCAGGATGGTGGCCGGGCCCAGGTCGAGCCCCTGGTCGAGGACTTGGGCCACCGGCGGCAGGACGGCCGGCCAGCGTACGCGGTCAAGGACGTTCGAGGGGTCCTCTGCCAGGCGCCGGATCGGGTAGGAGCGCAGGGGCATGGGCCCATTCTTACAGGAAAAAAAATCTTCTCCACTTCACCCATCCATTCCGGGTTCCGCTCCGAAGTCCAGTGGAACAGGTGTAGCAAAGGCTAGGACGGGACAATGGATGCCGTGGACCAGCAAGCCCTGACGGGGGCCGTCATCAAGGAGCACCGGCTGGATATCTCGCAGCTGTGGCTCGAATTCGTGGGGCTCGGCGGCGACGCCTCGGAACAACTCATCCGTGCGTACTGCGCCGGCGAAGCCACCCTGTCGGCGAAGGAACGGGACGCACTGTCGTTGGCCGTCAATGAGCACTGCACTGCCAAGGGCCTGAGGCTCCGGGCACCACTGAGCAGTTCCGCCCTGATCCTCCGGCACACCCGGAAGGACTCCCCGTCGGGAGGCCCGCAAAGCTGAGCAGGTCCCCGCGGCCGCCGTGGGGCGCCCCCACGACGTAACCTGTCAACCATGACCCTTCTCTCCACCCCCGGTGGTTCCCTCCGCGGCACCTCCCTCGGAACTGACGGGACCACCGTCCACCGGTTCCTTGGCATCCCGTACGCCGGGCCGCCGTCGGGCGTGAACCGCTTCCGTCCGCCCGTGCCATTGGAGTCGTGGGACGGGGTGCTGGACTGCACCGCCGCCGGGCCTGCGGCACCGCAAAACCCCGAATCCCCGGCACCTCCAGGTGCCGTGCCGCGGAGGTGGAGCGAGGACGCCTGCCTGAACCTGAACGTCTGGACGCCGGATTCCGGCGGCCAGCCGCGGCCGGTGATGGTTTGGATCCACGGCGGCGCGTACGTGCTGGGCGCCAACAGCGACGCCATGTACGACGGCGCCAGGCTCGCCGCCGCGGCGGGCGCGGTGGTGGTGTCCATAAATTACAGGCTCGGCGCGCTGGGCTTCCTGCACCTGGCGGACCTGCTGGGGGACGGGTACGCCGAGTCGTCCAACGTTGCCTTGCTGGACCAGCTGGAGGCCCTTCGCTGGGTCCGCCGCAACATCGGCCCCTTCGGCGGCGACCCTGGGAACGTGACCATCTTTGGCGAGTCGGCGGGAGCCGCAGCGATTGGCACCCTGCTGGGGATGCCGGCGTCGGAAGGGCTGTTCCGCCGGGCCATCATGCAAAGCGGAACGGCCGAGCGGTACCGCCAACCGGAGGAGTCCGCCCGGATCAGCGCCGCGTTCCTTGACCTGTGCGGCCTGGCCCCCGCGTCCGCAGCGGAACTCCTCACCCTCCCGGTGGAGCAGCTGCTGGCAGCACAAAAGGGCCTGGAAAAGCGTTTCGCCGCGCAGTCCTACGCAGTCCCGCTCCCCTTCCAGCCGACAGTGGGGATGCCGTCATTGCCGGCGCCGCCGCTCGACTCGGTCCGGAACGGAGTGAACAGCGGCGTCGACCTGCTGATCGGAACCAACCTCAACGAGGGCTCGTTCGCGGTGGAGATGCGCCCGCCCTCTCCGGCCGACCCCGGCTACCCGGAGCGGGCCGCCGCAGTCCTGGCCGCGGCCGGGATTCCTGCCGCCCAAGCCGCCGGATACGCGGCCTCGCTGGAAGCGGTGCTGCAGCGTGAACCGGCAGGCAAGGAACTCCTGGAATCCGCCATTGCCGATTCCCTGTACCGGCAGCCCAGCAACCGGCTCCTGGCGGCCCGGCGCGCGGCGGGCGGCGCCGGGAAGAGCTTTGCCTACCTGTTCACGTGGCGCAGCCCGGCCATGGGCGGCAAGCTCGGGGCCTGCCATGCCCTGGAAATCCCGTTCGTCTTCCGGCACCTGGACGCACCGGCGGCGGCTTTCCTCACCCGCGGCAGCGCACCACGCCGGCTCAGCGACGCCATGAGCGGGGCCTGGGCATCCTTTGCGCGGACGGGGTCACCGGACACGGTTCAGATCGCGTGGCCCGAGTACGGGCACGCACGCAGCACCATGGTGTTCGACGACGAGACGCGCCTTGAGGCCGACCCGCGCGGTGCGCTTCGGGCGTTTTTTGAGGCCGTCAGCCCGCTGCCAGCGAGTTAAGGGTGTCCCGGATGCCGTTCAGGGCGGGGTCCCGCAGTGAGTTGAAGGCCGGTTTAAGCAGCGGCTGGATGATCTTGGCCGGCCCGTTGATGCTGAACTCGGCCGTGTACGTGACCACAGAACCTGTCCCGCTGGCGCGGACGTCGATGGAGTCGTACGAGGTGACGGTCTTGTTCTCGCCCCGGAGCTTGATGTGGTTTTCCGAGAGCTCGATGACCTCGTAGGTCAGGGCCTGGCGTTTGCCGCGAAACTCGGATTCGGCGTGGTACTTGTGCCCCACGGCCACCGGTCCCGGCGTGATCTTGTCCATGACAGGGGTGTTGGGGTCCCATTTGCTGGTGTTCTCGAACTCACTCAGGAAGGCAAAGGCCTTCTCCGCGGACAGGTTGGTTTCCACACTTCCGGTGACTGTGATCATCACCCCAGTGTAGGAGGACCAGGCCGTGGAGCGGCGGCCATTCTGCGCCGCGGCCCTGCCCAGCTCCGGGGCAGGGCCCGTCAGCAGGACTCGAAGTCGGTAAGCACCTTCACTTTGCCAGCCGAGGCCGACGCCGGATCGAACGTGTAGCCGATCCATTCCCTGGCGAGGCGGCGGGCGAGTTCGATGCCCACCACCCGCTGTCCCATGGTGAGGACCTGGCAGTCGTTGGACAGGATGGAGCGTTCCACGGAAAAGGAGTCGTGGGCGGCGGTGGCGCGGATGCCTTCGACCTTGTTGGCGGCGATGGCGACGCCGATTCCGGTGCCGCAGAACAGTATGGCCCGGTCAGCGGCGCCGTCCCGGATCATCTCGCCGGCGGCAATGCCCACGTAGGGGTAGGGCCGGGTGAAATCGTCCGGCGAGTCGCTCCGATTGACGCCGATGTCGATGACCTCGCTAACGCGCGGATCGTTCCGCAGGTCCGCGAGGACCTTGTCCTTGTAGTCCACGCCCGCTTCGTCCGCGCCGACAATGAGCCGCAGCCCCATGGTGTTTCCTTCCGTTGTCATGACTCAGCGGCCGTCGCCGCAATGGTGGTGGCGCCGGCTTCGGCCCCGGCGGCGCGGGTGAAGTGCGGCCCCATGACGGCGAAGACCATGGCCAGCGATGTGGCGCCGGGATCCGCCGTACCCAGGCTCTTTTCCGCCAGGGGCCGGGCCCGGCCCTTGAGTGGCAGGAGGTCCGCGGTTGCCTCCGCGGCGATGGCCGCCTCGCGTGCCGCGTCCTGCCATGCCCGGCCCGGTTCCACGCCGTAACCCACCGCCCGGCTGAACCCGGCAACAAACGGCAGCAGGGCGTCCACCATGGTCTTGTCCCCCGCTTCGGCTTTGCCCAGCTGGACAATCCGGTCCGCGAACGCCGTCACTGCTGCCGCCAGCGCACTGGGTGCGGGTGCGGAAGCATTGCCCACCGTCTCTCCGAAGGCCCGCAGCCCAGCACCCCACAGGACACCGGAGGTGCCGCCTGCCTTGTCCGCCCAGGCGTCGCCGGCGGCAGCCAGCACATCGCCGGCGCCGGCGCCGTTGCCCAGTGCGGCGGAGGCGGCTGCGGCGGCCGCGTCCACGCCGCGGACCATGCCCCGGCCGTGGTCGCCGTCACCGGCAATCGCATCCATGCGGCCCAGCCGCTCTTCGGCGTCGTGCAGCGACGCACGGGCGGCGTCGATGGCCGCTACGCAGGCCGCGGCATATCCGCGGGAGGACTCGGTGGCGACGAACTCAGAGACTCCCGCGCCGCCGTCGGCCGTTTCCTCGACGCCCCGGGCCCCGGCCTCCAGGGCAGCGTTGCCGCGGCGGTAGGCAGGCGTCTCCGCAGGGGCAACCCACAGCGGCTCAAGTTCCTCATCAAGCCAGGTGATGGTGAGCGAGACGCCGGCCATGTCCAGGCTGGTCACCAGCTCGCCCACCTCGGGCATCACCAGCGTGCAGCCGGCGGCACGCAGCAGCGGCGCCACGGTCCCCCAGAGGACGAAGAGCTCCTCATGCTTGGTGGAGCCGAGGCCATTGAGGATGACGGCGATGCGACTGCCGGCGTCCGGCGGGGTTTCGGCGAGCACCCGGGACACCAGTTCGTGGCCGAGGTCCTTGGCCGAAGGCAGGTCGGTGTCGTGCAGGCCGGGTTCGCCGTGGATGCCCAGGCCCAGGCCCATCTGCCCTTCGGGCAGGGTGAACAGGGGCGATTCGGCGCCCGGGAAGGTGCACCCGGCAAACGCGCTGCCGATGGTCCGCGTCAGGTCGTTGGCCTTGCGGCCCAGCCGGACCACCTCGGCGAGGTCCGCGCCGTTCTCGGCGGCGGCGCCCATGACCTTGAACACCGTGAAGTCACCGGCGATGCCGCGGCGTTTCGCTGATTCCGACGGCGGGGCGCTGGCGATGTCGTCAGTGACCAGGACGTTCTCCACGGCGATACCCTCGGCGGCCAGGCGCTCGCTGGCCATGCCGAAGTTCATCACGTCGCCGGCGTAGTTGCCGTAGGTGAAGACGACGCCGGCACCGGACTCGGCGGCCTTGGCCACCGAGTAGGCCTGCTGCGCCGACGGCGAGGTGAAGATGTTGCCCACCACCGCGCCATCGGCGAAGCCGGCACCGATCAGCCCGGCGAAGGCCGGGTAGTGGCCCGAGCCGCCGCCGGCCAGGACTGCCACCTTGGGCTGTGCCGGCCGGAAGCGGCGGACGGCACCGCCCGGAACCTGCCGGACCAGGTCCGAGTGGACGTCGCAGAACCCGGCGAGGGCTTCCTCGGCGAAGTCGGAAGGGTCGTTGAAGATCTTGGTCATGGAGGAGCTTTCTGGCTGGCGCCGGGGCCGGCTGCTAGTGGATGTGGCTGCCGCCGTTGATGTCAATGGTGGTGCCGGTGAGGTAGGCGGAGTCCTCGGAGGACAGGAAGGTGATCACGGAGGCCACTTCTTCGGTGGTGGCGTTGCGGCCCAGCGGGATGCCGGCGTTGATGGCTGCTTCCTGTTCCTCGGTGCTGCCCACGCGGATGTTGGTGTCCACCGCACCCGGGGTGATGGCATTGACGGTGACGCCGGTGGTGCCGAGTTCACGGGCCAGGGCCTTGGTGAAGCCCAGGATGGCGGCCTTGGCAGCGGAGTAGGGAACCTTGCCGAAGACGCCGCCGCCGCGCTGGGCGGAGACGGAGGACATGTTGACGATCCGGCCCCAGCCGTTATCGATCATGGCGGGCAGGAAGGCCTTGGTCACCAGGTAGGTGCCGGTGGCGTTGACGTCCATGACCTTGTGCCACAGCTCGAGGGTGGTCTCCAGGAATGGCACCGGGGAGGTGATGCCGGCGATGTTGGCCAGGGCGCCGACGGGCGGGAGGTTGCCGGCTGCCACTTCGGCGGCGACGGCGGCCTGGGCGGCGGTGACGGAGGCTTCGTTGGCGACGTCGATCTCGTGGCCGAACGCGGGGACATTGAATTCGTTGCCGATTTCGGCTGCGACCTTGGCGGACTTCTCGCCGTCGAGGTCCAGGATGGCGATGCCCCAGCCTTCACGGGCGTAACGGCGGGCGGTGGTGATGCCGATGCCCCGGTCCGAAGTTGCTCCGGTGAGGACGGCGGTGCGCTGGATGGTGGTCATGGTGGTGCTCCTTGGATTGTTCAGTTCAGATGAGGTCGGTGATGAAGCTTGCAGCCTTGGCGGCGGCGGCCGGGCGTTCGTCATGGGTGACGTCCCGGGTTTCCAGTTCGAGCGAGAAGTGGCCGGCGTAGCCGTCGGCGGCGAGGCGTATCAGGCCGCCGACGAAGTCGGCGTCACCGTTGCCGATGCTGAGGTTGATGTTCCCCGGCACGGCGTCGCGCAGGTGGACGTGGCTGATGCGGCCCTGGTGCCGGTCCAGGTAGGCCTGGATATCTTCGCCGGACGCCACAATGTGGCTGAAGTCCATGACGATTCCGACGCCGGAACCGGCCAGCCGGTCGGCCAGCAGTCCCGCACGTTCCAGGTTCCAGCAGAACCGCAGGAAGTGCAGGGACTCGGTCCAGAGTTCGACGCCGAAACCTGCAGCGCGCCGGGCCGCAGCCGCGAGCTGCCCGGCAATGAGGTCCAGGTCTTCCTCGACGCTCCGGACCGGGTTGTGATCGAGGGCGCCGCAGGGCAGCACCAGGGCGTTGGCCCCAATGTTGGCAGTGAGGGCGAGCAGGGCGTCAAGGTGGCACCGCCTGGCGTCCTGCCCATCGGCGTCGAGGACTGCGTTCAAGTCCCCGATGTCGCCGTTCACTGAGCGGACCCGCAGACCGGAAGCGACGACTTCCTGCGACACCGCAGCCACGGCGGCCTCGTCAAGTTCGTAGGGGACATGGTCGCAGACCCCGGGCAGGGCGCCCAGATCGATCTCTTCGAATCCCAGACCCTTCATGGTGCCCAGCGCAGTGCCCAGGTCCTGGTGCCGGAAGCTGATGGATGAGCACCCAAGTCTGGAATGGAACATCATTGATCCTTTGAATCGTGCCGAGCGGTAGTGATGGACACCACAGTACCGGCGTTAACTGTCAACAGTCAACTCTGAAAGTCGACTGTTGACAGTGAAGATGAGGTGCGTCACACTGGGTCTTACCAATTTGTTAACAGTCGACAGCGGCGAAACTTCTCAGCCGCTTTTCGAAAGGGAACCACCATGAGCAAAGATGCTCTGACCATGCGCGGCCCGGTCCACGGCACCAAGGACGCCCGCCGAGTTGCCATCGGATCCGGCGTGGGGGCCGTCATCGAGACGTATGACTTCATCGGCTTCGGCACCGCTGCCGCACTGTACTTCGGCACCGCCTTCTTCCCCGGCAGCGATCCCGTCACGGGGACCCTCGCCTCCTTCGCCACCTTGGGCGTCGGCTTTGCGGCCCGTCCGCTGGGCGGCATCATCGGCGGGCACCTGGGCGA
Organism: Pseudarthrobacter sp. efr-133-R2A-89; assembly: GCF_030209315.1. Lineage (NCBI taxonomy): Bacteria > Bacillati > Actinomycetota > Actinomycetes > Micrococcales > Micrococcaceae > Pseudarthrobacter > Pseudarthrobacter sp. efr-133-R2A-89. The sequence goes on along the minus strand of NZ_JARVSE010000002.1, from coordinate 616,908 downwards.
CAAGGTGGGCCGCAAGCCCGTCCTGGTCTCCTCGCTGATCCTGATGGGCCTGGCCACCTTCGCGATCGGCCTGCTCCCCACCTACGCCGCCGTCGGCCTGTTGGCTCCGGCACTGCTGGTCTTCGTCCGCATCGTCCAGGGCCTGGCCTTCGGCGCCGAATGGGGCGGCGCCATCCTGATGAGCTACGAGCATGCGCCGTGGAAGACCAAGGGCAAGTACACCGGCATCGTCCAGGCCGGTTTCCCCGTAGGCCTGCTGCTGGCCAACCTGACGTTCCTCGCGAGCGCCGGCCTCGGCGGTGAACTTGCCTGGCGCATCCCGTTCCTGGCCAGCATCGTGCTGGTCGCCGTCGGCCTGATCATCCGGTCCAAGGTTCCCGAGTCCCCCGTCTTCGACGAGGTCAAGGACAGCGGCACGATCGTCAAGGCACCCATCGTCGAGGTCCTCAAGACGGACTGGCGCAACATCGTCAAGGGCATCGGCCTGCGCATCGCCGAGACCGCCGGGTACGCCGTATCCATCACCTACATGATTTCCTACCTCAACAGCCAGCACTTGGCGGACAAGACCCAAACCCTTGTCGCCCTCTGCATCGCCTCTGCCATCGGCATCTTCGCCACCCAGGCCTGGGCAGCACTGACGGACCGCATCGGCCGCCGTCCCCTGTACATCTGGTCCACGGCCTTCGCCGCACTGTTCGCGATCCCGATGTTCCTGCTGGTCAACACCGGCCTGTTCGTCGCCATCATCCTCACCATCGCGATCTCCTACGCGGTCTGCCAGAACTCCCTGGCCGGCGCCCAGGGCGCCTGGTTCCCCGAACTCTTCCAGGCCAAGACCCGCGCCTCCGGTGCCAGCCTGGCCTACCAGATCTCCGCCATGGTTTCCGGCTTCACGCCGTTCATCACCACCTTGCTGTTCGTCAGCTTCGGCTGGATGGGCCCGGCGCTGCTCTTCGGCGCCTACGCCCTGATCGGCCTCTGGGCCGCGCTCGCCACTCGGGAAACCTGGGGCAAGCGGGAACGGCAGCTCGCTGACGAAGCCACCAAAAACACCCCCAACACGGTCAACGCCTGAATGACCACCACGCACCAGAGAATCACGGAGCACGCAATGCCTACAGAAACCATCCAGGGCGCCGCCCCGCAGGGGCAGACACAGGCCGGGGCGACCCCGGAGCGGGTGGACAGGATCAGCGCCGCCGCGTACCGCATCCGGCACCACGCCCTGAACATGGGCGAAGTCCAGGGCCAAGGCTACGTGGGGCAGGCCCTGGGGGCCGCGGACATGCTGGCCACCGTCTACGGGGACCAGCTGCGGTTCAAGGCAGAGGATCCGCACTGGGAGGCCCGCGACCGGTTCCTCCTCTCCACCGGCCACTACGCGATCGGCCACTACGCTGCCCTCGCCGAGGCCGGGATCGTCCCGGTCCAGGAGCTGGAAACCTATGGCTCCGATGATTCGCGGCTGCCGATGTCAGGGATGTCCACCTACACGCCCGGCATGGAAATCTCGGGCGGTTCGCTGGGGCACGGGCTGACCATCGCCGTCGGCATGGCTTTGGGCCTGCGATTCCAGGGCTCCAGCGCCCGGGTGTTCAACTTCCTCTCCGACGGCGAACTGGACGAGGGCTCCACCTGGGAGGCCGCCATGGGCGCGCACCACCACCAGCTGGGCAACCTCACCGCCATGGTGGACATCAACGCCCTGCAGGCCGACGGCAAGACCGACACCGTGCTCCGCACCGAGCCGGTCACCGAAAAGTGGGAAGCGTTCGGCTGGTACACCCAGCGGGTGGACGGGAACGACGTCGGCGCGCTGCTCGCGGCGTTCGACAACGCAGCCGCCCAGTCCGCCGCCGTCGGACGTCCCTCCGTGATCCTGTGCGACACCAAGGTGGGCCGCGGCGTCCCGCTGCTGGAGGAGCGCGAAAAAGCGCACTTCATGCGCATCGAAGAACACGAATGGCAGGTCTGCCGCGAGCAGCTCACCGCCGGTTATGAAGGAAAGGCTTCAGCATGAGCACCACCACGACGACGGCCACACCCGCCAAGCCCAAGCTGAAGACCTCGGCGATGATCGCCTCCTTCGCCGACCCGGGCCAGAAGACCTCTTCCGCGCCGTTCGGGCACGCCCTGGTCAAGGCTGCGCAGGAGAACGACAAGATCGTGGGCCTGACCGCCGACCTCGGCAAATACACGGACATGCACATCTTCGCCCAGGCCTTCCCGGAGCGGTTCTTCCAGATGGGCATGGCCGAGCAGCTGCTCTTCGGCGCCGCGGCCGGACTGGCCGAAACCGGGCTGGTCCCGTTCGCGTCCACCTACTCGGTGTTCGCGGCCCGCCGCGCCTACGACTTCCTGTGCCTGGACGCTGCCGAACCAAACCTGAACGTCAACATCGTGGGCGGCCTGCCGGGCCTCACCACCGGGTACGGTCCCAGCCACCAGGCCACCGAGGACATGGCGATCTTCCGCGGCATGCCCAACCTGACCATCGTGGACCCCTGCGACTCAGTGGACATCGAGCAGGCGGTGCCGCAGCTGGCAGCTTCGGAAGGCCCCACCTACCTGCGCCTGCTGCGCGGCAACGTGCCCACCGTCCTGGACGAGTACGGTTACACCTTCGAGCTCGGCAAAGCCAAAGTGCTGCGCGGCGGCAACGACGTCGTGTTCATCTCCTCCGGGCTGATGACCATGCGTGCCCTCCAGGCAGCCAAGGCGCTGGCGGCACACAACGTGGACGTCGCCGTCGTTCACACCCCCACGATCAAGCCGTTCGACGCCGAAACCGTCCTTGCGGAGCTCAATACCGACCGCCTCGCCGTCACGCTGGAAAACCACTCCGTAGTGGGCGGGCTGTTCGAAACCGTCGCCTCCGCCGTCGTCACCGCGGGGCTGGGCAAGCGCGTGGTGCCCGTGGCACTCCCGGACCAGTTCCTGGACGCCGGCGCCCTGCCCACCCTGCACGACCGCTACGGCCTGGCCACGGACCGCATCGTCGCCAAGGTCCTCGCCGAACTCGGCTAAGGCAAGGCACCCCATGGAGAATGCACGGCACCGGTCCCAAGCCGGTGCCGTGCATTCTGCCGTACTATCGAGAAACTACTCCCGACTGTAGACAGTCGACTTATGACATTGAGGACAGAAGCCATGGCCGGACTCACCGCCCCGTTGCTGGGACTGGAAAAGAAAAGCCTGCGCGAGCAGGCGCTCTCGGCGCTGCGGACCGCCATCACCAGCGGAGAACTGGAACCCGGCCGCCACCTGGTGGAAACCGAACTGTCCGAGATGCTGCAGATCAGCCGGGGCACCCTCCGCGAGGCGCTCCGCCAGCTGGAACAGGAGGGCCTGCTCTCCGCAGGCCCCCGCGGCAGGCTGTCCGTCCGGCACCTGGACGAAAAGGAAATCCGCGACATCTACTCCGTCCGCGCCGCCCTGGAATCGCTCGCCGCCCGGACCCTGTGCGAACTGCCTGACCGGCAGCAGGTCACCGACTCGCTGCACAAGGCCATTGACGCCATGGATGCCGCCGCCGGCGGCAGCCTGGAGGGACGGATCGAATCCGACCTCGAATTCCACCGCACGCTGTGCCGGCTCACCGGCAACGAAACACTGCTCCACTCCTGGGAATCCCTGGAGGGCTCCATCCGCATGTCCATCATGTTCGCCGGACTGGAAAAAGGCGTCAGCAACATGAGCGTGGACCGCCACAAGGACATTGTGGCCGCCATCGACACCGGCGATGCCGCGCTGGCCCGGAAGACCATCCTGGAACACATGGACACGGCCGCTGCCAACCTGGTGGCATAGTCCGCCGGCGGCACCAAAAACCGCGCCGCCTGTGCCTGTTTGGGAATCCTCGAAAGCTCCCGGCCGTTAACCTACTGTGCGGTAGAGTGCCGCAGCGTTAACGAGGGACGGTATGACCGCAAAGTTTGTGTCAGTTGAGGACGACGCCGGAAAGGTCACCCGGTATGCCCGCCACGACAACGGCGGCGGACTCATCGCTCCGGGAGCGAAGGTGGCCGAGAGCGCGCGGATCGGCCCCATGACCTACGTAGAGCACGGTGCGCAGGTGGGTTCAGGCTGCAGGATCGGGCACGGCAGCTGGATCGACCGTGACGCACGGATCGGTGACCGGACAGTGATCGGCGACGGCGTGCGCATCGGCCGCGGCACGGTCATCGGCAACCGGGTCCATATTGGCAGCCATTCCAGGATCGGCTCCGGCGTCCTGGTGGAGCACGGCGCCCACCTGGTCACGGACAGCACGGTGCCCGATGGCAGCGAAGTCCTCGCCGGGGCGCACTCGCGCCTGGCCGCCGCCGCGCACCGGCCGCACCGCAAAGCCAAGGGAAAACTCGCGGCGTAGGCCCCGGCCTGTCCTGGCCCGCGCACCGGCGCGGTCAGGGAACCGTACTGGCGCGCACCACCAATTCAGCCGGATAGACCACCGGGGCCACGTGCTCCCCGGGGGAGCCGATCGCGCTGACCAGGAGGTGTCCCGCCGCAGAAGCCATGTCCACCATGGGGTGCGCCACTGTAGTGAGTCCCAAGCCGTTTGATGCCTGGATGGCGTGGTTGTCAAAGCCAACCACCGCCACATCCTCCGGTACCCGCCGGCCCATGCCCCGAAGGGCATCCACGACGCCGAGGGCCATGAGGTCGGAGGCGGCGAACACCCCGTCCACCCCGGGCGCCAGGCCCAGCAGGCGCCCGGCCGCCGCGGCGCCGCCCGTCGTCGTAAAGTCCCCGTGGATGACGGGCCCGGGCTGCAGGCCCGCGTCCCTGAGTCCCTGGAGCCAGCCATCGAGGCGGTCGACGGCGGCCGTCATGTCGGTGGGGCCGGCAACAGTTGCCAGCGTGGTGCGGCCCAAGGACGCCAGGTGCCGGGCTGCCAGCCGGCCGCCCTCGAAGTTGTCCAGGTCCACGTAGGGAATTCCCGATCCCGTGTCCCATGGCCTGCCGATGAAGACGGTGGGCAGCCCCGTGGCACCCAGGGTCTCCACCCAGTCGTCCGTCCGGTGGTGGGACACCACGATGGCACCGTCCACGTGCCCGCCGCGCAGGTAGCGGAGGGTCCGGGCGGAGTCGTCCCCGGCCCGGGACATCAGCAGCACCAGCTGCAGGTCGGTGCCGCGCAGCGCTTCATTCACTCCGGTGATCACGGCGGCGAAGTAGGGGTCCATCATGACCCGGGCGTCAGGTTCAGGGATGACCAGCGCCACCGAACCGGCGCGCCGGGTGACAAGGCTCCGCGCAGCGCGGTTCGGTGTGTAGCCCAACGCCACGATTGCGGCATCGACGGCGGCCTGGGCCTTCGCGCTCACCTTGGACCCGCCGTTGATGGCGCGGGAGGCGGTGGAGCGGGATACCCCGGCGGCCGACGCCAGGTCCTCCAGCGTAGGACTGGCCTGCCCTCCTCGTGGCGTGCCCGGGCGGCTGGAGTTTGCGTTCATTCCAACGACAATACGACACCAAGGGTGCGTGGGAGCGCTCCCGAAAAGCCTTGCCGGGGCAAAAACGCAATGCTACGCTTCCCCGACGGGAGCGCTCCCACCACTCGGCCCGGCTGCCCCTGCCGCCCTGGCCGTCCACCCCATCACCGACAGGACCAGCAATGCCGCTAGCCCCACGCCCTGATACACCCCAGCCCCTACCGTCACCCCGCCTGCACCGGGCCGGAACAATTGCGGCCGCCACCGCCTTGCTCATGGGGCTCTTCGCCGCCGGCGGGGCAGCACCCGCCCAGGCCGCCGCACCAGCCCGGGGCCCTGCAGCCCAGGCACCGGCGTCGCCAATGCCCCAAGCCCCGGCTGCCGCTCCGGCAGCAGGGAATCCGTTCGGACCAAACACCTACGTTTTCGATCCCAGCATGCCGGTGTCCCGGATCAAGGCCACGGTGGATACCATTGCGGCGCAACAAGTGGACGACGAGATGGGGACCAAGCGCTACTCCCTGCTGTTCAAGCCCGGCACCTACGGCACGCCCCAGGAGCCGCTGATCATCCAGGTGGGGTATTCCACCGAGGTTGCTGGCCTGGGCGCTGCCCCCACCGACGTCACCATCAACGGGCACGTGGACGTCTACAACCGGTGCCTGGCCGCTGACAACTGCATCGCCCTCAACAACTTCTGGCGCTCTTTGTCCAACCTCACCATCAACGTCACCGGCCTGGAGGGCTGCCGGAGTTCCGCCAACTTCTGGGCTGCCTCCCAGGCCTCCCCCATGCGCCGGGTCAACATCACCGGCGGCAACCTCTCCCTGATGGACTACTGCACGGCCGGTCCGCAGTATGCCAGCGGCGGTTTCATCGCTGATTCAAAGACGGGCGCCGTCATCAATGGCTCCCAGCAGCAGTACCTGGTCCGCAACAGCAGCATCGGAAGCTGGTCCAATGGAGTCTGGAACCAGGTGTTCTCAGGGGTGAACGGTGCACCTGCCGATTCATTTCCGAACCCGCCGTACACCACCTTGGACAGCACTCCCGTCAGCCGCGAGAAGCCTTACCTGACCGTGGATCCGGCCGGCCAGTACAGCGTCTTCGTGCCGGCTGTCCGCCGGGACTCGGCCGGGACCACGTGGGAGAACGGCCCTACGGCCGGCCGCAGCATCCCCCTGGCAGACTTCTATGTCGCGACGCCCGCCGATTCAGCGCAGGCCATCAACTCCCAGCTGGCCCGCGGAAAGAACCTGCTCCTGACCCCCGGGGTCTACGACGTTGACCGGAGCATTGAGGTCAAGCGGGCCGGAACCGTGGTCCTGGGACTCGGCATGACAACCCTCACTGCCGGCAACGGCTCAGTTCCCCTGACGGTGGCAGATGTTCCCGGAGTGGACATCGCCGCCGTCACGGTGGACGCCGGCGAGGTGAATTCGCCCGCCCTGATGCGCATCGGCAAGGGCAATGGGAGCGGGCCGTCCGACTCATCCGTGCACAATGATCCGGCAAACCCCACCACGCTCCATGATGTGTTCTTCCGCGTCGGTGGACCGCACAGCGGCAAAGCCTCGGTCAGCCTGGAAGTCAACAGCGACAACGTCCTCCTGGACCACATCTGGGCCTGGCGCGCCGACCACGGGAACGGTGTCGGCTGGACCACCAACACCGGCGCGAACGGCGTGATCGTCAACGGCAACAACGTCACCGCCACGGGCCTGTTCGTGGAGCACTACCAGCAGTACAACGTCATCTGGAATGGAGAAGGCGGCAGGACGGTCTTCTTCCAGAACGAGCTGCCCTACGACGCCCCCAACCAGGCCGCGTGGCAGCATGACGGGGTCCTGGGCTGGGCAGGCTACAAGGTGGCAGACTCCGTCAAGGCCCACGAGCTCTGGGGCGGCGGCAGCTACGTTTACACCAACGTCGACCCCGGCATCCACGCAACGAGGGGCTTTGAGGTGCCGGTAACTCCGGGAGTGAAGCTGCACAGCCTTTTGACGGTGAACCTCGGCGCAGGCACGCTGGATCACGTGGTCAACGACACGGGGGCGCCAGTCTCAACCGACGCCGTGGGTGTTCCCAGCTACGTAGCCGATTTCGGCTGACCAGGCTGATTCCGTCCGGTAAGGTCCGGACCTGGCGGGCGCGGTGCCGGTGGTACCGCGCCCCGTCACTTGGTTCGGAATGCCTTGCCCTTCAGCGCTGCGCCGGCCCAGACGGCCAGCAGCAAGGCGACCAGCAGCAGGCCGGCGTCGCCCAGGTCGATCGATCCGAGCCACCCCGTCACAGGGTCGTCAAGGGACAACGCTGAGTGCAGGAATCCGCCCAGCGTGATCACGGCAATGAACAGGGCGGACACTGCCGAGATGCCCGTGACCACGGCGTTGAAACCGAGCTTCCGCCGGGGGTCGTCCAGCGCGGAGCGGTACATCCGCAGCATGGCCATGCCGTTCACGGAGTCGCAGAGGGTCATCGCGGCGGCAAAAGAGACCGGCAGCGCAAGCAAGGCGAACGGCGGCACTCCGGCCAGCGAGGCCGCCGTCGTCATCATCAGCAGCCCGATGGTGGTGGCAGTGTCAAAGCCCAGGCCGAACAGGAACCCGATCACGTAGATGTTCCGCGGCCGGCGCACCCTGGACAGCGGCCGGGCCAGCAGCCGCGCCACCGCGCCCTGCGGTTCAAGGTCCCCGGGCTCGACGGCGGCGCCGCTGCGGGCGCGGCGGTAGGCGCCGGCGGAGCGGACGAAAGCGGAACCGTTGAACAGTCCCATGGCCAGCAGGAACAGGCCGGACACGCCGCTGCCGATCAGGCCCAGGACCAGGTTGCCGGCCGAACCGTCCTGCATCAGTCCACCCACCAGCGATACTCCCGCGATGACCAGCACCCCGGCGAGGGCAACCACGGAGCTGTGCCCCAGGCTGAAGGCGAAGCCAACACTGACCGGGTCTTGACGCTGCGCCACGAACTTGCGGGTGGAGTTGTCGATGGCTGCCAGATGGTCCCAGTCGTAGCTGTGCTTCACGCCGGCCAGGTAGGCGGTGAGGAACAGGCCCCAGGTCAGCGGTTGCCCGCCGCCGTCGGCCGTGCCGGCGAGCAGGAGGACGACGGCGGCGGCGTGCAGGGCGGCCACCGCCCCGAAAGTGAACAGCGCGCGGGTCCGGAGCGGCAGGGAGTCCCGGTCCCGGTAGAGCGCGGCGATGCTGGTCATCAGTGCTTCCTCAGGTCCAGCGGGCCTTGGCCGAACCAGCGGCTGCGCAGGAAGTCGGTACAGGACCGGAGCAGCCGGTTCAGTTCGTCGGTGCTGTTGGAGAGGCTTCGCAGGACCAGCCCGGCAGTCCCCGCAACTGGGCGCGTCAGTGAGATACCCGTCAGCGCGTCGCGGCCGGCGGTAAGCCCGTGCAGGTCGTCGGCGAGCGCCTGGTCCACCCTCGCATCCACCACCACCAGGGACCCGAGGTGGCTGTGGCCTTCCATGAATCCGAGCCCCGTGACGTCGTGCAGCGGTGGCCGGATCAGCAGGTTGTCCAGGGCCAGCAAGTGGGTTCCGCCGTCGGTTTCGACGCGGATTTCGTTGCGCAGCCGCACTTCCCGGTATTGGAAAGCCGAACCGTCCGGCGACCAGCCGGGAGTGACCACCTCAGCCATGACCAGGGACGACGACGGCGGCAGAATCACGGAGGTCCGCTGCCGGTAGCTGGCCTCGCGGTAGGCGATGAGCTGGTCCGGCATGAATTCCAGCCGGGCCCCCTCCCCCAGCCGCACCGCCATCCGCTGCTCGGCAAAAGACCCGGGAGTCCGATAAACCTTGGTAGCGGACTGGGTGGTCAACAGCAGGTCAGCCCCCTCCCCGACCTCCACATCCAACACAAAGAGATCCGCCCCAAGATAAGCCCCACCAGGATTGACGACAACATAACAAACCTGCCCAGAGTCATCGAGGTAATGCGGCCGCAGAACCCGAAGGGCCCCCTCATGGAACTGATGTGAGGCAAGGGACCTCCGCCCGCGCACCTCGACGCCCAGCTCAAGCCGCCCCATAGGTGACGTACCCGCTGAGGCGGCGGAGCCGGATGTAAGGGGCCGCGGCGTGGTGGGCACCGCGAAGCGGGCACGGCCCCTTGCATCCGGTGAAGCCGCCGGTGGCGCTCCCGCCGTCGTGCTCATGAGGCCAAATCGAGCATCAGGACATCGTGCCGGATCCAGTCGATGACCTTGTCCAGGCCCTCGTCAGTTTTCAGGTTGGTGAAGCAGAACGGCTTGTTGCCGCGGAATTCCTTGGAGTCCCGCTCCATGATGGCCAGGTCAGCGCCGACGTGGGGTGCGAGGTCGGTTTTGTTGATAATGAAGAGGTCGGACTTGATCATGCCTTGGCCGGCTTTGCGGGGGATCTTTTCGCCTTGGGCCACGTCGATGATGTAGATGGAGAAGTCGACGAGTTCGGGGCTGAAGGTGGCGGAAAGGTTGTCGCCGCCGGATTCCACGAAGATGACCTGCAGGTCGGGGTGGCGGGTTTTGAGTTCCTCGATGGCGGCGGTGTTCATGGAGGTGTCTTCGCGGATGGCGGTGTGCGGGCAGCCGCCGGTTTCGACGCCTATGATGCGGTCCACGGGGAGGATGCCGTTGGCGGCAAGGATTTTGGCGTCCTCGATGGTGTAGATGTCGTTGGTGATGGCGGCCATGGAAATTTCCCCGCTCATGTGCCGGGTGAGCCGCTCCACGAGCTGCGTCTTTCCTGCTCCGACGGGTCCGCCGATGCCGATCTTGATGGGTTCAGACATGTGTCCTCCTTTGACTCAAAAGCACAGTATTTTCAAGCACGGTCAGCTCATGAACATGCGGGCACGTTGGCGTTCGTGCCTCATTTGCGATATTTCCAGGCCGGGGCTGACGGCCCCAAAGTCGTCCGGCGTGAGGTGCGCGATCCTGGCGATGGCGGCAGCGACGTCGTCGTGCGCTCCCCGCAGCACCCGCTGCCCGGCGTTTTGGCCCAGCGGAATGGCGCGCACGGCATTCTGCGTCAGCGACGTGACGGTGGCGAAAAGGTAGGCGGCGAGCGCCTCCTGGAGCGGAACGTCCAGGGAGCGGGCGACGACGGCGAACGCGAGCGGCTGGTGCCCTGCGGCCCGGCCGTCACCCACCAGGTCCCGGTACAGTTCGAGCGCAGGTGAGGGAAACACCTCAGCACCGATTTCCAGCAACCGGAGCCCCATTTTGCAGCTCGCCTCCCGCACCTGCCGGGGCAAGAGAGAAGCAGAAAGAAGAGAATCCAGCTCCCCCACATCGGCCCCCGCATAAAGAAGCCGAATCGCCAGCCCATCCGAGTAAGTCAGCTGCTGCGACACAAAAGCGGACAGCCACCTACCAAACGAAGCCTCATCTAAAACGAGCTCCCGCTCGATGTACGTCTCAAACCCAAAGGAGTGCGCAAAGGCCCCGGTAGGCAAAGCGGAATCCACCAACTGTTGAAGAGCAAGCTGGTATCTGCTCACCGCAGGCGCTCCCAAGGTGACGAGCCCAAGCGACGCGAGGGGTATGGGGCCGCGGCGTGGCGGGCACCGCGAAGCGGGCACGGCCCCATATCCCTCGCGGCGTCCCAACCCAGCGCACCAACTGGAGCGCGCAGCGCGGCGACAGGATTACTAGTGCGAGTGTTCAGCATGGCGGAAAGGCACAGGCATGACGCGTTCCTGGCGGGTGTAGGGCACTGAGTTGTGGCGGAGGTAGTCCTCGACAGTGTGGTCGTAGGCGCACACCATGACGTCGGCCCCGTATTCGGAGGACGAGTCGAAGAACTGTGCCTGGAGGTGCCTGTTGCCGAGGGAGTGTGCGGTGACGCCCATTTCGTGGATGGTGCGGGGCGCGATGACCAGGACGTCGGTGGGCAGCACCGAGACCACGATCATGTTGGAGTCTTCCACGTGGAGGATGTCGCCGTCGCGCAGGTCCCCGGACCCGGCGGGCAGGCGGATGCCGATCTCCTTGCCGTGGTCCGTGGTGGCGCGCTGGATGCGCTTGACCAGCTGGGCGCAGGGCAGCACCACCTTTTCCTGGTGCAGTCCGGCGTAGGCTCCGGGCTCGGGCAGTTCGTGCAGGTTGCCGAGGACTTTGTCGATGATCATGGGGTTTCTCCGGGGTGCTAGAACAGGAAGTAGCGCTGTGCCATGGGCAGGACGTCGGAGGGTTCGCAGGTGACGTCCTCGCCGTCGACCGTCACTTGGTAGGTTTCCGGGTCCACCTGGATGTCGGGGGTTGCGTCGTTGTATTTGAGGTCGGCTTTGGTGAGGTTGCGGATGCCTGAGACGGGCCGGATGACCTTCTCCAGCCCCAATTCCCCGGGCACGCCGGCGTCGATCGCTGCCTGGGACAGGAAGGTGATGGAGGACTGCTGCATCGCCTTGCCGAACGTGGCGAACATGGGCCGCATGGTGCGCGGCTGCGGTGTGGGAATGGACCCGTTGGAGTCCCCCATGAGGGCGTAGGCAATCTGGCCGCCCTTGAGCACCAGTTCTGGTTTGACGCCGAAGAAGGCCGGGTCCCAGAGCACGAGGTCGGCGAATTTGCCCACTTCCACGGAGCCCACCGAGTCCGCGATGCCCTGCGCGATGGCCGGGTTGATCGTGTACTTGGCCACGTAGCGTTTGAGCCGGAAGTTGTCGCTGCCGGGCGAGCCGTGGCTGCCCGGGCCGGTCCCGCCGTCGCCCTCGTCCAGGGCTCCGCGCTGCTTCTTCATCTTGTCCGCCACCTGCCAGGTGCGGGTGATGACTTCGCCCACCCGGCCCATGGCCTGGGAATCGGAGGAGGTGATGGAGAAAATGCCCAGGTCCTGCAGGACGTCCTCGGCGGCGATGGTCTCGGCGCGGATGCGGGAATCCGCGAAGGCCACGTCCTCGGGGATGTCCGGGTTGAGGTGGTGGCACACCATGAGCATGTCCAGGTGCTCTTCGATGGTGTTCCGCGTATAGGGCAGGGTGGGGTTGGTGGAGGCGGGCAGGACGTTGGGCATGCCGGCGATCTTGATGATGTCCGGCGCATGGCCGCCGCCGGCGCCTTCGGTGTGGAAGGTGTGGATCACGCGCCCGTTGATGGCCCGGATGGTGTCCTCCACGAAACCGCACTCGTTCAGGGTGTCGGTGTGGATGGCCACCTGGACGTCGTATTCGTCGGCGACGGTGAGCGAGGTGTCGATCGAGGAGGTGGTGGATCCCCAGTCCTCGTGGACTTTCAGTCCGATGGCGCCGGCACGGATCTGCTCGGCAAGGGGTTCGACGGCGGACGCGTGGCCTTTGCCGAACAGGCCGATGTTCATGGGCAGCCCTTCGGCTGCCTGCAGCATCCGCTGGATGTGCCACTTTCCGGGGGTCACGGTGGTGGCCTTGGTGCCTTCAGCCGGGCCGGTGCCGCCACCGATCATGGTGGTCACGCCGCTGGCCAGCGCGGTGGGCACCTGGTCCGGGGAGATGAAGTGGATGTGGGTGTCGATGCCGCCGGCGGTGAGGATCTTCCGCTCGCCGGCGATGATCTCGGTGCTCGCGCCGATCACGATGTCCACGTCGTCGGTGATCTGCGGGTTGCCCGCCTTGCCGATGCGGAAGATGTGGCCGTCCTTGAGTGCGATGTCGGCTTTGTAGATGCCGGTGTAGTCAAGGACGACGGCGTTGGTGATGACGGTGTCGGGGATGTCCTGGTCCCGGGTGGCCTGGCCGTTCTGGCCCATGCCGTCGCGGATGACCTTGCCGCCGCCGAACACCACTTCCTCGCCGTAGGCGGTGAAGTCTTTTTCGATCTCGAGGAACAGGTCGGTGTCCGCCAGGCGGATCTTGTCCCCAGCGGTGGGGCCGTAGAGGTCCGCGTACTGCCGGCGTGGAATCTCGAAGCTCACTTGGCGCCCCCGTCCAGGCGGGTGCCGCCGTCGAGCTTTCCGTTGACGGCGTTGCTGAGTCCGTAGACCTCGCGTGCGCCGGCCAGTTCGATCAGCCGCACGCTGCGGGAGTCGCCGGGTTCGAACCGGGCAGCTGTTCCGGCCGGAATGTCCAGGCGCCGGCCGTAGGCCGCCTCCCGGTCGAAGGACAGGGCGGCGTTGGCCTCGGCGAAGTGGAAGTGCGAGCCCACCTGGACGGGCCGGTCACCGGTGTTGGTCACCGCCACCTCAATCGCGTCCCTGCCGGCGTTCGCCGTCACGGGTTCGGGCCGGAGGATGTACTCGCCTGGAATCATTTCGGCGCTCCTTAGCGGATCGGGTTGTGGACGGTAACCAGCTTGGTGCCGTCGGGGAAGGTGGCCTCGATCTGCACGTCATGGATCATCTCCGGCACCCCTTCCATGACGTCGTCACGGCCCAGCAGGGTGGTGCCGTAGCTCATGAGCTCGGCCACGGTCCTGCCGTCCCGGGCACCTTCGATCAGTTCGTAGCTGATGATGGCCACCGCTTCGGGGTAGTTGAGCTTGAGTCCCCGCCCCTGGCGGCGGCGGGCGAGGTCGGCGGCCACCACGATCAGGAGCTTTTCCTGCTCACGCGGCATCAGATGCATGGGGTTCCCTTCGACGGCCTGGGGCGTGCTGCCAGCCTAGGCCGGTCACGTTTCCGCCACGTTTCAGGTCCATCATCCGGACGGAACGCTAGGGCGCGGATTCCCGGATCTTCAGCTCGAACCCCGATTCCATGTGCACGCCCTGCCCGGATGTTTCGCGCCCGCCGATCCGGTCCAACAGCAGGGTGATCGAACGCTCCGCGATCTCGTCCATGCCCGGGGAGACGGTGGTCAGGGACGGGGACGCGAAACGGGCTTCGTCAATGTCGTCAAAGCCGGCGACCGCCACGTCCGCCGGCACGTTGACGCCCTTGATCAACAGTTCGTGCATGGCGCCCAATGCCAGGACGTCGTTCAGGCCGAAGACGGCGTCGAACTGCACGCCTGAGGCCATCAGCCCGGCCACGGCGGCGGCACCTGTGTCGCGGCGCCATTCGGCGGGGGCCACCAGGCCGGCGTCGAACGGGACGCCGGCCTGGTCCAGCGCCTTCCGGTACCCGTTCATGCGAAGTCCCGCGGTCCCGGCGGACTCCCCCGGGTGGGCGCCGATCACTGCAATACGACGGCGGCCGGCCTGCAGCAGGTGCGTGGTCAGCGCAGCCGCGGCTTCCTCGTTCTTCATGGTGACCAGGTCGAAGCGGGGGTCCATGATGTGCTCGCCGAGCATCACCAGGGGTTTGGTGCCGGCGCGGGCGGCGATGGCGTCGGCGTCCAGCACCAGCGGGGTAAAGAGCAGCCCGTCGGTGAGCTGCCGGAACGTCCCGTGCAGGGCACTGAGTTCAACGGAGGCCTCAGCGCCGGACTGTTCCACCAGCACCCGGTAGCCATGCCGTGATGCGGCCTTCATGAGCCTGGACGCCAGTTCAGCGTAGTAGGGCGCCGAGAGGTCGGAGAGCACCAGGCCCAGCATGGACGTCTTGCCCGAGCGCAGGCTGCGGGCGGTGAGGTTGGCCTCATACCCCAGTTCAGCAATGGCGTCCTGCACACGCTGCTTGGTGGCCGGACGGATGAACTCGTAGTCGTTCAGGACGTTCGAGACCGTTTTGAGCGAAACGCCGGCCGCGCGGGCGACGTCGTTCATGGTGACTGCCATTAACGTTCTTTTCCTGCCTTCGCCGCCGCCTTGGCCGCTTGCTTGCTGGCCCGCACCTTAGCCAGGGATTCCGGGTCCACGATGTCCGCCACGGACAGGTAGGAGCCGTCTTCCCCGTAGTGGCCGGCCGCTTCCCGCCATCCGGGCGCGTCAAGGCCCCGCTGCTTGCCCAGGAGGGCCAGGAAGATCTTTGCTTTTTGCTCACCGAAGCCGGGCAGTGCCTTGAGCCGCTTCAACACCTCTGCACCGTCGGGTGAGCCTTTGGTCCAGATGGCTGCGGCGTCGCCGTCCCAGTCGTTCCGGACAGCCTCGGCGAGCGCCTGCACCCTGCCGGCCATGGATCCGGGGAAGCGGTGGACGGCGGGCCGTTCCTTGAAGATTTCCACGAAGTCTGCGGGGTCGTGCCCGGCGATGGCTTCGGGTGTCAGGGTGCCCATCCGGGTCCTGATCTTTTCCGGTCCGGCGAAGGCAGATTCCATGGTGACCTGCTGGTCCAGCAGCATGCCGGTCAGCAGGGCGAAGGCGTCCTCACTCAACAATTTGTCAGCGGCGGGATCGCCCGTGATGTGCAGTTCCATGCCGTCCATCCTCCCACCTGCGGGCCGTCGTCGTCATGGGGACGCCTCCGCCCTGGTACGCGGCCCGGTCAGGCCTCCACGGCGAGCCGGATCATGGACCAGGACACGGCCGGGAGCTCGGCCGTGAGGTGTCCGCCGTCGGCCGTGGCCGTGACGTTCTCCGCCGGCAGGACGGAGCTGGAATCGTCGGCCGTGGCCTGCCAGTAGGGGTCCTTGTTGGAGTAGGTCAGCGCCTCGATGACCCGGACGTTGCCCAGGCCCCCGACGGCGGCGTCCAGGGTGAGTGCCCCGGCGGCCGAGCGGTTGACGGCGAACACCACGGCCTCGCCCTTTGCCGCGTCATAGGTGGCGACGGCGGACAGGGCGGCGAAGTCGGCCGTCGTACCTCCGCTGACAAGGGGGGATTCGACGGCGAGCTGCAGGACCGTGCCGGACGCATGCCGGGAAGTCAGGGCGAACGGGTGGAAGGTGGTCTGCTTCCAGGACCGGCCGCCGGGTTCGGTCATGATGGGGGCGATGACGTTCACCAGTTGCGCCAGGCTTGCCGAGTGGACGCGGTCCGTGTTCCGGAGCAGCGTGACCAGCAGGTCCCCCACCACCACGGCGTCGGCCACCGTGTAGGTGTCTTCCAGCAGGACCGGGGCCACGGGCCAGTCGTTTCCGCTGGGGACTTTGGATTCGCCGCGGCTCATGTGCCAGACGTTCCATTCGTCGAAGGAGATGTTGACCTGTTTGGTGGACTTTCGGACGGACTTCACGTGGTCGATGTGGCTGACGATGTCCCGGATGAAGGCTTCCATCTTGTGCCCGGCGGCGAGGTGTTCCTGGAGGTCGCCGGAGTCTTCGAAGTACTGGTGTGCGGAGACCAGGTCCACCACGTCGTAGGTTTCGGTCAGGACCACACGCTCCCACTCGCCGAACGTGGGCATCGTGGGGCCGGAGCTGCCGCAGGCCACGAGTTCCAGGCCGGGATCGATCATGCGCATTCCGCGGGCGGTGTCCGCGGCCAGCCTGCCGTACTCCTGGGCGTTCTTGTGCCCGATCTGCCAGGGGCCGTCCATTTCGTTGCCCAGGCACCACATCCTGATGCCGTAGCCGTTGGCGGCACCGTTGGCGCGTCGCTGCTCGGAGAGGGCGGTGCCGCCGTCGATGTTGCAGTACTCCAGCAGGTCGAGGGCCTCCTGGACGCCGCGGGTGCCCAGGTTCACGGCCATCATGGGCTCCACGCCGGCCTTGGCGGACCACTTGGCGAACTCGTCCACGCCCACGGAGTTGGGGTCGGTGGAGTGCCAGGCCAAATCCAGCCGGACAGGCCGCTGGTCTACCGGTCCCACGCCGTCCTCCCAACGGTATCCGGAGACGAAGTTGCCGCCGGGATACCGGACCGTGGAGACGCCCAGTTCACGGGTGAGCTCAAGTACGTCCTTTCGGAAGCCGTCCTCGTCGGCCTCAGGGTGGTCCGGCTCGAAGATTCCGGTGTACACGCAGCGCCCGAGGTGCTCAACGAAGGCGCCGAAGGTGCGCCGCCGGACGGGCCCCACGGTGAAGGCGGGGTCGATGGTGATCGTTGCCGGGGTGGATTCTGCTGGGGTCACGAAAACATCCTTGTCTCAAATTTTTACAACGTTATAGAAGCATTGTTTGCGGTTCTGTCCGGCGAGTCAAGGAAACGGGGGTGTCCGTCGCGCTTGCCCTCTCCCGGCACCTTCGCCAGGCGGGCAGGAGCCCACCTGCGGCAACGGCCCAAAAGGCATCGCAGGAGCAGGATTCCAAGTACTGCCCCATCCCAAAAACAGGTACCAGCTACGCATTCACCAGGCGCTTCCCGGCCACTAAATTCTTCCCAGAGGCAATACCAATTCCGGCTTTCGGTACTTGACTCACTAGGGGGGGTGTGGGACTGGCAATGAATGCACCACACCCGCGTACAGGTTTCCCGGCCCGCAGGGCCCGGGTAGCAAGCGGGGCCGGCGACGAGGAGCTCTTTGAGACCAAGGGCTCTCCCCCAGCCGTCGCCGGCCCTCCAACCTCACGCGGCCCCAGCGGGGTTGCCGTCACCGCGCCTGCCTCGCCAGGACCGAAGGGCCGCCGTAATCCGCCCCTCCTGTTGGACCTGGTCAGCGGCGCCCAAACCCTCGCCGACTCCCTGGACCTGCTGGTGGCCGCGTCCGCCGGGCACGTCGCCAGGACGGCCGGGGTTGAGGTGGGTTGCGGCCTGGTGCTGCACCAGCCCAAGCGGAGCCCGGCGCTGTCCGGTACCTCCGAAGAGGTCCTCCGCCTGCTCGGCTGGGAACGCGGGTCCGCGGAGGGGCCGGTGACGGATGTCTTGTCCGGAGGCCATCCGGTGGCGGTGCTTCAACGGACCGGTGACTTCCGCTGGCGGCAGTACTCGGGGCGGTTGCAGTCCGCCGGATACGGCAGCGCCCTGGCAGTACGGCTCCAGCTGGACGCCGGAATTCCGGCGGCGGAGATACGTCCCGCAGAAGCCGACCCCGGCCGGTTGACCGCGGCGCTCGCCTTCTTCGCGCCGGATGCGAAAGCCTTTCCGCTGCAGGTCATCGCCGAGGCCCGCGGGTTCGCCGCCCTGGCGGCCAGGAGCCTTCGCCTGGCCATTGACCTGCACGCCACCCGCGCCCTCGCAACAGACCTGCAGTCGGCCTTGGACAGCAGGACGTCCATCAACGTTGCCTGCGGCGTGATCATGGCCCAGAACAGGTGCTCCTACGAGGAGGCGTTCGCCATCCTCGCGAAAGCGTCGAGCCACCGGAACATCAAGGTCCGCAAGGTGGCTGAGGGCATCCTGGAGCGGCTTCCGGAGGGGCCGCCGCCGCCGCACTTCGGCAACTAGCCGCTTCCGGAGGGCTGTGTTCCCCTGCCTTGAAAGCCGGTGCGGGGGCAGTTTGTTACGCCGGCGCGGCGGTGCTGGCCCGGAATACGAGCTCGGGCGGGACCACCGTGGAACTGACTGCTGCACCGGACTCGATTTCCTTGAGCATGATGTCCATGCAGCGCCGCCCGAGTTCCTCGAAGTCCTGCCGGACAGTGGTCAGCGGCGGCGTGAAGTACCCCGCTTCCGGCTGGTCGTCGAAGCCCACCACGGAGACGTCGTCGGGAACTTTGATGCCCGCTTCCGTGAAGGCGCGCAGCAGGCCCAAAGCCATCTGGTCGTTGCCTACGAAGATGGCCGTGGCTGTCATTCCTTTCGCCAGCCGGCGGCCGATGGCATAGCCGCTTCCCGCACTCCAGTCCCCTTCAACCAGCAGGGAACCGTCCAGGCCGGCATCCCGCAGCGCCGCCTGCCACCCTTCGGCGCGCTGGGCGGCGTCCGTCCATCCGGACGGCCCGGCCACGTGGCCGATCCGCTGGTGGCCTTCCTTGATGAGGTGTTCGACGGCGAGCCTGGCCCCGGCGCGCTGGTCCACCGTGGCGCCGCTGACCGAGTCGCTCCCGGCGGATCCAACTGCAACCACGGGAACGGGAAGGTTCATTTGCTCCAGCACCGCCAGGGTGTCCGCGTGCGGCACCAGCACGGCAATACCGTCCACGGACTGGTCCATGAAGTGGCTCACGGCGTTGGCAATGGAATCCGGGCCCACCTCGCGCAAGGCCGCGATGCTGACGAAGTAGCCTGCTTCGCGGGCAGCCTGTTCCACCCCAAGAAGCGTGTTGGCGGGGCCGTACTGGGAGAGCTCGCTGGCCAGGACCCCAATGGTCTGCGAGCGCCGGGTGACCAGGCTGCGCGCCGCAGTGTTGCGCCGGTAACCCAGTTCGGCGATGGCTGCCTCCACCTTTTCACGGGTCGCCTTGCTGACGTTGGGATGGTTGTTGACCACCCGGGAGACCGTCTGGTGGGAGACGCCCGCCCGCCCGGCCACGTCTTCCAGGCGCGGCATCCGGCCCTTGCTGGTTTTTGCCATGTGCCTATTGTGCCTTTCGGCCGCGGCGGCAGCCTGTTTTGCAGCGCCAGCGGTGGGAACAAATCCTTGCGCGGCCCCTAGGTGGTGGGAAGGATGAAGGTGATCCGCGTCTGCAAAGAAGGAGCCCGACCAATGACCAAGTACCTGATCTCGTTCCCCAGTGGCGTCATGGACATCCCCGACGGCGGGCTGCAGGAAGTTGCCGACGCGGCCCATGCGGTGGTCCAGGAGGCAAAGGAAGCCGGTGTCTGGGTGTTTGGCGGGGGCATCGACGAGAGCGTCCCTCCCGTGATGGTCAGCGGCGACGGAGCAGTGCGCGAGGGCACCTACCCCCAGACGGCGCAGATCGAGGGCGGCTACACAATACTGGAGTTGCCCACGTACGACGCCGCCCTCCACTGGGCCTCCAAGATCGCCACCGCCTGCCGCTGCGCCCAGGAAGTGCGGGCCTTCCAATACGATCCCGCCAGCTGAACGCCGAACACGGCAGGCACCGGGGCCCTGGAGCAGCGGTGGAGCTGGCGTTCCCAGCTCGTTCCGTGGCGGGATACCGCGCAACGGGATAGTCGATAAGTCTGAAACCCAGGCTTAAAAGGAAAAGGCCCGCCTCACAGCGGACCTTCAAAACCTTCTGCGGGTGGGCCCTGTGGGGCTCGAACCCACGACCCACGGATTAAAAGTCCGATGCTCTACCAACTGAGCTAAAGGCCCCTGCCGGTCGGTCAGACACGCTGTGTCGTTCCGCCCGGCCCAATCCATTTCTGGACGTTAATACTCTAACCCATGGTTCCGGCGTCCTCGCACACGTCCCCGCCGCCGCCGTCGGCCGCTTTTCCCGGCCCGCGCTTACCGCGTCCAGGCACCTCCGCCGGGCGCCGCGCATGCTCGATTTACCCCATGGCACAGGAGTAGCGTGGGGGCATGAGCGAGCAAGCAGGAACCAGTCCCTACGGCGGCAGCAACCGGCACCACAAGCCGAAGCCGTTCGCACCGATGGATTTCGAGCCATTCGCCGGCGGGGCCGATCCCGCCCGCGTCTCGGAGGCCGCGCACCTTGCCGCGCAGGCGCTGGTCCGCCACGGAAGGGACAGCGACGATCCCGTCATCACCGAACGCCTGGTGAAGCTCGCCGACGAGCAGGGCTTGGATGCCATTGCCGAGATGTGGGCCGAAAGCCCGGCACGGTCACTGCCCGGCGTGCTTTGGCGGCTCTACGCGCTCCGCGCCGCCACCGTCCGTGACCCCGAACGGATATCGGTCTACTTCCGGGCCGGCCGGGACACGGCGCAGGTGTCCAACGTGGTGGCCGGTGCCGCGGAGCCGCCGGGCGCTGATGAAATGCGCACCATGGCGGACGCCATCCTCTCCGGCGCGTTCGACGGCGATTTCGACGTTGCGCTGGAACGTTCGGCCGCTTTCTGCCGGGTGGTGGCCCTGGGCCAGGCCACGCTCGCGGATGGCGCCGAGCACGCCAATGAAGCCCATGCCAGCAAGCTGACCCGCAACTCGCACCAGTTGGTCAAAACCGCCGAAGACCTGGAACACGCCGCCAACGCATGGCGCCTGGGCGAACTCGATTAGGCGCCGCCCCAGGTTTTCCGCCCCCGCCAACGGCCGGCTGTCAAGATTGACTTGGGCGGGGCGAAGTAGAAGACTGAAGCCGGTGCCGAGCCGCGAAACCCCCGGGCTTCAACAATTAGCCGCCTAGAGCGGCCTACCGCCGAGAGGCGTATCCGGTTCGGCACCATTTTTCTGCCCTCGTCCCTGCAGCCAATTCAAGGCACACTCTTTCGGGCCGGTAGAGTAGGCGACAGTTGCGCGTCGGCGTCAAGTCACACGGCAGCAACGCCCGCCTTGAACAGTCCCCGGAGACCGGTAAACACGTGAAGCTGCGCCTTTTTCCCCAGGAGCCCGCAGGGCTGAACCTCCTATCGCAGATGGCACAACAGATCGTGCTGGCCAGTGCAACCCTGGCCGAAATCCTTGGCGTACCCGCTGACGAACACGGCAAGCTCGTCGATCACATGCACAACCTCGAGGCCAAGTCCGCCGAGCTGCATTTCGCGCTGCTGACGCATATGCGCAGCAGCTTCGTGAACCCCCTCCCCCGCGAGGACATGTACGCCCTGTCCCGCTACCTCAACGAGGCCATGGAGAAGATGGATGCGGCGGCGGAACTGGTGGCCCTGTACAAGCTGGACCGCCTGCCCAAGCGGGCGGCCGACCAGCTGGAGATCATCAGCCGGCAGGCGGAGCTGACGGTTGATGCCATGCGCCGGCTCAATGACCTGGATGACCTCGAGGATTACTGGATCGAGATCCTGCGCCTTGCCAAACGCGCCGAGCGCACGCACCGGGTGTGGGTTGCCGACATGATCGCCGACATGAAGTGGGCGCAGTATTCGCGCAACCGGGACATCGCCAACCAGCTGGTGGAGGTCACCAAGGACATGCGGCGGGTGGCCACCCAGGTAGGCAGCATCATCGTCAAGGAATCCTGACGTGGCGGCAGCCATCTTCGCTGCGGTGGTCCTGCTGGCCGCAGCGTTTGCCTTCCTGAACGGCTTCCGTGACGCCTCCACCTCGGTGGCCCTCGCCGTGCGGAACCGCGCCCTGACGCCCAGCGTTGCGGTGCTCCTGGCTGCGTTCTTCAACTTCGTGGGTGCCCTGCTGAGCGCGATGCTCGCCGTCGCCGCCAGCCGGACCTGGATCAACCTCCCGGCCGGGCCGGGCGGCCTCGCCATCCTGGCGGCCGGCCTGGCCAGCGCCTGCGCCTGGGGCCTGCTGATGTGGCGCCGCGGCATCCCCGCCTCCTCCACCCATGCCTTGGTGGGGGGACTTGCCGGGGCGGGGCTGGCCAGCCTTGCGGTGGGAGGCCCCGGGGTGGCGGGCGTCGACCAGTCGCTGCTGTTCCAGGTGGTCCTGCCGCTGGTGCTTTCCCCGCTCGTGGCCTACAGCGGATCCTTCCTGCTGGTCTATCCGGCCACCTGGGGAGCGCGCTACACCCAACCCAACGTGGTCAACCAGCGGTTCCGCAGGGCGCAGGCGATTGCCGCCGGCGCGGTGGCATTTGGCCACGGCTTGCAGGACGGGCAGCGGGTCAGTGCCGTGCTGTTGCTGGCCCTGCTCGCGGCGGGGTACGCCGACGGCGGGATCCCCATCTGGGTGGCCCTGCTGTCCGCGGTGATGATGACCGCCGGGACGTTGTTCGGAGGATGGCGGATCTCGTACACCATCGGCTACAAGATCACCCGGATCGATCCCCTGCGCGGCTCCGTGGCCCAGACCTTCAGCGCGCTGATGCTCTTTGTGGGCGCCATCGGGTTGCACTGGCCGCTGTCCACCACCCACACCGTCACGGCGGGCACACTGGGCGCCGGCGAGAACCAACACTTCTCCGTGACCAACCGGAAGCTGGTCATCAGGATCATCTGGCTCTGGGTCCTGACGCCGGTGGCCACCTGCGCCCTGGCCTTCGTGCTGGCACTGGCACTGTCACCGCTGGCCAGGTAGCCGGCAACCGCAGATAGCAGTGGCCCTAGATGGCAGTGGGCGCTGCGTCAGGGGCCACCAGGATCGCGGCCAATTCGTCGGCTGACAGGTTAGCCGCCGAGCAGAGCTCATCCCGGGCGGCACCCGCAGAAGAAGCCTTCCGGACCGCCTGGCGCAGCGCTTCCAGGGCGCTGTCCAACTCCCACTGCTTGCCTTCGAGGTAGGAACTGGTCCGCCATACCTCCGTGAGCACATCCTCCGCATCCCCGGCAGCCACGGCGGCCTCCGGATCAATTTGCGGGACGAGAGGCCCACCCCCAAGGGTGGCGGCAAGCCCGGCGGCCGCGTCGAAGTCCTGCACGTGCGCGGCGGGCGCCGGTGCGCCCGCCACGGGTACGGAAACCGTAAGCTGGGGGCCGGGGTTGCTGGCCGTCTGCGTCATGGCAAAACTCCTAAAGCTGGCTTACTACTAGTTTCAAAAGTATCTAGTTCAGCGTACTAAATGCCGTCGGGGTTCGCCAACAGGGAGCAGCCGTTTACCCGAAGCGTCCCGAGACGTAGTCTTCGGTGGCCTTCTGCACCGGGTTGCTGAAGATGGTGTGGGTGTCGCCGTACTCGATCAGCTTGCCCGGTTTTCCCGTGCCCGCGATGTTGAAGAAGGCCGTCTTATCGGAGACGCGGGCAGCCTGCTGCATGTTGTGGGTCACGATCACCACGGTGTACTGGTCCTTCAGCTCATTGATGAGGTCTTCAATGGCCAGCGTGGAAATCGGGTCCAGGGCGGAGCAGGGCTCGTCCATCAGGATCACCTGCGGCTCCACGGCGATGGCGCGGGCGATGCACAGCCGCTGCTGCTGGCCGCCGGAGAGGCCGGAACCGGGCTTCTCCAGCCGGTCCTTGACCTCGTTCCACAAGTTGGCGCCCTTGAGCGAGCGCTCCACCAGGACATCGGCCTCGCCCTTGGAGATCTTCTTGTTGTTCAGCTTGACGCCGGCCAGCACGTTGTCCCGGATGGACATGGTGGGGAACGGGTTGGGCCGCTGGAAAACCATGCCGATCTGGGAACGGACCGTCACAGGATCCACGCCCGGGCCGTAGAGGTTGTCGCCGTCCAGCAGCACCTCGCCTTCCACGCGGGCGCCGGGGATGACCTCGTGCATGCGGTTCAGGGTCCGCAGGAACGTGGACTTGCCACAGCCGGACGGGCCGATGAACGCGGTGACGGACTTGGCCTCGATGTTGATGCTGACGTCTTCCACGGCGAGGAAATCGCCGTAATACACGTTCAGGTCCTTGACGTCGATGCGCTTAGACATGGTGTTCCTTCACTTACTGGGTATGGGTTGAAGTCTAGGATCCGCCGCTGCGGGACGGAAGGCCGGGCCGGGGGCCTGGTTACCGGCCGGTCTTGGGAGCGAAGATCCTGGCGATCAGGCGGGCCACCAGGTTCAGGACCATGACCAGGATGATCAGCACCAGCGCCGCTCCCCAGGCACGCTGCGAGGACGGATCCGGGTTCGATGGCGAGGTGGGGTTCAGGATCTGGGTGTAGATGAAGGTGGGCAGTGATGCCATCCACCCGCCGAACACATTGGAGTTGATGCTCGTGGCAAAGCCCGCGGTGACCAGGATGGGCGCCGTCTCGCCGATGACCCGGGCGATCGCCAGGGTGACGCCGGACGCGATGCCGGAAATCGCGGTCGGGATGACCACTTTGAGGATGGTCCGCCACTTGCGCACGCCCAAAGCGTAGGCGGCCTCGCGCAGTTCGTTGGGGACGATCTTGAGCATTTCCTCGCTGGAGCGGACCACCACGGGGATCATCAGGACGGAAAGGGCGACGGCGGCCACCGCACCGGTCTTGGTGCCCGGGCCCACCACCACGAAGAAGAATGCGGCGGCGAAGAGGCCGGCCACGATGGATGGGATGCCGGTCATGACGTCCACGAAGAACGTGATGGCCTTGGCCAGGCGGCCGTCGTGGCCGTACTCCACCAGGTAGATGGCCGTGAGCAGCCCCACGGGTACGGAAATCACCGTGGCAAGCAGGGTGATCTGCACGGTGCCCAGGATCGCGTGGTAGATGCCGCCCATGACCGGGCCGCCGCTCTCCACGGCTTTGTTGTCGAACGCGCCCGTAACGCCGTTCATGGAAGTGGTGAGGAAGCCGGGGTCCACAAGTCCGGGAATGCCGTTCACCAGCACCGTCCAGATCACCGAAACCAGCGGCAGGAGAGCCACCAGGAACGAGCCAACCACCAGGCAGGTGGCCAGCTTGTCCTTGGCCCTGCGGGAACCTTCCACCGCTGCGCTCCAGGAGACCAGTCCGATGGCGAAGAGGATGGCCGAGACCACGCCCCAGCCGAACGCATTGAAGCCGATCAGGGCAAGGATGGCTGCGCCGACGATCAACGCCGCAGCAAGGACGGCGTATGGGGCGTACTTGGGCAGCTGGCCCTTGGTGAGCGCGGACCGCTTGCTGCGGACCGGGGTAAGGGTGGAGGTCATTTAGTTGGCTCCCGAGAATTCTTTGTGCCGGGTGATGACCCAGCGGGCGATCATGTTCACGGCCAGGGTGATGACGAACAGGACCAGGCCGGCGGCGATCAGGGTACTGACCTTGATGCCGCTGGCTTCCGGGAAGTTCAGGGCGATCTCGGCGGCGATGGTCTGGTTGCCGGACTGGATCAGGCTGGCGGTCAGGGCGCCGGAGGACAGGACCAGCGCAACGGCCATGGTTTCGCCCAGTGCGCGGCCCAGCCCCAGCATGACCGCGCTGATGATGCCCGGGCGGGCGAAGGGCAGCACGGCCATCTTGATCATTTCCCAGCGGGTGGCGCCGAGGGCGAGTGCGGCCTCCTCATGCAACTTGGGGGTCTGCAGGAAGATCTCGCGGGACAGCGAGGTGATGATCGGCAGGACCATGACCGCCAGGACGATGCCCGCGGTGAGGATGGTCTTGCCGGTGGTGGAGGCCGGGCCCTGGAAGATGGGGAGCCATCCCATGTTCTCCGCAAGCCACCCGTAGGCGGGCGAGATCTGCTTGGCCAGGAACGCTGCGCCCCAGGCGCCATAGACCACGGAAGGGATCGCTGCGAGCAGGTCCACGACGTAGCCGAGGCCCGAGGCCAGGCTGCGTGGCGCGAAGTGCGAGATGAACAGCGCCACTCCGATGGCGACGGGCGTGGCGATCACCAGCGCGATGACGGCGGCGATGAGGGTTCCGATCACAATGGGCCAGATGTAGGCGAAGAAGCCCTGTCCGCCCTGGATCTTGTCGGCGGGTGCGGTCAGCGCGGGAATTGCCTGGACCACCAGGAAGAGTGCGACGCCGAAGAGGACGGCAAGGATCAGGCAGCCGGCGGCCAGCGCGGCCCCGGAGAAGACTTTATCCCCGGTGCGTCCGGCGCCCTGTGAACTGGTCAGGGAGGTGGCGGTCATTCGACGGCCCTTCGATTCGTTGCTGGATTAAGGAAGCAGGGTGCAAAGCCAAGTTCCCCGCACTGCCTTCCGGCAGGCGGGGAACCCGGTTTTTGCGGCGCTGGTTAGGACTTGACCTTGATCGAGTCGATGGCCTTGACGGCCTTGGCTGCGAGGTCGGAGGACAGCGGAGCGGACTTGGCCGAGTCCGCGGCGGCCTTCTGGCCCTCAGCGGAAACTACGTAGTGCTCGAATGCCTTGACCAGGTCAACGGTCTCCTGCTTGTCGTACGTGGTGCACAGGACGTGGAAGGACACCAGGACGATCGGGTAGGCGCCGGCGATGGTGGTCTTGCGGTCCAGCTTGATGGAGAGGTCGTTGGCGGCGCGGCCGTCAACGGGCTTGCCGGCGTCCACTGCCTTGGCGGCGGCATCCGCGGAGATCTTGGTGAAGGAATCGCCCACCTTGATCTGGGCTACGCCCAGCTTGCCGCTCACGGCGGAGTCATCGGCGTAGGTCACGGCGCCGGGGGTGTCCGTGACGGTCTTGACCACGCCGGAAGTGCCCTTGGCGTTCTCGCCCTGGAGGCTGGCGGGCCAGACACCGGCGGCCTTGTCGGTCCAGACGTCGGAGGCTGCGGCGGACAGGTAGTCCGTGAAGTTCTGGGTGGTGCCGGAGTCATCGGAGCGGTTCACCGGGGTGACCTTGAGGTCGGGCAGCGAGACGCCCGCGTTCAGGGCGGCGATCGCGGGGTCGTTCCACTTGGCGATCTGGCCGCGGAAGATCTTGGCGACGGTGGTGGCGTCCAGCTTCAGGTCGGTGACACCGGGAACGTTGAAGGCCACGGCGATCGGGGAGATGTAGACCGGGACGTTGATGGCGCCGTCGGGGCCGCACACGGACTTGGAGGAGGCGTATTCGTCATCCTTCAGGTAGGCATCCGAACCGGCGAACTGGGCCGAGCCGTCGAGGATTGCCTTGCGGCCGGCACCGGAGCCGTCCGGGGAGTACTGCACGCTGGCGCCGGAGTTGGCGGAGGCGAAGTTCGTCTTCCATGCGTCCATGGCCGCACCTTGCGCGGAGGAGCCGATGCCGGTCAGCGTGCCGGTGACCTTGGGGCCGGAGGAAGCCTGGTTGCCTGCAGGCGCGGTGCCCGTGGCGTTGTCTGAACCGCAGGCGGACAGCGCGAGTGCGCCCGCAGCGATAACAGCGATAGCCGCGTGGCGGCCGAAGCGAAGTGCCTTCACTAGATGTACCCCTTCCAGGGTTATTCAGGTGCGGGACAGGGACGGAGAACCCTGCTGCGCGATGCGTACGTTGTGTACCTTCAAGAAAGTTATGGGCCGCAGGTAACGGGATGGGCTGTCCAAAGTGAACGGATGATTAACGACGGCGGGATATTGGCTGACAAATGCCGGGTCACCATTGCGCAGATCACACGCGCAGCCGTAGTGGAGCCGTGCCCGGCAGTGGACGGGCACTGAATAGACTTGTCCGCATGGCCATCCCAGCAGGACTCTCAGCAAGCCGGCGGTTCCTGCGCACCCGCATCCGGACCGGGCTGATCCGCAGCCGCAACTCCTTCGTGCCAGCCATCCAGATGACCGTCTGCGCCGTGGGCGCCTACGCTTTCGCGGAGTACGTGCTGGGCCATTCCGGCCCCCTGTTCGCCGCCACGTCCTCGCTGATCGCCCTGGGATTCTCGCGTGAGCCGCGGCTGCGCAGGGTGATGGAGGTGGGGCTTGGCTGCACCATCGGCATCGCCGTGGGCGATTTGCTCCTGCACTGGCTGGGCGGCGAAATCTGGGTGGCCGCCGTCGTGCTTCTCTTCTCCATCCTGCTGGCCCGGTTCCTGGACAGCGGAAACATCTTCACCACCCAGTTGGCACTCCAGTCGCTGCTGGTGGTGCTGCTGCCGGCGCCGTCCGGTGGCCCGTTCACCCGAAGTATCGACGCCGTGGTGGGGGGCTTGTGCGCGCTGCTGGTGACCATCCTGGTGCCCAAGGATCCCCGCCGTGAGCCGCGGCGTGACGTCCAGAAGCTGCTGCATGAACTGGCCGAAGTCCTGCGTGAATGCGCGGGTGCGCTGGTGAACAGCGATTCCACGCAGGCGTGGCACGCACTGATCCGCGGCAGGAACTGCCAGCCCCTGGTGGATGCCATGCGCCAGTCCCTGCGGGCGTCCGGGGAGGTGGCCACGCTGGCGCCGGCCTACCGGCGGCACCGCGACGAACTGGACCGGCTGAAGCAATCGCTGGACTTCATCGACCTGGCGCTGCGGAACAGCCGCGTCTTCGCGCGGCGGCTGACCAGTGCCATCAACCACACCGCGCTCTCGGACGAGGCCACGGACAGCATCGCAGGAGTGCTCCAGGAGACCGCTGCCGCGATTGACGAGCTCTCGCTGGGCCTGGCGGAAACGCACGACGGCGTCCGGCGCGCCCACCTGCGCACGGCCCGGCGAGACCTCAGTGAAATCGCGCTGCGGCTGCACCCGAAGCTGCTGGAGGTCCAGCGGCTGGAGGGCGAAACGGTGGTCATGCTGTTCCGCCCCCTCATGGTGGACCTGCTGGAGGCAACAGGAATGGACGCAGCGGAGGCCCGGGACATCCTGCCCGCGCTGTAAGAACCGGTGGTTGGGCCCGGGCCCACGGCCGGGCCTGCGGGGTCAGGGGGCGGGCGGGAACGAAACACGCGTTGACGCTGGTGTCAGTGCCCGCCACTAGGGTTGAACCCATGGCAACAAAGACTTCCCGGGCATCAAAAGCGCCCGCCTATAAATGCGCCGAATGCGGCTGGACCACCGCCAAATGGGTGGGCCGTTGCGGCGAGTGCCAGGCGTGGGGCACCGTTGAGGAAACCGGCACCGCGGTGGCCCGGACCACGGCCGCCACAACGGTGTTGGAGCCGGCGCGCCGCATCGCGGACGTGGACGCCACCACGGCGGCGTTCCTGCCCACCGGCGTGGACGAGCTGGACCGCGTCCTGGGCGGCGGACTGGTTCCCGGCGCCGTGATCCTGCTGGCGG
Source organism: Pseudarthrobacter sp. efr-133-R2A-89 (assembly GCF_030209315.1). NCBI lineage: Bacteria > Bacillati > Actinomycetota > Actinomycetes > Micrococcales > Micrococcaceae > Pseudarthrobacter > Pseudarthrobacter sp. efr-133-R2A-89. Next base: position 587,405 of record NZ_JARVSE010000002.1, on the reverse strand, counting down.
GCGAACCCGGCGTGGGCAAGTCGACGCTGCTCCTGGACGTGGCCGCCAAGTTCGCCCGGACAGCCCAGGACGTCCTCTACGTCACCGGGGAAGAGTCGGCGGCGCAGGTGAAGCTGCGCGCGGAGCGGATCGACGCCGTCGCGGAATCCCTGTACCTGTCCGCGGAGACGGACTTGGGCCAGGCGCTGGGCCAGGTGGAACAAATTGAACCGCGGCTGCTGATCGTGGACTCCGTGCAGACTCTCAGCAGTGCAGACGTGGATGGCAGCGCCGGCGGCGTTTCCCAGGTGCGCGAGGTGGCGGCATCCATCATTGCCGCGGCCAAGCGGCGGAACATGACCACTTTGCTGGTGGGGCACGTCACCAAGGACGGTTCGATCGCCGGGCCGCGGCTCCTGGAACACCTGGTGGACGTGGTGTGCCAGTTCGAGGGCGAGCGGCACTCCCGGCTGCGGATGCTGCGCGCCGTGAAGAACCGGTATGGCCCCACCGATGACGTGGGCTGCTTCGACCTCAATGAAAATGGAATCGAGGGCCTCGCCGATCCCAGCGGGCTGTTCGTCAGCCGCACCAAGGACCCGGTTTCGGGCACCTGCATCACCGTCACCATGGAGGGGCGGCGCCCCCTGCTCGCCGAGGTTCAGTCACTCTTGGCCGAAAGTCCCAACTCGCAGCCGCGCCGGGCCACCAGCGGCTTGGACAGTTCACGGGTGTCAATGCTGCTGGCGGTACTGCAGCAGCGCGCCGGAACCATGCTGCACAAGGACGATTCCTACGTCGCCACCGTTGGCGGCGTCAAGCTCAGCGAACCGGCCACGGACCTCGCCGTGGCCCTCGCCGTAGCATCGGCGAAGGCCCGCAAACCGCTGCCCATCCGGCTGGTTGCTTTCGGCGAGGTGGGATTGGCAGGCGAGGTCCGTCCGGTACCGGGGATCAACCAGCGCATCCAGGAGGCCCACCGGCTGGGATTCACGCATGCTGTGGTGCCCGCCAGCCACACGGGGCCCGGTCCTGTGCCCGCCGGCTTCTCAGTCCGGGAAGTGGAACACCTGACGGAGGCGCTGAGCCTTTTGATCGGATGACCGCATGCCAATAAACCCGGCGCCCACCGTGAGAACCTGCATTCACCCGGGTACTGTTGCTGCAGGACCTTCTTGCAAACGGGGGCATAATATTTCTGTGCTGGGGGCAGCGTGGTGATCCGGGAAGCGCAGGGCACTACCGATGTGTTCGGCCAGGCGCGCAGTGCGCTGCCCGAACCAGTGGTGTCGGACCGGCTCGACGGGCTCTTCGGCGGCCTCAGCGCCCGCCAGCGGGTGATGGCCAGCCAACTGCCCGTCAGCCTGACCGTGGCACTGGTCGTGGTGGCGGCGGCCATGTTCAGCCCATGGACCTTGGCGGACAGCAGGTTCCTGAACGCATTGCTGTTCCACCTGGCGATCGCCGCAGCGTGCATCGCCGTCCCCTGGGGCCGGCTCCCGTCCGGGGCATTCGCCGTCATCCCGCTTCTTGACTGCCTGGCCATCGGCTTCACCCGCGAGGCGGGGGGCCCGTCCTTCAGCGTCCTGAGCATGACGCTGGTGTTCCCCGTCATCTGGCTATCGGCCCAGGTCCGGCCGTACATGCCCGCCCTCGCGATTGCCGGGACCGTCCTCAGCACCGTGGTCCCGGCCGCAGCGCTTGGGTCGCCGCCGGCTGCCGGCTCGATGATCCGTGTCCTCATCCTCCCCCTGGTCATGTCCGTCATGGCCGTAACCGCGCACGTGGTGGCCACCACCATCCGCCGGCACCGGACCAAGCTGATGGACAGCGAGTACCACCTGGGCCGGACGCTGGACGAAAGCGTCCGGCGCCAGAACCTGCTTGATGCAGTACTCGGCGCCGTGGGCGTGGGCGTGTGGGTGGTGGACCGCAACGGCAACACTGTGCTGACGAACAAGACCCTGCAGTCCGATCCTGCCCTGGCCGGCCTTGTTGAACCAGGAGGCGGGAATACCCAACTGCTGGCGGCAGACCGCACCACCTGCGTTCGGGCCGGGTCACGTCCTGCCGAGCGCGCGGCCGCCGGTGAGACTTTCATGGACGAGCTCTACTGGGCCGGACCCGAAGACAGCCAACGCGCGTACTCGGTAAGCTCGCACGGGTTTCCTGCCGCAGGCAGCCAGGAAGGCGGCGGGGTCATCACCTTCGCGGATGTGACCGACCTGATCAGCGCCCTGGCCGCCAAGGACGACTTCGTGGCCACCGTTTCGCACGAGCTGCGGACTCCCCTGACATCAATCCTCGGCTACCTGGAACTGGTCCTCGACGAGCCCGGCCACGACGATATCCGCGCAGAGTTGCTGGTGGTCCGGCGCAACGCTGACCATCTGATGGGCCTGGTGGACGACCTCATTGCCGTGGCCTCCGAGCGCGTGGAGCTGTGCCTGGAGGAGACGGACCTTGCCCAGCTGGTGACCCGTGCTGTGGACGCCGCACTGCCCCGCGCGGCGGGGAACGGCCTGAGCGTGAAGCTCGAGGTGGAACGGCCGCTCCCGGTGCGCGCCGATCCTGCCAGGATCAGCCAGGTCCTGCACAACCTGCTGTCCAACGCCGTCAAATACTCCCCGGACGGTGGGCTCATCACCGCCACCGCAGCCAGGACCGACGCCGGTCTGGTCTGTTCCATCACGGACACCGGCATGGGCATGAGCGACGAAGAGCAGGAACAGGCGTTTACCAAGTTCTTCCGCTCCGCACGCTCGCGGTCCACCGCCATACCGGGGGCAGGCCTGGGATTGCCGGTCAGCAAGACCATCGTGGAAGGCCACGGCGGATCGATCAGCCTGGCCAGCACACCCGGTGCCGGCACCAGCGCCACCTTCATCCTGCCGGAATCGTGAGCCGCCCGGGGCGGCGATCAGGAACCGGAGCCGGTCAACCAGTTCGAGACGTCACTGCGCAGCACCATAAGGGGCCCGCCGGTTGGGCTCACGTTGCCGTTTGCCACGTAGTAGCCGCGGCCCGATCCTGTTCCTCCGGCGGCGCGGTCCAGCGCCTCCACCAGGTGGCGCGGCAGGTGGCCTTGCGGACCAAGGCTGCGGAGTTCAGCAACTTCCTCCGGCGTAAGCCGTCCCAAAACCTCAGCAATATTGGCCATGACCGGGTCCCTTCGAGCAGAGTGCCTGAAGGAATAACCTAGGGCAGGGCCATGAATACCACGTTAACGGCGGACGGCGATTGAGCGTCATCAACAACAGCCGGGAAGGGACCCAAATGCCGGTTCGAAGTGCAGGCATCCTGCTGTACCAGCGGCATCAGGGCACCGCAGCCGGCCCCGGCGGTGGGCTGCAGGTGTGGATCGCCCACATGGGTGGCCCGTTCTGGAGCCGCAAGGACGCCCACGCCTGGTCCATCCCCAAAGGGGAGTACTCCGACGGCGAGGACGCCCTGTCCGCGGCGCTGCGCGAATTCGCCGAGGAAATGGGCGTCGCCGCCCCTGACGCCGGATACCGCCTGCTGGGTGAGTTCCGGCAGTCGTCGGGAAAAATCATTACCGTCTTCGCAGCCCAGGCCGGATTTGCACCTGAAGCCATCCGCAGCAACACCTTTCCCCTTGAATGGCCCAAGGGATCGGGAAAGATCCAGCACTACCCCGAGATCGACGACGCCCGCTGGTTCCCGGAGCAAGAGGCCCGGCTCAAACTCGTAAAAGGCCAGCTGCCCATCCTGGACGCGCTGCTCCGGGACCTTTCGCCGGCATAGGCGAGGGGGCTTAGAGCTGGTCCCTGGCCCAGCCCTGGTGGCGAGCGCAGACGCTGTGATGCCCGGCTAAGCTAAGTAGTCACCTTTTGATACCCGGAAGGCATCATGTTCACGTTCGACCAACTGGCCGGCTTCATCGCCGTAGCGGAGGAGCTGCACTTCGGCAGGGCAGCCGAGCGGCTGAACATGACGCAGCCACCCCTGAGCCGGCAGATCCAAAAGCTGGAGAAGATCGTCGGGGCAGAGCTGCTGGAGCGGGACAACCGCAAGGTGGAGCTCACCTCCGCCGGCCGGACGTTCCTGGACGAGGCCCGACGGCTCATGGCGCTGGCCGAACGCGCACCTGCAACGGCCCGCCGGATCGCTTCCGGCCGCTCGGGCGTGCTGCGGATCGGCTTCACGGCAGCCAGCGGCTTCAGCATTCTTGGCCCCGTGCTGGACGAGCTGTCACGCATCATCCCCGACGTCGATATCGAACTGCAGGAACTGGTCACCGGCGAGCAACTTGCGGGTCTGCTGACCGGCGAACTGGACCTGGGCCTCGGCCGCCCACCCTTCGACCAGGCCACCTTTGACTCGCGCCTGCTCTACCGGGAATCCATGGTGCTTGCCGTACCTGAAGGTCACCGGCTCTCACTCCTGGATCGGCCGGTCACCGCGGACGACCTCAACGACGAGCCGCTGATCATGCACTCCCCCACCCAGGCCCGATATTTCTACGACCTCGTGATCCGCATGTTCCCCGTCCGGCACGCCAACGTGGTGCATACGGTCAGCCAGATCCTCACCATGGTGTCCCTGGTGGCCGCAAAGCGCGGGCTGGCCTTCGTTCCGCACTCGGCCACCACGCTGGCCATAGACGGCGTCGGTTTCCTGCCACTGGCGGGCGGGAGCCGCGAGCCAGCGGAACTGCACGCCCTGTGGAACCGGCGGATCACCAACCCCGCGCTCTCCCGCCTGCTGCGGGACCTGGAATTCGCCGCGGAGTAACCTCCCGGGCCCGACGGAAGGCACTTGGCGTAAACTCACAATGCCTCAGAGGTATCAAAGCATCCAAAAAAGCACTTGGACAGGCATCAATAAGGGTCCCTAGGCTGGAGAAAACCATCCAGACCCGCCGCGGCAAAACACCGGAGGACCCCATGGCAAGGTACACACCCCAGGAACTGGCGGACACCCTCAAGGAAGGACTGCTGTCCTTTCCCGTCACCTCATTTGATGCAAACTTGGCGTTCGACGAGGAGAACTACCGCAAGCACCTCGCGTGGCAGGCAAGCTTCCCCGTGGCCGGTCTCTTCGCTGCGGGCGGCACCGGTGAAGGCTTCTCCCTCACCCCGGCCGAATCGGAACGTGTGGTGCGCACCGCCGTCGACGAAGTGGGAGCCCGGGTCCCCGTGCTGGCATCGGCCGGCGGGTCCACCGCCCAGGCCATCGAAAACGCCAAGGCGGCAGAAGCCGCCGGCGCAGAAGGCATCCTGCTGCTGCCGCCCTACCTGACCGAAGCGGACCAGGAAGGTCTGGCCGAGCACGTCAGTGCCGTCTGCCGCGCAACCTCGCTCGGCGTCATCATCTACAACCGCGCCAACGCCATCTACAAGGACACCACCGTGGCAACCCTGGCCGAACGGCACCAGAACCTGATCGGGTTCAAGGACGGTGTGGGAGACCTGGAACATGACGCCCGCGTCTACGCCAAGCTCGGTGACCGGCTCTTCTACCTGGGCGGCCTGCCCACCGCCGAAACCTTCGCCCTGCCCCTGCTGCAGCTGGGGATGAGCACCTACTCCAGTGCCATGTACAACTTCGTCCCGCAGTTCGCACTGGATTTCTACCAGGACGTCCGCAACAATGACCGCGCCGCCGTCAACAGGAAGCTCAACGAGTTCGTGATCCCCTACCTGGACATCCGCGACCGCGTGAAAGGCTACTCGGTGTCCATCGTGAAGGGCGGCCTGGACGCAATCGGCCGGTCGGCAGGGCCGGTGCGCACGCCGCTGCAGAACCTGGCTCCGCAGGACCTCGCGGACCTCAAAGCCCTGATCGCCACCGTTTCCTGAGAGACAAACAGCACCACTCCCACCACAGGAGGAAACCCATGAACCTCACCGGACATTCACTCATCGCCGGCAAGACGGTTGCCGGCGACGGCAAGACCACCAACGGCTTCGATCCCGCCACCAACCAGCCCCTGGAACCCGCCTATTCCCTGCTCACCGCGGATCAGCTCAAGGCCGCAACGGCAACAGCCGCCGAAGCGTTCCCGTCCTTTCGCGCCCTGGACCCGGAAACCCACGCCGCGTTCCTGGAAGCCGTCGCGGACAACATCGACGCCATCGGTGATGACCTCATCACCCGCGCCGGCCAGGAAACCGGGCTGCCCGCAGCCCGGCTCCAAGGCGAACGTGCCCGCACCACCGGCCAGCTGCGCCTGTTCGCCGGAGTGGTCCGCCAGGGCGACTTCCGTGGCGTCCGCATCGACCCCGCCATCCCGGACCGCACACCGCTCCCCCGCGCAGACATCCGCCAGCGGCAGATCCCGCTGGGTCCGGTGGCCGTGTTCGGCGCCAGCAACTTCCCGCTCGCCTTCTCGACGGCGGGCGGGGACACCGCTTCGGCCCTTGCCGCAGGATGCCCGGTCGTCTTCAAAGCCCACAACGCCCACCCCGGCACCAGCGAACTCGTCGGCCACGCCGTCACCAAAGCCGTCAAGGACCACGGCCTGCACCCCGGCGTGTTCTCGCTGATCTACGGCCCGGGCTCCAGCATCGGCCAGGCTCTTGTGGCAGACCCAGCCATCAAGGCCGTCGGGTTTACCGGATCCCAGTCCGCCGGCATCGCCCTGATGCGCACCGCCGCCGCCCGCCCGGAACCCATTCCGGTCTACGCGGAAATGTCGTCGCTGAACCCGGTCTTCGTGTTCGAGGGCGCCCTCGCCGGCAGCCCCGAAAGAGTCGACGCCCTGGCCCGGCAGTACGTCGCGTCCGTCACGGGCAGCTCAGGCCAGCTGTGCACCTCCCCCGGCCTGCTGTTCGCCCCCGCAGGCGAGCCGGGAGACAAACTCGCCGCCGCCGTCGGACGCGCCATCGCCACCAGCACCGGCCAGACCATGCTCACCGAAGGCATCGCCTCGTCCTGGAACACCGGAACCGAAGCGCTCAGCTCGGCCGCCGGCGTCGAACTCATCGGCCAGGGCACTCCCGGCCCCACCGAAAACGCTCCGGCACCGGCCATCTACGGCACCGGCGTGGACCAGTTCGCGGGCAACCCCATCCTGCACCAGGAAATCTTCGGCGCAGCGTCCCTGGTGATCCGCTACAAGAGCATCGAAGACCTGCTGCAGGCCGCCTCCCGGATAGAGGGCCAGCTCACCGCATCCCTGCAGCTCACCGAATCGGACTACCCGACGGCGGCACACCTGATCCCCGTCCTCGAACAAAAAGTGGGACGCATCATCGTCAACGGCTGGCCCACCGGAGTGGAAGTAGGCCACGCCATGGTCCACGGCGGCCCCTTCCCCGCCACGTCCGACACCCGCACCACCTCAGTGGGAACCCTGGCCATCAACCGCTTCCTGCGCCCGGTGGCCTACCAGGACCTGCCCCAGGAACTGCTCCCCGAGGCATTGCAGGACACCAACCCCTGGCACCTGAACCGGCGCATCAACGGCGAGGTCACCCCCGCCGAAGCGGCCGCCGCGCTGGGCGCGTAGCCTACGCGCCCGTTATCACCAGGGCCACGCTGTGGCCGCCAAATCCGAAGGCATTCACCAGCCCTGCCGGGGCAAATCCCGGCCGAAGGCGGTGGGTGCCTTCGGTGATGACGTTAAGGTCCACTTCGGGGTCCTGTTCCTCGACGTTCAGCGTTCCCGGCACCTGGCCGGTCCGCAGGGCTTCGAGGACCACAACGGCGGCCAGCGAGCCGGCACCGCCGAGCAGGTGGCCGGTGTGCCCCTTGGTGGAGGTGACCGGCACGTCGGCGCCGAAAACGGCATTGATGGCTTGGCCTTCCAGCCGGTCACCGACGGGCGTGGAGGTGGCATGCGCATGGATGAATCCGATGTCCGCCGGCTGCATCCCGGCGGAGTCAAGCGCCTTCTGCATGACCCGGCGCTGCATGGCCGGGTCCGCGGCCACGATGTCGTTGGCGTCCGAGGTCACGGCCCCGCCGGCAACGGCGCCCAGTACGGCGGCACCGCGCGCACGTGCGTGTGCCTCACTCTCCAGCACCACCACCGCGGCGCCTTCTGACAGCACAAAGCCGTCCCTGCCGCCGTCGAACGGGCGGGAGGCGCGCTGCGGATCGCCGGCTCGCGTGGACAGGGCACGGATCTGCGAAAAGCCGCTGATCACCAGATCGTTCACCGAAGCGTCCACCCCACCGGCAATCACGACGTCGGCCACACCCGAGCGGATCATTTCGGCGGCCTGCACAATCGCCTCAGCCCCTGAGGCGCAGGCGCTCACGGGCGTCCGGGCGCCGCCACGGGCGCCGAGGTCGATGGACACCCATGCGGCGGGGCCGTTGACCATGAGGCGGGTGAGGGTGTGCGGGGACACCTTGCGCGGGCCGGAGCGTCCCAGCGCGCGGTCCTGCTCAAGGGTGGAGCCAAGGCCGCCGTAGGCGGAGCCGATCACCACGGCGAACCGCTCCGGGTCCACGTCCGGGGTGCCCGCTTGGGTCCAGGCTTCCCGCGCCGCGACCAGAACCAGCTGGCCGCAGCGGTCCATCCGCTTCATTTCACGGGTGCCAAGGTGCTCCGAAAGGTCCGCCGTGACCTGCCCGGCGATCTTGACCGGCAACTGCTCCGCCCAGTCCTGGGTCAGCTCCGCAATCCCTGAGCGACCGTCCAGCAGGGCCTCCCAGGTTTCCTTCACGGTGGAACCGAGCGGGTTGATGGTTCCGGCGCCGGTGACCAGGACGCGTGGTTGTACAGGCATGTCAGGCAACGGAGCCGCCCTACTTCGCCGGGTTGTGCGTGCCGATGGGCACGAGCGTCAGGTCCGGATGGTTCTTCTCGATCCGCCGCAGCGCCCAAACGTCGTTGAACAAGGCGAGGTATTCGCCGTCGGACCGCAGAAGCACCTCCGCGCCCGGGACGTTGGCCAGGGCGGGCATGGCATCCGCCGTCGAAATCCGGGCCAGGGAGTACGGCAGGCGCTCCAGGCGCATGGGAGCGCTGAAGTCGTGCGCCATGCGGTCCTCCACCACCTCGAACTGCATCGGTCCGACGGCGGCGAGCACCGGCGCCTGGTCGCCGCGGAGGTCGGAGCGGAGGAGCTGGATGACGCCCTCGTGCTCGAGCTGTTCGATGCCGCGGCGGAACTGCTTGAACTTGCTGGGGTCCTTGGACCGTGCCACCTGGAAGTGTTCCGGGGCGAACAGCGGGATGGCCGGGTATTCCACCGCTTCCTCGAGGAACAGGCTGTCGCCCACCCGCAGCGAGGAAGCGTTGACCAGGCCAACCACGTCCCCGGGGTAAGCCTCGTCGATGACCTCGCGTTCGCGGCCGAAAACCTGCTGTGCGTACTTGGTGGCGAATGATTTTCCGGTGCGGGTCTGGGTGACCACCATCCCGCGCTCAAAGACGCCGGAACAGACGCGGATAAAGGCCACGTGGTCCCGGTGCGCCTTGTTCATGCCGGCCTGGACCTTGAACACGAAGCCGGAGAACGGCGCTTCCACCGCTCGGGGGTTGCCGTCGATGTCCGGCCGGGGAGCTGCGGGCGGGGCGAAATCCACCAGGGCGTCCAGCAGTTCCTTGACACCGAAGTTGAGTGCGGCCGAACTGAACAGGATGGGGGTGGCCTTGCCGGCGTGGAAGGCATCGACGTCGAACTCAAGGTTGGACTCGATGACCAGTCCGGCCTCATCCACGGCGTCGGACCAGTTGCTGCCCTGGTTTTCGGCGGCTTCCTCCGGCGTGAAGTATTCCGTGATGGCGATCTGGGCGCCGGCATTGTTCCGCTGGAACCGGGCAAAGCGGTCGTTGCGGAGGTCCCAGACGCCGCGGAAATCGCCCGAGATGCCCACGGCCCAGGTCAGCGGCATGGGCTGCAGGCCGGTGCGTTCGGTGATTTCATCCATCAGGGCCAGGGCGTCCAGGCCCGGGCGGTCCCACTTGTTGATGACGGTGATGATGGGCAGGTTGCGCTGCTTGCAGACCTCGAAGAGCTTCATGGTCTGGGTTTCCAGGCCCTTGGCGGCGTCCACCAGCATCACTGCACAGTCGACGGCGGCGAGCACCCGGTAGGTGTCCTCGGAGAAGTCGGCGTGGCCGGGGGTGTCCAGCAGGTTGATGACGGTGTCCCGGTAGGAGAACTGCAGCGCCGCAGAGCTGATGGAGATACCGCGGTCCTTTTCCATCTGCATCCAGTCCGAGACCGTTTCCCGGCGGTTGGCCTTGCCGCTTGAGGCGCCGGCCGTGCCGATCACCTTTGCGTGCAGGGCCAGCGCTTCAGTGAGCGTGGACTTACCGGCGTCCGGGTGGGAAATGACGGCGAAGGTCCTGCGGCGGCCCGCTTCCTTGTGAATCTCGGAGATCCGGGCGGGGGTCAGGACATCTTGGGACACGGTGCTACTTTCGCTGCGGTTGTGGCTGCCCAGGGGCCTGTCGGGTAGTGCGCTGCGACTCAAGGGCGGGGAATGTCATTGGCAAGCGGCCAAAGTACAAGTTTATCGCAGGGCCGCAAACGGGAGCCGTTCCGCTTAACGAGTGCGAAACCGGACGTTCAAGGCCACGAAATGCGTACCGGCTAGCTTGGGCGGATGATGCACGGTCCCACCTTCTCCGGCAACCTTTTCTTCGATCCGCTGGCAACAAACCTCGGCAACAACCTCGCGGCAGGCCTGGCCACCGCCGGAACTGCCGACCCGGCTCCCGCCAGGCACCCCGGGGCGTCGCGGAAGCGCGGGGTCCAGTCGGCCGCCGAACACAAGGCGCTCCGGGCAGCTTCCCTCTCCAAAGTCAGCCGTGACTTGGAGCGGATGCTCAGGGAGCGTAAACGCTGAAGTTCCCGCCATCGTGCCGCGGGAACGGCATGATGTGTTCATGCGCAGCATCGAGCTGGTCTTCGATGACCCCACCGATTCCCTGGTCAGGGCCGACTGGGCACGGCTTGCGGCCGCCGGCCTCCCCAGCCTGGCGGCGCACACCTCCCCCAGCAACAGCCCGCACATCACGCTGGCGGCAGGCGCAGGGCTGGAGGCCGGTCCGGATGGGCCCTGGGACCAGCTGCCCCTGGACGTGACGTTCTCCGGGGCGATCATTTTCCCTGCGGGTACGGGGAAGTACGTCCTGTCCCGCTCGGTCCTGCTGGATCCCGCCCTGCTGGACCTGCACCGCGCGCTGCACCGGGACGTGTCCGGGGCGCTTCCGCTGACGCGTCCGGGCGCCTGGACGCCGCACGTCACCATTGCCCGCCGCATCGCCGGTGCCCAGCTCGGAGCAGCGATGGACCTGCTGGACCTGCGGATCGAGGGCCGGTGCACCGGCGCCAGGTTATGGGACGGGAGTACCAGGACCGTGACGCCCTTGGCCGCCGGGTCCTCCTGAGCAGTGCCTGGAGCCCGGGCCAACGGAGGGGAAAGTGCCCTCCCTGGACCGGCTGCGGCGCCCACTTTCCCGGCTGTTCCGTGCACCCCCTAATGAGGCACTTTGGGGCTTGCCCGTGCGGAAGTGGCGTTTCTTACCCCTATCATTGAGCTTGCGGGAATCAGCGCACTTTTTGATCCTGCCGGCCAACTGCGGATGCCGGCATTCCCGCGGCCGGCGGTCCGCACCTTTGAAGGGAAACACCATGGCGCGGAGCCCCGAAGAATCGCTGCGGGCCACTCTGGGCAGGGTAGCCCCCGGAACGCCCCTCCGCGATGGCCTGGAACGCATCCTCCGCGGGCGTACCGGTGCGCTGATCGTCCTGGGCTCCGACCGGACCATCGACTCCATCTGCTCCGGCGGTTTCGATATCGGGATCGAGTTCTCGCCCACCCGGCTGCGGGAGCTGGCCAAGATGGACGGCGCCATCATCTGCGACAAGGACGCCGGCAACATCCTGCGGGCCGCCGTCCAGCTGGTCCCGGACTCAAGCATCGAGACGCAGGAATCCGGAACCCGCCACCGTACGGCCGAGCGGGTGGCCAAACAGACCGGCGTCCCGGTAATCTCCGTGAGCCAGTCCATGCAGATCATAGCCCTCTACGTCAATGGCCTCCGGCACGTCCTGGAAGGCTCCGAGAACGTCCTGGCCCGCGCCAACCAGGCCCTTGCCACCCTTGAGCGCTACCGAGCCCGGCTGGACCAAGTCACCAGCTCCCTTTCGGCCCTGGAAATCGAGGCGATGGTGACGGTGCGGGACGTGGCCGTGACCTTGCAGCGGCAGGAAATGGTCCGCCGCATCTCCGAGGAAATCTCCCAGTATGTCCTGGAACTCGGCGAGGACGGCCGGCTTCTTTCCCTTCAGCTCGACGAACTCACCGTGGGGCGGGGACCCGGCAGCGATGTGATCATCCGCGACTACGCCAGCCCCAACGCCTCCGCGGAGGACATCGAGAAGGCCGTCAGCGAACTGGTGAACCTGGGGCCAACGGAATTGATCGACCTGGGCAAGATTTCGGCGATCGTGGGATTCGCCGGCGGCGAGGCCAATCTCGATGCCGTCGTGCAGCCGCGCGGCTACCGGCTGCTGTCCGGCCTGAAGGCAGTTCCCAAGGCCGTGGCGGACCGCCTGGTGGACCATTTCGGTGGCCTGCAGTTCCTGATGGCCGCCACCATCGATGACCTGATGACCGTGGACGGCATCGGTGACCAGCGCGCCCGCACGGTCCGCGAAGGACTGAGCCGGATGGCCGAAGCAAGCCTCCTGGACCGCTTCCTCTAAACACCGCCCCAACTTCCCCGCACCGGGAAACTTCCCGGAGGTTTCCCCGTCGATGGGCTCAGTTCAGCTGGAACACGGCCTTCGGGCTGGCCCGCGAGCCCAGTTTCGCGGTGAAGATGTAGTACGCCCCGCCACCGCCGGGTGCTGCCGAGACGGGCTTGCAGCCATCGGCGCTGCGGTTCCGGCCCCAGGGGAAGTTGGCGGTTTCGCTGGCGCCGGGGGCAATGACTTTCTCCAGGTCCTCGCTTGACGCCTGGCAGTCCTTGGAGGAAAAGATCCGGTCCGAGCCGCTGGTCACCAGGAACTCCATTTGCGAGGTTCCGATGTTGACCTCGCAAGGCACGGTTCCGCCGTTGGTGACCTTCAGCGTGAGCATCGGGTTTTCACCGGGACCATAGGCGGCCTTGTCCGTGGACGCCGTCACGGTCACCAGGTTCTGGTTGCATGTGGGGGTGGCTGCGGCAGTGGGCGACGGCGTTGCGGAGGGCGTCGCGGACGGGGTGGCGGTCGGCGCCGGGGAAGCCGCCGGATCAGCGGTGGAAGGTTGCGTCGAGGAGGCCTGCTGCGAGCCGCCCTTGAAAGCCCCCGCCAGGGCGAGGCCGCCCAGCACCAGGGCAATCACCAGGAGCAGGGCACCACCGGCTGCCAGCCGGCGGCGACGGTACACGGCCGGGCTCGGCTTCCGGACGCCGCTGGAACCGGATGCCGTGCCGCGTGCTGATGAATTGCCTTGCCTGCCCATCCTCCTAGGCTATGGAACGCCTCAGGTTCTGCACCGCCACCACGCCGCCGGGCCGCCATCGCTCTGGTCACAACCGGTTTTCAGCGGGCCGGAAACGATCAACTACAGTGTTGGAATCGACACTCAAACCACCTCCACCACCCCGGCCGTGCCCGGCCCGGACCGCCTGCAGCTGCTCCATCACCGGATAAACGGCTGGTTCGCCGGCATCGCCCGCGACCTCCCCTGGCGCGAGCCTGACTGCTCCCCCTGGGGCGTACTGGTCAGCGAAATCATGCTGCAGCAGACCCCCGTGGTGCGGGTGCTTCCCGTCTGGCACGAATGGCTCAAGCGCTGGCCCACCCCGGCCGGCCTGGCCGGCGAACCGGCGGGCGAAGCCGTGCGGTCCTGGGGCCGGCTGGGTTACCCCAGGCGGGCACTCCGGCTGCACGCCGCGGCCACGGCCATTGTGCAGGACCATGGCGGCAAGGTCCCGGACACGTACGCGGCCCTGTTGGCACTTCCCGGGGTGGGCAGCTATACGGCGGCGGCGGTGGCCGCCTTCGCGTACGGCCGCCGGGAAACGGTGGTGGACACCAACATCCGCCGGGTGCACGCCCGGCTGATCTCCGGCGTCGCCCTTCCCGCCCCCGCGCTGACCGCGGCGGAGATGCGCCTGGCCGCGGCACTGCTGCCGGACGACGACGACACTTCCGTGCGCTGGAACGCTGCGGTCATGGAGCTGGGAGCGCTGGTTTGCACGGCCCGGGCACCCAAGTGTGCCGCGTGCCCGGTGAAGGACTCCTGTGCCTGGCTCGCGGCGGGTGAGCCGCCGCCGTCGTACGTGCCCAAAGGCCAGGCCTGGCACGGCACCGACCGGCAGGTCCGCGGCGCCGTCCTGGCCGTCCTGCGGCTGGCGGATGCGCCCGTGCCGCCGGAGATGTTCCAGCGCGAACCCGCCGACCTCGGCTTCGCCCCGGAAGGCATCGGCGTGCCGCTGGCCGCCCTGCACCGGCTCAACTCCGCGCCCGAACAGCTGGAACGGGCGCTTGCCGGGCTGCTCGCGGACGGCCTGGCGGAAATGCACGACGGCGGCTACCGGCTCCCGGCCTGAGCCGCCCGGAGTGCGGGACGGGGATGGCATACTTCTTGGTGACCGTAACCGGGGGAAGCCATGAAGATCATTCTGTACATCGTGTGGGCGCTGTTCGTTGCCGCCGCCATCGTCGCGCTGGTGCGCTCCGTGCGCAAAACCAGGCAGCAGGACCAGCGGACGGCGGCCTGGCCCAAGACGCAGGCCACAGTAACCGGCAGCACCACCGGCTGGACCAGTGGCGTGGGCGGCTCCAACCGGAACCTCCGCCACTACCCCACCTACCAGTTCACGGATCCGCAGGGCACCCTCTTCATGGGCAAGTCCGAGGTCTCCCTTGCCGAGCAGCCCGTCCCGGGATCCCTCGTGGAGGTGGCGTACAACCCGGCGAACCCCAACGAGTCGTTCCAGGTTTCCTCATCGTCCCGCGCCGCCCTCGGCTGCCTGATCCCGTTCTTCGCAGTCTTCGCCATCGCCCTGTTCTGGTTCATCGGAATCTTCCCGCTCGGGTGAGCGCGCGGCGCGTAACGATGTTGCCGCGAATCCGGCACGAACCGCCCTGTAACTCCGCCTCGGACGTAGCCTGAAAGCATGGCCAGGCCCGGACTCCTCTTGGTTTTGATCACCGCCGCGGTGTCACTGCCGGCGTGCGGATCCGCCCCCAGCGCGTGCCCGGCGATCGCGCAGGCCACCGCGGTCTCCGTCACGGTCAGCGCCGACTACGCTCCGCGGGTCAGCAGGCTGCATCTTCGCGCCTGCCAGGACGGCTCGTGCCGGGAAGGGGACCTCGAACTGCGCCCGGGCAGCGCATCCGTTGACCAAGGCTGCGCTGGTGCGATCTGTTCCGCCACGGCCTCGCCCGACGGCACCGCGGTGGGGATGCTCATGCTGGAAACCCTGACGGAATCGCCCATGGCCATCACGGCCTCCGGCGCCGCTCCAGACGGCTCCGCGCTGCCCGTGCGGACCCTGGAACTCCACCCGCAGGCGGCGTATCCCTTCGGCAAGCAGTGCGGCAAGGTCGTGTCAGCATCCGTCACGCTGGACAGCTCGGGGCTGCACCCGCGGACCTGAACCGGCCTAGAAGAGTGCCGGCTGGCTGAAAGGTTCGCCTCCCGACGTTCCGGGCACCACAGCGCCGTCCACCGGCTCAGCGGTCCACTCGAACCCGAGTTCCGCGAGCAGCTCCTCCACGGATATCTGGCCGTCCAGCACTTCAATATCCGGTGGGTTCTCTGCAGGCGGCCGTTCCATGGCATCGAGCTTATTCCCAGGAAAGCGCGCGGGCCTCCGGAACACACCGCGAAGCCACGGATTGGAACGTCACGGTTCACCGAAGCCGGACTGCACCAAGGCGCCCACGTAGCTTACGGCCCGTTCGGCATCCAGGCCCCAGGCCTCCACATGCAGGACTGAACCTTTGCCTGCGCCCAGGGTCATCAGGCCGGTCATGGAGGCGCCGTCCACCCCGTTGATGGTCACTTCCGCGTCGAGGGAGGACAGGCCGCCGGCCATTTTCGCGGCCGGCCGCGCGTGCATGCCGGCCTGGTTTACCAGTTCGAAGTCGCCGGTGCAGTCCGGTGGCGTGCCGGCGCCCGGGCCCTCATCGGCGGCCTGACCGGAACCCGGCGCCAGCCGGCGTGCCGGGCCCAACGCCGCCTCCGCAGCACGCTTGACTGCCTGCGCGTCAGCCCCGCCCTGCGCAGCCACCGCCGCGGCCACCAGGCCCTCCACCAGGGGCGCATCTGCGAGCAGGACGCCTTCGGGATCTCCCAGGAACTCGAGAGCCGATTCGGCGGTCATCACGGCCGACCCCAAATCCGTGAGGACCACTGTCCCGTCCCCGCCGGCCTGCTCCAGGGCGGCGAGGACTTTTTCCAGGCTGGTGCCGATCCTGCCGTCGTCGGTGCCTCCGGCAGCCAGGAGTACCACGTCAGGTGCCATCTGGGCGGCAATTTCCCTGGCGCCGTCGGCAATCTTTGCGCTGTGGGAGACCACCACGATGCTTACGGTCACGCGGCAGCCCCGACTGCCGCACGCAGGATCAAGGCGCTGGAAACAGCGCCGGGATCCCGGTGCCCGGCACTGCGTTCGCCGAGGTAGCTGGCTCGGCCCTTGCGGGCAATCAGCGGATCCGTGGCTACGGCACCGGCCTCGGCAGCTTCCGCCGCCGCCACGAGGACGCCTAGGAGGCCGGCGCTCCCGCCGTCCGCGGCGGCCCGCGCAGCGTCAACCGCAGGTGTCCACGCGTCCACCATCGTCTTGTCCCCGGGCTCCGCCTTCCCGCGCGCCACGATCCCGTCCCGGGCGGCTGCCAGCGAATCGGCCCAGGCGGAAGGATCGATCTCGGCAGCATCGCCCACCGCCGTGGCTGCACGCAGGAACGCGGTGCCGTAGAGCGGGCCCGCAGCACCGCCAACCTTGGACATCAGGGTCATTGCCGTCATCTTCAAGGCCGCACCGGGGGTCTCCGGCGTGGATTCGCCGAGCTTGGCCAGGACCGCCTGGAAGCCGCGGTCCATGTTCTCCCCGTGGTCCGAATCCCCGATGGCCCGGTCCAGTTCGATCAGTTCCACCCGGTGCTCGGCCATGGCCTGCGCGCAGAGGGTCAGCCACTTCACGGCCCAGTTCGCGTCCAGCCCCATGGCTACACGCCCCAGCGCAGGGCAGCGGTGTGGACGGGGGCGTCCCACAATTCCGTGAGCTCGTCATCGAGCCGGAGCACCGAGATGGAGCAGCCCTGCATCTCCAGGGCGGTGATGTAGTTGCCCACCAGGGAGCGTTCCACCGTGGCGCCGGCATCGGCAAGCACCTGCACGGCCCGCCGGTACACGATGTAGAGCTCGCTCAGCGGGGTGCCGCCCATGCCGTTGACGAACAGCAGCACCTTGTCCCCTGCACTGATGCCCAGGTCCGCAAGGACGGGTTCCAGCAGGCGGTTGGTGATGCTGTCTGCGTTTTCCATGGGGCTTTTGTGGCGGCCTGGCTCGCCGTGGATACCGATGCCGATTTCGATCTCGTCGTCGGCAAGGTCGAAACTCGGGGTGCCGGCGTGGGGAACGGTGCAGGCGGACAGCGCAACGCCCATGGTCCTGACGTTGGCATTGACCTTCTCGCCGATGGCGGCCACGGCGTCGAGGTCGTCGCCGCGTTCCGCCGCGGCCCCGGCGATCTTTTCCACCAGGACCGTGCCGCCCACGCCCCGCCGGCCGGCCGTGTAGAGCGAGTCCTCAACTGCGACGTCGTCGTTGACCAGGACCGTGCGGACGCTGACGCCTTCGGCCTCGGCGAGCTCGGCGGCGGTCTCGAAGTTCAGGACGTCGCCGGTGTAGTTCTTGACGATATGCACCACCCCGGCTCCGGAGTTGACGGCCAGGGTGGCCGGAAGTATCTGGTCCGGCGTCGGTGAGGTGAACACCGCCCCCGGCACGGCGGCGTCGAGCATTCCTTTGCCCACATAGCCGGCGTGCAACGGCTCGTGGCCGCTGCCCCCGCCGGAAACCAGTCCCACCTTGCCGGCCACGGGCGCATCCTTGCGCGTGATGTAGGTGGGGTCTTCGCTGACCGTGACGAGTTCGGCGTAGGCCAGGCCAAATCCCTGGACGGCTTCCTCGACGACGGATTTGGGATCGTTGATGAGTTTCTTCATGGCGGTGCTCCTGGCTGCGCTCCTGGAGGATGTGTTTTTCGACCCTACTACCGGGGTCGCCACCGGCGGTAGGTTCGTCCGAACCGGTTTTCCCGGACCGCTGCCCCGGACGCAGCAAAGGGACAGCCCCCAATGACTGTCCCTTTCCTGAGGCCCCCCATATCCCGGCCACTCAATAGTTTATCCATCAATTCGAATAATGCAAGGAAAGGTCATTTCCTCTTCGCCGGAACGATGTTCAGAGGATGCGGATCATGCGGGTGTTGCCCAAGGTGTTCGGCTTGACGCGGGCCAGGTCCAGGAATTCCGCAACGCCTTCGTCATGGGAGCGCAGGAGCTCCGAGTACACCTCGGGGTCCACCGCCGACTGGTCGGCCATCACTTCGAATCCGTGGCGCTTGAAGAAGTCCACCTCGAACGTGAGGCAGAAAACCCGGGCCACGCCAAGGGCCCGGGCTTCCTCCAACAGCTTCTCCACCAGGACGTGCCCCACCCCTTTGCCCCGCCATTGCCCGGAGGCCGCGAGGGTGCGGATTTCGGCAAGGTCCTCCCACATGACGTGCAGCGCCCCGCAGCCGATCACTTCGCCGTCGCTGGACTCGGCGATCCTGAACTCCTGCAGGCTCTCGTAGTACGCCACGGTCTCCTTCGCCATCAGGATGCGTTCCTCGGCCAGGGGCGCCACGAGCTTCTTGATGGCCGGGACGTCGCTGGTGCGTGCAGGGCGGATGTGGAAGGAGTCAGTCACAAAGCCATCCTACGAGGCGAAGGAGGCTGGGACATTAGCGTAGCTTGCGTCAAAGCGAGGAACGAGCAGCAAGCGGCAAATGCCCCAGCCTCCGAGCCGGAGTATCGAACAGCCTAGAGGCCGAGTTCTGCGGGCAGCTCGGTCTCTTGGCCCAGGACGTTCCTGGCCAGGAACCACTCCACCACCTGGTACCAGACCTTGGCGTGCTGCGGCTTGAGGATCCAGTGGTTCTCGTCCGGGAAGTAGAGGAACCGGTGCGGCGTCTGCCCGTCGTCGTCCGCGGCCAGCCGGGATTTGGACAGCAGCTCATACCAGAGGCGCAACCCCTCGCCGATGGGCACCCGGTAGTCCTTGTCGCCATGGATCACCAGCATGGGGGTGCTGATGTTTTCCGCGTGGAGATGCGGGGAGTTTTCCAGTGCCATCTCCTCGGTCATTTCCTTCAGCCAGTACTGCGAAGCATCCGTGGTGGGACCAAACTGGTCCAGGGCCCACAGGCTGGCGTGGGTGACCACAGCCTTGAACCGGTCCGTGTTGCCGGCAACCCAGTTGGCCATGTAGCCGCCGAAAGAACCACCCATGGCGGCTGTCCGCTCCTGGTCAATATCCGCGCGCTCCACGGCGGCGTCCGTGACGGCCATCAGATCGGTGAACGGCGCCTTGCCCCAGGAACCCCAGCCGCGCTGGATGTGCGATTGCCCGTAGCCGGTGGACAAGGCCGGATCAGGGAGCAGGACGGCGTAGCCCCTGGCCGTCAGGAGCCAGGGGTTCCAACGCCAGGTCCAGGCGTTCCAGGAGCCCAGCGGACCCCCGTGGATCCAGAGCAGCAGCGGCGCCGGGGACTCGGCAGAGGCCCCCTCCGGCAGCGCAAGGTAGGCCGGGACACGGGAACCGTCGGCAGCGGAGGCTGCGATGCGCTCCAGCCGTCCGGGGCAGGCCGGGCGTTCGGCCGGGGCGGGCAGGGGCGTGGTTTCGCCGGTGGCCAGGTCGATGCGCACGGCCTCAGGTGGGAACGCATAGGAGCTGCGGAGGGCGTACGCGTGGCGTCCCTCCGGCGAGATGACGACGTCGGTGTAGGCGGCGGCGTCGTGCGTCACCCGGGTGACGCCCACTTCGGCGGCAGCGGACGGAACGCTGACCCGGAAAATCGGCGACGCGCCGTCGTCGTCCGCCGTAACGAGGACGGCGGAGCCGTCGGGAAGCCAGGCTGCGGGCTTGGCCCAGCGGTCCCAGTCATGGGCGAGGGGTTGCAGGCCGGAAGCGTGGTCGACGGCGGCGTCACCGGACACGTCGAGCAGGTGCAGCTTGATCTCCGGCGCCTTGCGCGGGGTGGAGTCGGACTCGCTGACCACCACGAGCGTCCTGCCGTCAGGGCTGACGGGCCCCGGAAAGTAGCTCATGCCTTCGTGGTCCAGCAGGACCTTGAGGCTGCCCGAGGCCACATCCACCGCCACGAGGATGAAGCGGCTGTCAGCCTTGGCGAGGGCCCTGGTGTAACTGCTGTAAATGGTTTTCCCGTCCGGGCTGACCACGGTTTCCGCTTCGCGCAGCCGGGGACCGGCGTCGGGCGTGAGGTTGCGCAGGGCAAGGGGGGCGGTGGCGTCGACCGTGGCGGGCTTGCCAGGGGCCGTGTCCTCCCCCGGCTCGACGGCAAAGATGCGCGGCTGGGCCGGTCCCAGATCCGCGTCCCAGTAGCGGACCGGGTATTCGCTGTGCAGGATGGCCGAGACCTTCTTGTCCTTCCGGGACTTCCGCCGCTCGGCGTCGTCGCCTTCGTCGGCGGAACCGGCCAGGACCTCTGCCGTCACGAAGGCCGCGTCGGCGTCCCTGGCCGCCATGATGCGGCTGATGCCGCCGGCCCGGCTGAGGACAACCCGGGCCTCGCCGCCGTCGGCCGGAAGCATCCAGAGCGCGTTGACCGGCTCCTCGTCCGGGCTGTCCGGGTCCGGCCGTGCGGAAGTGAAGAACACGTCACCGTTGGCCGCGAAGGCGGCACCCGCTTCGCCCTTGGCGCTACGGGTGATGCGGCGGGCGTGTTTCTGCCCCGCGGGGTCCAGCTCCCACAGCGCCGTGGCGAATTCGGTGCCCTTGCCGTTCAGGGTGCTGACGGTGGTGACCAGCCGTGAGCCGTCAGGGCTCAGGGCGAGGCCGCTTACCCGTGGGATGGCGAGGTAGTGGTCGAGGTCGTGGAAGGGGGTCAGTGGTTGCTCATCCGGGATCACCGGTTCCAAGTTAGCCATGCCCCGATTCAACACGGTTTGTGCCGCCGATCACAATGCGAAAGCCCCGCCGCTCCGTGGGGAGCGGCGGGGCTTTGGCTGTGGAGGCTAGACGCTCGGGGCGATCTCCGGGATGCGCGGCTTGGCGTTGCCCGCGAAGGTGAACTTCGCTTCGTCGCCTTCGCCCTCGACATCCACCACGACGATGTCGCCGGGGTGGATCTCGCCGAACAGGATCTTCTCGGAGAGCTGGTCCTCGATCTCGCGCTGGATGGTGCGGCGCAGCGGCCGGGCACCCATGGCGGGATCGTAGCCGCGGGTTGCCAGGAGCACCTTGGCGGCCTTGGTGAGCTCGATGCCCATGTCCTTGTCCTTGAGTCGCTTCTCCAGGCGGGTGACGAACAGGTCCACGATCTCGATGATCTCGTCCTGGGTCAGCTGCGGGAACACCACGACGTCGTCAACACGGTTCAGGAACTCGGGGCGGAAGTGCTGCTTGAGTTCCTCCGTGACCCGTGCACGCATGCGGTTGTAGCCGGTCTGCGTGTCGGTGCCGGACTGGAAACCGGTGGCGACACTCTTGGAGATGTCCCGGGTACCCAGGTTGGTGGTCATGATGATCACGGTGTTCTTGAAGTCCACCACGCGGCCCTGGGAGTCGGTCAGGCGGCCGTCTTCCAGGATCTGCAGCAGCGAGTTGAAGAGGTCCGCGTGGGCCTTTTCCACTTCGTCGAACAGCACCACGGAGAACGGACGGCGGCGGACCTTTTCGGTCAGCTGGCCGCCTTCCTCGTAGCCCACGTAGCCCGGAGGGGCACCGAAGAGCCGGGAAACGGTGTGCTTCTCGGAGTACTCGGACATGTCCAAGGTGATGAGGGCGTCCTCTTCACCGAAGAGGAACTCGGCGAGGGCCTTGGCGAGCTCGGTCTTGCCGACGCCGGTGGGGCCGGCGAAGATGAACGAGCCACCGGGGCGCTTGGGGTCCTTGAGCCCTGCACGGGTACGGCGGATGGCCTGCGAGAGTGCCTTGATGGCCTCGTCCTGGCCGACGACCCGCTTGTGCAGTTCCTCTTCCATCTTGAGCAGGCGCGAGGACTCTTCCTCGGTCAGCTTGAAGACGGGGATGCCCGTGGAGTTGGCCAGCACCTCGGCGATGAGGTCCTCATCCACCTCGGAGATGTCGTCCATGCCGCCGGACTTCCAGTGCCGCTCTTTCTCCGACCGCTCGGAGATCATCTTCTGCTCCTTGTCGCGGAGCGCAGCAGCGCCTTCGAAGTCCTGGGCGTCGATGGCGGATTCCTTCTCCATCTTCAGCTTGGCGATGCGCTCGTCCATGGCCTTGAGCTCCGGCGGAGCGGTCATGCGGCGGATGCGCAACCGGGCGCCGGCCTCGTCGATCAGGTCGATCGCCTTGTCCGGCAGAAAGCGGTCAGAGATGTAGCGCTCGGCCAGGCTTGCAGCGGAGGCCAGGGCACCGTCGGTGATGGTGACGCGGTGGTGTGCCTCGTACCGGTCGCGCAGTCCCTTGAGGATCTCGATGGCGTGCGCCACGGAGGGTTCCTTGACCTGGATCGGCTGGAAGCGGCGCTCCAGCGCGGCATCCTTTTCGATGTGCTTGCGGTACTCGTCCAGCGTGGTGGCACCAATGGTCTGCAGCTCGCCGCGGGCCAGCATGGGCTTCAGGATCGAGGCCGCATCGATGGCGCCTTCGGCGGCACCCGCACCCACCAGGGTGTGGATCTCGTCGATGAACAGGATGATGTCACCGCGGGTGCGGATCTCCTTGAGGACCTTCTTGAGCCGCTCTTCGAAGTCGCCGCGGTAGCGGGAACCTGCCACCAGGGAGCCAAGGTCAAGGGTGTAGAGCTGCTTGTCGCGGATGGTCTCCGGGACATCGCCGCGCACGATCGCCTGGGCCAGGCCCTCGACGACGGCGGTCTTGCCGACGCCGGGCTCGCCAATGAGGACAGGGTTGTTCTTGGTGCGGCGGGAAAGGACCTGCATGACGCGTTCCATTTCCTGCTCGCGGCCGATCACCGGGTCCAGCTTGTTCTCGCGCGCAGCCTGGGTCAGGTTGCGGCCGAACTGGTCCAGCACAACGGAACCGGCGGGTGCGCCTTCGGGCTGTCCGCCACCGACGCCTGCGCCGGTGGTTTCCTTGCCCTGGTAGCCGGAGAGGAGCTGGATGACCTGCTGGCGGACCCGGTTGAGGTCTGCGCCGAGCTTGACCAGCACCTGGGCGGCGACGCCCTCACCCTCGCGGATGAGGCCGAGCAGGATGTGCTCCGTGCCGATGTAGTTGTGGCCCAACTGGAGGGCTTCGCGCAGCGAGAGCTCCAGTACCTTCTTGGCACGGGGGGTGAAGGGGATATGTCCGGAAGGAGCCTGCTGGCCCTGCCCGATGATCTCCTGCACCTGCTCGCGAACGCCGTCGAGCGAAATGCTCAAGGACTCAAGAGCTTTGGCGGCAACACCCTCACCCTCATGGATCAGACCCAAGAGGATGTGTTCGGTACCGATGTAATTGTGGTTCAGCATGCGTGCCTCTTCTTGGGCAAGCACAACTACGCGACGGGCACGGTCCGTAAATCGCTCAAACATTTCGCCACACTCCTAGCTACGACGTACTTTGATGCTACGTGCCCGGTCCGGAGTTGTGGAGCGTGTTCGCCACAGGGGAAACCGGGCCGCTTGCGGGAATAACCGCGAAGGCAGGCCGGCCGGAACCGCAACCGGGCGACGCCGGAAGCACGGGGCCCGGATGGGCCTGTTGTTTCAATACCCCGGAGGGCCCAAATTTTTCCTGCCGGGCTTGCGGTCGAAGCGGCCTATATAGCCAAATGGCCAAAGCGGGCGCGGGTGCGGCGGCCGGCTTATTCCACAATGGAAAAACCCCGCTCCGCCTTGCGGCGGTAAGCGGGGTTTCTGCGGAGCTAAAGCCCGGGCTAGGAATTTGCCTTTTGGTAGGCTTCCTGGATTTCGGCCTGAATTCGGCCGCGGCTGTTAACCGTGTAGCCGTTGTCCCGCGCCCATTGCCGGATTTGCGCCGAATCGTGGCCGCGTCCGCCGGCAGGTGCCTTGGCCCGCTGGGCCCTGGCCGCTCCGGAAGCCTTGCGGGCAACGCCAATGTAGCGCTCCAGCGAAGACCGGAGTTCAGCGGCATTGGCTGCCGACAGGTCAATCTCGTAGTTGACCCCGTCGAGGCCGAACTTAACATTCTCGTCTGCGGATCCCCCATCCAGATCATCAACGAGGATGATGTTTACTTTCTGTGCCATTAAAAGTCTTCCTCTTGCTGGAAAGTTCGATTTTTCAGAAAAGCAGGATGTTTCCCTAAAAAGTATGACTCTTATGTTGGCAACGCGTCAAAGCGCCTTTAGGTTCCCGGTGGATAAAGGCGGAAAGTCGGCGGGGGATTTTATCTATTGCGAATCCGGCCGCGGGTTGTCCGCAGGCCGCGCCGGGAGCGAATCCGCCTCGGCCTGGGCACGGGCCTCGGCCTGGCGCTCGGCCTTGTCCGCGTTGAAGATCGCCTTCATGGCAAACCAGAAGATCAGGCCCACCACCAGGGAGGGAAGAATGACGGCTACGTATTCCATGGTCAGTGCCCTTCGGGCTTCAGCAGCGGGAACAGGATGGTTTCGCGGATGCCGGCTCCGGTGAACAGCATCACCAGCCGGTCGATGCCCAGGCCGATGCCGCCCATGGGCGGGGCGCCGTACTCAAGGGCGCGCAGGAAGTCCTCGTCCAGCTGCATGGCTTCGACGTCCCCGGCGGCCGCGTGCAGGGACTGCTCGGTGAGGCGTTCGCGCTGGATGACGGGGTCGATCAGTTCGGAGAACGCGGTGCCGCGTTCCATGCCGCCGATGATCAGGTCCCAGGCCTCGATCAGCCGGCCGTCTTCACGGTGCGGGCGGGCCAGCGGCTGGGCCGAGGGCGGGTAGTCGTACACGAAAGTGGGGTTCAGCAGGGTGGGCTCCACGATTTCGCCGAAGAGCTCAACCACCAGCTTCTCGGCGTCCCACTTGGGATCGACCTTGACCTCGTGCTTGGCAGCGAGCTCGCGGAGCACCTCTACGGAGGTGTCCGGCGTGATGTCCTGCCCGACCGCCTCGGAAAGCCCCGGATAGACGGGCAGCCACGCCCAGTCGCCGTCGAGGTTGATCTCCCCCGCCTCGGTCTGGAGCACGCGGCCGGCCCCCACGGCGTCCGCGGCGTCGAGGATGATCTCCTTGATCCGTTCGGCCATGACGAACTGGTCTGCCCAGGCCTCGTAGCACTCAAGGGTGGTGAATTCGGGGCTGTGGGTGGAATCGACACCCTCGTTGCGGAACACGCGGCCCATGTCGTAGACGCGGTCGATGCCGCCCACCACTGCCCGCTTGAGGTACAGCTCGGTGGCGATCCGCAGGGTCATCTTCTGGTCGAACGCGTTCATGTGGGTCTCGAACGGGCGCGCCAGGGCGCCGCCGTGGACCAGCTGCAGGATGGGCGTTTCCACTTCCACGTAGCGGTGGCGGAACAGCGTTTCGCGGATGGAGCGGGTGATGGCGGCGCGGGTGTAGACCATTTCGCGGGCTTCGTCACGGACCATCAGGTCCACGTAGCGCTGGCGGACGCGGGTTTCCTCGTTCAGGTCCGCGTGCAGGACGGGTAGCGGGCGGAGGGCCTTGGAGGCCATGGACCAGGATTCGGCCATGACGGACAGTTCGCCGCGGCGGGAGGAAATGACCTCGCCCTTGATGAACACATGGTCGCCAAGGTCCACCAAGGCTTTCCATTCCGCGAGGGCTTCCTCGCCCACGTTGGCCAGGCTCAGCATGGCCTGAAGGCGCGTGCCCTTGCCGTCGGTGCCGCCCTCCTGCAGGGTGGCGAAGCAGAGCTTGCCGGTGTTCCGGACGAAGACCACCCGGCCGGTGACGCCCACGGTGTCGCCGGTGGTGTCGTCCGCCTCGAGGTGGGCGTACTTTTCCCGGATCTCGGCGAGGGAATGCGTGCGTTCCACTCCCACGGGGTACGCCTCCGCGCCGCGCTCAAGAAGTTTGGCGCGCTTTTCCATGCGGATCCGCATCTGCTCGCTGGCGTCGAGGGGCTCCGGGGCATTCTTGGGCGCGGGGGTGTTTTGGGAAGTCACAATCATCAAGTTTACCGGGATTTGGCCACCCGGACTTTCAGCTGGCCCGCAGGCTTGCCCCCTAGGATGGGCGGGTGAAAGAACGGGTACTTCCAACGCACGACGGCGGCAGGCTGGCTGTATACAGCTACGGCACCGAGGATGCGCCGGGAGAACGGCGCGTCGTGCTGATCGGCGGCGCATTCCTCACCGCCTCGATCTACCGGCCCTTCTCGGTGGAACTGGCGAAGGGGTTGGGCGAGGGCTGGGCGGTGGACGTGTACGACCGGCGCGGCCGGGGCAACTCCTCAGAGCAGCCGCCGGGCTACTCCATGGCCACCGAAATCTCGGATGTCCGGACCGTGATGGATGCCACCGGTGCCCGGAACATCCTGGGCCACAGCCTGGGCGGGGCGGTGGCCCTCAATGCCGTCCAGGAGTTCACCGGCACCGGCTACGTGCCGGACAAACTCGCGGTGTACGACGCCGCGGTGAACATCGACGGCAGCATCGACACCGCCTGGCTGGACGGCTTCGAGGACGCCGTCAACAACGGCAGGATTGGCCGCGCCCTGGCATACATGAAGAAGGCCACCAGTCCCGGCTCCGTCATGGCACGGATCCCGGATCCCGTGCTGGCGGGCCTGATGGCCGTGCTGTCGCGGACCAAGGTGAACACGTTGTTCCGCCAGGTGATGCCCAGCGGAGTGGGTGAGCTGCGCGCGGCCTTCGACGAAAAGGGCCACGCGCGCGACTTCAGCGTGCTGCCGGCCGGCACGCATTTCATGGCCGGCGGCAAGAGCCCCGACTATTACAAGGTGACCGCGGAGCGGCTGCACGCAGCCGTTCCGAACAGCACCCACCAGCTCTCGCCCAGATGTTTCCACGGTTCCATTCCGGCGGCGGTCAAGGAACTCGTGGCTGATATCTCCGCGTACTTCACCGGCGGGAATCCGGGCGGGCCGCCCCGCCCGGATTCCTCCGGAGCTATCCCCGTTCCCCGCGGCTGAAGCCCGCCAAGGCAGCCTCCCCCAGGTCCCGCCACACGGTCCGCGGCTTCGGCTCATTACGCCGGTCGGCCAGCCAGTCGCCCCAGGCGGTGATGTCCTCCCCGCCCGCAGCGGCCACGGCGTCACAGGCGAACCCGACGGCGGCCGTCCCGTCACGGAGCTGGACCGACCCAAGCAGCATTGGCTCAGGAAGGGCGGCCAGGAACGTCCCCAAAGCCGCGGGCGGCAGCAGCCACCGCTCCCCTGCCAGCTCTGCGCCGTCGTCGGACCGGTACACGCCGGGCTTCGGCGGCACCGTGTCCAGTGCCACCATCCGGTAGCGCGCGGCGGTGCGGACGGGCCCGTCCCAGAAGGCGCCGAGTTCCTCAAGCTCCCGGGCCAGCGGCTGGCCCTTGCGGTGGGCGCCCACCACCACCAGCGGCAGGGCCGTTGCGCCGGCGGCGACCGGCCAGGGAATGGGCGACGACGGCCGGGCGGCACTTGCGGCTGCCTCCAGTCCTGCGACACCCGGCGCTGCCCCGGCCGCGAAGAGTCCAGGCGTCCCCGGAATGGTTTCCAGCCGGCGGGCGATGTCCGCCGCCACGGCGTCATCGAACGCCCTGCCCACCACCGTGACGCCGAACTGGGCGCCGTCCACCTCGGCGGCCGGAACAGCCACGGCACAAAGATCGAACAGGTTGCAGAAATTCGTGTAGGTGCCCATCAACGAGTTCACCCCCACCGGATCCGCGGCCACCTCGGCCAGGGTGGGGTGGAACGGTGCCGTCGGAACCAGGAGGGCATCGAAGCCCTGGAGGCGGGCCATGGCTGTGGCCTTCAATTCCTCCAGCTTGGCGGTGTCGGCGACGTACCGGGAGGCGGACACCGTGCCGGCAGCCCGGATGATGCCTTCCACGGTGGGATCGATGCCTGCACGGCCGTCCGTGCCGGCGTCGTACTTTGCCAGGAAGTCCCCCACTGCAGTATGGCGTTCGGCCACCAGGGCTCCGTCGTAGAGCAGCCGTGCTGCCTGCAGGAACGCGTCGAACTCGATCGCTTCGGCATCCACCCCGCTGGACCTCAGGCGGTCTACCTGCCGCTGGAATTCCGCAGCCCACCCAGGCGGCAGGGCCGGGAGGCTCGCGGGGTAGGCCACCCGGGGCCGGGACGGCGCTGCGAGCTTTGTGTCCGCGGGCCACGCGCGGTCACCGCCGGCCATGATGCCCATGGCGAGCTCGGCCGTGGCCAGGTCCCGGGCGAAAATCGTGACGGCGTCCCAGGACCTGCAGGCCGGCACCACTCCTGCCGTGGAGACGACGTTAAGCGTTGCCTTGACGCCCACAATGCCCTGCAACCCGGCGGGGACCCGGCCGGATCCTGCCGTGTCGGTGCCGATGGCGATGTCCACCAGTCCCAGCGCCACGGCCACGGCGGACCCGGAGCTGGACCCGCCGGAGATCCGGTCCGGCCGGCGGGAATCCCGGACGGCGCCGTAGGGGCTGCGTGTCCCCACCAGGCCGGTGGCGAATTGGTCAAGGTTCGTGGCGCCGAGGACCAGGGCACCGGCGGCGCGGAGCCGCGCCACGGCCTCGGCATCCTGCTCCGGCAGGTAGGCGAAGCCGGGGCAGGCCGCCGTGGTGGGGATCCCGGCCACGTCAACGTTGTTCTTGACGGCCAGCACCAGTCCGGCCAGCGGCAGGTGCGCACCCCGGGCAACGGCGGCGTCGATGGTTGCCGCTTCGGCCAGGACGTCCTCGCGGCCGCGAAGCGTTATCCAGATTTCCGGGCGGTCCACGGCGTCAACCGCGGCCAGTGCTGCTTTGGCGCGCCGCGTGGCGGCGCCGGTGGGTGCCGGGTTCATACCGTTGCCCCTTCCAGTTCCAGGTCCTCAACCTCGAGCAGCGCGATGTCGCTGCCGCCGAGGACAACCACTGCCTCGCCGGCAACCACCTGCGAACCCGCCGCGGGCAGGACCCGGAGCACCACGCCGTCGCACGGCGCCTCCAGGACTGTTTCCATTTTCATGGCCTCCAGTGACACCAGGGGCTGCCCCTTGGCCACGCGGTCGCCTTCGGCCACATCCACTTTCCAGACGCTTGCGGCGAACGGGGCGGAGACCAGGGACCCGCCGTCCGGAACCACCACGTCATCCGCTGCGGGGGCGGCGACGGCGGCGAGCGCCTCGGCACGGTCGAACTCGCCGGCGTCAGCCCAGGCCTGCCGTTCCACAGCGAAAGCCGCACCCTGCTTGTCCCGGAACGCCTCGATGGACACGCGGTTTTCGGCCAGGAACTGTTCGTGCTCAGCGAGCGAGAACGTGCCGTCCTCGATCTCCACGCCGCGGCCGCGGCCGGCCGCCATGTCGGCGCGCAGGTCCAGGAGTTCCTCCGGGCTGACGGGGTACCAGGAAATCCGGTCGAAGAAGCGGAGCAACCAGGGCGATCCGGGTTCGAACGGAGCGGAATCGGCGTACCGGGACCACACCTGGGTGGTGCGGCCCACGAACTGGTAGCCGCCGGGTCCCTCCATCCCGTAAATGCACATGTAGGCGCCGCCGATGCCCACCGCGTTCTCCGGAGTCCAGGTGCGCGCCGGGTTGTACTTGGTGGTGACCAGGCGGTGCCGCGGGTCCAGCGGCGTGGCCACGGGCGCACCCAGGTACACGTCGCCCAGGCCCAGGACCAGGTATTCGGCGTTGAAGACGGTGTCGAAGACGTCATTGACGGAGTCCAGGCCGTTGATCCGGCGGATGAACTCGATGTTCCACGGGCACCACGGTGCATCATCCCGGACGCCGGCCATGTAGCGTTCGATTGCCTCGCGGGTGGCGGGGTCGTCCCAGGACAGCGGCAGCCGGACGGTGCGGCTGGGAACCACCAGCTCGGAGCTCGCCGGCAGGGCTGCCTCGACCTCCTGGACCAGGCCCAGCAGCCGGCGGGTGGACAGGGCGGACGGGTCCACCTTGATCTGCAGCGACCGGATTCCCGGGGTCAGGTCAACGATGCCGGGCACCCGGAGCGCTTCGATGTGCTGGTGCAGGGCGTGGACCCGGGCACGCAGGCCCAGGTCGAGCACCATCTCGCCGTATTCCACCAGCAGGTTGTCATCGCCGGAGCGGCGGTACGTGACCGCGGGCCGGCCGGGCCCTTCCGGCACCCGGCCCAGCACGCCGTCGTCGCCATCTCCGCGGACCGGCCGCGGCGCTGCCGCTGCCCCTGCCGGAAGCTTCAGGGCGGCACTGCCGGACCAGCCGGCGTCGCCCGGGAGGACCAGCTGGCGGCCTGGTCCCAAGTCCGTGGCCGACGGCGTGTGGCTGGCTTTGATGGGCACGAACCGGACCTTGTCCCCCGGACGGAGCTGGCCGAGCTTCCAGCGCTCGGCCGTCACGACGGTGACGGGGCAGACGAACCCGCCCAGGCTGGGCCCGTCCGGGCCAAGCAGGATGGGGGTATCGCCGGTGAAGTCCAGGGCGCCCACCGAGTAGGCGGTGTCGTGGATGTTGGAGGGGTGCAGGCCTGCCTCGCCGCCGTCGGTCCGTGCCCAACGGGGTT
Organism: Pseudarthrobacter sp. efr-133-R2A-89; assembly: GCF_030209315.1. Lineage (NCBI taxonomy): Bacteria > Bacillati > Actinomycetota > Actinomycetes > Micrococcales > Micrococcaceae > Pseudarthrobacter > Pseudarthrobacter sp. efr-133-R2A-89. The sequence goes on along the minus strand of NZ_JARVSE010000002.1, from coordinate 556,705 downwards.
TGGGGCCGATCAGCCGGACGCCGGTGCGGGCGGAATTGAAGTGCACCTCGTACTCCGCGGCATACAGTTCCTCGATGTCTTCGCGCTGGAAGAACTCGGGGGCACCGTGCGGCCCTTCGGCCACGGCCAGCTCCCAGGTGGACACGAGGACGGGGCGGCTGTCGTCGGGCACCGCTGCGGCCGGCCCTGCGGCCGGTACCCCGTCCACCGTGACCGTGCGAAGTACGTCGCCGGCGCGCAGCACCCGTCCGGCGTGGCCACCGAACTGGCCCAAGGTAAAGGTGGACGCGCTGCCCAGGTAGATAGGAATGTCCAGGCCGCCCTGGAACAGGATGTATCCGCGCAGGCCCTTGCCGGTGGCCGTGCCGGCGTCGAGCGTTCCGCCTGCCGGGACGGTCACGGGCGTCCAGGCGGGCACCTCCGCGCCGTCCACGGTCACCGTGACCTCCGCGCCGGTCACGCAGACGGTGGTGGCATGCGTGAACACCAGGCTGGGTCCAGTCATGGTGAACTCCAGGCCCGGGGCCCCTTCGGGGTTGCCCAGCGCAGTGTTGCCCAGGCGGAAGGAGAGGTCATCCATGGGGCCGCTGGGCGGAACGCCGATCTGCCAGAGCCCGGTGCGTCCCGGCCAGTCCTGCACGCTGGTCTGCAGCCCGGGGCGTTCCACGGTGATGCGCGGCTCGGGGTCCCCCACGTTGTCCAGGGTGCTCGTGGAGTGCTGGACGGCGCGGACCACGTCCATGCCGCTCACGGCGCGAAGCAGCCCCAAGTTGGTCTCGATGCCATCGATCCGGGTGTTGCCCAGCGCAACGGCGAGGCGGTCGAAGGCCTCGGTGCGGCTTGCGCCGGAGGTGATGATTTTGCCCAGGAGGGGATCGTAGTTGGTGGAGACGTCGGTGCCGGTTTCCACCCAGGCATCCACGCGTGCTTCCGCCGGCCCCGGGTAGGCGGCGTTGGTGACGGTTCCGGCACTGGGCTGGAAGCCCCGCGCCGGGTCTTCGGCGTAAACGCGGGCCTCCACGGCGTGCCCGGATACCGGCAGCGCATCCGGCACGTCCGCCAACACCGTGTGGGCTTCGGCGCCGCCCTGGGCGAGGCGGAGCATCCATTCCACCAGGTCCACCCCCGTGACGGATTCGGTGACGGGGTGCTCCACCTGGAGCCGGGCGTTGACTTCCAGGAAGGAGGCTTCCTTGCGGGCAGAGTCGTAGACGAACTCGACCGTGCCGGCGGAGCGGTAGTTGAGGGAGGCACAGAGGGCGCGGGAGCTGCGGTGCAGTTCCTCGCGCAGATCGGCGGGCAGGTCCGGGGCGGGGGCCTCCTCGAGGACTTTCTGGTGGCGGCGCTGGAGGGAGCAGTCCCGGTCGCCCAGGCTGACCACCCGGCCTTCACCATCACCAAATACCTGGACCTCCACGTGGCGGGCGTTCTCAACATACCGTTCGGCGAAGACCCCTGCCGTGCCGAAGCTGGCACCGGCAAGCCGGGCGACGCGGGGGAAGCTGTCCACGAGTTCGGCCTCCGTGCGGCAGACCGTCATGCCGATCCCGCCGCCACCGCCGGTGGCCTTGAGCATCAGCGGGAACCCAATGGTTGCGGAGGCCGCGACGGCGGCGTCCACGTCTTCAAGCAGGCCGGAACCGGCGATCATGGGCACCCCGGCCGCACGTGCGGCGTCGCGTGCGGTGTGCTTGGTTCCGAAGATCCGCAGCTGTTCGGGCTTGGGACCGACGAAGACCAAGCCGGCGGCTTCCACGGCCTCGGCGAAGGCCGCGTCCTCGGACAGGAAGCCGTAACCCGGGTGGATGGCGCCGGCGCCGGTCTCCTTTGCCGCGGCCAGGATCGCCTCCACCCGGAGGTAGGACTCCTTGGCGGGCGCTGGCCCCAGCAGCACAGCCTCGTCGGCGAGCCGGACGTGCTTGGCGCCGCGGTCGGCCTCGGAGAAGACGGCGATGGTGCGCAGCCCCAGTTTCCTGGCAGATTCGATGATGCGGCACGCGATTTCGCCGCGGTTGGCGATCAGGAGGGTGTCGAAGAGTTCTGTGGTGGTCACAGTGCAGCCTCCGGCCGGGTGACGATCATGCGGACGGGCGTGGGGTTGAAGCCATTGCACGGGTTGTTGATTTGCGGGCAGTTGGAGACGAGCACCAGGGTGTCCACCTCCGCCTTCAGCGCAACGCGCTTGCCGGGGGCGGACAGTCCGTCCACGATCCCCAAGGCGCCGTCCGGGTCCACCGGGACATTCATGAACCAGTTGATGTTGGACACCAGGTCCGGTTTGCCCAGGCCCCAGCGGGAGCCCTCGATCAGGAAGTTCTCCACGCAGGCGTGCTGTTCACGGGTGTGCTGGCCGTAGCGGAGGGTGTTGGATTCCTGCGAGCAGGCGCCGCCGATGGTGTCGTGCACCCCCACTTCGTCCGCCACAACGGTCATCAGGGCAGCACCGGTGTCGGCGCGCAGGACCGAACCGGTGGTGAGGACGATGGACTGCTGTGCGGCGATGGTGGCTGCCGCCGAGTAGCGCACGGTGGTGTCCCCGGCGGCGTAGAGCAGGCAGTCAACGGCCTGGTTGCCCTCCAGGTCCACGATGGTCAGCACGTCGCCGGCTGCCACCATTGCCGACCACGGGCCGCGGGCTTCGACGAATTCATCCAGGATCACGGTGCCGTGGGCGAGTGCCGTGCCTGCAGCGTCCGGGCGGGTCTCAATGGCGGTGTTCATCGGGCGTTCCTTGCGGTGAGATCGTGTTCGGTGTTGAGCAGGGCCTGCAGGTGTTCCGGAGCCAGCGGGCCAACCAGGCGGCCTGCTTCGAGTTCGCGAAGGTCCTGCGGCGCGTGCCAGGCCAGGATGTCTACGGCGGTTCCGGTGAACTCCCGGCGGGGGTCCAGCGGGTGCGCGGTGTTGGCGAGGACCAGGACGGCGTCCATGTGGAGAAGGAGTTCGACGGCGGCGCCGGGTCCGGCACTGCCGGTGAAGGTGATGCTGCCGGCCGGGTCAACGGTGATGCCCTTGAAGAAGGACAGCGACGGAGCGACGTCCCGCGGACCCATCCCGTTTTTCAGGGCTCCCAGCGTGAGCAGTTCGCGCGCCGCCGGGGATGCGCTGTGGACTGTGCCGGCGCCGTATCTCGCGGTGTTGCCGGCGAGGGTGGTGGCGCCCGTCAGGGCATCATGGCGGGTGGAGGTATCGGCGACGATGGTGGCCATCAGCCGGCCGGCGTCGGACAGCAGCGGATGCCCGGCAGCGGGATAGGCCTGCCACGGGACCTTGACGGTGTCGGCGGCGTTCAGTCGTTCGTGGGTGGCGCCGGTCCGGTACAGCAGGGTGTGGACGCAGGCGTCGCCGGCGGTATCGGTGAGCCGGATCCGGGTGCCGCGGGCCAGTGCCATGGTGGTGTAGCGGCCGAAGGCGAGGGACTCCGCCCAGGTGGGGGACGCGTCGTCGGGCAGTCCTGCCAGGAGGCGCCCGGGCGCGGAGGCTGCCGGGACGAAACGCATGGTTTCGGCGGTCTTGCCGTGCTGGTCCCTGGCGTGGGCGCGCGCGCCGGCCGTGGTGGCGGTGCCGGTGGCGGCCGTTTCGATGGTCTGTGTCATGGTCGAGTCCTGGTTTATGTCGGGAACGATAGGGGGACGTGGGCGTCAGGCTTTGCCGGCGGTGTTGTTGCGCCGGACCCAGACGCCCAGGAGCAGGACGGCGGCGACCATCAGCGGCGCGGACCACAGGAGCAGCCCGTTGTCGCCGGAGGGGTCGTACACCTCGGGCCGGGGCCAGGCGAGGTTGACCACCATGACGCCTCCGTAGAGGACGGCGAGGATGTTGACCGGAAGGCCCCAGCGGCCCAGGGAGAACAGTCCGGCAGGCATGGTCTGGCCCACCCGCGCCCAGTCGCCGCGGAGGCGGTTGATCAGCTGCGGGACGGTGACCAGGAGGTAGGCGATGTAGACCATCACGATGCAGACGCTGCACAGGGTGGTGAAGAGGGCGGCGTTGCCGACGTTGATGGCCAGCACGGCAACTGCCAGCGCGCCGATCACGATCGAGGGCCACATGGGCGTCCCGCGGGTGGGGTGGACGGAGGAGAGCAGGGCCGACGCCGGGAGCTTGCCGTCGCGGGCCATCGAGAATACGAGCCGGGAACCGGCGGTCTGGATCGCCAGGGTGCAGACGAAGATGGCGATGGCAACGTCAACCAGCAGGACCTTGCCCCAGAAGGTGCCCAGGACTGCGGTGAGGACGTAGGGCAGGCCTTCGGTGGCGAGGCGGCCGTCGTCGAGGCTGGGGGCGGCCATCAGGGCGGTGATGATCATCAGGGCGCCGCCGATGCCGGAGATGAGCAGGGCGGAGAGGATGGTCCGGGGTGCGGTGCGGCGCGGGTCCTTGGTTTCCTCGGAGAGCTCCCCGGCGGAGTTGAAGCCCACCATGACGTAGGCGGCCATGAGCCCCGAGACCAGGAAGGCTCCCAAGGCGCCGAGGTCCGAGCCCTCAAGGACGGTGGTGTCCGCCACCACGTCCGGACCGCGCTGGGCGGCGCTGATGAGGGCGAGGATCACGGCTGCGACGCCCACGATTTCGCAGGTGACACCGACGGAGTTCACGTGCGCCATGAGCTTGACGCCCAGGGAGTTGATGATGGTGGTGGCCACCAGCAGGACGGCACCCAGGATCACCGCGTTGGATGCCCCGGTGACGGTGTTGAGGGCGGGGTCGCCGCCCACCACCTGGAATCCGTCCCACAGCTGGGGCAGGACGACCTGCAGGGCGATGGCTGCGGCTGCCGCGGTGACCACCTGCGCGATGGCCATGAACCAGCCGGCAAACCAGCCCACGGCCTCCCCGCCGACGCGGCGCGCCCACTGGTAGACGGCTCCGGAGAGCGGGTAGCGGGCGGCGAGTTCGGCAAAATTGAGGGCCACGAGCAGCTGGCCCACCAGCACTACCGGCCAGGTCCAGAAGAACGCGGGACCAGCGAAGGAGTAGCCGAAGGCGAAGAGCTGGAAGATGGTGGTGAGGATGGAGACGAAGGAGAAACCGGCGGCAAAGGAAGCGTAGCGGCCGAGCTTTCGGTGCAGGGTGGGCTGGTAGCCAAGGGACGTCAGGTCTGCATCGTCCTGGTGGACGGTGGGGAGAACGGTGGATGTCATGGGAATCTCCGGGGCTGGAAAGGGATCTTGGGGGCGAAGCCTTCCGGCAGCGCAGCGCTCGGCCGAAGGCTGCGGATTACCGGTCACTTGATAGTTTTCCAGCGCGATGTCCCCAAAGAGTTTCCCCTCTGTAAAAGGCGGATAGACATCTTGTTTCGGGGATATTTCCATCCCCTCACCGTTCCCGCAGGGCACTTTCGGACCCGCTTTGCGGTGCAAGAATGAGTCGGTGACTTACGCCGGACCGGGACGCCCCCGCCACCAACAGCCATCACGGCCAGGCGCCACCGCCCGCGACGAAATCCTCGACGCCGCGGCGGAGCTGTTCACCACCCAGGGTTTCGCCAGCACCTCCACCCGGTCCATCGCGGACGCCGTGGGGATCCGGCAGTCATCGCTCTACCACCACTTCAAGACCAAGGACGACATCCTTGAGGACCTGCTCGAGGGAACGGTGTCCGGCGGCCTGGAGTTTGCCCGGGCCGTGGCAGCGCTGCCCACCGGCAGCGAAGGAACCGAAAGCCCGGCTGGAAGCCGGCTTCACGCCGTCGCGCTTTATGACGGCACGCAGCTGTGCAGCGCACGCTGGAACCTCGGCGTCCTCTACCACCTGCCCGAGGTCCGCAGCACGCGCTTTGCCCGGTTCCTGGCCGACCGGCAGGAACTGCGGCGGCTCTACGGAGAACTTGGCAGCGGCCTGTCCGCCACCGCCTCCGGACCGGACGGCGGCGACTTCACCTTCCGCCTGGTCGAATCGCTGATCTACCTTCGCGCCGATGGAGCCGCCAACGCAGAATCGGCCCTGCAGGCGGCGGATGCCGGGCTCATCCTCTGTGGACTCGGCGCGGAACTCCCGGCCATCCGCACGGCCAGCAGGGAGCTGATCGCGCGGCTCGCCTAAGCCCGGCCACACCGGCCGTGATGCCCGCACCCTGCTTGCTCGGCTAGGCTCGGAACATGACGCGAGAGAACATCAGGACCCCCGACGGCGGCACTGTGGAGCTCTTCTCCACCGGTGCGGAACTCGCTTCGGCGGGTTCGGGCGTGGTGGTGGTGCCGCCCTCCATGGTGACGGCTGCGGATTACACCAAATTTGCCCAGAAACTGAGCGCCGCCCTGGCCCGGCCGGTGCACACCTTCAACCGCCGCGGCCGCGGCTCATCGTCCCCGCAGCCCGAGGATTACACGCTGGACGTGGACATCCGGGACCTGGACACCGTCATGAAGCACACCGCCAGCACGGACGTCTTCGGCCACAGTTTCGGCGGCGCGGTTGCCCTGCACGCGGCACGGACGCTGCCGGTGGAACGGCTGGCCGTCTACGACCCCGCCGTCTCGGTGAACGGCAGCGTCACGGCCAGCTGGATCGTGGAGTACGAGCGCGCCATCGCCGCCGGTGACGACGACCGCGCCCTGGCGGTGATCCAGCGCGGCCTTGAGGCCGGCGGCACGTTCTCCTCGCGCATGCCCTTGTCCATGCTGACGCTCGCCAACAAGCTGACCGCGGGCACAACGGAGGGCAAGCAGCAACGCGAACTGATGCGCACCGGCGTCCGCGAAATCAAGGCGATCATCGCCGCCGACATGCCGGCCGAACCGTTCCAGGCGCTCCCCCTGGAGACGCTGATTGTGGTGGGCGAAAAGAGCCCGGCCTACTTCGGCATCGCATGCGGCCAGATCCACGACGTCCTCTCCGGCTCCAGCTACACCATCCTGCCCGGCTTCGGCCACGACGGCGCCATCAAGGCCCCGGACAAGCTGATCAAGGAACTGAGCGACTTCTTCGCCGGCTGATCCCGGCCCGGTTGGGCTAGTGGGCGCCGTGGCCCGGTCCGGCGCCTTCGGTCTTGCGCATCATTGCGGACAGCACGACGGCGGCAACGGCTATGACGGTTGCCGTCAGGAAGGCGGCGCTCATCCCGGCGACGAGTCCCGACGTCGCACTCACCACCGCGAAGATGGACACGAGCAGTGCCGTGCCGGCGGCGCCGGCCACCTGCTGGGTGGTGCTCATGATCGCGGAGCCGTGCGAGTAGAGGTGCGGCGGCAGCGGGTTCAGGCCGGTGGTGAAGGCCGGGGTGAACAGCAGGGCCAGGCCGAAACTCAGCCCGACGTGCAAGGTGATGATCCACCAAACCGCCGTTCCGGCGTCGAGCATTGAAAACTGCCAGAGCGTCACCACCATCAGGATGGACCCCGTCACGGTGAGCGGCAACGGGCCTACCTTGTCGAACGCGCGGCCGATCACCGGGCCGAGCAGGCCCATGGCCAGGCCGCCGGGGAGCAGCGCGAGTCCGGTTTCCAGCGAGCCGAGGCCCCGGACTTCCTGCAGGTAGAGCGGCAGCAGGATGACCCCGCCGAACAGTGCCATCATGGCCACCACCATCAGCAGGACCGACACCGTGAACATCCGGAACTTGAAAGCACGCAGGTCCAGCAGCGGCGCAGCGGCCTTCTGCAGGCGGACCTGGCGGACCACGAAAACAGCTAGGGCGGCCACGCCGATGACCAGGGCGGCGATGGCTGGGGCGCCGGGGCCGGACTGGCCGCCGTGGCCGCCGCCGATTTGGCTGAGCCCGTAGACCAGGCCGCCGAACGCAGGGACCGTGAGGAGCACGGAGAAGAAGTCCAGCTTGGTCTTTTCCGCCTCGCCCACGTTGGTGAGGAATTTCGCGCCGATGGCCAGGGCAGCCAGGGCCACGGGCAGTACGAACACGAACATGAAGCGCCAGGTGAAGTGTTCAAGGATCAGCCCGGAAACAGTGGGGCCCATGGCAGGGGCGACCGAGATGGCGATGCTGACGTTGCCCATGACCGCGCCGCGCTTGGCCAGCGGCACCAGGGTGAGGATGGTGGTCATCAGCAGCGGGAGCATGATGGCCGTGCCGCCTGCCTGGACGATGCGTGCCAGCAGCAGGACTTCGAATCCGGGGGCCACGGCCGCCAGTGCGGTACCGCCGGCAAACAATCCCATGGCCAGCATGAAGACGGCCCGGGTGGACAGGCTTTGCAGGATGAAGCCGGTGGTGGGGATGACCACGGCCATGGTGAGCATGAATCCGGTGGAGAGCCACTGGACGGTGGGTGCGTCCACGCGGAGGTCCACCATGAGCCGCTGCAGGGCGACGTTCATGATGGTCTCGTTGAGGATCACCACGAACGTCGCCACCAGCAGCGTGCTGATGATGGTCACTGACTCCCGGGACATCTTCTCCGGAGCAGCGGGCCCGGTGCCTGTGCGGGGTTCCGCCACGGTTCCTGCGGCTGGAACGGACTGGCCGCCGGCGTTGGGAGAGACTTCGGTAGACATGGGTGTTCCCTCAGGGGTTTTGAAAGTGATGGGCGGTCGGCGCCGCTGCAGATGCCAACACTCTACCCGCTGGAGTAATTCCCCGGCACGGGAATTTCCCCTAAACCCTGAGGGAACAGTTGGGGCTTTAGGCTGTCTGGCCCGCGTGCCGGCCTTCCGAGATCTCCTCCACGAGCTTGCTGTTGAATGCCGGGAGGTCATCCGGGTTCCGGCTGGTCACCAGGCCCTGGTCCACCACCACTTCCTGGTCCGACCAGTTGGCGCCGGCGTTCTTCAGGTCCGCCTCAAGGGTGAAGTAGGACGTGACGTTCCGGCCCTTGATGACTCCTGCATCAATCAGCAGCCACGGCCCGTGGCAGATGGACGCCACCGGCTTGTGCTGTTCAAAGAAGCTGCGCGTGAAGCTCTGCGCGTCCTTGTCCACCCGCAGATGGTCCGCGTTGACCACCCCGCCGGGAAGGACCAGCGCGTCATAATCGGAGGGATTTGCCTCCGACACCGTGAGGTCGACGTCGAAGGTATCGCCCTTGTCCGTGCCGTTGTAGCCCTGCAGCTTGCCGCTCTTGGGCGCCAGGAGGGTGGGCTCGCCGCCCGCGTCCTTCACTGCCTGCCAGGGACTGGTGAGCTCCACCTGCTCCACGCCGTCAGTCAGCAGGAATGCGACCTTCTTGCCTGCGATGTTGTGCTCCGACATAGCTCCTCCTTGCCTGCAGCGGACCACGCACCAATGCGGTGCCCGGATCCGCTTCCAGAGTTGAATTCCTGACAATTTCCAGCCTAGGAAAGGTGAAAGTAATAAGCAAGCTGACTATATTGGTACCCAAGTGATTCCGGCTTGGCAGTTCCTACTCGGGACCTTCGACTCTGGTGTTGCGGTTACATCCGGAATCGGGGTACAGACAGGACCCGGTTTCCGGCAGTAAGGTTTCACCTACGCGCAGTGCTCTCGAAGCCGCAGCGGCCACCCCACGGGCCACTTCGGATTGGTGCAAGGAGGCCCCGATGACAGTAGAGCGAATGTTCCAAGGCGTCCCCTCGGACCCGGACCCCTGGATGTCCGGCGACACTCCCGAGGACGTACGGCAGTTCGCCATCGAATCGCTCCGGTGGCAGGCGCAGGAGATCATCGATGAGGTGCTCTGCAGCAAGGATCCACGGGAAGAGTGGGTGCGGGACCGGCTCCGCGGGTGCGTGGCCAGGAATCCCGGGCGCCCGGAGCGGGCACTCCTCGAACAGCTCATGAACAGCCCGGACAGGCCAGGCTTGTAGCCCGGGCCACGTCCCGCGGGCGCCAAGCCCCGGTGCTCAGGAATTCAACGGCATGTTGTCGATCAGGCGGACCGGGCCCACCCTGGCCGCAATCAGGGCCAGGGCGTCGCCGCGGAACGGGGTCTCCCTGCAATTCTCCGCCAACGGCTCAAGCGTGCCGGGGTCCACCACGTCGAAGTAGTCCAGCTCCACCATCGGCTGGGATTCCACCATGGCCAGTGCCGATTCCAGGTCAAGCGGTTCGTGGGCATTCGCCCGCTGTTCCAGCAGCCGCAGTGCCCGGGACAGGACCAACGCGGCGTCCCGCTCGTCCGCAGAGAGGAAGCGGTTGCGGCTGGACAACGCCAGCCCGTCCGCCGCCCTTACCGTGGGTACACCAACGATCTCCACCGGGAAGTTCAGGTCCGCCGCCATCCGCCGCACCAAGGCCAGCTGCTGGGCGTCCTTCTGCCCAAAGTACGCCCGGTACGCCGGCAGCCCGCCGGGCAGGGCCGGGTTCGCGGACCCGGCCGGAAGACCGGCAGCGGGCATGCCGTAATGCAGCAGCTTCGCCACCACGGTCAACGCGCCGTCGAAATGGCCCGGACGCGATGCGCCCTCCCACTTTTCGCCAAGGCGGCCCGAGGTGATCCGCACCAGGGGTTCCCCGCCTGGATAGACCTCCTCCACGGAGGGCGCGAAGGCCAGGTCCACGCCCTGTTCCTCCAGCAGGGCGAGGTCCGCCTCAAGGGTCCGCGGGTAGCGGTCCAGGTCCCCGGCGTCGCCGAACTGCAGGGGGTTGACGAAGATGCTCGCCACCACGACGTCATTGTGCTCGACGGCGGTGCGCGCCAGCGCGGCATGGCCGTCATGGAGTGCGCCCATGGTGGGCACCAGCGCCTGCGAGGCACCGTTTTTGGCGGTGAGCAGCCGGGCGCTCCCGGCATGCAGGCCGGCGACGGTGGTGACGAGTTGAATGGACATTCAGTCTTCCTTCGGGTCGAGGGCCTCGCGCAGCCCCTTCAGCTGGTCGGGTTTAAGCAGTCCGCGGCCCTCTGCCCGCAGGGCCGTGGCCCGGGCCATCGCAAGGTAGGCCTCCAGCACGTCACCGTGCCCGCCACCGTCGAACTCCCGGAGGGCTTCCGCGTGGGCCCGGACCGTCCCCACGTCACCGCGGGCCACCGGGCCGGTCAGCGCGGATTCCCCTGAGGCCAGAGCGTTTTCCAGCGTCGCCCGCAGGAGCGGGCCGAGCATACGCTCGGGCAGCTCCACCCCCACCTCGCGCAGCAACTGGGATGCCTGCGCCACCAGGGTGACCAAGTGGTTGGAACCATGGGCCAAGGCAGCATGGTAGAGGGTCCTGTCCGCTTCCGCGATGGCCACCGGCTCCGCCCCCATCTCCACCACCAGCGCCTGGGCGATCGGCAGCATGGCGGCATCTGCCGTTACGCCAAAGGTGCAGTCCAGCAGCCGGGTAAGGTCCAGGCTCATGCCCGTGAACGTCATGGCCGGATGCAGGGCCAGCGGCACGGCCCCGGCGGAACGCACAGGGTGCAGCACGCCTACGCCGAACCGGCCGGAGGTGTGGGCCACCAGCTGGCCGGGCTGCCAGGCGCCGAGCTTCGCCAGCCCCTCCACGAGGCCCGGCAGGGCGTCGTCGGGCACGGCCAGCAGCACCAGCTCGGCGCGCTCCACGATGTCCTGCACCGCCAGGATGGGAACGCCCGGCAGCAGGGCCTCCGCCCGTTCCCGGCTTGCGTCCGAGACCGCCGAGACCCCGACGACGGCGTGCTCTGCTGCGCGGAGGGCCGCACCCAGCACGGCCCCCACCTTTCCGGCGCCGATGATTCCGACGCCGAGGCGTCCGGGTTTAGGCATGCTGCTGGCCTTCCTGTTGGTAAGGGTCGCTGGTGGTCATTGGTCCCGAGGCCGGGGCAACCTGCTGGAGCCACTGCTCCGTGGTTTGCCGTTTCCGGGCCAGCCGGGCACGCGCAGACTGATCGTTGAAGAGCTGCCGTGCCTCATCCAGGCCCGCCTGGGCCAGCCGCGGGGCGACGGGACCGGCGGTGGTGTGCAGCACCAGGTCCGCCACCCGGAACCGCCGCGCCACGGGTCCCTGCTGCAGGGCAAGCGACTGCGTCCGCTGATGGGGAACCACCACCAGCTCAAGCCACCAGCGCCCGGAGCGGATCAACAGGGCCGTGTCCGTGGCGGCAAAGCCGTTGCGGCGCCACGCAAAGGGTGCCAGCAGCCAGGCCCGCCGCGGCGTGGTGGTGAACCCGCCGTCGGAATCCCTGCCGTCCAAGCCGGCGGCAAAGACGGCGGCGGGCTGGTCAGTGCCGGGGTCCGGCAGCACCAGGGAGAGCATGGCCAGGACGTCGGGAAGTTTGCCCACCGGCAGGAGGATGGTCCGGGTATTGCCCTCGACGGCGTTGCCGGACTGCCCGTAACCGGCCACGTTCACCTGCATCCGGTACCAGCCGAACGGGCGCCACAGCGGCGACTGGGCCACTTTTACCGCCTGGATCCGGCCAGGCGGAAGGGTCTGCGCCTGGGTGTCCAGAAGCCCGTACCTCAGCCGGATGCCGTCCGGCGAGACTGCCGCCGTGAAGTTGTAGCCCCTGTTGAAGAAATTCCAGTAGCCGGCCGCCAGGCCCAGCGCCGCCGGCACCAGGTAGAAGTAGAACGCGCGGTTGTCCGTCACCGCGGACAAGACCACGGAGGCGGCGCCGCCCGCCACCACGAAAAAGCTCTGCTCACTCAGCAGCAGCGAACCGAGAAGGCGCGACGGCGGGACGGCAAGTACCGGGAATTCCGGCGCCTCGACGGCGGCCGGGGCCGGCTGTCCGGCCTCGGGAGCGCCGGCCCCGGGCACGGCGACGGCTGCGGCACCGGACGCGCGGGCCAGGATGGTGGCACGCAGTTGGCGCGCATCGTCGATTTTGAGGTAGGCGAGCCGCACCGCGGACTCCCCTGCGTCGGCCACCTCGAATTTGAGTTCGGCCAGGCCGAAGATGCGGGCCAGCAGCGGCTGCACGATGTCGATGGCCTGCACCCGGTCCAGACGCGCCTGCCGGTGCTGGCGGAACAGCAGGCCGCTGGTGACCCGGACGTAGCCGCCGGACACCTGGTATTTGGTGAAGTACCAGGTCAGCACGAACCCCAGCACCGCCACCACCAGCACGGCCGCGCCGCCGCCCAGGAGCCACGGGGCGCGCCGCCCCAGGCCTTCCTCGAAAACGGGCTGGCCCTGCAGGGCCCGTTCAAAGATGTCCCGCCCAAAGAAGAACGCAATGGCGGCCAGGGCAAACCAGCCCCTCACGAACGGTGACGCGGGGTGCACCCGCAGCCAGCCGTCGTCGGACGCTGCTGCGGTGTCCCGGCCGGCCGCTGCGGGCGGCACGGCCGGCAGCTGGCCGTCAGCGGTCACAGCCCGGCCAGCCTGGCTTCGCCGCGTGCCGTCAGCTCTTCCCTGAGCCGGGCGCCCTCAGCCGCCGGCAGGCCGGGAATGCGTGCATGGGTTCCGGGCGAGGCTGTGTGGAGCTTCAGCGTGCACAGGCCCAGGGCCCGCTCCACCGGCCCCACGGCGATATCCACGTACTGCATGCGGCCGTACGGAACGGCCATGGTGCGCTGGAAGAAGATGCCGCCCCTGACCAGCAGGTCCTCATCCCGCTCGGCGTAGCCGATGGCCTGGACCTGCCGCGGAATGAGCACCAGCCGCCACAAGGCCAGCGCCAGCATGGCGGCCGGGACGGTCACGGCAAGCCACAGGGGCGGCCAGGACCACCAGCCCAGGATGACGAACACCAGTGGAGCGGACAGGACCAATACCGCAACCAGGTTGCCGAGGGCCCACTCCGCCAGCCGGACCGTTACGTACTGTGGCGACACCCGCTGCCAGTCAATACCGGGCGGGTCAATCGCCTCGGTACGCATATTCGCCTTCCCCGGCAGCCTCTCCGCGGGCAGGGCGGCCCTTGCCGTCGGTGCTGGTGGTGTCGCCGTCCTCCGGAGGGATCCGGCAGAACCGTTCCACCACGAGTCCCACCACGATCATCACCAGGCCGCCGCCGGCCATGGCCAAGGCAAGCCAGGTGATGCCTTGGTCGCTCCGCAGGCTCCAGATCCTCAACTGGTCCAGGACGATGCCCGCGTGCCAGCCCAGCAGGACTGTTCCGGCATAGGCGCACGCCTGGGCGAGGATCAGCGTCCTCGCGGCCAGCAGCGGATCCAGTTGGGTCTTCTTTGCCTTGCTGCCGGGCTTGAGGCTGTTGCGCCACCGCAGGACCCGGATGCCCAGGATCAGCGTGATGATGACGATGACGCCCATGGTGGCCAGCGCGGTGGCGGGGAGGACAGGAGTGGCAATGCCGTAGCGGCTGGTGACTACGGTCGCCGACCAGCCCGCGACGGCAAGGATGACGCCGATCAGCATCAGGCGCAGCGGGTTGATGGGTTTCATCGCGGCTCCACCGCTCCTGCGGTCGGCATCCCGTCGAAGTCCCCGAACCCGTCGAACGGCGCAAGGTCGCCGAAGTCCGGGGCTCGGACCGCCAGGGCGCTGATCCGCTCCCCGCCCAGCAGGGCGGCGGGTTCGATCAAAGACCACGGGTACAGGACGAAGGCACGGGTGGCGGCACGGGGATGCGGGAGGGTCAGCGCCGGATCGTCGCTGCGCAGGTCGCCGTAGGTGATGATGTCGACGTCGAGCGTCCGCGGCCCCCAGCGGACCTCACGAACACGGAGGTGCTTGTTCTCAACAGCCTGGCAGTGCTCCAGCAGTTCCTGCGCACCCAGGCTGGTCTCCACGGTGATCACCATGTTCAGGAAGTCCGGCTGGCCGGACGGGCCGCCCACGGCTTTGGTCTGGACGATAGGGGAGACAGCCAGGAGCCTGACTTCCGGTGGATCCACGAGGTCGGCCACGGCTTCGCTGAGGGTTTCGTTCCGCTCGCCAAGGTTGCTGCCCAGGGCCAGGACGGCCTTGGTGTATGCGCGGTTCATGCCGGTTCCCCGGACATGCCGCGGGCGGCCGGGACACGGCTCCGGTGGACGGTCACGGCGACGTCGCCAAAGGGCACCTCGATGGGAGCCTGGGGTTTGTGGACCGTGATGTCCACCGCCTGGAGCGGGAATTCGTCAAGCAGGCTCTCGGCAATGCGCACGGCTAGGGCCTCGATGAGGTTCAGGGGTTCCCCGGCGATCCAGTCGGTAATACGCTGCGCCACCTCGCCGTAGTGCGCGGTGTCCCGGACGTCGTCTGACTCCGCCGCTGCGGTGAAGTCAAGATAGAGCACCGCGTCCACCACGAAAGGCTGGCCCTCGCGGCGCTCAAAATCAAACACGCCGTGATGGCCGACGGCGGTCACGCCCGTCAGCGTAATCCTGTCCATGGGGTCCCCCGGCCTTAGTGCGTCTTGGGTACGGCTTGTGGCGTGGGTACCGCTGCCATGCGGGCAGCTACCTTGACGGCGTCAAGGCTTGGCCCGACGTCGTGCACGCGGACTGCCCATGCGCCGCGCGAGGCGCTGATGGCTGTAATTGCCGCCGTGGCACCGTCCCGTTCCTCCGGAGCGGCGGACTTGCCGGCCACGGTCAGCAGCGTGCCAAGGAACCGCTTGCGGGAGGCCGCCACCAGGACCCGGTGCCCCAGGCTGTCCAGCTGGTCCAGGTTCTGCAGCAGCTCCCAGTTCTGGGCGTCGTTCTTGGCGAACCCCAGGCCCGGGTCCACGATGATCTGCTCCTGGGTGACGCCCGCGGCGTAGAGCTTGTCCCGCACCCCCGCCAACTCCGCCACGACCTCGCCTGCCACATCCGTGTACTCAGCGAGCGAATTCATGGTCCGCGCATCCCCGCGGCGGTGCGTGAGGACGTAGGGAACCTTGGATGCTGCCACGAGCTCCGCCATTTCCGGTTCGATGGTCAGCCCGGAGACGTCATTGATGATGGCGGCGCCGGCCTTCAGGGCGGCGGCCGCGGTGGAGGCGTGGGTGGTGTCGATGCTGACCAGCGCACCGGCCTTCACGAGTGCTTCGATGACCGGCAGGACTCGCCGCTGCTCTTCCTCCGGCGTGACGTCCTCGGCGCCGGGGCGGGTGGACTCCCCGCCGACGTCAATGATGTCCGCCCCTCCGTACAACATCCGCAGGCCGGCAGCGATGGCGGTGTCCGCTGTGGGGTGCTTTCCGCCGTCGCTGAAGGAATCCGGGGTGACGTTCAGGATCCCCATGACCAGCGTGCGGCCGGTGGGGAGGTCCTCGAAGCGGGCCGCCGGGCGGGGCTTGCGGAGGATGGGCAGCGGGGAGGTCGCGGGCCCCGTTCCGGGGGCTGCGGCGAGTGAATCCATGGTTTGTTACCTTCCGAGGATGAGGCTCATGGCCTCGGCGCGGGTGGCCGGGTCATGCAGCTGCCCGCGGACCGCACTGGTGACGGTCTTCGCTCCGGGCTTGCGGATGCCGCGCATCGACATGCACATGTGCTCGCATTCGACAACGACGATCGCCCCGCGGGGTTTGAGGTAGCGGACCATCGCTTCGACGATCTCCGTGGTCAGCCGCTCCTGGACCTGCGGGCGGCGGGCGTAGATGTCCACCAGCCGGGCCAGCTTGCTCAACCCGGTGACCTTGCCGTCATGCGACGGGATGTAGCCAACGTGCGCCACCCCGTGGAACGGCACCAGGTGGTGCTCGCACGTGGAGTAGAACGGAATGTCCTTGACCAGGACCAGTTCCTCGTGGTCCAGGTCAAAGGTGGTGGACAGGACCTCGGCGGGGTCGTGGTGCAGCCCGGCGAACACCTCGGCGTACGCCTTCGCAACCCGTTTGGGGGTATCTACGAGCCCGCCGCGGTCCGGGTCCTCGCCGATGGCGAGGAGGATCTCGCGAACGGCTGCCTCGATCCGGGGCCGATCCACTTTTTCACGTTTTGAGGACCGGTGACCGCCCTCCGCCGAGTGATCGGCGGAGGCGGAAACGTCGTCGTCGTCGAAGGAAGTCACAGGGAAAGCTTAGCCGCGAAGGGTGCCCGGCCCCGATTCGGGGGTGCCTCCGTGAAACGGTGCATCCTCCGCAACACCCTGGGAATGAGGCGGCTGGGCGTCCAGCGGCTCGTCCATCCGGGCCTTCTTGGCTTCCTCCTGCGCCTCGCGTTCCGCCCGCTCCAGGCGGCTCTCCACCGGTCCCGCCATCTGCACGGGGCGGGTTTCCTTGGATAGCCACACCTCGCGGAAGTCACGCTTGCGGACGTCACGGAAGATGTCGGCGATCTCGGCCTGGTTCAGGGTTTCCCGCTCCAGCAGTTCCAGGGCCAGGATGTCCAGGATGTCCCGGTTTTCGGTGAGGATTTCGTACGCTTCGTCATGGGCCTGCTCAATCAGGCGGCGCACTTCCTCATCCACGACGTACGCGATCTGGTCCGAGTAGTTGCGCTCGTGCCCGGCGTCGCGGCCCAGGAACGGCTCGCCGCCGCCCTGGCCCAGCCGGACCGCGCCGACCCGTTCGCTCATGCCGTATTCGGTGACCATCTTCCGGGCGGTGCCGGTGGCTTTTTCGATGTCGTTGGAGGCACCGGTGGACGGATCGTGGAACACGATCTCCTCGGCGACGCGGCCGCCCATGGCGTACGCCATCTGGTCCAGGAGTTCGTTGCGGGTCACGGAGTACTTGTCGTTGTCCGGCACCACCATGGTGTAGCCGAGGGCCCGGCCGCGCGGGAGGATGGTGATCTTGGTGACCGGAGCAGAGTTCCGGAGGGCCGCGGCAACCAGGGCGTGGCCGCCCTCGTGGTAGGCGGTGATCTTCCGCTCGTGTTCCTTCATGACGCGGCTGCGCTTCTGCGGGCCGGCCATGACGCGGTCAATGGCTTCGTCCAAGGCGCGGTCATCAATCAGGTTCGCGTTGGAGCGGGCGGTAAGCAGGGCGGCCTCGTTGAGGACGTTCGCCAGGTCCGCACCGGTGTAACCCGGCGTCTTCTTGGCGACGGCCTTGAGGTCGACGCCCGGGGCCATCGGCTTGCCCTTGGCATGGACCTTGAGGATCTGGTCGCGGCCGATCAGGTCGGGTGCCTCCACGCCGATTTGGCGGTCGAAGCGGCCCGGACGCAGCAGGGCCGGGTCCAGGACGTCGGGGCGGTTGGTGGCGGCGATCAGGATGACGTTGGTCTTGACGTCGAAGCCGTCCATCTCCACCAGCAGCTGGTTGAGGGTCTGCTCGCGTTCGTCGTTGCCGCCGCCAATGCCGGCGCCGCGGTGCCGGCCAACGGCGTCGATCTCGTCCACGAAGATGATGGCGGGCGAGTTGGCCTTGGCTTGTTCAAAGAGGTCGCGGACGCGGGAGGCGCCGACGCCGACGAACATTTCGACGAAGTCCGAGCCCGAGATGGAGAAGAAGGGGACGCCTGCCTCACCGGCCACTGCACGGGCCAGCAGCGTCTTACCGGTGCCCGGCGGCCCGTAGAGCAGCACGCCCTTGGGGATCTTGGCGCCGACGGCCTGGAACTTGGCGGGCTCCTGCAGGAATTCCTTGATCTCCTGCAGTTCCTCCACGGCCTCATCGGAACCCGCGACGTCGGCGAAGGTCACCTGCGGCATGTCCTTGCTGACCATCTTGGCCTTGGACTTGCCGAACTGCATGATCTTGGAGCCACCGCCCTGCATCCGGGTCATCAGGAACCAGAACAGGGCGCCCAGCAGGATGACGGGGATCAGGAGCGAGAGCAGGCCGGAGAACCAGTTGCTCTCGATCGGCTGGTCGGTGAAGCCCTGGGCGGGCTTGGCGTCGGTGACAGCCTTCACCACATCCTGCGCGCGGGCGTCCACGAAGAAGAACTGCACGCTCTTGCCTTTATCCTGCCCGTTCACCTGCAGGTTGTCCTTCAGCGTGAGGTCAACGCGGTTCTCGCCGTCGAAGATCTTGGCCTGATCCACCTTGTTGCTGGAAAGCAGTTCCAGGCCCTTGTCCGTGTCGATCCGGGCCGCACCGCCGGGGGCGAGCGTTGCAAAAGCCACGAGGAGCAGACCGACCACAACGACGATCCAGATGCCCGGGCCTTTGAAGAAGTTCTTAGCTTTCATCTGTTCGGGGGCTCGCCCCGTCCCTTCCGGTAGTGCTTCACGGCGAGTAGTCTGCGCGCGTGATGGTGCTGCGTCAGCTTCTAGCTATACACCGTCCGGAGTACATCACGCATAGCGAAAAGCAAAAGTTCCCTGTGGGCGTAGCGGGCCCGGAAGTCAGGGAATGCCCCGGTCAGGGCTGTTCCGGCGGCGCTGCGACGGACCCGCGGGCGACCAGCGGGCAGCCGAGAAGCACCGGGCCGGCTGTCCCGCCGCGGGTGCCGGCGCCGGCCCCTGGGGCTTCGCCGGAGCCGGCTTCGATGGCGTCGATCAACCGGCCTGCCGCCCACGCACCCATTTCGTAGTGCGGCAGGGCCACGGTGGTCAGGCCGGGATGAAGGCTGGCGGCAATCAGTTCCTGGTCATCGAAGCCCACGACGGACAGGTCGCCCGGGATGGAGAGGCCCAGTTCCGCCGCGGCGCGGTAGGCGCCCATGGCCATGCGGTCGTTATAGCAGAAGAGGCCCGACGGCGGGTGGCTGCTTCCCAGCATCCTGCGGGCGGCGGCGTATCCACCGGCAGCATCGGACGACGCCGGTTCGACGGGGGCGGAGGCGCCGTCCAGGCCCGCGCGGGTCAGCGTGTCCCGGAAACCCTGGAGCCGCCGGACGGTGGAGGGAACGTCCTCGGTGTTGTTAATGAACCCGATCCGGGTGTGGCCCGCGGCAAGGAGGGCTTCCACCGCGGCTGCCGCGCCGCCATACTCGTCCGGGACCACTGCCGGAAAGCTGTCATCCGCTGTGACGGCATCCACAAGAACTGAAGGGACCTTGCCAAGGTTGGCGGGCGCCTCCAGGTACCGGTGGTACATGGTGGCGTAGAGGATGCCGTCCACCTGCCGCTCCAGCAGGGACTCCACGTCGGCTTCGCGGGAACCGTGGTCCGCCGAGCCCGCCGTATTGATGATCATCAGGGTGTAGCCGCGCGCGCGGGCCGCTTCGTCGGCGCCGAGGATGATCCGGCCGGCATGCGGCGTGGTGGCCACATCCTCGCTGACCAGGCCCAGCACACCTGACTTGCGGCTGCGGAGGGCCCGGGCCAGCCGGTTGGGCCCGTACCCCAGCCGGACCGCCGTCGCCTTCACTTTTTCGCGGGTTTCGGGGCTGACGCGGGCGTACGGCGCGTCATTGAGGACATGGGAGACGGTGGTGGCGGACACCCCTGCCGCCCGGGCCACGTCCCTGATGCCCACGTTCCTGCTACCCACGGTGGTGGCCCCGGGCAGCAGGGGCTGCTGTCGCGGGCAGCTTATTCGTAGACGTGCGGGGCGAGGGTGCCCACGAAGTCCAGGTTGCGGTACTTTTCGGCGTAGTCCAGGCCGTAGCCCACCACGAATTCGTTGGGGATGTCGTAGCCAACGTACTTGACGTCGATCTCCACCTTGGCGGCGGTGGGCTTGCGGAAGGCGGTGCAGATCTCCACCGAGGCGGTGCCGCGGGACTCCAGGTTGGTCTTGAGCCAGGACAGTGTGAGGCCGGAGTCGATGATGTCCTCGACGATCAGGACGTCCTTGCCCATCAGGTCGGTGTCCAGGTCCTTGAGGATCCGGACGACGCCGGAGGACTGGGTCCCGGAGCCGTAGGAGGACACCGCCATCCAGTCCATGGAAACGTGGCTGTGCAGGGCCCTGGCCAGGTCCGCCATGACCATCACGGCACCCTTGAGGACACCGACAACGAGGATCTCGCGCCCTTCGTAGTCCTTGTCGATCTGCGCGGCGAGTTCGGTGATCCGCTGCTGGATCTGTTCCTTGGTGTAGAGAACGTGCTTGAGGTCTGCCTGGACGTCGTTTGAATCCACCAATGGCTCCTGTTTAGATGCGGGGTGCGACTATTTTTCGGGCGGTTTTTGAGGCCGGAATACTAGCTTCCCACAGCGCGCCCGTTCACGGGGAACGGAACCGGCGCCTCCCGGGCTGCCGGCAGCGGCCGGCCGCTCCAGTTGCGCCAGCGACAACCGGTACACGCTCACGCCGCCCGGAAGCTCCACCGGGCCTGCGGAACCCTGCCGCCGAAGCAGCGCTTCCGCCGCCAAAAGGCGCTGGTAGCCGGGCTGCTGGCCGCCGGCGTCGGCCGCTGCCTTGGCAATCACGCGGAACCTGATGGCGGGGGCCAGGGCCCCCAGCGCCTCCTCCGGCAGGCTGAGGTCCGTGCCGTCCCGCTCCACGAGGGAGGCGTAGGTGCTTTCCGCCACATCCTCGAGGTAGTCGGCGTCCAGCTGCAAAATCGCGGCGGTGCGGGCCAGGGATTCGGCAACGCCCGGGCCCAGCTTTTGCTCAAGGTGCGGGAGCACTTCCACCCGGGTACGCGAGCGCGCGAAGGCGGGGTCGGTGTTGGTGGGGTCGTGCCAGGGTTCCAGCTCCTCGACGGCGCAGATCTCCTCCGTGTCTGCCCGGCGCAGCCCCAGGAACGGGCGCAGCAGCACGCTGTTTCCGGTCCCTGCGCGGGCGGGCCGCATGCCGGCGAGCGACCGCGTTCCGGAGCCGCGGGCAAGGCCCAGCAGGACCTGTTCGGCCTGGTCGTCGAGGGTGTGTCCCAAGAGGATGGCGCCGGCGCCCTGCTGGTCAGCTGCGGCCTCCAGTGCGGCGTGCCGGGCCTCGCGGGCCGCGGCTTCGGGGCCCATGCCGGCCGCCGAGACCGTGACGGTGCGGATTTCGACGGGTTCGAGGCCCAACTCCCGCAGCGCCGCAGCGGTGCGGGCGGCAACCTGGGCGGACCCTGCCTGCAGCTGGTGGTCCACCACCACGGCGCCCACGGCCAGCGGGTGGCCGTCAACGTGGCCGCGCCGGGCGAAGTAGGCGGCCACCGCGGCGAGTGCCAGGGAGTCGGGCCCGCCGCTGCATGCCACGGTGACGCGGCGGGGATAGCCGGCGTCGGCGAGCGTTTGTTGCAGCATTTTGCGTGCGGTGCCGACGACGGGGGCGAGCCTGCCGGGACGTCGCCGTCCGCTGCGGCCCGGGGTTGGGCCGGTGGAGGGGTTCTCAGGCATGGGCGGGTGGTGCAGCTGGGCGTGCGGCAATCAGAGGCCCATCCGGTCAACCCACAGCTTGGCGTCGTGGATCTCCGGCTCCGTGGGCAGGTGGTCCACCGACTCCCAGACTTTGTTGAAGCCTTCCATGCCGGCCACGTCCACCACGGCGCGGACAAAGCGGGCACCGTCGGAGTACTGGCGCATTTTCGCGTCCAGGCCCAGGAGGCTGCGGATGAACTTTTCGATCACGCCGCGGTCCTTGCCGCGGTCGTTGAACCGCTGCCGGATGGTCTTCACGGAGGGGACGATGCTGGCGTCAACGGCGTCCATCACCACGTTGGCGTGCCCTTCGAGGAGGCTCATCACCGCGGTGAGGTGGGAGATGGCGGCCTTCTCCTCGGGATCCTGCAGCAGGTCCAGGATGGCGCCCCGGCCGGGCGTGTTTCCGGTGGCGGAGCGGTCCTTCAACGAACGGGCAGCGGCGGAGGCGCGCTCCATCAGGGAATCGACGTTCCCCAGCAGGTGGCCGCTGAGTTCGTCGATCTGTTCCAGCATGTGGTGGCGCAGCCACGGTGCCGCGGCGAACTGGACCCGGTGGGTCTGCTCGTGCAGGCACACCCAGAGCCGGAAGTCCTCCGGCGCGACGTTGAGTTCGCGCTCCACCGAGACGATGTTCGGTGCCACGAGCAGGAGCCGGCCCGCAGCAGGCGCGGTGGAATTCTCGGCCAGGGCCGCGAAAGGATCGTACTGGCCCAGCACCTTGCTGGAGAGGAACGCGAGCACCGCGCCGAGCTGGCCGCCGGTGATGGTGCCGCTGACGCTGGCCGCGGACGGACTCAAGGTGCCGCGGCGGCTGTCCAGCATCTTCTGCATGGCGGGCTTCAGCATCACCGCGAAGCTCTGGGTGTTGGCCTTGGCCCAGGATGCCCGGTCCACCACCAGCACGGAGGAGTCCCGCAGGTCCCGCGCGGCTTCCAGGCCGGTGATTTCGTGGACATGCGGGACGGACGCGTCCGCGAGCCGGCGGAGGCTGTCCACCGCCTCGCCAATGGCCTTCTCACCCAGCACCGGGCCGGCCGGAGCCAGCCGCGCCGCCGCGGAAGCGGCGAGGTCCCAGTTGATCAGGGACTGGGCCGTTGGGGACATCGTCGGTGCGGACTCGCGCGCGGTGGACTCCATGGTCCCATCAGAACACAGCGCACCGGACAACGTCCTTAAAGTTCGCTGACCGGCGAACTTCCACAGCCACCGCACAGGGTGCCGAAAGCGGCGGCCCAGTCCGCCCGGCCATCGTGGGGGTACAGGCTAAGACCCCTCAGAAGGAGGCCACCATGATCCCCTACCGCCCCATCCCACCCTTGACCACGGGCCCGCGCAAGGGCTGGGCGTCGGTGCTGGCCGCCGTCGTCATGGCCGCGTTGCTGGGCATGCAGCCGCAGTAGGTCAGCGGCAGCCGCACCCGGCCAGCACCGTGGCCGCACGGTCCAGCGCCTGCTTGTTCCCTGCCGCCCCCGGCGTGAGCCCATTGCCGATGAACGAGAACACCAGGAGCCGGCCGTCTGCATCCACCACGTAGCCACTCAGGGCCAGGACGGTGTTCAAGGTCCCGGTCTTGGCGCGCACCAGTCCTGCCCCGCCCGCCGTGGCGGCATCCCCGTACCGGGTGTCCAGGGTGCCGGAGAGGCCGCCCACCGGAAAGCCGTCCAAGGCACCGCGAAGCCTGGCATCGGCGCCGGTGGTAATGGCCCTGACCACGTCCGTGAACTGGCGGGCCGACACCTGGTTGCCCAGGGCCAGCCCGCACACGTCCACCAGTTTGATGGTGTCTGTAGCGACTCCGGCGGCCCCTGCCTCGGCAAGAACCGCTGCCGTGGCGCCGTCATTGCTGCCGGACCGGCCGGTGGCCAATGCCGCCATCCGGCCCATGGTCTCGGCCAGGTAATTGTCCGATACCTGCAGCATCAGGTCCACCTGCTCGGCCACCGTGGCCGATTCAACCTCTGCCAGCACCACGGGCTGTGCCTGCCCGGGGGTGCCTGCCGCTGCGGCCGGGCCGGGTGAACGTTCGACGCCGGCCGCGACGGTCAGGCCTGCTCCGGCACCTGCAGCCCGGAGCCGGGCAGCGAACTCCCCGGCCGCGGCCATGGCGGCGTCCTGGGGCCGCGGGCCCGTGGTGACCGCAGGATCGAAGCGCGCGGAGTTGAGGGCGAGTGGGTAGAGCGGGGCAATTTCGCCGGCTTCCACGTCGCCCGCCAGCCAGGCCGGGTTCAGCGCCGGACCGGTGAAGAGCGAGTCATCCAGCAGCACGGTGATTTCCCCGGTGGTGCCGGCAGCCCGCAAGGCATCCACGGCTTGCGCCGCAAGGGTGGCCAGGCCGGCGTGGCCCACGGTTTGTTCGGGCCGCGAATCCCCGGCCCCCAGCAGGACGTCGCCGCCACCTACCAGCACTACCTGCCCGGGAGCGGGACCGCGCAGCACCTTGGTGGCGAAGCGGTGGTCCGGCCCCAGGGTCCGCAGCGCGGCTGCCGACGTCAGCAGCTTGAGGTTGGACGCCGGCACCCGGCCTTCCGAGCCGCCCCGGTCAAAAAGGACCTGGCCGGTGGACGCGTCCTGCACCATGCCCGTGAAAGTACCGCCGCCGTCGGTGGTCAACAGCGGATCCACTTGGGCCGCCACCGCGGAGGGCGCGGGCACCGGCGCGGACTGCTGGAGCGGCGCGAGGCCCTGCGGGGCGGACAACGTGGCGGGGAGCTGCTGCCAGGCCGGAACCGGCGCGGCCGGGTCAGGCGCTCCCGGGGCGACGAATCCCGGAGCCACCAGCAGGGCCGCCGGGACTGCCAGGACCAACAGCAGCAAGACCACCAGCGCCGGGGGAATGGCCCCCTGCAAGGCCTGGCCCAGGCCTTGGGAGCCCAGGGACCGCCGGCCACGCCGCGATTCCGTGCCGGTTGTGTTGCTCATGCTGGTGCTGGTCCTCAAGTCCTGAAATTTCCCCACAAGTTCCTGATTCCAGGGCCTCTCGCTATATCCTCAATAATAGTCGGCGGTACCGACACTCTCTTTTGTGGGCCGTCAAGTGTGCCGCGCACCCCCTGTAATTGCCGAGGAGCATTCCATGAAGCACGACGTGACCATCGAGATCCCCAAGGGATCACGCGTCAAGTATGAAGTTGACCACGAGACCGGCCGCGTCCGCCTGGACCGCGTCCTCTTCACCTCCATGCAGTATCCCACCCACTACGGGTACTTCGAAAACACCCTCGGCGAGGACGGCGACCCGCTGGACGCACTGGTGCTGCTGCAGGACTTCGACCTGCACCCCGGCGTCATCGTCGAATCCCGTCCCATCGGCGTCTTCAACATGACCGACGACGGCGGCGGAGACGCCAAGATCCTGTGCGTCCCGGTGGATGCCCGCTTTGACCACATCCAGGAAGTCAGCGATGTCAACGAGTTCCTGATCAAGGAAATCGAGCACTTCTTCACCCGCTACAAGGACCTGGAGCCCGGCAAGTGGGTCAAGGCCGAGGGCTGGGGCGACCGCGCCGCCGCCGAAGCCGAACTGGAAGCCTCCATCAAGCGCTACGTGCCCACGGCCCACTAATTCCTGCGGCGGCCCGCCTTGGCGCGGCCCTCGCCACAAATCCCCGTCCACTGGACAATTCCCCGCGTCACGCGAAGGGGAGTTGTCCGGGAGGCGGGGATTTCTGTTGTCCGGCCACCGGCAGTCTGTGGAATCGTGGACCTGTGCCTACCGAGCCGACGCTAAACTCCACCTTGTTGTTCAGTCCGCCGTGCGGACCCGTCACCGGCTGGCGGGACCACGATGTGCTCCGTGCCACCGGGATCCCGTACGCCCGGGCCCCCCGTTTCCAAGCCCCGGCGCCGGTCCCGGACTGGACCAGCGAGTATGCCGCCACCGCCTTGGCCCCGGCCTGCCCGCAAGGCCCGGTCCCGTTCCTCGACGACGTCCTGGGCACCACCTACGGGGAGCTTCCGGGCAGCGAGGACTGCCAGAACCTCTCCATCACCATGCCCGGCGACCTCCAGCCCGGGGAACGGCTGCCCGTCATGGTGTGGATCCATGGCGGTTCCTACACCACCGGATCCGGAGACCTGGCCATCTTCGATCCCGCCAGGCTGGTGGCCGAAAACCGCGTGGTGGTGGTATCCGTGACCTACCGCCTGGGACTGTTCGGGTTCCTGGCCACGCCGGCCGGGCGCCCCGGCAACCTGGGTCTCCTGGACCAACTGGAAGCCTTCCGCTGGGTACAGCGGAACATCGGGGAGTTCGGCGGCGACCCGGGCCGGGTGACCGCCTTCGGCCAGTCCGCAGGCGGCGACGCGATCGCCCACCTCATGGCCACGCCGGACGCGCCCGGGCTCTTCCAGCGCGCCATCATCCAAAGCGCGCCGCTGGGCATTGCCCGGGGACGCGCCCGGATGAACCACGCCATGGGGATCGCCGCCGAAACGGTGACCGAGGAAACCCCGGCCATGGAGGTGGTGGAACGCGAGGCACAGGTAGCCCAGGTGGCGCGGAAGTTTGGGATGCTCGCGGCCATGCCGTTTGGAACGCAGTACGGCCACGATCCGCTCCCGGAGGAGGACGCCATCGAGGCGGCCTGGGACCGCTCCGCCTCCGCGATCGACGTGCTGATCGGGCACACAACGGAGGAAGCCCGGTTGTTCCTCCCCCGCAGCCCGTGGCTCATGCGGTTGGCCGCCGTTCCGCTGGTGGGGGCCGCTGCTGTCCGCGCCATCGACTGGGTGGTCACCGAAACCGTGTACGGCCGGGCCACCCGCCGCTTTGCCCGCCGGCATGCGAAGGCAGGCGGCCGCGCGCACCGGTACGTCCTGGACTGGCACGCCCCCGGCAACGTCTTCGGCGCAGCCCACACCATCGATCTGCCCCTGCTTCTCGGCACCCGGAAGACCTGGGACGGCGTAGGCCTGATCAACGGTGCCCGGTGGGAGGACGTGGACTCCACCGGCCGGTCCGTGCGGGCCCTGTGGGCCGGCTTTGCGCGGGGCGATGACCTGGGCGAGGCCGGCGCTGTGGACGACGCGCTGCACTATAGGCGCGTCTGATCCCGGCATGAAGACCCTCGGCGTGGACCTCGCGGCGGCCACCAAGAAGACCGCGGTGGCGGTCATTGATTGGGGAGCAGACAGCACGGGCAGCGGGGACGCCCGGCTCACCCACCTGGCCCTGGACGTGGACGACCAGCACATCGTGGAGCTGTTCGGCAGCACCGACATGACCGGCGTCGACTGCCCCGTAGGCTGGCCCGATGCCCTGATCCCGTTCCTCACCGGCCATCTCAACAACATCGCGGCCCCCGTCCTTGAACACGACGGAATCGCCGGCCGCCGGCTGCTCGCGTACCGGGACACAGACCGTTTCTGCACGGCACGGACAGGCCTGATCCCGCTCAGCGTCTCCGCAGACCGGCTGGCCCACCCTGCCATGCGCTGCGCGGTCATCCAGGCAAAGATCGCCCAAGTCCACGGCCCGCAACCAAGGGACGGTTCGGGCCGCCTGGCCGAGGTGTATCCGGCGGCATCCCTGAAGATCTGGGGCCTCAACGGCCGCGGCTACAAAGGGCGCGGCGTCCCGGAAGCCGAGCGCCTGGCCCTCCTGCTGGCGGCCCTCGAGGAACAGGCATCGTGGCTGGACCTGGGCGGGCACCGCGACAGCCTGGCCGGCTCGGACGACCTCTTCGACGCCGTCATCGCCTCCCTGACCGCCCGTGCCGCCGCCCGGCGTCGTACCCTCCTGCCGGACAGCACCCACGCGGCGGCCGCCCGCACCGAAGGCTGGATCCACCTCCCGGACTGCCGGCTGGACGAACTCCCCAAAGGCTCCTAGCCGCCCAGGGTCCAGTTCCGGATCTCCCCCCTGGTCGCGTCGGACCCGTTGCAGGGGCGTCACGTCCCCCCAACTTCGGCCGTTTCGTCATTTCTACTTCCGGGTAGTGTGTACCCAGAATGTTCACGCTGACCATCAACCAGACTGACAGCCGGCGCGACGGCGACCAGGTGCCGCAGCTGCTCAAGGCGCTGCGACATATCCCCGCGCGCCTGGATTTTGACCGGTCCGTCGAGGATGAGGTGCAGGGTGTGGTGGACTGCCCGCACCAGGCCGTGGAGGCGGCGCTGATCGCGTTGCGCAGCGGATCCTGGTATGTGGGGATCGGCGCCGGGCCTGTGGACGAGCCGCTGCCCAACCAAATCAAGGACGCCACCGGTCATGGCCTGGTCTACGCGCGGCGGGCCGTGGACCGGCTCCGCAGCAGCAAGGAGCGGATTCCGGTTGCAGTGGAAGGGCCCCTTGCCGACGTGGCCCACGACGCGGAGGCCGTACTGCGGCTGCTCGGACACATTGTCCGGGACCGCTCCGGCGCCGAATGGCGGGTGCTGGACCTGCTGACGCCCGGGGTCCGCGGCCAGCAAAAAGCGGTGGCGCAGGAACTGGGCATCACCACCCAGGCAGTCAGCAAGGCAGTGTCCCGGGCGCAGTGGAACGAGGAACATTCCGCCCGTCCCGCCGCGGCGAGACTGCTGGCCCTGATCCTCGAAGCAAGGTAGAAGGGAACGCCGTGCACTGGGGCAGGCCTGCTTAGCTGCCGGCCAGGAGTCGGCTGGTTGGACTGCCGGTCGGGCGACCGTGGCGGGTCAGGCGGCTGGTCAGGCTCCCGCGGCTGCCATCATCGGTTCACCGTTGAAATACTCCAGCTTCCACCCGTCCACAGCATGGTGGTGTGCCAGGTTCAGGGCGGCGTTGTCCACGCTGGCCAAGGTTTGGCCGATGGCACGGCTGAGGCTGACCCGCAGCAGGGTGCCGTGCGCCACCACCAGTACCCGCTGCCCACGGAATTCCTCCGCCAATGCCTCGAGCGCGGCGAGGCCACGGTCCGCCGCCTCTGCTTCGCTCTCCGCACCCTCGAACCCGCCGGGCACCCGCAGCGCCTCCAGCTCGGGGCCGGCCTGCATTCCTTCCGCCGGGCCGAAGCTGCGCTCGGTCAGCCCGGGGATGCGCCGGGCCACCGCGAGCCCCAATCCTTCGGCGATCAGGTCTGCGGTCTCGGCGGCCCGGCTCAGCGGGGAGGAGACAATCACGTCCCATTCGTACGGGGCCAGGACGGCGACGGCGTCACGCGCCTGGCCGCGTCCGACGTCGTTCAGGGGGATATCGGTGGCACCCTGCAGCCGGCGCTCGGCATTCCAGTCGGTCTGGCCATGGCGGACGAGGGCGAACGTCGTAAGGGTCATGGTCCTATTCTGCCTTGGCGCCGGGTGCCGGCTGGAATCCGGGCTGCCGGAATGGACAGGTCAGAGGAGGCTGCGCAGTACGTGGGCCGCGCCGTCGTCGAACACCGAGTGGGTGACCTCATCGGCTGCCGCAATCACTTCCTCCGGAGCCTGCCCCATGGCAACTCCGCGGCCGGCCCAGCTGAGCATCTCGATATCGTTCCGGCCATCGCCAACGGCCACGGTGCGGTGCTGCTCGATCCCGAGCCGGAGCCGAAGGTTCTCCAGGGCGCTGGCCTTGGTGACCCCTGCCGCTGCGATATCCAGCCATGCGGTCCAGCCCACCGAGTAGGTCACCCCGGCCAGTCCCACGTGTTCGATGGCCTCGTTGAATTCCTCAGGCGTGTTTTCAGTACTGAACACCACCACGCGCACCGCGGTGGCCTCCAGCATGGTGTGGAAGTCGACGCCCACGGCCTCGACGCCGAAACTGGCGTCCTGGAACCGTTCCGTGGAGAGGAAGTTTCCGTCCGCGTCCTCCAAGGCGTACTTGGCCGAGGGGAGCCGCTCCCGGAGGGCCCTCAGGGCAGGCCCGGGGTCGAAGGTGGCTTTGTGGATGACCTCGTAGCCGTTGGCCAGTTCGGGATGGAGCCTGAGGGTCACGCCGCCGTTGCAGCAGACAGCGTAGCCGCGCTCAATACCGATCTTTTCGATGACGGGGAGGGTGGCGTTCAAGGAGCGGCCGGTGGCGATCATAACCTCGTGCCCGGCCGCCACCACCGCCTGCGCCGCATCCCGCACGCCCGGCGTCATGTGGCCGTCGTGGTCCACCAGGGTGCCGTCCACGTCCAGCGCGACCATCAGCTTCTGGCCGATTCCCGAAAAGCCGTAGGTGTTGGTGTTGTCTTGGTTGTTCTCTCGCCGGTCATCGTTGCCGGCGACTGAGGTTTCAGTCAGCGTTGTCATTGAAACAGTGAAGCAGACCCCACTGACAGGCGCTAGGACGCAGGACACAGCTTTATTGAACTGTTGATTAACTGCGGGTTTCCGCACCTCGCGGCGGGTCACCGGGGGTTCCGCGGTACCTTCTGTCAGAGGCTTGATCGCAGAGGACACCCTTCTAGAATCTGATTCGCGAACAAGCTTAGGGATAACCGGGGGTACGGGCGCTCACCTGCTCCGGATGCCGGCAGCCAGGAGTTTGGCGCGTAGCCGGTCAGGATTCTGCAAGTCGGCCCAGCGCCAACGGACGAAGCCATGACCAAGTGCACGGATCCGGTCCTCACGGATCTTCTCCCGGTAGACCGCCTCTTCGGCGGTGATTCCTCCGCGCAGGGCGGCCTGAACATACTTGCTTTTGCCGTCGAATTCGCCAACCACCCCCGGGTTCGGCCACCAGAAATCAGTCCTCCCAATGAAGCCCTCCCGGTCGGCAAATGTGCGCTGAAGGACGGGCTGCTCAAAGCCAAGGAACTCGAACACTGCCCTGCTGTAGGACTCCCCCACAGATTCCGACAACGGGCTGGCAAGGGAAGCGGCGCGTTCGGCACGTGCCGCGGCGGAAGCGTGCGGAAGCGCCCGGATCCCGTCCCGGATGTCCTGAAGCGACCACAAGCTGGCATCAGCGGGCATTCGGCCAGCCTTGTGGAGCTTTCGTGCGGCTCCGTCGGCAACAACCAGGGCCTGGCTCAGGCTGCGGGTTGCCATGATGTCCAAGGTGGTCTCCACCAGCCCGAGACTGAGGAATTCGCCGTGGCGCACAGGTTCATGTACCTGCTTTAGCCGGTATTGGAGGGGGTAGGACCGCACCTCCCGCGCTGCCTGGGCGGCCTTGTCCGTGCCGAGCACCACGAACGGCGACTTCCTGATCCCGCTCCGGCCCGGCAGGCTGGTCGCCAACTCCACACATTGGGGGTCGCCCAGCGTTGGTAGGCCGATGGCCCATGCAGCCGTCTGCCCACAGAGGACCGCGCCGCTGACGGATCTCGCAATCGCCGCCGTCGACCACGCGAAGCGTTCTGCGGGCGTGGCGCTGATCCAGTCATTGATCCGCACGTAGAAGCCTCGCCGGAGCCGTACGAGCTGCCCGGCCTTGAAGGCGCGGTGCATGGCATCAGTGCCGGCGCCGGTGCGGAGAATGGCGGCAGTATCAATCAGGCCAGGTGGTATCTCCATATCCCAAGGATGCGGGGCTGGAGCCTGCCGGACGGATCGCCCGCGGCCGTATGTGGACAGTTCTGGGCGAAACCAAAGCTTGTTCGCGCATCCGATCGGTGAAGGACTGGTTGCGCGAACAAGCTTATGAAAAGGGACGGCCCCTACAGGACCGGCAGAACCTCGAGCCCGCCGAGGTACTTCTGCAGCGCCGTGGGTACGTTGACCGAGCCGTCCGCGTTCTGGTGGTGCTCCAGCAGCGCCACGATCCAGCGGGTGGTGGCAAGGGTGCCGTTCAGGGTGGCTACGGCGCGGGTGCCCTTGGCGACGCCGTCAGCGTTGACCGCGCGCTCACGGATGTTGAGGCGGCGTGCCTGGAAGGTGGTGCAGTTTGAGGTGGAGGTCAGCTCGCGGTAGGCGCCCTGGGTGGGGACCCACGCTTCGCAGTCGTACTTCCGGGCCGCGGACATGCCGAGGTCGCCCGCCGCGGTATCGATGACCCGGTACGGCAGCTCGCACTTGGCCAGCATCTCTTCTTCCCAGGCCAGCAGCCGCTGGTGCTCGGCGGCGGCTTCCTCGACCGTGGTGTAAATGAACATCTCCACCTTGTTGAACTGGTGTACGCGGATGATGCCGCGGGTGTCCTTGCCGTGCGACCCGGCTTCGCGGCGGTAGCAGGAGCTCTGCCCGGCGTAGCGGATGGGCCCGGCGGTGAAGTCCAGGATCTCGTCCGCGTGGTAGCCGGCCAGTGCCACCTCGGAGGTGCCCACCAGGTACAGGTCGTCCTCGGCGAGGCGGTAGATCTCGGCGTCGTGCTTCACATCGAAGCCGGTGCCCTGCATGGTCTCCGGACGCACCAGCGTGGGGGTGATCATGGGGATGAAGCCCGCCTCGATGGCCTGGTCCATGGCCATCTGCAGCAGCGCCATTTCCAGCCGGGCTCCAACGCCGCGGAGGAAGTAGAAGCGGGCACCGGAGACCTTGGCGCCGCGTTCCATGTCAATCGCGCCGATCAGCTCGCCGATCTCCAGGTGGTCCTTGGGCTCAAAGTCCGGGAACTCGCGCGGGGTGCCGACGGTCTTGACCACCACGTAGTCGTCCTCGCCGCCTTCGGGAACGCCGTCCTCCACCAGGTTGGGGACGGTGCGCAGCAGCTCTTCCTGCTTGGTCTGCGCGGCGTCGGCCTCGGCGGAGGCCGCCTTGACGGAGTTGGCCAGCTCCTTGACCTCTGCAAGCAGCGCCTGCTTCTCCTCGCCCTTGGCCTGCGCCACCTTCTTGCCGAAGGCGTTCTGCTCGGCGCGGAGGTTTTCGAAGCGGATCAGGGCTGCGCGGCGCGCGGCATCCGCGGAGATGATCGCGTCCACCACTGATTCGTCGGCGCCGCGGGCGCGCTGGCTGGCACGGAACTTGTCCGGGTTTTCGCTGAGGTCTTTTACGTCGATCACCAGACAAGGGTATCCAATACCGCGCACGACGGCGGGCGGCAGGCCCCGTGCGCCGGGCCGCCGCGCGCCGGGCTACTGTTGAACCACCATGAGCGACTGGATTCTCTACCTGCTGATTGCGGTGGCCCTTGCCTTTGCCACCTCCAGCTGGTGGGGGGTCCGGCGCCTCCAGGCCCTGCACGTGCGCAGCACGGTGGCTGGCGAAGCCTACGATCCGGGCCTGGCGCAGCAGCGGGTGGCCGTTGTCCTCAATCCGATCAAGGCGCGGGCAGAGGAAGCAAAGGCCACCATCCAGCGCGCCTGCCTGGCAGCGGGCTGGGAGGAACCGGCCTTTTTCGAAACAACCGCGGACGACCCCGGCTTTTCCCAGATGCAGGCGGCATTGGCCGGGAAGCCCGACGTCGTGCTGGTGGGCGGCGGGGACGGAACGGTCCGCGTGGTGGCCGAGGCCCTCGCGCACACCGATGTTGCCATGGGTTTGATACCGCTGGGAACCGGGAACCTGCTGGCCCGGAACGTCGACCTTGAAGTGAACGACCTCCATGGAAACGTCCAGACGGCGCTGTTTGGGCGGCAGCGCTACATCGACACCGCCCGCATGGCCATTGAGAACTCCCGCACCGGGCACTACTCCGAGCACGTCTTCCTGGTCATTGCCGGGATTGGCATGGACGCGGAAGTCCTGGCGGACACCAACGACGGGCTGAAGAAGGCGGTGGGCTGGCTCGCCTACACCGAGGCGGGCGTCCGGCACCTCCCGGGCCGGCGGAAAAAGGTGTCCATCTCGCTGGACGGCAGCCCGGAGCAGGTGCGGAACATCCGCAGCGTACTTTTTGCCAACTGCGGGCTGGTGCCCGGCGGCATCGACTTCATCCCGCAGGCAATGATCGACGACGGAATGCTGGACGTGGTGGTCATGAGTCCCCGCAGCGCCCTGGGCTGGCTGCTGATGTACATGAAGATCATGTTCAAGCACAGCGGAAAGCTGCCGATCATGACGGTCTACAGGTCGGTCAAGGTGGTCATCAAATGTCCCGAGCCCATGCCCACCCAAATCGATGGCGACACGTCCGGGGAAGCGACCCAACTCACCGTCCACGTGGAACCGAAGTCACTGCTGGTCAGGGTCAAAGCACATGAGCCGGGCGGCCCGGGGCCGGCGAAGATCCGCGTCTAGGCGTGGGCGGCCCATCAGCGTCTGAGGGAATGCCGGGCCCGGCCTGACCGGCCGGTTCACGTGGATCAGGCGCCGGAGTCCTTCTTCTCTGCCTCAGCGGCTGCTTTGGCAGCGGCATGGGCCTCGGACTGTTCACGGATCATTGCCTGTTCCTCTTCGAAACGCAGGCGGTCCGCGCGGTCAGCATCGTCGCCGTCCCAGTCCTGGTTGTCTGCGGCAGGCTTGGGGTTGACGATCATCCCCTGGCCGTCATTGTCAGTGGTGCTGGTCATGACCCGCTCCCTTCATTAGGGGCCATACCCCGTGTGGATCAGGCAAGCATACGCATTGTGCACACCCCGCGGAAGTACTCCGGAAGGCATTTGCCTACGCTGTGGGCGAAGACCCGGAACCGCTTTCACCTGCGGTGGATGCCGTGTCAAGTATGGATCCGACCCACTCCCGGGCGGCCGAGAAGGCGGCATCGGCAGTATGCGCCGACACCGAGGTGGCCTGCCCGTCAGCCCGGGCATACGACCCCAGGAAACGGGTCCCGGGGCTGATGCGGTGCAGACCCGCCAGGGCATCCGCAACGCGTGCCTCGCCGGCGTGGCCGTCCGCGTCGATGCTGAAAAAGTAGTGGCCCAGGTACTGCCCGGTGGGACGCGATTCGATCCGGCTGAGGTTGACGCCGCGGCTGGCGAACTGGTCGAGGATCTCCATCAGCGCACCCGGACGGTCCTCCGGCAGCGGGACAACAAGCGTGGTCTTGTCCGCGCCGGTGCGTTCCGGAAGGACACCCGGACGGCTCACCAGGATGAAGCGCGTCACGGCGCCCGGATTGTCACCAATGTTTTCCGCCAAGACCTGCAGGCCCGGATGCGCTTGCGCTACGAGCGGCGCACAGATGGCGGCATCGTAATGGCAGTCGCCGTCCAGCAGTCCGATGGCCGCGGCCGCGGTTGAAGACCCCGGAACATATTCCGCACCGGGCATGTTGTTTTCCATCCACATCCGGCACTGGGCCCACGCGTGGCCGTGGGTGGACACGCGCCGTACGTCCTCCCTGCGCACGCCAGGCCGGGTCACCAGGACAAAGCTGATGGGTACCAGGACCTCGCGGATGATCCGCAGCTCCTGGCCGCTCGCTATCGCGTCGAGGGTGGCGGTGACGCCGCCTTCGACCGAATTTTCAATCGGAACCATGGCAGCGTCGGCAGAACCGTTGCGCACTTGGTCCAGGGCGGCATTGACGTTCGACGCCGGCACCCGGACTGCTTCCAGCGCACCAGGCACCTGCAACAGGGCAGCCTCGGTGAACGTGCCCTCGGGTCCGAGGAACGCGTAGGTTGGGGGACTGCCGTGCACTACAGCACCAGCGGCTTGAGTCCGTTGTCGGAAACCAAGGGTTTGCCCGATTCCAGCCACTGGTCCATCCCGCCGGAGACGTTGATCGCCGTGTACCCCTGGCCCGTGAGCCACTGGGCAACACGGAACGACCGTCCGCCGGTGCGGCAGATGACATAAACGTCCTCGTCCGGATCGAGTTCGCCCAGCCGGGCCGGGATCTGGTCCATGGGAATGTGGAGTGCGCCGTCGGCATGCCCGGCGACCCACTCGTAGTCCTCCCGGACGTCCAGGATGACGGCATCAGCAGGGATGTCATGGACGGGCACGGTATCGAAATCGCTCATCGGAGTCCTGTCGTGGCGGATCAGAGTCACATTAAAGCCTAGTCCTTCCGCCGCGGGCGGTGCGGAAAACCGGCAAGCTAGGCTGGTGGCTCCCGAGGAGGTTTCCATGTCCCGTCAGCAGTCTGCCCGCCCGGCGCCACAGCAGTCGTGCCCCGGCCGGTATCCCGGTAGGGATGCCGGACCGTCCACGGCCAAGGAGCCGGAGGGACGGGTCCTTGGCTGAACTCCACGAACTGCCCGCCTTGGACCTGCGGAACCTCCTGCGCGGCGGGACCGTGTCCGCAGCTGAGGCCACCGCACATTTCCTGGCGCGGATCAGCCAGCAGAACCCGCTGCTCGGAGCCTTCATCACCGTCACCCCAGACCAGGCCATGGAACGGGCCCGGACGGCTGATGACCTCCACTCCCGCACCGGTACCGAAGACCTCCCCCTGCTGCACGGCATGCCACTGGGCTTCAAGGACCTCACCGATGTGGCCGGCGTGGTGACCACCCACGGAAGCGCCGCCGTCGAACACAAACCGGCTCGCGCGGACGCTCCCTTGGTGGCACTCCTCACGGAGGCCGGCGCGGTTTCCCTGGGCAAGACCCAAGTACCCGAATTTGGCCTGACGGCCTACAGCGAAAACCGCATCGCACCGCCGTCGCGCAATCCTTTTGCACCCAGCAGGAGCTCGGGCGGGTCCTCCGGCGGCAGCGCTGCCGCCGTGGCGGCGGGATTGCTGCCCTTCGCGCCGGGGACCGACGGCGGTGGTTCAGTCAGGATTCCGGCAGCCGCCTGCGGCCTGGTGGGGCTAAAGCCGGGCCGCGGGCTGGTGGCTGCCGGGGAAAGCGGCGGTGACCCGGCCCTGCTGGTGGTCCCGGGCCCTCTTGCCCGGAACGCCAAGGATGCCGCCCTGATGCTGGACGCCATGGCACCGGGGAACGAATACCTTGCGGGCATCGGCCAGGAGCCGCCGCCGTTGAGGATCGGCGTCACGCTGGACAGCCCTTGGTCCGGCACCTTCCCCTTCAGCCTCGAACCTGAAGCACTCGATGCCCTGCGGGCAGGCGAAAGGCTCCTGGAACACGCCGGCCATACCCTGGCCGAAGCTCCCGTGCGGTACGACAACCGCTATCCGGATGCCTTCACCACCGCCTGGACGGCAGGAGTGGGCTCGGCACGGATCAGCCCCTCCCGCGAAGCGCTGCTGGCGCCGTTGACTCGGACCTTCCGGCGGCGGGCCCAACAACGCAGCCCGGCGAAGCTCGCCGAAGCCCTGGCATTCCTGCGGCAGTTCCAGCACGACACCGTGGCGCAGTACGGCCAGTGGGACCTGATGATGATGCCCGCGCTGGCGCAGACACCCCGCCCCGTGGGCTGGTTCACCGGGACCGGCCACGGCGGCGGACGCTGGCCGGCCGTGCAATGGCCGGGAGATGCGGACGGCGACTACCGGAAGCAGTGCGAATATGCGCCATGGTCCTCAATGGTGAACGTCTGCGGATTGCCGGCCATCACGCTCCCTGTCCACTGGACCGGTGGATCCGCCGGAAGCGGACTCCCAATGGGCGTCCAACTGGTGGGTCCCATGGGCTCGGAAGCCCTCCTGCTGCAGGTGGCGCATCAACTGGACTTCTAGGCGCCGCGGCGGTGTGGTGTTGTTGACCTGAACCTAACGCCCGCTTAACCCGGCGGTAACCCCAGCGGCGCAGACTGGAAAAACCACCTTTCGCACCCTCCGTACGCCTTTCCGCCCAATGAGGAGCTGCACCACCATGAATGCTGAACAGCACGCCACCGGCGCCGGCCCCACCGAAACTGCTGACGACGGGCGGCCGGACCTGAGCAACTCCAACGTCAGGGAGGACCTGGCCATGGCCGGCCGCTGCGGCCTGGTGCACCTGCCCACGGGCCGGGCCTGCCTCCTTCCGCTGCGCCACGGTGGTCCCTGCGAGTTCCACCGCCCGCAGGAGGCGCAGGATGTGGTGACCAGCGGCCGCTGACAGGCGCCTGCCAGCGACAATGCCGGACTATCGACTCCACCGCCGATGTGGAGGACGATTAAAGGGCAGTCACCATGAGGAGGTCTGTGATGTGCTATTCATCCAGCAAGGACTTCGGGTGGGGCGCCAGGAAAGAAACCGGGCGCCAGCCTGAAGAGCGGCCTGAGACCCACGAAACTCCGAAGCCGGCCAAAGCGCCGGAATTCACCTTCTGGGCCTTCCCGACGTGGCGCAGGACGCCTGCGCCGGGAACTCCCTCCGCCGAACGGAGCAAGGAAAGGGTCTGACGTCCGGCTTGCACGGCCGTGGCAGCAGTCCAAGGAGGGGTTCCCGCCGGGGCCCCTCCATCCGCGAGTGCTCCACCTCCAGCCCTGCCCCTTCGTGCAGCCCCAGACCGGGCGAGGCGCGCTCGTTGTGCTGCGGCAACGCGGGCGTCTATGGTTACACCATAAGCATGCTTAGCATTCTGCGAAAGGAACGGGCATGAGCGAAGGACAATCCACGCCGGGACCGAACAGCCAACCGGACCCGAACGTCAACATCACGCCGTCGACCGCAGACCGGCCAGCAGGCGGCCGGGAGGCAACCTACGGCGGTGCGCCGTCCTACGCCCCGGATGCACCGGGTACACCCGCAGTTCCAGCACCGCCGGCAAGCACTGAAAAAGCCGCAGCCGGTGGCCGCACGCCCGAAAGCAAAGTTACCCGCGCGGGCGTCATCTGGGCTGGCGTTGTGGCCTCGCTGATCCTGTTGATCCTGCTGATCATCTTCATCCTGCAGAACCAGGAACAGGCCATGGTGAAGTTCCTGGGCTTTGAGGGTTCTGTCCCGCTGGGCATGGCACTCTTCATTGCCGCCGTCACCGGCGGGGTCCTGGTGGCTGTGGCAGGCGGGGCGCGCATCCTGCAACTGCGCGCCACCGCCCACCGGGCCAAGGTCCGTCAACGCCGCTAGGGCAAACGACGGCCGGGGCCGCCGGGGCGAATACGCCGGCGGCCGCGGCCGTGCGGCGCGTCAGTTGCCGCCCAGGTTCCGGTATTTCCGGAACCGCGCCCCCACCAGCCCTGCCAAGGGGATGTCAGCGACGGACGCGAGTTCGTATTCAATGGCACTGGCCATCCGGGCACAGAATTCGCGCGGCTCCAGGGACGCATCGTCTCGCTCGTCCACGATGTGGTCCACCAGTCCGTTCGCATACAGCGCAGCCACATTGACGCCCTGCGCCTGCGCCATCCCGGGCGCGAAGGCCGTGGTGCGGTGCACGATGGCGCTGGCCCCCTCGGGCGGCAGCGGCGACAGCCAGCTGTGCTGCGCGGCGATGGTCCTGTCCGCGGGCAGCAGCGCCAACGCCCCTCCCCCAGCCCCCTGGCCAAGCAGCACCGAGACCGACGGCGATTCCAGGCCGATCAGTTCATACAAGGAGCGTGCGATCTCACCGGCGAGCCCGCCTTCCTCTGCCTCCTGGGAGAGCGCGGCGCCGGCGGTGTCGATGACCGTGAGCAGGGGAAGCCGCAGTTCTTCGGCCAGCTTCATGCCGCGGCGCGCTTCCCGCAATGACCCGGGCCCCATTCCGGCGGCGTCCTTGCGCAGCGGGCGGGCATGGCCGAGCACAATGCAGGACCGGCTGCCGAACCTGGCAAGCGCCAGCAGCAACCCGGGGTCCTTCTCCCCCTGTCCCGTCCCGTTCAGCGGTAGGGCGTCGCTGGCGCCGAACTTGAGGAGCTGGCGCAGGTCCGGCCGCCGCGGCCGGCGCGAAATCCCGATCGACGTCCAGGCGTCCACGGGGGCCGGCCGCACGGCCAGGGTGGCCGGTGCGGCGGGCCGGACCACCGTCCCTGACGCCGCCTCCCGGCGCGGCGCCAGGATGTCCAGCGCCCGGGCCACCAGTTCTGCGAGGTCCTCGGGCTTCACGACGCCGTCGATCAACCCCTTGTTGAAGAGGTTTTCCGCCACCTGCACGTTGTCAGGGAAGGACTCCCCGTACAGTGCCTCGAACACGCGGGGCCCCAGGAATCCCAGCAGGGCGCCCGGTTCGGCAACATTGATGTGGCCCAGCGACCCCCAGGATGCCATGACGCCGCCGGTGGTGGGATGCCGGAGGTAGACCAGGTAGGGCAGGCCCGCTTGGCGGTGCGCCCGGACGGCTCCGGTGATTTTGACCATGGACAGGAACGCCGGCGTCCCCTCCTGCATCCGGGTTCCCCCGGAGGCGGGGCCTGCCAGCAGGGGCAGCCCCTCCGAGGTGGCCCGTTCGACGGCGGCAACGATCCGCTGCGCCGCGGCGTGGCCGATGGAGCCCGCAAGGAAGGAAAACTCGCTGACGATCAGCGCCACCCGGCGCCCCCGGATCAGCCCGGTGCCGGTAAGCACCGATTCGTCGGCGCCGCTCCGTTCGCGGGCTTTGGCCAGGTCACGGGCATACTCTTCGGACAGCGCCGGCTGGTGCGGCGGCATATCCCAGGAGACAAACGAATCCTGGTCCACCACGGCATCGATCAGTTCAGCTGCGCGCAAGTGCCGCACTTTCTCGGTGGTTGGCATGCTAGTTCACCCCGGCCGCCACGGGAGCCGGCAAACCGAGCCATTCGCGGATGGCAGGCCCGTCCGCGTCCAGCAGCGGCGGCGCGGCGTGGTCCGTCAGGGTGGTTTCGGCTGTGTCCCCCTGTTCGAAGAACCGCAGCGGGGGCCCGGGGAGGCTGACCGTTCCGAGCAATGGATGCTCCACGTCCACCACGAGCCCCTGGGAGGCCACCTGGTCCCAGGCGTACACCTCGTCCAGCGAGCGCACCTTCCCTGCCGGGATCCCGGCGTCGTTCAGTTTCTCCAGCAGTTCCGCCGCGCCGTAGCCGGCGAAAGCGCGTTCGACGGCGGCAATCACCGCGGCGCGGTTCCGCACCCGTTCGGCGTTGCTGGCGAACCCTGGCGCCGCCGGGTCCAGGCCGAACGCGGCGGCGAAGGAAGCCCAGAGCTTCTCGCTGCCAACGCTGATCTGCACGCTGCCGTCCTTGCAGCCGAACAGCCCATAAGGGGCGATGGACGGGTGGTGGTTGCCCTGCGCCTGCGGAACCTCCCCGGCCACGGTGGTCCGGGTGCCCTGGAAGGCCTGGACGCCAATCAGTGACGCCAGGAGGGAGGTGCGCACCACCTGGCCGCGGCCGGTGCGGTTCCGTTCCACCAGCGCCGCCAGCACGCCGAAGGCGCCGTTCATGCCGGAAAGGAGGTCTGCAATGGGGACGCCGACGCGCTGAGGGTCGTCGGGCCCGGAGCCGGTGAGTGACATGAGTCCGGCCTCGCCCTGGAGGATCTGGTCGTAGCCGCTGCGCCGTGATTCGGGGCCGTCATGGCCGAAGCCCGTGATGGACAGGATCACCAGCCGGGGGTTGAGCTCATGGATGGCTGCCGTGGAGAAGCCCAGCCGGTCCATCACGCCGGGACGGAAGTTCTCGATGACCACGTCCGCACGCTCCAGCAGCCCGCGCAGCACCGCCTGCCCGTCCCGGCTCTTCAGGTCCAGGCTGATGGACTCCTTGTTGCGGTTGCAGGACATGAAGTAGGTGGACTGCAGGTCATCTTCCGGGCCCACGAAGGGCGGCCCCCAGCCGCGGGTGTCATCCCCTGTGCCGGGGTTTTCCACCTTGATCACGCGGGCGCCGAGGTCCGCCAGCATCATGCCGGCGTGCGGGCCCGCCAGTGCGCGGCTCAGGTCGACGACGGTGTGCCCGGCCAGGGGGCCTCGGGAATTTTGGGCGGTGCTCATGTGCTGGGTTTCCTTTCTCAAGTACGGGCGGCGTGCAGGGTGGCTGCGCCGGCTAGAGCCAGCCTGGGACCACCAGCGCCAGCCAGGCCAGGATGGGTCCGGCCACGATCACGATGCCGCTGTAGCCGAGGATCTTTTTGTAGAAGCGGTCCTTGTCCACGCCCTCTGGGGCATTGGCCAGGACCAGGGCGCCGTTGGTGGAGAACGGGGAGACGTCCACGATCGTGGCGGAGACCGCGAGCGCGCAGATGACGCCGACGGCGCCGATCTCACCGGTGGAGAGGAAGGGCACGGCCAGCGGGATGAGCGCGGCCAGGATGGCGGTGGAGGAGGCGAAGGCGGACACGATGGCGCCGATGAAGCAGATGATGAGGGCCGCCAGCAGCGGCATTCCCATGCCGGCCACGCCGCTGGAGACGAATTCGATGGTGCCCGCTTCTTCCAGGACGCCGACGAAAGTCAGCATGCCGCAGATCAGCAGCACGGTGGACCAGCTGATCTTGTTGATGGCACCCTTCTGGGCCGCCGGCGAGACCAGCGCAAGGACGATCGCGATGGTGATGGACACGAAGCCGACGTCCATCTTGAAGCCGAGGGCCACGACGGCCAGTACGACCAGCCCTGCAATGGTGACCAGCTGCGGAATCCGTTCCTTGCGCTCCTTGGTGGCGGCAACGCCGTCGCCTGCCGGGTCGCGGGGGCCGTACATGCCGGAGCCGAAGCCCTTGAACGGAACGTCGGTGCCGGCTTTGGCGCCGACGCTGACTGCCATCCGTGCCTCGGCGGCCTGCTCCACGAACTGGCCCACCTTGGAGGACATGAGGTTTTTGCCGCCCAGCACGACAAAGAGGACCAGGGAGATGACCAGGTTGAAGATGAAGCTTGAAAGGAAAAGTGCGGCCGGGCTGAAGGCGAGATCGGTCTTGGCGATGATGCCGTTGACCGTGACGCCGTAGACGGCGATGGGCGAGAAGCCCCCGGCCTGGGCGCCGTGGATCACCATCATGCCCATCAGCAACGGGCTGATCTTGTATTTCCCGGCAAAGCTGAGGGCAATCGGGGCAATGATGGCGACGGCGGCGGGAGACAGCGCGCCAACGGCCGTGATGACGGCGGTGATGGCGAACATGACCCAGGGAATCAGGGCGACGCGGCTGCCCACCAGCTTGACGGCGCCCCTGACCAAGAGGTCGATGGTGCCGTTGTTTTGGGCGATGGCGAACAGGTAGGTGACGCCGACGATCGTCAGGAAGAGGCCGCCGGGGAAGTTGGCAAGGATGTCATTGGTGGACATGCCCAGCACCAGGGAGCCAAGCAGGAAGGCGCCCACGAAGGCGAGGGCCCCCATGTTGAGGGGCAGGACGGTGGCGAGCAGGAACATCGCCGCCAGGATGATGATCGATAAGACAGGAGCGGACATCGTTGGTCCTCCATTGGAACGAAAGAATGTGACGTGAGTTACTGGCTCACTGGACTAGCCTCTTAGACAGTGAGTCTATCTGTCAATAGATGAAGGGGGTATTCTGGTCCGAGAACCTCGGGAGGAACTGTGGAAAAGACGGCACGGGCAGGCCTGGAACGGGTCTCGCGCCCCCGGCTCTATGAGCAGCTGGTGGAGCAGATCCTCGCCTATATCGAGTCGGCCCAGCTCCGCCCCGGAGACCTGTTGCCTGCCGAACGCGACCTTGCCGAGCGGCTGGGAGTTTCCCGGGCCACCCTGGCCCAGGCCCTGGTGGCCCTCGAAGTGCTGGGCGTGATCGACGTGCAGCACGGCACCGGCGCAGTCCTGGCACGGCGCCCCAGCGTGGCATCCGTTATCAAGGGCCTCCGCGAGCACCAAAGCCGGCTGCCGGAGATCGTCGAAGCCCGCAGCACGCTGGAAGGGAAGCTCGCGGCGCTGGCCGCCGAACGCCGGACCGGGGACGACCTCGCCGCCATCGATAACGCCCTCGACGTCATGGCCCGGGAAATCAACGACGGCGACCGAGGCACCCACGGCGATGAACTCTTCCACCAGGCCATCACCGCGGCGGCGCACTCCTCCGTGCTGGCGCAGCTGATGGCCTTCATCGCCGAGATGATCCTGGAAACCCGGATGGAATCGCTGGGCCAGCCCGGACGTCCGGAACAGTCACTGGCGTCACACCGCCGGATAGCCGACGCCATCCGCGCGCAGGATCCGGCCGCGGCGACGGAGGCCATGCTGGCGCACATCGACCTCGTCTCGGATGTGGAGCTGCTCCGCTAGCGGCAGCCGCCGGGTTCCCAGCGGCTAATCCCCCTCGCGTGGACCAGCCCCCCGGCCATGCGCAGGGGAGCTGGTCCATCCGGAGGGGACTTTGCTCGGAGCCGACCGTTAATGGCCTGCGGCGGGGGCAAGGCGCCTAGAAAGTCCCGGAATTCGCACCCGTAGTGCTGGCGACGGTGAGGCCGATGATGAGCAGCAACCAGATGGCGCCGTACCCCAGCAGGCACAGGTAGCCCAACACCAGGCCGGAGATGGACATCCCCTTGCCGGACGGCTCGCGCCTGAGGGCGAGGTGGCCAGTAATAATGGCGGCCAGCTGGGGAAGGAGCAGCCAGCCCATGATGACCGAGGCGATGCCGCAGACCATGCTGGCGATGCTCAGGGTTTTCGGCTCGGCCTGGCTGCCGTAGTAAGCCGGCTGGCCATAGTACTGCCCCTGGCCGTACGAGGACTGGTTGAACTGGCCCTGGCCGTACGGGGACTGGTTGTAGTGGGGCTGGTTGTAGGTTGGGCCGTACTGGAGCTGCCCATACTGGCCTTGCCCATACTGCGTCTGGCCATATTGGGCCGGCGGCTGGTAGCTGGGCCACGGCGCATCGTTGCCCTGGTGGTCGGGACGCTGGTAGTCGGGCCCCTGGGACGGCTGGTCAGTCATGGTTTCTCCCCTGCGGATCTGGCTCCAGCCTACTTCAGTGCAGGACCAGGCGGACGGCCAGCACCAGCATCAAAACACCGATGCCGGCATCAATCCAGCGCCAGGTGCGCGGGCTGCCCAGGATGCCCGCCAGGGCCCGCGCCCCGTACCCCAGCCCTGAGAACCACAGGATGCTTCCGGCCACGGCGCCGGCGGCAAAGATCCAGCGGAGGTCCGGTCCCTGCTGGTTGGCCAGGCTGCCGAGCAGCACCACGGTGTCCAGGTAGACGTGGGGATTCAGGAATGTGAGGGCCGCCGTGGTGGCGAAAACCGAGTGTTTGGACCGGGGCTCCTGCTCCGCCAACACTGAGGGCTTCGCTGCCGCCAGGAAGGACCGGACCGCGAACCACAAAAGGTAGGCGGCCCCGGCCCACCGCAGGACTTCCAGCGCCGCGGGAAAGCGGGTCACCACTGCCCCGATTCCGGCGGTACCGCCCACGATCAGCAGCGCGTCGCCGGCCATGCACACCGCCACCACCACGCCGATGTGTTCGCGGCGCATCCCCTGCCGCAGGACGAAGGCGTTCTGGGC
Organism: Pseudarthrobacter sp. efr-133-R2A-89; assembly: GCF_030209315.1. Taxonomy (NCBI): domain Bacteria; kingdom Bacillati; phylum Actinomycetota; class Actinomycetes; order Micrococcales; family Micrococcaceae; genus Pseudarthrobacter; species Pseudarthrobacter sp. efr-133-R2A-89. The sequence continues at coordinate 512,004 of NZ_JARVSE010000002.1, read as the reverse complement.
ACCGATCGCCACGATGAGCGCCAGCCCGGTCAGCATGCCGGTTATCCACGAGGTCCACATGCCTACGACGGTAGGGTCAGGCAGGATACGTAGGCAAATAAAGGATTCTGCGCAGACATTAGAATTTCTTCATGAATCTGGAGCATCTCAAGGCCCTGGTTGCGGTCATCGACGAAGGAACGTTCGAGGCGGCGGCGGACCTCCTGCGCATCACGCCGTCAGCCGTCAGCCAGCGCATCAAGGCCCTCGAGGGATCCGTGGGCCAGGTCCTGGTCCGCCGGCGGTTGCCCTGCACCACTACGGACGCCGGCGCACTGCTGCTGCGGATGGCACGGCAGGTCCAGGTGCTCGAGGCGGAGACATCGGCAGCGCTCGGTGCGGGGCTGCCAGCCCGCGCCCACCTGCCCGTGGCCATCAACGCGGACTCCCTGGCCACCTGGTTTGTCCCCGTCCTCCAACGGGCCGCCGGATGGGAGGACGCCGTGCTGGACCTGCGTGTCGAAGACCAGGGCTACAGCAGCCAGCTGCTCCGCGAAGGAGACGTGATGGGCGCCGTGACCTCTGATCCCGTGCCCGTCAGCGGATGCCGGGCAGAAATGCTGGGTTCCATGCGGTACATCCCGGTGGCCAGCGCCGGACTGCGGCGACGGTTTGCAGCCTCCGGCGGAGTTGACTGGGAAGCCATGCCGGTCCTGAAGTTCAACGCCAAGGACAACCTCCAGCTGCAACTGCTGGCGGCCAAGGGCATTGGGCAGACTCCCCCTACGCATACCGTGCCGTCGTCGGAGGGCTTCTTCGCGGCGGTCAAGGCGGGCCTGGGCTGGGGCATGATCCCGGAACTCCAGCTCGCGGATGGCCTTTCGGACGGTGGCCTGGTCCGGCTGGATGACGGCTACCAGGATGTGGCCCTCTACTGGCAGGCCTGGACCCTCGATTCTGACGGCCTCAACCGGATCACCCGCGCGGTACGGGCCGCGGCCAAAGACCGGCTGCGGCCCGGCGCCGGACTGGGTGTCAGCGGGCCAAGTAGGGCAGGAAATAAACGGCAAAGATGACGAAGGCCGCCAACAGGGCCAATTTCCCGCCGCTGGTGCCGCTATGCTGCGCTTTGGCTTTCCCGCCGCGACGGCCGGCCGGAATGCCCGCCGCTGCTGCCCGGGATCCGCCCGCCGGCAGGTTGCGGCCGGCCGGATGCCGGGACATGCTTCCGCTGCGGCCCCTGCCATCGACGGGCTGGCGCCCTTCCGCCGCACCCGCAACGGGGCCGGCAGGCGGCAATGCCCCTGCCGGGCGCACCACGGTTCCGGGGCGGACGTTCCGCAGGGCCGTGATGCCGGGCTCCTGTTCATGCGTGAGCTGCTGGCCCAGTTGTTCGTACAACCCCACCACCGCCTGCGGATCCAGCACCGGCGGAAGCGCCTCGATGGTCCGCACCACCCGGTGGGAACCCGCCACGGCTACATCGGAGGCGGTCACCCCGAAGAGATCCGGCTGGGCCGCCATGCAGATGAGCGGACGCACCAGCCGGCGATGCTGGGGGGCCAGCACCGAGGCAACGGCGGCGCACTGTGCCAGCGCTCCCTCCACGGCCTGGGTCCGCGCATAGCGGCCCTGCCAGAGCACGCCGGACACTACCCGCACTTCGCCGGTCCAATTCTTCGAATCAACCACCACCACCCCGCCGGGGCCCACCAGGACATGGTCAAGGTTGGCCTTGGGCCGGCCCGGCCAGTGGACATCGTGCAGCACGTACCAGCCCCGCGGGACCAGTTCGCTGAGCTTGTCTGCCACCACACGCTCCCCCAGGGCTCCGGCGTCCCAGGCCTTGGTGGACCGTTCGGCCTCATCCAGCTGGCGCTTCAGCCTGGCAACGCGTTCGGCAGCGAGCCTGGACTGCTCGGCTGCCCCGTCTCCTGCCCCCATTGGACGTCCCCGCTTCCTTGCCGGACGGGACGATCGGCGGGTCCCGCCGTCGTCCGTTGTTTTCGCTTGCGTGCCTGGAATTTTCTTGAAAATAGCAGGGCGCTGAAGGGCCGGTATATAGGTACTTTCACGGCGCGGTACTCAGGCGCACTACTTGGTTGGTGACGTCATTGCGTGTCACAGCGTCCGGATCCTGGGCAATTCGTTTTGACTCCCGCCAGGTTCTGGCATGCTGGTCCCATGGCTAGCCGCGCGGGTACAGTTGCCCAACCCCAGGACCTTGTTGACATCACTGCGCTCCTTGATGCGTATTACGACATCGCGCCGGACCTGGGTGATCCCGGCCAGCGCGTGGTGTTCGGCACCTCAGGGCACCGGGGCTCCAGCCTCAAGGCGTCCTTCAATGAGCCGCACATCGTGGCGATCACCCAGGCGATCGTGGAATACCGGGCGGCGCAGGGTGTCACTGGCCCACTGTTCCTGGCCAAGGACACCCATGCGTTGAGCGAACCGGCGCAGAACTCCGCCCTGGAGGTGCTGGCCGCCAACGGCGTCCACGTCCTGGTGGACGCCCGCCACGGCTACACCCCCACCCCGGCCCTGAGCCACGCCATCCTCACCTACAACCGCAAGGCCGCGCCGGGAGCCCCGCAAGCTGACGGGATCGTGGTGACCCCCAGCCATAACCCGCCCGCCGATGGCGGTTTCAAATACAACCCCCCGCACGGCGGACCCGCGGACTCGGACGCCACCGGCTGGATTGCCAACCGTGCCAACGAACTGCTGGAGAACGGACTGCGCGGCGTCAAGCGGATCCCGCTGGCCGACGCGCAGGCCGCTGACACGACCGGCAAGTTCGACTTCCTGAGCAGCTACGTTGATGACCTCCCGTCCGTCCTGAACCTGGACGCCATCCGCGAGGCCGGAGTCCGGATCGGCGCCGATCCCATGGGGGGTGCGTCCGTGGACTACTGGGGCGAGATCGCCGAGCGGCACCACCTGAACCTCACCGTCGTCAACCCCACCGTGGACCCGCAGTGGGCCTTCATGACCCTGGACTGGGACGAGAAAATCCGGATGGACTGCTCGTCGCCGTCCGCCATGGCGTCCCTGATCAGCCGGATGTCGGTGGGCGCCGACGGGTCCGTGCCCTTTGATGTTGCCACCGGCAACGACGCCGACGCCGACCGCCACGGGATCGTCACCCCCGACGGCGGCCTGATGAACCCGAACCATTACCTCGCGGTCGCCATCGACTACCTCTACCGCAACCGCAGCGGCTGGAACCCCGAATCCGTGGTGGGCAAAACCCTGGTGTCCTCCTCGATCATCGACCGGGTGGCGGAGAGCCTGGGCCGCAAGCTGGTGGAAGTCCCGGTGGGCTTCAAGTGGTTTGTCCCCGGCTTGCTCTCCGGTGAAGGCGCGTTCGGTGGCGAGGAATCCGCCGGCGCATCCTTCAACAAGCTGGACGGCAGCGTGTGGACCACCGACAAGGACGGAATCCTGCTGGCGCTGCTGGCCTCCGAGATCACCGCCGTGACCGGGAAGTCGCCGTCACAGCTGTACAAGGGGCTGACCGACCAGTTCGGCGCTCCCGTCTACGCCCGCATTGATGCAGCCGCAACGCGTGAACAGAAGTCCAAGCTGGGGAAGCTCTCCGCCGCGGACGTCACGGCCACCGAGCTGGCAGGCGAGGCGATCACCGCCAAGCTCACCGAGGCACCCGGCAACGGCGCTGCCATCGGCGGCCTGAAAGTGGTCACCGAGAACGCCTGGTTCGCCGCCCGCCCGTCCGGTACCGAGGACGTGTACAAGATCTACGCCGAGTCCTTCAAGGGCGAGGAACACCTCAAGCAGGTGCAGGCCGAGGCCAAGGCGCTGGTGGACAGCGTCATCGCCTGACCGGAAGTTCGGCAGCTTAAGCACGAACGCCCCATCACCAAGTGATGGGGCGTTCGTGGTTTAGCCGCGGAAGGTGCCGGGGCGTCAGACGGTGCGGACGGCGTCGTCGTAGGAGTACTTGGGCTTCGCCTCGCCCCAGGCTTCCTCGCCGGGCTGGCCGATATTGACCACCAGGAAGCTCTTCTGGTCGCCGGCCGGGAAGAAGGCGGCGTCGATGGCCTTGAAGTCGGCGCCGGTCATCGGGCCGGCGGCGAAACCGAGTGAGCGGACGGCCAGGATGAAGTAGCCGGCCTGCAGGTGGGCGTTGTTGTTTCCCGTCGCGGCGGCGAGCTCGGGATCGGCGTCGTACATGGCCTTGGGGGCGTTGTAGCCGGGGAGGAAGTTGTCCCACTTGCCCGCCCAGTCGGTGTCATAACTGAGGATGGCCACCAGCGGAGCCGACGCGGTCTTGGCCTGGTTGCCGCGGGACAGCGCATCCACCAGGGTGGCGCGGGCCTCGGGCGAGCGGACGTAGGTAACGCGCAGCGGCTGGGAGTTGAAGGCGGTGGGGCCGAACTTGGTCAGTTCGTAAATGGCCTGCGCCTGCTCCTCGGTCACCTCGCCGGTAAACGTGTTGGCGGTGCGGGCCTGGGCGAAGATCGCGTCCACGGCTGCCGAATCGATAACCGCTTCTTCGTGGGCAATGGTCATTGGCTTACCTTTCGCTGTGCCGCCCGCTTGCCGGGGTGGCCTCTGTGCTTTCCATAGTTGCAACTTCAAGTGCTTGGTTCCTCTTCCCATGACGGCAGGTGACGTTGGCCACACGGGACGGCAGTCAAATACTTGGCGGTATTCTGGACCGAGTTACCCTTCGCCCCCTCGCGGCACCCCCTGAAAGGCATTCCTTCCCATGAGCATGCTCGGAATTAAATGGAAGCTGCACGGCACCGGCAAAACCATCAAGCCCGGCCAGGTGGTGGCCCCGGATGAGCGGCTGGCCTGGCCCCTGACCATCGGCGTAGGCATGCAGCACGTGGTGGCAATGTTCGGCGCCACCTTCCTGGTGCCCATCATCACGGGGATGCCGCCGGCCACCACGCTGTTCTTCTCCGGCATCGGAACACTGCTGTTCCTGGTAATCACCAAGGGCCGGGTGCCCAGCTACCTCGGCTCCAGCTTTGCGTTCATCGCGCCCATCACGGCCTCGCAGGCACAGTTCGGCATCCCCGGCGCGCTGGGCGGCGTCGTGCTCGCCGGCGCCACCCTGGCCCTCGTGGGTGCCGTAGTGCAGAAGTTCGGCGCGGGGTGGATCAACCGGCTGATGCCGCCCATCGTCACCGGTGCCATCGTCGCGTTGATCGGCCTGAACCTTGCCCCCGCAGCCAAGCAGAACTTCGACGCCGCACCCATCACCGCCGTCGTCACGCTGGCCACGATCATCCTGGTCAGCGTCCTGTTCCGCGGAATCCTCGGCAGGCTCAGCATCCTGGTGGGCGTCGTGGTGGGTTACCTGGTGGCCATGCTCCGGGGCGAGGTGGCCTACGACAAGATGGACGCCGCAGCCTGGGTTGGCCTGCCGCATTTCCAGACCCCCGAGTTCCACATCGGCGTGCTGGGGCTGTTCGTCCCCGTAGTCCTGGTGCTGGTGGCAGAGAACATTGGCCATGTGAAGTCGGTCGCCGCCATGACGGGGCAGAACCTCGACGGCGTCTCCGGCCGGGCGCTGATGGCCGACGGCGCGGCAACAGTCCTCGCCGGCCTCGGCGGCGGCTCGGGAACCACCACCTACGCCGAAAACATCGGCGTCATGGCGGCTACCAAGGTCTATTCGACGGCGGCCTACTGGGTGGCCGGCATGTTCGCCGTCCTGCTGAGCTTCTCCCCCAAGTTCGGCGAACTGATTGCCACCGTCCCGGCCGGCGTCCTGGGCGGCGCGGCCACCATGCTCTACGGCATGATCGGCATCCTGGGCGTGAAGATCTGGGTGCAGAACAAGGTGAACTTCGCCAACCCCGTAAACCTGACCACCGCGGCCGTGGCCCTGATCATCGGCATCGCCGACTACACCTGGACCATCGGCGACCTCAAGTTCACCGGCATCGCCCTCGGTTCGGCAGCCGCACTGGTGATCTACCACGGCATGCGGTCCATCGCCAAGGCGCGGGGAACAGCAGCCGAGCCCGAAACCGAGCAGACGGGACTGCCACCGGCCGTCAAGGCTGCCATGAATGCAGCCTCGAAGCGGACGCCCAGGAAGCGCTGATCCGGACCGGCGTCAGGCCACCCGGCCCGCCCTCCCGTCCGGGCCGCCGGCTGCCGCGCCGGGGCCCGTCGCAGGCTCCGTGGCCGGGTGGCCCGGCGGGAAGGGACCGGGAAGGCCTTGGCCGAAGACCGGCCCGGCCTGCGGCCGCTTGGCCGCCAGTGCGTCGGCCTGGCGCGGCCGCAACTGCTTGAGTACCCAGGGCATGAAGTACTGCCGCGCCCACACCAGGTCCTCCGCGCGGGCCTGCGTCCACCCGTGGGCCGGCAGCGGCCTTGGCTGCAACGGCTTAAGCGCATGCTCCACTCCCAGCGCATCCAGGGTTGCCACAGCGACGACATGGTGGCCCAGCGGCGACAGATGCAGCCGGTCCGGGTCCCACATTGACGCGTGCTGAAGCTCCGGCAGGCACCACAGGTCAACCATGATGGCGTGATGCCGGGCCCCGATGGTGTGCAGGTGCTCGTTGTAGATGGCCACGCGGCCGCGGATTTTGCCGAAGACCGGCGTGTTGCCCCAGTCCGGGCCCGCAAACAGGAGCACGGTGGCACCGGTGGCCGCGAGCGTGCCGATGGCCTGGTCCAGCTTCCCGGCCAGTTTGTCCGGATCGCCGTGCCTGAAGATGATGTCGTTGCCACCGGCGGCAATGGCGACAAGGTCCGGCTTCAGGGACAGCGCTGCGGCCAGTTGCCCGTCGAGGATCTGCCGCAGCAGCATTCCCCGGATGGCAAGGTTGGCGTACGCAAAGTCGGGACGGCCGGACGCCAGTTCCTCGGCCACACGGTCCGCCCAACCCCGGAGGCCGCCCAGGCTGAGCGGTTCCGGGTCGCCGATTCCTTCGGTGTAGGAGTCTCCCAGCGCAACGAACCGGTGCCAGGGGTGGCTGTCCGGCCCGGCAGCGATGAATCGCGGCTCCTGCTTCTGGATGGTCATGCTGTCCTCCCCTCTGCGGGAGGCGGGGTTTCCGTCTTCACCGCAGCGTTCCTGCGGGGTTGCTTTCCGGTTGGAAAGCCCCGCCCCGCCGCCGACGGACGCGGCAGCTCCGCGACGCCGTCGTACGCTTCCTGCCGCAACGCGGACGGCGGTGCGCCGCTCCGGTCCCGGCCGGTCCCCGGGGCCACGACGTTCAGGGCCGCGTCCCGGAGGCCAAGCTCATGGTGCAGTGCCTGCGTCTGCAGGAAAAGCAGCGCCGCCTCCCTGCTGAGGCCGTATTCGCTGGTGAGGCTGCGCACGGCCAGGTCCACCAGGACCAGGGAGCTTTGGACGACGGCGAGGCCGGCCGTCGCTTCGGCCCGCTCGGCCACGCGGAATACGAGGCGAAGGGCCCGGGCCATCTGGCGCGCAAAGCCCTGAATCCTGACCAGGTCGTCGCTGGCAAACGCATGCGGCACGCCCGCGTAGAAGGTGATGGCGGCGCTCGTCCCGCCTTCAGACATGATGGGCACGGAAAGCATCGACTGCACCCCGTGGCCCGACGCCGCACTCGCGTAACCAGGCCACCGACGGTCACGGCTGAGATCGGATACCAGGACGAAGGACTCGGTGCGCATGGCCTCCATGAGGGGCCCGTCGGCGAACGAGCACTGTTCCCGGTCCGCCTCCTGCGCCTGCTCCGTGCTGGCCGCAAGGGTGTGCCCCTGGCCCAGGTGGAAGAGCGTGGCGGCCCAGCCGATACCGCGGCGTTCACCCTTGATCTCGCTCATGAAGTCATGGGTGACTTCCCGGAGGAAGGTTTCGACATCCTTGCTGTCGAAGACCGGCTCCGGGGTAACTGGAAGCAGCCCCCAGCCAACCTGCCCCGAAGGTTCAGCCGCCATGTTCCAGCCCTGTTCGAAGCGCTTCGGCCTACTACAAAACCTGGTTCCCAGAATACGTCCGAACCGGGCCCTGGCGGGAGTGGCAGCAGGAATAAGCCAAAAAGAGGAAGAAATTGTTCGCTGATAGGGTCCCTGTACGGCAACAGCTGCACCGCAGCACAGGTCCGGCCGGCAGATCGGCCAAGGCATCCGCCAGCCCGGCACGTTTGTCCTGTCCACCGGTTGCACCGCCCAGTAGCATCGGGAGAGGGAACACCGAATACTCCCTGTCCGGCTGGGTACCTTTCCACGGGCAAGGGGCTACGGAGCATCCATGCCAGCACGGAGACGAGCAGTGGAAAGAGGAGCTTATGCGGGAGCCGGGGACCAGCGAGCGAGTTTCGGATGCGGATAACACCGCCGGAGTGGGTGAAGGGGAGGCGGCCGCCACGGAGCCGGCAGCGGACCTGGAAGTCACTTTCGACGAACAGTTCTTCGCCGCCCGGCCAAAAGCGCTGCGGCCCGTAGCGCGGCGGCGCCAATTCGTGGGCAACAGGCCCTCCTTCGAATTCGACGGCCGGAACGCTGCGTACGTGGATTGGCTGCGCAACCAGGCCATGCTCGGTGACGCCAACGTCCTGGCCCGGCAATTGTCCGGCCAGGCCAGCATGTGGCAGAACTCGTACGCGCATCCGAACCCCCGGGCCGCCGTCGAACGCGCCCCTGTCTGGTTCACCGCTTACCCGCTGTCCTTCATCACCGAGCCGGGCCGGTCCTTCCTGTCCGCCTTGGGAGACAAGGCCATGTGGGAAGCCTTCCGCGAGATCGGCATCCGCGGCATCCACACCGGGCCGGTGAAACTGGCCGGCGGCATCAGCGGCTGGTCGCACACGCCCAGTGTTGACGGGCACTTCGACCGGATCAGCATGGCGATCGATCCGGTCTTCGGCACCGAAGAAGAGTTCCGCAGCATGTGCGAGGTCGCTGCCGAGCACGGCGGCACGGTCATTGACGACATCGTCCCGGGCCACACCGGCAAGGGCGCCGACTTCCGGCTGGCCGAAATGAACTTCCGCGACTACCCCGGGATCTACCACATGGTGGACATTCCGGAGGAGGACTGGAACCTCCTGCCCGATGTCCCGGAGGGGGCGGATTCGGTCAACCTCAGCCCTGATTCTGAACAGGCGCTGCAGAAAGCCGGGTACATCATCGGCAGGCTCCAGCGCGTCATCTTCTACGAACCCGGGGTGAAGGAAACCAACTGGAGCGCCACCCGGCCCATCGTGGACACCACCGGCAAGACCCGCCGCTGGGTCTACCTGCACTACTTCAAGGCCGGGCAGCCCTCCATCAACTGGCTGGACCCCACCTTCGCGGGCATGCGGCTGGTGGTGGGCGACGCCCTGCACTCCCTGGTGGACCTGGGTACCGGGGCGCTCCGCCTCGACGCCAACGGGTTCCTGGGCGTGGAAAAGAGCGCCGAGGAACAGCCCGGCTGGTCCGAGGGCCACCCGCTGTCCGAGGCAGCCAACCAGCTGATCGGATCCATGATCCGCAAGGTGGGCGGGTTCTCCTTCCAGGAACTGAACCTCACCATCGACGACATCAAGGCAACCTCCGAATCGGGTCCCGACCTGTCGTACGACTTCATCACCCGGCCCGCGTACCACTACGCCCTGGTCACCGCGGACACCGAATTCCTGCGGCTGACGCTGCGCCTGTCCATGGAGATCGGGGTGGACCAGGCGTCCCTGGTCCATGCCCTGCAGAACCATGACGAACTGACCTACGAGCTCCTGCACTTCGCCGCCGGGCACCGGGAGGAGATGTTCGAACTCAACGGTGAGGAACTCACCGGCGCACAGCTCGCCGAGCAGGTCCAGCAGACCCTGCGGGACCGGCTGACCGGTGAGAACGGACCGTACAACGCCGTCTTCACCACCAACGGCATCGCCTGCACCACCGTCAGCTTCATCATGGCCGCCCTGGGCATCCAGGATCCGGACGCCGTGACCCCGGAGCAGGAGGCACAGATCCGGGACGTCCACATCCTCCTGGCCATGTACAACGCGCTGCAGCCGGGAGTCTTCGCCCTCTCCGGCTGGGACCTCACGGGCATCCTGGCCCTGGACCGGAGCAGCGTCCGGGAACTCACCTCCCAGGGCGACACCCGCTGGATCAACCGCGGCGCGCACGACCTCATGGGGACCAGCCCGGACGCCACCACGTCCTCGGCGGGCATGCCGCGGGCGCGCAGCCTGTACGGCACGCTGCCGGAGCAGCTTCAGGATGCGAACTCGTTCGCGCGCAGGCTGCAGCGGATCCTTGCCGTCCGCGAGGACAACGGCATTGCCACGGGCACGTTGCTCGATGTCCCCGAGGTCTCCAACCGCGGGGCACTGGTGCTGGTCAACCGGCTCCAGGACGGCGCCTTGCAGGTCACGGCGCTCAACTTCTCCGGGCAGGACATCGCCGGCAGCATCCAGTCCAACGAGCTGCCCTCCGGGGCCAACGTCAAGGACCTCTTCAGCGGCGAGACGGTGGGGCAGGTGGATGACCTGCACAGCTTCTTCCTCGAACTGCCGGCCTACGGCGGGACGGCACTGCTCCTTACCGAGGCACCGGAGCCGGACGCGGAGGCTTAACGGAGGACGCCGGGCGGTGCCGGGGGATTCGTTCCCGGCGCCGCCCGGCGCGGCTCCTTGCTACCCGGCGATCGCGCCCGAAAGCGTGGCTTCGATGATGGCCGGTGAGAGGACGTACTGGGTAACCAGCTGGCTCGCGCCGAGGACGGCCGCCTGGTCGCCTGCCCGGGAGACATTGATGCGCAGGTGCGAAGTGGCCAGCGGCGGGGAGCGCCGGTACACCACCTCACGGATTCCCGCCACCAGGTGCTCGCCCGTTTCGCCGAAGCTGCCGCCCACCACGATGACGGACGGGTTGAGCAGGTTCACCGCGGTGGCCAGCACCTCACCGATGTCCCGGCCTGCCTGCCGCAGCGCCTGGATGGCCTGCAGGTTGCCGTCGGCGGCGAGCCGGAGCACATCGGCGCCCCTGGCGACGTCCACGCCCTGGTCCCGGAGGGAGCGTGCGACGGCGGGCCCGGACGCGAGCGCCTCAAGGCACCCGTAGTTTCCGCAGGCACACAGGACCTCCGCTCCGCGGGCCACCTGGACGTGGCCAAGGTCGCCGGCCGTGCCGTTCGCGCCGCGCTGCAGCTCCCCGTTGCTGATGATGCCGGACCCGATGCCGGTGGCCACTTTCACGAAGAAGAAGTTGTTGTGCTCGGGCCAGTGGGCGGACTGCTCCCCCAGCGCCATGATGTTCACGTCGTTGTCGACGAGCACATGGACGGGCAGGGACCGCTGGACGTAGCTGACCACGTCGAACCCGTCCCAGCCAGGCATGATGGGCGGCTTGACCGGTTTTCCGGTGTCGTGTTCCACCGGCCCCGGAAGCCCGATGCCAATCCCGGCGAGTTCGGTGACGCTGCGTCCCGCGGACGCCAGCAGTTCCTTGCCCTGCGCAACCACCTGGTCCAGCACAGCTTCCGGCCCGTCTGCCACCTGCAGGGACAGCCGATGCTCGGCGAGGATTGTCCCGCCAAGGTCGGTGACGGCGACAATCACGTGCGTGGCACCGACGTCGACGGCCAACACCAGGCGGGCGGACGGGTTGAAAGCAAAGCGCGACGGCGGCCTCCCGCCGCTGGAGAGTGCCTCACCGGCAGGTCCCACCAGGCCGGAGAGCATGAGCGCGTCGATCCGGGAGGCAACCGTGGACCTGGCGAGGCCCGTGCTTAGGGCGAGCTCGGCACGGGTACGGGCCCTGCCGTCCCGCAGCAGCTGGAACAGGTCCCCCGCGCGCGACAGATTGCCGGCGTCGGATTCCTTTCCGAGCTGTTTCCCGGCGGGTGGAGAAGTCATGCACTAAGTCATAACACTCTTACTTAGCACTGTCATCACGCCAGAAGAATAACGAGAAACAAGCAACTTTTGCTTGACGCGCGGCAAAAGTAGTTCTACCTTGTGACTCAGGGCACATTCGTGAATCCGATGGCTGGTATCCACCACGGTGATCCCACCACTGCAGAGTCCGCTTACGAAGAGGTAATTGAACTTGTCCCATCACACCGCGCCGACAGACCAGCCCTTGGGGGTTGGCATCCTGGGGGCAGGACCGGTGACCCAAGCTATCCACCTTCCCGCCCTGGCTCGGCTCCGCGATGTCCTCGAGGTACGGCACATCATGGACGTCGACGCAGCCGTTGCGGCTTCCGTGGCGGCGCGCGTCGGGGCAACGTCCAGCACCAGCATGGACGAGCTGCTGGGCGATCCGGCCGTGGACATCGTCGCGATCTGCAGCCCCCACCAGTTCCACGCGGACCAGGTCATCGCCGCATGCCGGGCCGGCAAGAAGGCTGTCCTCTGCGAAAAGCCGTTTGCAATGAACGCCGAGGAAGCCACCCGCATCTCTGCGGTCAGCACCGAAACCGGGGTCCCGATCGTCGTCGGCGCCATGCACACCTTCGATCCGGGCTGGCTCGCCGCCGAACAGAACTGGGGCGACCTTCCCGAAACGGCCCACACCATCCGTTCCTCCATCGTCCTGCCACCGAACGCCCGGTTCGAAGACTTCGCCACGGAAATCCTCACCCGCCCCGCCGCCGGCCGGCCGGACTACTCGGACATCGAGGTCCTCAAAGCCGCCCTCCAGGGCGGGATCATGGGCCTTGCCATCCACGACCTTCCGCTGGTGCGCCGGTTCACGCCCGATTTCGAGCACGTCGAAGTCCTGCAGGCGCGGCACGTCCGCCCGTTCGGCTACGCCGTCTCCCTCCGAACCCCCTCCCGGGTCATTGAACTGCGGGCCGTTATGAACGGCACCTGGAAGCCCGAGTGGACTTTCGAGGCCATCGCCGACGATTCCGCGCTCCGGATCGACTTCACGCCCTCCTACGTCCAGGCCGGCTCCGCCGTGGCCACCTTCACCCGCAATGACGGCAGCGAGACCTCCAGCTTCGGCCCCTTCGGCCACAACGGCTACGAGGGCGAGTGGCGCGAACTTGCCGGGCTCGCCAATGGAACCCGGCAGGCCCCGCCCGCCCAAACCCTGATCGACGACCTCACGTTTGCCCTGGCCATCGCCGGGGCCACGGTGGAAAGCGCCGCCCGGGACCATGCGGCCCCAGCCCACACGGCAGGAGTTTCCGCATGAGCGCCCACTTCACGGTGCAGGCCACGCCCGCAGCCCGGGCGGCAGGCGCGGTCACCGAGACGGTGGCATCGCTGCCTGCAACGTTCGGACCCATGCCGGCCGGCCATTCCGGCCACGCCGACGTGCTGGTGGTTGCGGGCAGCAGGGGATGGGCCGCCGAAGCCGCCGGCGCCGTGCAGGCAGGGGCCCGCGGCATTGTGGTGGCCAACCCCGAGCCCGAGGACACCTCGGAACTCGCGGCTGCGGCAGACGCGGCGGGGGCCGTCGTCGTCCTCGATCTCCGTTGGGCCGCGAACCCGGCCCTGGCTGCCGAAGGTTCCGGACCGGATGCCCGCGGCGCAGTGCGCAGCGGGCTGGGGACCGCCTCGCTGCTGGACAGCGTGGCGACGGCGGCGCCCGGCACCGATCCACGGCAGCTCCTCAGCGACCACCTCGCCGCCTTGCTTGCCGTGGCAGGCCGCCTGGACGGCGTGGCCGTCCTGCGCCTGGACACCTCCGGTTACACGGCAAGCGGCAGGCTGGCGAACGGTGCGCCGTTCACCGCCCAGGGCGTGCTGACCGCCGCCCGGCCGGCCGGCGTCGACATCCGCCTTTACACCGCCGACGGCGGGGTTGCCGTCCGGGTCCCCGATCCGGACGCCGCCTGGCCTGCGGAGGTCCGGGTCACCGGGCCGCACGGCGACCTCCTGCTTCCCACCCTGTACGAATCCGCCCACCGGTTTGCGTGGCGGCGGCTGAAGGAGCACCTCAGCGCCGGCACCAGGCCGGACGATCTGGCCGGGTTCGCCCGGCTGACCGACCTCTACGCAACCCTGACCGCCACGTAACCAGCCTTTAGATACGCAACCGAAAACAGCAGTCCAGTCCCACCTCCACTCTCAAAGATGAGCAGGACCGTACCAACGGCACACTGCGCCCGACGGTCCCGAAAGGACACACCATGAATGCATCTTCCGAACCACGCCGCTCCTTCTCCCGCCGCGGCTTCCTGGGCCTGACAGCTGCCGCAGCCTCCGTGCCGCTGCTGGCAGCCTGTGGTGGCGGCTCGGCGTCGCAGGGCGGCGGGGGCGGAGCCGGCGGGACCGTCAAGTTCTGGGACATGCCTTGGGCAACGCCGGCCTACAATGATGCCGCCAAGAGCATCGCCGAGGGCTTCTCCGGTGCCAACGGCAGCAAGGCCAGCTACCAGATCATCCAGTGGAACAACTTCTACCAGACCTTCTCCTCCGCGATTGCTTCCAAGACCGGTCCCGCGGTTTCCACCGGCGGCGGCTTCCAGGCGTTCCAGTTCGAGCAGCAGGGCCAGATCGCCTATGCGGACAAGGTGATCGACAAGCTGAAGGCGAACGGCCAGTTCGACGACTTCCTGCCCGGCGTGCTGGACCCCTTCAAGTCGGACAAGGGCTACGTGGCTGTTCCCTGGCAGCTGGACATGCGCGTCTTCTGGTACCGCAAGTCCCTCTTCGAGAAGGCAAACGTTGCCCTGCCCACGGACTGGCCGTCCCTCCTTGAAGCCGGCAAGGCCCTGAAGAAGGTCGGCGCCTTCGGCTTCACCACCGGCGCAGGTGCCGGCAACAACTACGCCAACCACTCCATGATCATGATGATGGTCAACAACGGCGGCGGCGTGTTCAACAAGGACGGCGAGCTGGACCTGTTGAACGACCGCAACGTGGAGGCCATGGAGTTCGTCCTGGAGCTCGTGTCCAACGGCATCGTGGACCCCGCCGCGGTCAGCTACACCACCGACAACATGTCAGCCCAGTGGAAGGACGGCAAGGCAGGCTACGGCCTCTTCCAGGTGAACGTTCCGCAGCGCGTGGGCGACACCTCAGGCGACCTCCTGGTGGCTGACCCGATCAAGGGCCCGCACGGGGACAAAGCCACCATCGTGTTCCCGAACAACATCATGATGTACACCAACACCCCGTCCCAGGACGCCTCCGAGGAGTTCCTGGTGTACTACCTGGGCCAGCTCAAGCAGCTGTGGCAGAAGAAGCTCATGTCCGCACTGCCGGTCTTCAAGTCCATCACGGAGATGCCCGAGTTCGCGGACGACCCCAACAACGTCAAGATCGTCAAGGACTGGCAGCCGATCGCCAAGACCTTCGCCTCCCAGGGCAGCAAGCTGAACGCCAACCTGGCCGCCCTCGACGGCGGCCAGGCCCTGAACCAGTTCAGCCAGACCATCATCACCGGAAAGGCCGACGCCAAGACCGCCCTGCAGACCTTCCAGTCCGGCCTCGAGTCCGTCCTGAAGAAGTAAGCGCCCGCCATGTCCTCCACCACTGCACAATCCGGCCTCGCCCGGGCCCGCCGCGGGCTTGCCCCCGGCGGGTCCGGGGCCGCCCCCGGCAAACGCAAGAGCAAACTCTCGGCCCAGGCCACCAGGACCTTCTTCTGGCTCCTGCTCCCCTCTGTGGTCCTCCTGGTCCTGATCCACGGCTACCCGCTGATCTATGCCGCGGTCCAGGCGACGCACGACGGCGACCTGCTCCAGACCGGCAACTTCGTCGGCGTCCAGAACTTCACCACCGTCCTGACCTCGCCGGCGTTCTGGAAAGCCGCCCAGTTCACCCTCTGGTTCACCATCGTCGGCGTGTTCGGATCCTGGCTCGTGGGCCTGGGCCTGGCCCTGCTCCTGCGCACCAAGATCCCCGCCGGCAACACGTTCAAGGTCCTGCTGCTCCTGCCCTGGGTGGTGCCGATCGTGGTGTCCTCCACCGCCTGGAACTGGCTGGTGGCCACCCCGGACAGCCTGATTCCCGCACTGTTCCGGAACCTCGGCCTGGGCACCCCGCTGTTCCTGGCAGACCCCACCCTGGCCTCCATCACCGTGATGGTCTTCAAAGTCTGGGTCAGCTTCCCGTTCATGATGATGATGATCTCGGCCGCCCTGGCGTCCGTGGACACCACCGTCTACGAGGCCGCCAGCATGGACGGCGCCAGCCGCTGGCAGCAATTCACCCAGATCACCCTGCCGCTGATCGCCCGCTCCACCTACATCAGCTGGATCCTGATGACCATCTTCTGCGTCAACGACTTCCCCACCATCTACCTGCTCACCGGCGGCGGCCCGGTCAACGCCACCACCTCCCTGGTGGTCCTGGCCTACCGCACCGTGTTCCAGGACTTCGCCACCGGCCCCGGCGTGGCCATCGCCTTCCTCATGACCATGACCCTGGTGGTCATCTCGGTCATCCTGTACCGCCAGATCCGAAAGTCGAGTGTCGAATAATGAGCGCAGCAGTCCACGCCCATCCCCAGTCCGGCCCGGCCCTCGGCGTCGACCAGGCAGGCAACACCCGCCGGGTACTCTCCGAAGCCGGCCAACGCGGCCGCTGGTGGCGGTTCATCGCCATCCTCATCATCACCGCGATCGTGCTGGTGCCCATCATGGTCACCATCGTGCTCGCGTTCACCCCTGGCCCCAACAGCACCGCCACCGGCCTGACCTTCGAGAACCTCAGCAACGTCTTCTCCAAGACCCTTGCCGCCACCTGGCTGAAGAACAGCCTGGTCACCACCCTCTCCACCGTGGTGGTATCGGTCGCGGTGGCCGCACCCGCCGGCTACGTCCTCTCCCGCGGCCGGTCCAAGGCCGTCTCCGGCTACTCCCTGCTCCTGTTCGTCATGCAGTCGCTGCCCATCATCACCTCGGTGGTGCCGCTGTTCATCCTGTTCGCCGGGATGGGCCTGGTGGACAACCTCCTGGGCCTGACCATCATCTACGTCGGTTCCACCATGACGGTGGCCACCTGGATGATGGCCGCGTACTTCGACTCCATCCCCATCAGCCTTGAGGAAGCGTCCTGGATCGACGGCTGCTCCGTCTTCGGATCCTTCACCAAAGTGGTCCTCCGGAACTCCCTCCCCGGCGTCCTCTCCACCGCCATCTTCGCCTTCCTCCTGGCCTGGAACGACTACCTCGTGGCCATCGTCTTCCTCCGCTCCAACGAAATCTTCACCCTTCCCATGGGCGTGCAGTCCTTCTTCCAGCAAAACGCGACAGACTGGACCTCAGTCATGGCCCTGGCCGTGGTCATGATGCTCCCGCCCGTCATCGTGTTCGCCGCCCTGAACAAATACTTCAGCGTCGGTGGCATCGGCGGCTCCCTCGCGGGCCGCTGACCTCCGGCTGTCGTCCAACCGCTTCCCAACACCGTTAAGGAAACCCATGTCCTACTCGCTTCAGCTCTACACGCTCCGCAATGCCATCTCCGAGGACCTGCCCGGCACCATCAAGAAGGTTGCCGATATTGGCTTCACCCAGGTGGAGCCCTACAACTTCGTGGCCACGGCCAAGGAACTCGGCGCAGCCCTGAAAGAGAACGGCCTCACCGCACCGTCCGGCCACGCCCCGCTGCTGAGCCAGGACCAGGACGAAATCTTCACCGCGGCCAAGGAACTGGGGATCAGCACGGTCATCGACCCGTTCCTGCCCGCCGAGCACTGGCAGAAGGCCGAAGACATCCAGGCCACCGCCGAAAAGCTCAACCAGGCTGCCAGGAAGGGGGCCGAGTACGGCATCCGGGTGGGCTACCACAACCACGCCTGGGAACTGGAGTCCACCATCGAGGGACGCACCGCCCTGGAATACTTCGAATCCCTGCTGGACCCGGAACTCGTCCTCGAAGTGGACACGTACTGGGTTGCTGTCGGCGGGCAGGACCCGGTGGACATCCTGGCCAAGCTGGGTGACCGGGTGAAGTTCATCCACATAAAGGACGGCCCCCTCACCAGGGACAACAAGGCCCAGCAGCCGGCAGGCCAGGGCAAGGTGCCGGTCATGGACGTGATCGCCGCGGCCACGTCGCTTGAAGTGGGAGTGGTGGAGTTCGACGACTACGCCGGTGACATCTTCGAAGGCATCGCCGAATCCCTCGCTTTCCTGAACAGCAACACCGCAGCCGAAGGAGCCACCGCGTGAGCACCCCCGCAGCAAAATCTCCCCGCAAGGGCCCGGTGGGCGTCGGCGTGATCGGCGCCGGCGTGATCAGCAAGCAGTACCTGGACAACCTCACGGCGTTCCCGGACCTGAAGGTCCACGTCATCGCGGACCTCTTCGAGGAAGCCGCCGAGGCGCGTGCCAAGGAGTACGGCGTCCCCGAGTGGGGCGGGGTGGAGAAGGCCCTGAACCATCCCGACGTCGAAATCATCGTCAACCTCACCATCCCGGCAGCACACGTGGAGGTGGCCACCGCCGCCGTCAACGCCGGAAAGCACGTCTGGACCGAAAAGCCCTTTTCCCTGGACCGCGAGTCCGGGCTTGGCCTGCTCAAAACGGCGGACACCGCCGGTATCCGCCTGGGCTGCGCCCCGGACACGTTCCTCGGTGCCGGGATCCAGACCGCCCTGCGCCTGATCCAGGGCGGCGACATCGGCACCCCGCTGACGGCAATGACCACGTTCCAGACCCCCGGCCCGGAGTCCTGGCACCCCAATCCGGCGTTCCTCTTCCAGCACGGTGCCGGCCCGCTGTTCGACATGGGCCCGTACTACCTCACCACCCTGGTCCAGGCGTTCGGCTCCATCCGCAAGGTGGCCGCCGTCGGGTCCAAGGCCAAGGATGTCCGCGTGATCGGTTCCGGCCCCAAGGCGGGCGAGGAATTCACGGTCGAGGTGCCCACGCACGTCTCGGCCATGGCGCAGTTCGAGTCCGGCGCCTCCTCGCACAGCGTCTTCTCCTTCGAGTCCCCCCGGACCCGGATGGGCTTCGTGGAGATCACGGGCACCGAAGCGACCCTGTCGCTGCCGGATCCCAACTACTTCACCGGCGACATCAAGCTCTGGCGCGCCGGCGACGAGGACTGGACCACTGTTCCGGCCACCGGGCCTGCCAACGGCCGCGGCATGGGCGTCCTGGACATGGCACGGTCCATCCGCGCCGGCGTCCCGCACCGCGCCACCGGAGACCTGGCGTACCACGTGCTGGACACCATGGTTTCCATCAGTGAGTCCATCGACTCCGGCACGTTCATCGACGTCGAGAGCTCCGCCCCGGCATCCTCCGCCATCCCGGAGGACTGGGCTCCGGAAACCGCCACCCTCTGACAGGCAGCAGGAACGCATCATGAGCACACCCGCACACCCCTCCGAATCCACGCCCTCCCGCCCGTTGGGGGTCGCGGCGATCGGTTACGCCTTCATGGGCAAGGCGCACTCCAACGCATGGCGGAACGTGGCCAGCTTCTTCGACGTCCCGGCCTTCGAGCAGAAGGTCCTCGTGGGCCGGGACGCCGGCGCCGTGGCCGAGGCCGCGGCCGCGTATGGCTGGGCGGAGTCGGCCACCGACTGGCGCACCGTGATTGAACGAGATGACATCGACATCGTGGACATCTGCGCGCCGGGCTGGATGCATGCCGAGATCGCCATCGCAGCGCTGGAGGCGGGCAAGCACGTGCTGGTGGAGAAGCCCCTGGCCAACACGCTGGCCGAGGCCGAACTCATGACGGCCGCGGCCGCCAAGGCACGTGCCCGGGGAGTGCAGTCGATGATCGGATTCAATTACCGGCGCGTCCCGGCGCTGGCCCTGGCCAGGGAACTGATCGCCGAGGGCCGCCTGGGCACGGTCCGGCACGTCCGCGCCGCCTACCTCCAGGACTGGCTCGCCGATGCGCAGGCGCCCATGACCTGGCGGCTGCGGAAGGAAACCGCCGGGTCCGGCGCGCTCGGGGACATCGCCAGCCACGCCATCGACCAGGTCCTCTTCCTCCTTGGCGACCAGGTCAGCGAGGTCAGCGGCCGGCTGCACACCTTCGTGGACCGCCGCCCCGGCACAAGTGGTCCCGCAGGCGGCCTAGAAGAAGTGACGGTCGACGACGCCGCCTGGGCCACGCTGTCCCTCACCTCCGGGGCGGTCGCCTCAGTGGAGGTGTCCCGGGTGGCCACCGGCAGGAAGAACTCCCTCCAGATCGAGGTGTACGGCGAGAAGGGCAGCCTCCTGTTCGACCTGGAAAACCTCAATGAACTCGGCTTCCTGGACGCCACCCTCCCGGTCCGTGAGCAGGGCTTTCGCCGCATCCTGGTCAACGAACCCGAGCACCCCTACCTGGAGGCGTGGTGGCCGCAGGGCCACATCATCGGCTGGGAACACACCTTCACCCACCAGGTCCGCGACTTCCTGCTCGCGGTCCGGGACGGAACCCAGCCCTCGCCGTCGTTCGAAGAAGGCCTGAACGTCCAGTACGTCCTGGACGCCGTGGAGGAATCCGCAGCCAATAAGAGCACCCTCACCGTCGTGCGCCACTAGCACCCCACCACCAAGGAGCCCCCATGCCCCGCCCCTTCACCCTGTTCACCGGCCAGTGGGCCGACCTGCCCTTCGAAGAAGTCGCGCGCCTGGCCTCCGGCTGGGGCTACGACGGACTGGAAATCGCCGTCTCCGGCGACCACCTGGACGCCTGGCGCTGGGACGAACCCGGCTACGTCGAGTCCAAACTCGAGATCCTGGACAAGTACAACCTCAAAGTCTGGGCCATCTCCAACCACCTCAAAGGCCAGGCCGTCTGCGATGACCCCATCGACTTCCGGCACCAGGCCATCGTCGGCTCCAAAGTCTGGGGCGACGGCGACCCCGAAGGCGTCCGCACCCGCGCCGCCGAGGAAATGAAACACACCGCCCGGCTCGCCAAAGCACTCGGGGTGGACACCGTCGTCGGGTTCACCGGCTCCGCCATCTGGCAGTACGTGGCCATGTTCCCGCCCGTCCCGGAAAAAGTCATCGACGCCGGCTACCAGGACTTCGCCGACCGCTGGAACCCCATCCTGGACGTCTTCGACGAACAAGGCGTCCGGTTCGCCCACGAAGTCCACCCCTCCGAGATCGCCTACGACTACTGGACCACCGTCCGCACCCTCGAAGCGATCAGCCACCGCGAAGCATTCGGCCTGAACTGGGACCCCTCGCACATGATGTGGCAGGGCATCGACCCCGTCTCCTTCATCTGGGATTTCAAGGACCGGATCTACCACGTGGACTGCAAGGACACCAAGATCCGCCAGACCGGACGCAACACCGTGATGGGCTCCCACCTGCCTTGGGGCGACCCCCGCCGCGGCTGGGACTTCGTCTCCGCCGGACGCGGCGACGTCCCGTGGGAAGCCTCCTTCCGCGCCCTGTCCGCGATTGGCTACAACGGCCCCATCAGCATCGAATGGGAAGACGCCGGCATGGACCGCCTCCACGGAGCCCCCGAAGCCCTCGCCGCCTTGAAGAAGTACGACTTCCCCGCCTCCCAAACCAGCTTCGACGCCGCCTTCAGCAGCAACGACTGACGCCGCATGCGAACCCTCCTACCGGGCCAGCAGTGCCAGGTGTGGATCGCGTCGTTGACCGGGGAATCGACACTGCTGTTCAGCACGGACCGAATCCTCCTTGAGGCGCCCAACTGGTCCCTCGATGGATCATCGCTGATCCTGAACGGGGATGGGAAACTCTGGAGCCTTAACGTTGCCTCCGGCGGGCTTGCCGAGGTCCCGCTCACGGGCATCCCCGAGATCAATAACGACCATGTCCTGGCCCCTGATGGCGAAACCATCTTCCTGTCCGCCAATGACGGCCACATCTACCGCGGCGCACTCAACGGCGGCGCCGTCCAACGCATCACCAGCGACGACGGCTCACTCCACTTCCTGCACGGAGTGAGCCCGGACGGCAAGGATCTGGCCTACGTGGGAATCGAGGCGGGAGACTTTACCCGGCCCGGCCGGCTGATGACCATGCCGTCTGCCGGCGGTGCCGCCACCGGCGTGGACGTCGGGCCGGGCCACTGCGACGGGCCCGAATACTCGCCGGACGGGAAATGGCTCTACTTCAACACGGAGTCTTTCTCGACCACGCACGGTCATGCCCAGCTCGCCCGCATCCGTGCAGATGGCACCGGCTTCGAACAACTCCTCGAAAGCCGCACCGTCGACTGGTTTCCGCACCTTTCCCCCGACGGTCGCTGCGCCACGTATGTCCGGTTCCCGGGCGGTACGGAAGGCCATCCTGCAGACCGGCCGGTCGCCGTCGTCCTTGTCCCGACAGATGACTGGACCACTCCGCTGCACACCTGGCCGCTGTCCGGCGGCCAAGGAACCCTCAACGTCAACAGCTGGTCCCCGGACTCGACGCGCTTCGCGTTCGTTGCCTACCCGCTTGCCAGCCCCACGGAGGCCGATACAGCATGACCGAATCCCAGCGGCTCACCGAATTTCGCCGGCAGGAAGAGGAACTCGTCTTCGAAAGCTTTGACCACCATGCCGCCTGGCGGCTGGGATCGTTGATAGCCGGCCGTGCCATAACGGAAGGCTTCGGCGTGGCCATTGATATCCGCCGCCACAACGTGGTCCTCTTTCGCTGCATCCTCCCCGGCGCTACGGCAGACCAGGAGGAGTGGATCCGGCGGAAGTCCAACTCCGTGCTGCGGTTTGAACACAGCACCGCTTTACTCGCGGAGCAATTTTCGGACCGCAACCCGCTTGGAGGCGGCTGGCTGGACCCCGCCGACTACACCCTGGCCGGCGGCTCTTTCCCCCTGCGGGTGCGTGGAGCCGGCGTCATCGGCGCGGTTACTGTGTCCGGGCTGGCCTCCGATAAGGACCACCAGTTGGTGGTTGGCGGGATCCGGAACTACCTCAAAACGGTGGCCCCTGGAACCAGTACCTGATCCAAGGGCCACCGTCTTAGGTCGCTTTATCCGGCGTCGAAGCTCTCGTCGTCGTCATTGGGCGATTCCTCCTGCGGGAGGTCGTTTCCGCTGCCGTCCGGAAGGCCCGTGGCTTCCTCGCCGGATTCGGAGGAAACCGGCGACGAGCCCTGGGAATCGTCATTCGACTCATCGATTTCCGCGGCACTGGAGGGGAGGTCCATGTCGTGCGGGACGGGTTCCTGGCCCGCTTCCTGCTGGGGTGAGTTGGTGTCTGCGCCGGCGGAAGACCCGCCGCCGGACTCCTGGCCCTGCGTACCGGCCGCTTCCTGCTCGGCCGTGGGGGTGCCGTAACCGCCCGGGGCGGACTCGGGTTCAGCCTGCTGGTTTTCCTGCGTCATGCTTCCTCCTGCGTGCCAACTTCGGGTGATAATCAGCAAACTTATCAAATATGGGTGCAAGTGCAACGGGGGCGCCTTGTTTCCGGGTACGGGAGGAGTAGAAAGAAGACCTGGGACGTGGCCTGCGAGGAAGGAGGACCGGTGTCCGATGTGGAGGACTATACGGGCCGTACGGGACGGAATGAGACCCGCGAGGAGCAGCTGGACCGCAACTGGGCAGAACTCCTGCAGGAGCTTCGTGTGCTCCAGACCGGGGTGCAGATCCTGGCCGGCTTCCTGCTGACGCTGCCGTTCCAGCAGCGGTTTGCAACGCTTGATGGCGTGGAGGTGGGCCTCTACCTCGCGAACGTCGTGGTGGCGGCCCTGACCACCGCCTTCATCCTCCTGCCGGTCAGCGTGCACCGCAGGCTGTTCCGGAAACGACTGAAGGAAACACTGGTATCCAGCGCGGACACCATCACCAAGATTGCCCTTGGCGGCATCGCCCTGCTCAGCGCGGGCACGGCAGCCCTCGTCTTCGACGTCGCGGCCGGACGTTCGGCCGGAGTCACCGCCGGTGGAGCTTTGCTGGGCGTCATGGTGGTGCTGCTGGTATTCGTTCCGCTCCGACTCAACAGGCGGGCTTCGGCGAAGCCCGCCCCGCTCCCTCCCGGCGAGGCGCAGTAAGGCGGACTTGGGCCCCCTTAACCCCTGGCCGGTTAGGCGCCTTCGAGCACCTGGCTTGTTGCCCAGGCGAGGTACTTGCCCGCGTTGGCGACGGCGTCGTCCGGGCTCGCTGCGACGTCCAGCAACTGCGCCGCTGCCACCACGCCATGCCCGGCGAGGTCTTCCATGGTGACCAGGATCCGGCCGGCCACCACGATTACCGGAATCCCGCGCTCCCGGGCTGCATCCGCGAGCGCAATGGGCGCCTTGCCGGTCAGCGACTGCGAGTCCATGGACCCCTCGCCCGTGATCACCAGGTCCGCGCTGTCCAGCTGGCCGGCCAGGCCGGTCAGGCCGGCCACCAGCGCGAAGCCGCCCTCCAGCGTGGCGTCGGTGAAGGCAAGGAACGACGCCGGGAAGCCGCCGGCGGCGCCCGCTCCGGGGACGTTCACGTCCCGGCCCGTCACTTCCCGCAGTATGGACGCCCAGTTGCGCAGGCCGGCGTCGAGCAGTTCCGAAGCCTCCGGGTCCGCACCCTTCTGGGGGCCGAAGACGTGGGCTGCACCGGACGGGCCATACAGCGGGTTGCGGACGTCCACGGCGATCCGGAACGTGGTGGCCGCGAGCCTCGGATCCAGCCCGGACGTGTCCAGGGATACGACGTCGGCCAGCGACCCGCCGCCCAGCGGCACCACATTCCCGGCGGTATCCAGCGGCTTCAATCCCAAGGCACGCAGGGCACCGCTGCCGCCGTCGGTCATTGCCGAACCGCCCAGGCCCAGGACGATCTCGGTGGCCCCTGCGTCCAGGGCAGCGGCGATGAGCTGGCCGCAGCCGTAGCTGTGGGCTCGCAGGGCGTTGGGAGGGGTCGGTTCCATGTCGGCCAGCCCGGACGCCTGCGCCGTCTCGATCACTGCCGTGACCTTGCCGCCGGCCCTTTTGTGGATGGCCCAGGCGGCGCCGACTGGAGCAAGGATCGGTCCCACCACGGCGTTGAGCCGCTCCTCGTAACCGGCCGCTACGGCGGCCTCCAAGGTCCCCTCCCCGCCGTCGGCGATGGGGAACTGGGTGGCCACGGCATCCGGGTAGACCCGCAGCGCCCCCTCAGCGATGGCGGCGGCCGCTTCCGCCGCCGTGAGGGACCCCTTGAACTTGTCCGGAGCAATAAGAATGCGCATGCGCTCCATCATGCCAGCATGCGCTGGGAAAGCGCTTGCCGTAGCGTAATACGGACGCCCCGGATGCCGGAAATGCGGCCCGCCAGGCGGGTCGGCAGGTCAGGCGGGTCGGCGGAGTTCCGGCTCGAAGGACCCGTCGGTGGCGCCGGAGCGCCCACGTGGTCCGGTGGCGAGGCCGGGCCGGTTCTCGGGCACGGCCATCAACGGGACGGCGAATGTCACCACGGGCCGGCTGGCGTCATCCTCGGACCTGACGGTCAGGCTCCTGGTGCCGGGAGGCACCGACGGGGTAAAGACCTGCAGGTTGCGGGTGCCCACCGTGGCCGAATCCTGAAGGGCGTATTCGGTCCCGAAGTGATCCTGGAGAATGAGCCGCGGCTCGGGCGCACCGTCCGCGGGCAGATGGATGTTGACCACCAGCCCGGCCCCCCACACCTCCACGGACAGGATGGTGAATTCGGCAGCGGCGGTGACGTGCCACCCGTAGGTGGGCGGCAGCAGCAGCCTGCGGAGCGCCCCGGACGGAATGAACTTACGGGTGCTGTTGCCTTGGTCCCCTGCCACAGCTGCTTTCCTTTCCTGCGGCCCAATTGATAAGCGCACTTACCATGGAGCCCCCGGATCCGCCCCATGTCAAGGACCCGGGCGAGCACTGTGTGGATGGACTGCGGAGATGCGCACAGGCCTGCGGAAACGTGCGGAAAAGCAGGGCCAGCGCGCTACCGCCGGGGCCGGACCACTGCGTAATATCCGGGCACCCGGTCCTGCCCGGGGACGCCCGTCACCGGATTGGTTTCGATGGCAACCTGGCCGTCTTCCAGGACATCCCAGTCCGACGGCGGGAACGCCCGTTCGCGTTCTTCGGGGCCAAAGTGGCCGGGCATCGGCAACCCGCGGATGGCCAGTTCCAGCGGCGCCGGGATGCCGCGCGTGGTGGCACCAAGGTGGGACACGTACTCCACCGGGTTCCCGTGGAAGTTGGTTTCCGCCATGAAGACGGTGCCGCGGTTGCCGGCAAGGGTCCCCAGGTTCCTGACGAGCGCCTTCTGGTGGGCGGGATCGAGGACGTGCAGGACTCCGCGAATGAAGACATTGGCGCCATCAGCACCCGCCTGGATGGACTCTGCCAGGGCAGCGCCGGCGCCGGGAGCTGTCATATCGCGCGCTTCGAAAGCGGGGTTGGCAGTTCCCGCGGACTGCCGCCGCGCCATATCAACCGCGTGCGGTGAAACATCTACGCCAATAACCCGCGGAAAGACACCCGCGAGCGCCCGGGTGAAACCGCCGTGGCCGCAACCGGCGTCCACCACCGGGAGGGCCGGGTCCAGATAGCGCAGGAGATTGTCCTGGTAGCCGAGGAACTCGTGGTCGCTGCCCGAATCCCACAGGACCTCGCCGCCAGGGCCCGTGGCGGTGATACCAGCCCAATACTGGTCCCACGCCTTGTGCCGGTCCTTGGGAGCGCTCCGCGACAACCTGACGAGCTTGGGGATCATCAGGTACTTCCGCCAGGCGGACGGCGTCGATTTAGTTCGGGAGGACACGGCTCAAATATATGTTCCCGCCCCCGCAGGCGGCGCACCTTGCGCTACATTACGGCGCGCCCCGGCCCTGGGCGGCCGATTCGGCCATGGAACGGCCATGGTGGCCCCCGGCACACCGCATCCCCCTACAATGTACTCAACTGGGAGGGAAGGGAGCACTGTGACGGCTGTCCCGAGTGACGCGCGCCTGCCCCGCACCGCCGTCGTCGCCGATCCCGACGCCGGGCGCCTGGCCCTTAACGCACAGGCACTGCGGGAGGCCGGCTACACCGTTCTTGAAGCCGCCGACTCCGCGTCCCTGGCCCGGCTGCTGGCTGCCGGCGAGCCTTCCATCATCGTCGCCGACGCGCCGCTGTCAGCGGTCCGGACGAATGCCCCGGTCCTGGTGATGGTGGACCTGGACGATCCCGCGGACATCGAGGCGGCGAACCCCGCCGGCATCCACGACTGCATCACCAAGCCGCCCGCACCCCGGGAGCTGGTCCACCGCGCGTCGGTCCTCATCGAGCAGGTATCCCGCCGCCGCGCGTCACGGCAGGAGGCGGAGGGGCTCCGCGAGCAGCTGCGGGAAGTTTCCGCGGCAGTGCGCGCCACCAACGATCCCCAGGAAATTGCCAACCACGTCGTGGCCGGATTCGGCCGGACCTTCAAGGCCGACTACGTTGTCCTGGCCACCTTCGAGGACCACAGGGTCCCGGTGATCACGGCCACCTGGCGCCGGCGCGGGCTGGTGGAGCTGCGCCCCGAAGCCCTGCCTGGCGAGGACGAAGCCCGAGCCACGGCAGATGCCCTCTGGGCGGGCACGGAAACGCTGTCTGCCGACGGAAGCGAGGCCGCCGCGGATCCCGCCGCCAGGCCGGCACCCGCCGTAGCCGGCGCCGCCTCCACCCTGGCGGTTCCCATCGGTGAAGGTAACTCGTCCCTGGGCATCATCTGGATCGCCACGATGGAGCGGCCCAGGACCTGGTCAAGCGCCGAGCTCGGGCTGATCCAGCACGTCGCGGGCAACGCCGCGTACGGACTGATCCAAAGCCACCTGATTAACAGCCAGCAGCAGGTGGTCAAACAGCTGCGGGAACTCGACAAGGCAAAGACGGACTTCCTAGCCACCGTGAACCACGAGCTGAGGACGCCGCTGACCTCGATCATGGCGTACCTGGACATGATCCAGGAAAGCACTGAGCACCCGGTATCCAAGGAAGTCCACCAGATGCTGGACATCGTGGTCCGCAACACCGAACGGCTGCGGACGCTCATCGAAGACATGCTCAGCGTCTCGCGTGGCGGACTCGATGACACCATGATGCACTTGGCGCCAGTACGCCTTGGGCAAACCCTTGACCTGGTGGCCGCCGCGCTGCGGCCGCTGGCCACGCTGCAGAACGTCACCATCGACGTCGACCCCGTTCCAGAGGATCCGGAGATCCTGGCTGACGAGGTGCAGCTCCAGCAGGTCTTCACCAACCTGGTGTCCAACGCCATCAAGTTCACGCCCAGCGGCGGACGCATCGAGGTGGGCAGTGAGTCCCACGCCGGTGCCGACGGATCCAAATGGGCCACCGTCCGGATCGCCGATACCGGCATCGGCATTTCCAGCGACGAGATCAACCACGTGTTCACGCGCTTCTACCGGGCTTCCAATGCCATGAGCGGGGCCATCCCGGGCACGGGCCTGGGCCTGGCCATCTCCAAGGACATCGTGGACCGCCACGGCGGCAGCATCGAGGTGGCCTCCACCCTGGGTGCCGGGACCACTGTGACAGTCAGCCTTCCCCTTGGCACCGACCACGTCCAGGTCAACTAAGCGGGAAGGAGGACTGGCGATGTTTGCCGACGACGACCCCCGGCTTTCCCAGCTGCTGGAAGGCATTGTCCGTCTCGCTTCCGGCGACCTCACCTCCCGGATCGAGGTCTCCCCCGCCCGGGACGAACTCGACGCCATCATCATGGGCACCAACCTGCTCGCCGAGGATTTGGAGATCATCTACCAGGAACTCGAACAGCGGGTCCAGGTCCGGACCCAACTCCTGCACGAGGCCCACCTGGAAATGCAGAAAATGGCGATGCAGGACCCCCTGACCGGCCTGGCAAACCGGTCCGCCCTCATCGAAGCCCTTCGGACCGCCCTGCTGGCCGCGGACGGAAGGGGCCTGGAACCGGCCGGGGAGTGCCCGGCGATCCTGCTGATGGATCTGGACTCGTTCAAGTCCATCAACGACAGCCTGGGACATACCGCCGGCGACCAGGTGCTGGTGACTGTGGGCGAACGGCTGCGGGGCGCGGTGCGCGTTTCCGACGTCGTTGCCCGCCTGGGCGGCGACGAATTCGCCATCGTGATGCCCACGGCATCGCCGGACCAGGCCGCCATCGTGGCACACCGCATCCTGGCGGCGCTCAGCGAACCCATCGAGCTCCCCGGCCGCAGCGTGCGCTGCGGTGCCAGCATCGGGCTCAGCCTGGGCAGCGAGGGCCAGAGCCCGGAGGACATGCTGATGGAGGCCGACGTCGCCATGTACGCCTCCAAGGCGGAGGGCCAGAACAAGCTGCACCGGTTCGAACCCGCGCTGCTGCTGATGCGGCGCCTCCGCAGCCAGCTGGTGGATGACCTGCGCGCAGCCATCAAGGAGGATGGCCTGACCCTCTACTACCAGCCGGTGGTTGAGCTCAACACCGGACGCGTCGAGGGCGTGGAGGCGCTGGTCCGCTGGAACCATCCCACCCGGGGCTTCATCATGCCGGACGAGTTCATCCCGCTGGCGGAGGAGGCGGGGCTGATCTCCGAGCTGGGCCTGTGGGTCCTCAGGACCGCTGTGTGGCAGCTGCGGGAATGGATCGACAGCTCGCTGGTGGACAGCGATTTCTCGGTGCGGATCAACATCTCCGCCACGGACCTCCAAAGCCTGCAGTTCATCGAGGACGTGCGCAACGTCCTGAAGGAAACCCGCGTCCGGCCCGACCAGGTGGTCCTGGAACTGACGGAAGTGGCAATCGTCAAGGGCAATGAGCTGGACCGATACTCGCTGGGCGGCCTGCGGGGCCTGGGCGTAGGCATTGAAATCGACGACTTTGGCACCGGCTACTCATCCATCAGCTACCTCCGCCGCTTGCCGGTGGACCGGGTCAAAGTTGACCGGTCGCTGATCACCGGGCTGGAGAGCGACCCCAGCCAGCCTGCCCTGGTGGCAGCAGTCCTCCAGCTGGTGCGTGCCTGCGGGCTGGAAGCTGTCTGGGAGGGGGTGGAAACGGCGGAGCAGGCGGAAATCCTTCGCAGCCTGGACTGCCGCAGCGCCCAGGGCTACTACTTCGGCCGGCCGGTCCCACCCGACCAGATTCCAGGTTTATTGAAAGAGCGGGCGGAAAGCGCTAACCAGTAGTGCGCAAACTACTGCGCTTTTGTGGCCGCCGTTATACGATCAGCGTGCGGTGTCCGGCTTTTTCGTCGCCGCGGAATTTCAGGTCTCACAGCAGCACCGGACTCTAAAAGGCGTTTTTGAAATTGAACATTAATGGGCCAATGGGTCATTACTTCGTCAACTGGGGGCGTAGCTAATGTCGGTTCGTGTACAAGCATGGGGAATTATCGCCGCAGTACTCTCGGATACGGATCCCGCGGGGGCCGCTGTCCGGCAGCGGCTGAGCGACAGCCTCGACGAGAATCCCGGCGTGCCCGAGCGGGCCCTGCTGGAATATCTCCTGGAGGCCCGGAAGAGCGACGCCAACACGGCGGAAACCATTGAATCCGTACGGCAGATGCGCCTGGCGCCGCCCGTACTGCCACCGAAGCTGGCCGAACAGCTGGACGCCATCCGCAGCGCCTCCCGGATCAGCGCCCTGCTGGAAAACCACATGCTGATGACCGCCTTCCAGCCCATCTACGGGCTGGAGGGAAAGGCCGTGGTGGGTGTGGAGGCGCTCTCGCGCTTCGTCAGCGACGACGGCGCCACCGCCGAACTCTGGTTTGCCGAGGCAGAGGCCGTGGGCCTGGGCGCGAACCTTGAGTTCTCCGCCCTGGGCTCGGCTGCAGCAGCTGCCCGTGACCTGCCCGGTTCCCTCTACGTGTCCCTCAACATCTCCCCCACGTCCTGCATGGACCCGCGGCTGCCCGAACTGTTCGAGCACATCGAGCTCCCCATCGACCGGGTGGTGCTCGAATTGACGGAAGACATTCCGGAAGAGGAATACCTTCAGTTCATCTCCGCACTCAATCCCCTCCGCGAAAAGGGCCTCCGGATCGCCGTGGACGACACCCACACCGGAGCCGGCGCCCTGAGCCGCATGATCCACCTGCGCCCGGACTTCCTCAAGGTGGGCCGCAACGTGATCGGTGACGTGGACAAAGACGGCGTCCAGCGCGCCCTCGCCGCTTGCCTGGTGGACTTCACGGACCAGATCGGCATCACCCTGGTGGCCGAAGGCATTGAGACAGTGGGCGAGCTGAAGGTCCTGACGGAACTCGGCATCAGCGCCGGCCAGGGCTACCTGCTGGGCCGCCCCTCGGTACGGCCTGAGGACTGGGCCAACTGGAACACCCGCCTGGACGTGGACGGCCTGGAACGCCACCTGGCCAGCCCCGGCGAGTAGCCGGCACGGAACCTACCGGGGTTCCTGCGCCGGCGGCCACTGGCCGCGTGCACTGAGCACCTCGCGCAGCAGGTCCGCACGGTCCGTGACGATGCCGTCCACTCCGAGCTCGAGGAGGCGGTGCATCTCAGCGGCCTCGTTGATGGTCCAGACATGCACCACCAGGCCAAGGTCGTGGGCGCGGCGGATGAAGCCTGCGGTGACCACGGGGACCCGTCCGTACCGCACGGGAACCTGCAATGCCTGGATATCGCGGAGCGGCCGGCGCATGATCCGGCGGAAGGCCGCCCGCGGAAGGACAGGTCCCAGGAGGGTGAAGAGGGCATTCGAGGCCACGCCGGCGGAGGAGGCCACCGGCCGGCTGAGCAGCTTCAGCACCGCCCGCCGCCGCCGGTCCGAAAAGCTGGTGACCAGCACCCGGTGGTGCACCTGGTGCCGCTCGATCGCGGCGGCAGTGCTCCGCACCGAATCCCAGTCCTTGACGTCGAGGTTCAGCCTGGCCTCCGGCAGGCCGGTGACCAGCTCGTCGAACGTGGGAATGGGTTCACGGCCGTCGATCCGCGCCTTCGCCACCTCTGCGGCGGCAAGGTCCCCGACCCTTCCTTTGCCGTCGGTCACCCGGTTCAGGAATTCATCGTGGAACAGCAGCAGCACGCCGTCCGCCGTGGTGTGGACATCCGTTTCGAGATAGCGGAAGCCGAGTTCGATGCCGGCGCGGAACGCGGCCATGGAGTTTTCCAGCCCGTCCACCGAGAAGCCCCGGTGGGCCATGGCGATGGGAAGCTGCCGCCCGGCGTCGTCGGGGTGTTGAAAAAAGGGCAGGGTCACCCTGCGAGCGTACCCGAGGCCCGCACCGTCAGTCCCGGCAGTCGGTCTCGCCGCAGGGCAGGATGTCCACGCCGTCGCCGCAGTGCAGCAGGACGCGTCCGCGGCCGCCATCCAGGTGGACCCAGACGGCGCTGTGGTCTGCGGTGATGGTGTCCACTACCCCGCTCGCTTGGAAGCCGGGTGACAGCAGGACGCGGACTCTGTCGCCCTGGCGCAACTGCTTCCAGTGCGGATCAGGCGTTGCCTTGCGCAGCGGCGCGTCTGCTGCGCGCTGTTTGACGCTTCGTGCCATCGGAACCCCCTGTGAGCCGGCCGGTGAGGGGCGAACCCTCCACGCTTGACGCTACAGGCGAAAGGTAAACGCCAGGTGAGCGCCAGCTGGAAGTATGGGGCGGGAGTCAGGAAAACTGGACGCCCAGGGCTGCCAGCCTGGCCTCGAGGACCTGGGCCACGCCGTCGTCGTCGAAGTGCGGTGCCTGCCGGCCCGCCGCTCTGATGGCCTCGGGGTGGCCGCTGGCCATCGCGTAACCGTGCCCGGCCCAGCGGAGCATCTCGATGTCGTTGGGCATGTCGCCGAAGGCGACCACGTCGGCGGCATCGATGCCCAGTGCGGCCGCGTACTCGGCCAGGGTGACGGCCTTGTTCACGCCCGGAAGGGACAGTTCCAGCATGGCGACGCCGGGCGAGGAGTGGGTGGCGGCGGCCAGGTGTTCGACGGCGGGCGCCACCTCGGCGAGGAAGTCATCCGGGGTGCCCTCCCGGACAATGGCCAGGAATTTGACCACGGAATCGTCCCCCGTGAGCGTTTCATGGAGCGGCGCCGGAGTGAATTCGGCGAGGAGTTCGCTGGATTCGTTTTCGATGAAGCCCGGCTCAAGGTGGAACCCGGTGAGCGTTTCCGCTGCGAACAGCGCGGCGGGCCGGAGTTCCTTGATGATGCGCCGGATGTCCAGGACGGAAGCGGTGGCCAGCGCGCGGGCGGATACCAGTCGGTCCGCTTCCAAGTCCCAGACGACGGCACCGTTGGAGCAGATCACCCGTCCGGCGTGGCCCAGCTGCTCCTCGAGCGGGTGCAGCCAGCGCGGGGGGCGCCCGGTGACGAAGACCAGTTCGACGCCGGCATCCCGGCAGGCGTGGAAGGCGCGTATGGTGCGCGGGCTGATTTTTCCGTCGTGCCCAAGGATCGTTCCGTCAATATCGCTTGCAACCAGCCGCATCCTGCAAGTCTACGTTGGCCGCCGGGTCCCGTTGTCGGCCTCCGGCGCTACACTGAAGTATCGAACATATTTTCGAATAAGGGTGTGTTGTGGGCGTTGTTATCGGTCCCCGCGTGATAGATGCGGGCGCCTCCTTGTTGTCCGTGCTGATCGCGCCCGTGGCAGTGGCGGCGGGGTTTCCGTCGCCCGCACAGGACTATTTCGATGGCCGGATCGACCTGAACGCCCACCTGATCAAGGACATCACCAGCACGTTCGTGGTCCGGGTAACCGGGGACTCCATGGAAGGCGCGGGCATCAGCGACGGCGATGAACTCATTGTGAACCGGGCCCTGGAACCGCGGGACGGGTCTGTGGTGATCGCCGTCCTGGACGGAGAACTGACGATCAAGCGCCTTCGCATCACCGTCAACGGAGTGGTGCTACAGGCGGAAAACCCGCGGTATCCGGACATTCGGGTACCGGCCTTGTCCGAGCTGACCATCTGGGGCGTTGCCACCCGGTGCCTGCATCATGTGTGAGGTGCCTCGTGGCTAAACCGGCTCCCATGCGGCGCATGCCGCAGATCGCCCACGTGGACGTCAACTGCTTCTACGCGTCGGCGGAGCGCGCCTTCGATCCCTCCCTGGAAGGCCGGCCGCTCGTCGTCCTGTCCAACAATGACGGCTGCGCGGTTACCCGGTCCCCCGAGGCGAAAGCCCTCGGCATCTCCACCGGGGAACCCTGGTTCAAGCTCGCGCCGCGGGCCAAAGAATGGGGCCTGGTGGCCAGGTCCAGCAATTATGAGCTGTACGGGGACATCAGTGCCCGCGTCATGGAGCTGCTGGGCCGCTACTCGGCGTGGCTGGAGGTGTACAGCATTGACGAGGCGTTCCTCGGCGTCAAGGGCGGCCCGGACCAGTTGCTGGTCCTTGGCCGCGGGATCAAGGAGGCCGTGCTGCGGCATGTCGGGGTTCCTGTGTGCGTAGGGATAGCTCCCACCAAAACACTGGCCAAGCTGTGCAACAAGTGGGCCAAGAACAATCCCGCATTTGGCGGAGTGTGCCTCTGGGAGTCAGTGCCGCCGCCGGTGCGGGAGGGTTTGATGGGCCGGTTGCCCGTGGACGAGATCTGGGGCGTCGCCGGGCGCCTGGCCAAGCGCCTGAATGCCATGGGGGTCTTCACCGTGCTGGACCTGATGCACGCCGACCCGGTGGTGATCAGGGGAAAGTTTTCGGTGGTGCTGATGCGTACGGTCCTCGAACTGCGCGGCACTCCCTGCATTCCCATGGAGGAGGAGCGCGTTGGCCGCGACCAGTTGATCTTTTCCCGCTCCTTCGCCACCCCGGTGACCACGCCTGCCGGTTTGCGGGAGGTGCTGGGTATTTACAGCCAGCAGGCGAGCGCACGCCTGTCCAAACATGGGCTCCAGGCAAAGGTGCTGACGGCGTTCGCAGCCACCTCGCCGTTCCGGAACCAGGAGCAGGCGTACCCTTCGGTGTGCGTCCGGCTTCCCGTGCCCACCGCGGATCCGCTCCTGCTCACCAAGGCCGCGCACGCGCTGCTGCCGAAAATCCGGGAAGGGCTCAAATACGCGAAAGCAGGCCTGATGCTGACCGATCTTCGGCCCACGGGCAACCAGCCGCCGCTGGAGCCTTTCGAGAACAGGCACGAGGAACGCGGCATCGGGCCGCTGCTGGAGGATGTCAGCCGCCGCTTTGGGCGGGGTTCCATCGGATTGGGGTACGCAGGGGTCAAGTCCGGCCTTGACTGGACCATGAAGCGCAATATGCGTTCACCCCGGTACACAACGCATTGGGACGAACTGCCGCTGGTGAAGGCCGCCTGACCCTTGGGGTCCCCGCCGGCGGCACCACGGCCGGCGGCAGGGACCCTTGTGCCCATCAGGCGCGGGACCTGCCGCGGACGAAATGGAAGATCAGGACTACCACGGCAACAACCAAAAGGATGTGAATGAGCCCGCCGCCAATGTTGGCGAGCAGTCCGAGGAGCCAGAGAACGGCGATGATAATAGCGATCCAAAGCAACATGATTTTCTCCTGCATTGTTATTCGTTGGAACTGGTGCACGTGCAGTACGGCGCCTTAGCCGGGCCTACTGCAAGGAATACTCCCCTACCTCCCACTCCAGGCCCCCATGCCGCTTCCATTCATCAGCACGGCCGGTAAAACATCGCAGTGACCTGCTGAATCCCCACACCTAAATTGCGTGGCAAATCCCAGACTATTTCAGGATGCCCCTGCTGGAAATGGCAGGGCATCAAAAAATAAACGTGTCCCCTTTGCGCGGGATTTCGCGCCAGGATGCAGTATCCCAACAGTTCGCAGCGAACACGCCGGGGCCGGGGCAGGATCAGGCGGTGGTGAACCGGGCAGTTGCCCCGCCGGCGAGGGCACCGTTGGGCAGCCGGCGGTCCATGAGCACCATCAGGAGATGATGAGCGGCGCCGCGGAGGGGTTCGCCGTCTCCGAAGGCCCAGTCCAGATCGGTGGCTTCGAGCCGGACGCCGGACAGGTCAAGGCGGAAATGCTTCCGGCTGAGCGGGCTGGCCGCGTGGTCGAGGACCGTGAGGAGGCTTGCGTCGCTGACCGGATGTTTGAGGCCGAGCGGGATGGTGATGTCCAGGCCATGGACGATGTCGTGGGTAAGGGCTCCCTGGAGTCCACCGCCTGGTGGCTTCCACAGCGTGTCCTCGTTCGCCCGCCAACGGTGAAGCAGGGTGCTGACCGGCTCCTGGGCGTCGTGGCGCGCGACCCGATCCGCCATGCGGGTGAAGTTGCCGCGGGAGCGGAGCAGCTCGCCGATGAACCGCGGGGTGGAGAAGCGCAGGGGCATGGCCATGTGCGCGACGACTTCCCGGACACGCCAGCCGGCGCAGAGCGAGGGGGCGTCCCACGCCTGCTGGGGCAGCAGTTCCAGGGTCTTGGTAAACGCCCGCCGCTCGGCTGCTATGTTCGCCATGGGCTGGCGGTCCGCACTCATCGGTGAGCTCCGGCGTGCTGGGCCAGGTAGGTCTCGAAGCGGTCCAGTGAGGTGAGGAATCCGGCCTGGGCTGCGGGATCCAGCATTGGTGCCGGAACGTTCGTTTGTTCGATGTCGACTTGGGTGCGGCGTGTTCCGAGCTCGGTGAAGGTGATGGTCACGGTCAGCCCCGAGTGGTCCTCAATCCACGACAGGCGCTCGGGCGGGTTCACCTCAACGTACCTTGCGCTGGTCGGGTAGGTGCTGCCGTCGACGTCGTTGACCATGACGGTGGTGAAGGCACCTCCGACCCGGGCATCCACGGTGATTGTGTCCAAGGGCGTGGTGACGCCGGCCGGACCCCAGAAGTGGGTCAGGTGCTCGGGTTCGACCATGCAGCTGAAGACCAGCTGCCGTGGCGCCTCGAAGATGCGGGTGAAGCGGAGGGTGTTCTCATTCATGGCGGTCTCCATTCGGGGGTTCCTGCAGGTTGCGGAGGTGTTGGTCGAGCTTGTCGAAGCGCTCAGACCAGAGGCGCCGGCTCTCCTCGATCCAGCCGGCAGCCACGTCGAGGGCCTGCAACTCCAGGTGGCAGGGGCGGAACTGGGCTTTCCGGCCTCGACTGATCAATCCCGATCTTTCGAGGACCTTCAGGTGCTTGGAGATGCCCGGAAGGCTCAAGTTGAACGGTTCCGCCAGTTCGTTGACGGTGGCGTCGCCGGCGGCGAGCCGGACAACGATGGCCCGGCGCGTCGGGTCGGAAAGAGCGCTGAACATCGCGTCGAGCCGCTGATCTTCCACAACTGTCATGTAGGCCTCCGAAATTTCTCCATCTCAGTATTTTACTGAATGGCTAATTAACCGTCAAGCAAAATACAGTCCTGGCATCCGCCGCTGCGGGCCGGCGGGGCCGCACGCAAAAAGACGCTTCACGACGTTTTTTGACGCCGCGCGACGCCGCGTTGCGCCTTCGCGTCGCCGGGTGAACCAGTGCGACACGAACGATTGTGGCCCCGGAGAGCGCTCCGTAACCTCGTCTCAGCATCCGCCCCAGCAAAGGAATCCCCATGACCAACCCGCAGGACAACGGTCCGCAGAACCCGCAGAAGTCCACGCGCATCGTGGCCGGCCAGCCAGCCAAACCCAAGCGCCCCTTGGGCCTGAAAATCGGCATCGCCGCCGCAATCCTGGCCCTGGTTGGCGGTGGCGCCGCCGTCGCCTCCGCCGTCAACAGTGGCGCCCCGGCCGCAACCCAGGAAAGCGCCCCGTCCGGCAACCCGGCAGCCGAGCTGAAACTGGGCTACTTCGGCAACGTCACGCACGCCCCGGCCCTGGTGGGCGTCAGCAAAGGCTTTATCGCCGACGAACTGGGCAGCACCAAACTCAGCACCCAGGTTTTCAATGCCGGTCCGGCCGCCATCGAAGCCCTGAACGCGGGCGCCATCGATGCCACCTACATCGGCCCCAACCCGGCCATCAACTCATTCGTCAAGAGCCAGGGCCAATCGGTGAGCATCATCGCCGGAGCTGCCGCCGGCGGAGCGCAGCTCGTGGTCAAGCCGGAGATCAACTCCGCCGCAGACCTCAAGGGCAAGACCCTCGCATCGCCCCAGCTGGGCGGCACCCAGGACGTCGCCCTTCGGGCCTGGCTCTCATCGCAGGGCTACAAAACGAATGTGGACGGCAGCGGCGACGTCGCCATCAACCCCACCGAGAACGCCCAGACGCTCAAGCTGTTCCAGGACGGAAAGCTCGACGGCGCGTGGTTGCCGGAGCCCTGGGCCTCCCGTCTGGTGCTGAACGCCGGCGCCAAGGTGCTGGTGGATGAAAAGGACCTGTGGGACGGCTCCCTCTCAGGCAAGCCGGGCGAGTTCCCCACCACCATCCTGATCGTCAACCAGAAGTTCGCGGCGGACCACCCGGACACCGTCAAGGCGCTGCTGAAGGGCCACGTGAAATCGGTTGAGTGGCTGAACAGCGCTTCTGCCTCCGACAAGGCCACGGTGATCAATTCCGCCTTGAAGGAAGCCGCCGGCGCGGAGCTGAAACCGGATGTCATTGACCGGTCCCTGAAGAACATCGTCTTCACCGTGGACCCGCTTGCCGGAACCTACCAGAAGCTCCTGGCCGACGGCGTGACCGCCGGCACCACCAAGCAGGCCGACATCAACGGCATCTTCGACCTGCGGGCGCTCAACAGCGTGTCCGGCGGGAAGACCTCGGCTGCCGGCCTCGGCAAGGAATAGTCCCGCCGCACGCCCGCTCACTTATTACCCCTTTTAGGTCAACGCCCGCTCACTCCCTTCAGGAAAGTGAGCGGGCGTTGCCGTTTTGGGAGCAACAAGTGAGCGGGCGTCGCCGTTTTGGGAGCATGAAGTGAGCGGGCGTTGCCGTTTTGGGAGCATGAAGTGAGCGGGCGTTGCCGTTTTGGGAGCAACAAGTGAGCGGGCGTTGCAAGGGGAGGGAGTATCAGCGTGGCGGATATCTGATATCGAAAACCTGCCATTCCCCGGATATATGAAGTGCCTCACAGTGGTAACAGGACCTGCACCAAACCGCAGCCGGTAAAACCCAGAAGGACTTCAACGTGGAAACTCCCCTCTCCCATCTTGCCCACCTCGAAATCACCAGCCCGGACGTCGAAGCGTCCGCACGGTTCTACGAGGAAAAGTTCGGCATGCGCATCGTCGACCGCGTGGACGGCAACGTCTACCTCCGCTGCTGGGGCGACTACTACCGCTACAGCCTGGTGGTCACCGAAGGACCGGAAGCATCGCTGGGCCGGATGGCCTGGCGAACAAACTCGCAGGCCGCCCTCGAAGCAGCCGCCCAGCGCATCGAAGCGACCGGAGTGCAGGGCACCTGGACCGCAGGCGGCCACGGCTACGGCAAGGCCTACGAATTCACGGGCCCCTACGGCCACCACATGCGCCTCTTCTACGACGTGGAAAAGTTCGTCGCCGAGCCCGGCTTCGAATCCACCTACCCGGACCGGCCGGAGCGCCGCAGCAGCCACGCCGCAGCACCGCGCTTCCTGGACCACGTCACCGTCGCAGCCTCCGACGTCCGCGGTTTCGCCAAGTGGTACGGCGACGCCCTGGGCTTCCGCGTGATGGCCTTCGTGGACCTGGACGAAGCACCCATCACCGTGTTCTCGGTCCTGACCACCAACGAAAAATCCCACGACCTCGGCGTCGTCAAGGACACGTCCCAGCGTGCCGGCCGTGTCAACCACATCGCCTTCTGGGTGGACACCACCGAGGACCTGCTCCGCACCGCGGACGTCATGATGGAAAACGGCACCGCCATGGAATACGGCCCCTCCATCCACGGCGTGGGCGAGCAGAACTTCCTCTACTTCCGCGAACCGTCCGGCCTGCGCGTCGAGCTGAACTCCGGCGGCTACCGCAACTACGTCCCGGACTGGGAGGCCAACACCTGGAAGCCGTCGGAGGGCTCCAACAACTTCTACAAGAACGGCGCCATGCCGCACTCCATGACCGAATCGTTCCCACCGGCTGAAGGCTTCACGGCCACCGAGGAAGGCGCGTCGCCGGAGATGAAGGAAGCCCTCCTGAACCCGTACGCCAAGCAGGGACGGGGCTAACGGCACCATGGCCGAAGCACCTTACGCACTCATCCGGTTCCAGGAGCCTGGCGGCAGCAAGGCCCGCGCGGGCCTGCTGGTTGATGACAGGGTCCTGCCCCTGGACGGGGACATCAACTCCCTGATCGAGCACTGGGACACCACGGAAGGCCAGCTGGATGCCCTGGCTGCCTCTGCGGGAAAGGACACCGGCCTGGCGATGGCCGACGTCGAAATCCTTGCCCCGGTGGAGCCGGCCCAGATCCTGCAGACCGGCGCCAACTACCGCAAGCACGTGGTCGACCTGGCCGTGGCGCACCGCGAGCCGGGCGAAGACGCGGAAGAGGTGCGCGCCAAGACTGCCGCGATGATGGACAAGCGCGCGGGGCAGGGCACGCCGTACTTCTTCATCGGGCTTCCGACGGCGGTCGCGTCCGCCACGGACGACCTCACCCTGCCCGCCTACAGCAAGTCCCACGACTGGGAGCTGGAACTGGCCGCGGTGATCGGGAAGACGGCGTTCCGGGTCACCCCCGAAGAAGCCCTGGAGCACGTCTTCGGGTACACCATGGTCAACGACATCACCACCCGCGAGTACGTCTTCCGCAAGGACATGCCCGCCATCGGTTCGGACTGGTACCGCGCCAAGAACGCCCCCGGCTTCCTGCCCACGGGACCGCTGCTGGTGCCCGCCAAATTCTTCGGCGACCCGCAGGACGTCCAGGTGACCCTGAAGCTCAACGGCAAGGCCATGCAGGACGAATCCACGCAGGACATGATCTTCGGCGTTGCCAAACTGGTCAGCGAAGCCTCGCAGATCATGCCGCTGCGCCCCGGCGACCTTGTCCTCACCGGCAGCCCGGCCGGCAACGGCCAGCACTGGGGACGGCTGCTCCAGAACGGCGACGTCATGGAAGGCACCATCACCGGGCTGGGCACCCAGCTCATCCACTGCAAGGACGAAACTCCAACCGAAAGCAGCAAGCCGTGACCACCCAGGACACAGCAACCGGCGCCGGGGAATCCATTGATTCCCCGGTTATCCGGCGTGAGGATCCGCTCGGCAGCATCCGCGCCATGGCCCGGGAACACAGCAACTGGGGCCGTTGGGGCCAGGACGACGTCCTGGGCACCCTGAACTTCATCGACGCCGCCAAGCGGATCGAGGCCGCCGCGCTGGTCAGCACCGGGGAGGCGTTCTCCCTCTCCCAACCGTTCGATACCAACGGCCCGCAAAAAGGCTGGCGCCGCCGCACCAACCCGGTCCACACCATGACTGACACGGGCGTTGACGCCGAACGCGGCAACCAAGGCTTCCCGCACGGCTTCGGCGGCGCTGACGACGTGATCGCCATGCCCCTGCAATGCTCCACGCAGTGGGACGGCCTGGGCCACATCTTCGACCAGGGCAACGCCTGGAACGGCCGGGCCGCCGGCGACGTCGTCACCTCCGAAGGCGACCTGGTCACCGGCATCGAAACAGCCGCGGCGAAGATCGTCACCCGGGGCGTCCTGCTCGACGTCGGCCGGGCGCTTGGTCCCGACCTGGGACGGAACGACGGCGAACTGCCGGACGGTTTCGCCATCACCCCCGAGCACCTCGAGCGGACCATTGAACTCCAGGGGCCCAGCTCCGAGGTGCGGCGCGGCGACATCGTGGTGATCCGCACCGGGCAATACACCCGGGTGCGCCGCGACGGCTGGGGCGACTATGCCGGCGGTTCCGCCCCCGGGCTGTCCTTCACCACCGCGCCGTGGCTGCACCGCAGCGAGATCGCCGGCATCGCCACCGACACCTGGGGTTTCGAAGTCCGGCCCAACGAGTTCGACGGCGCCTTCCAGCCCCTCCACCAGATCGCCATCCCCAACCTTGGCCTGTTCCTCGGCGAGATGTGGGATCCGGACGCCCTGGCCGAGGCGTGCGCGGCGGACGGCAGGTACGACTTCCTGCTGACGGCCGCTCCCCTCCCCATCACCGGTGCCGTGGGATCACCGGTCAACCCGATCGCCGTCCGGTAGCTTTCACTACAACAAACCACCAGCAGTAACGCCGTCAATACAAAGGAGTCAGCGATGGCAGCAGTACAGAACGTCGGAATCGTGGGGGCGGGAGCCGCGGGGCTGGCCGCCGCCATCCTCCTGGCCGACGCCGGAATCCGGGTGGAAGTCCTCGAGAAGGCAGACGCCCCGCAGACCCTTGGGTCCGGCATCACGCTGCAGGGGAACGCCTTGCGCGTCCTCCGCCAGCTCGGCGTCTGGGACCAGGTGGAGGCCAAGGGCTACGCCTTCAGCACGCTCGGCCTGCGGGCCCCGGACCCGGCCGGCACGGTGCTCGCCGTCCTGGAGGACATCCGCACCGGCGGCGACGACCTCCCGGCCACCATGGGCATGTACCGGCCGGACCTTACAGCCATCCTCCGTGAACGTGCGGAACAGGCGGGTGCCCGGATCAGCTACGGCCGGACGGTCACCAGCATCACGGACGACGACGGTTCGGTCACCGTGGGCACCACCGACGGCGGCACGGCCACTTACGACCTCCTGATCGGCGCCGACGGCCTGCACTCGGCCGTCCGCAAGGCCATTGGCATCGACGTGGAACCCCATCCAACCGGCATGGGCATCTGGCGGGCGTTCGTGGAACGGCCGGCGGAGGTGGTCCGGACCGACCTCACCTACGGCGGCCCCTGCTTCATTGCCGGCTACTGCCCCACCGGCCCGGACACCATCTACGCCTACCTGGTGGAGAAGGCCCAGGAACGCAAGCACGAGGACGGCCCCCGCATCATGGCCGAACTCGCAGCAGCCTATGGCGGGCCGTGGAACGAGATCCGCGCCAACCTGGACCACAGTGCCCGCATCAACTACACGTGGTTCACCACCCATCTGGTGAACGGACCCTGGAACCGCGGCCGCACGGTGATCATCGGCGACGCCGCGCACAGCTGCCCCCCAACGGTGGCACAGGGTGCCGCCATGGCCCTGGAGGACGCCGCCGTCCTGGCCGAGCTGCTGATCAAGGCCGACGACGTCACCGAGACTCTGTTCAAGGAGTTCAGCGACCGCCGGCTGGACCGCGCCACGGCAGTGGTGAACGCCTCGGCCCAGCTGGGCCAGTGGATGCTCGACGGCGTCCGCGACGCCGATGTGCCCGGCCTGATGCACGGTCTGTCCGTCATGTTGAAGGAGCCGGCATGAGCACCCGTCCCGGCCCGAACCCCACGGTGGATGTGCACGCCCACATCCTGCTGCCGGCCCTCCAGCAGCTGGTGGCCGAGGCCGATCCGGAGGGCTTCGGCGCCCAGCAGGCCCTGGAGGTGCGCCGCAACGGACCCGAATCCATGGCCGCCTCGGGCCGGATGATCAAGGAACGCTGGCCGCAGCTGACGGACCTGGACCGTCGGCTGGCGGACATGGACGCCCAGGGCGTGGACGTGCAGCTGGTCTCGCCGTCGCCGTCGCACTTCTACTACTTTGCGGGCGAACAGCTCGCCCTGGACGTGGCACAGGAGGCCAACCAGGCGGTGCGGGCGTTCGTGGACCGCGCGCCCGCCCGGCTCAACGGGCTGGGCCTGGTCCCGCTCCAGCACCCGGGCCTGATGGCGGATGCCTTGGAACACGCCGTCCTGGAGTGCGGCCTGCTGGGCGT
This sequence comes from Pseudarthrobacter sp. efr-133-R2A-89, assembly GCF_030209315.1. NCBI lineage: Bacteria > Bacillati > Actinomycetota > Actinomycetes > Micrococcales > Micrococcaceae > Pseudarthrobacter > Pseudarthrobacter sp. efr-133-R2A-89. Next base: position 468,702 of record NZ_JARVSE010000002.1, on the reverse strand, counting down.
CGAAATCGGGTCCTTCGCCGCCACTCCCGGGGACCCGGAACGGAGCACCGTTGAACTCTCGGACCCCCGGCTGGAACCGTTCTGGACCCGCGCCGAAGAGCTGGGCGCCGTGGTGTTCCTGCACCCGTTCGGCTGCTCGCTCGATGAGCGGCTGGACCGCTTCTACCTGGCCAACACCGTGTCCCAGCCGGCCGAGAACGCGGTAGCCCTGTCCCACCTGATTTTCAGCGGTGTCCTGGACCGGCACCCCGCCTTGAAGGTCCTGGCCGCCCACGGCGGCGGCTACCTGCCCACCACGCTGGGCCGGTCGGACCGTGCCTGGAAAGTGCGTCCGGAGGCTCATGGGTGCGCCGCGCCGCCGTCGTCCTACCTGCGGAAACTGTACTTCGACTCACTCGTCCACAGCCCGGCTGAACTGCGGGCCCTTGTTGCCGCCGCCGGGCCGGAGCAGGTGCTGCTCGGCTCGGACTACCCGTTCGACATGGGGTCCGACCTTCCGGTGGACGAAGTGGAAGCCGCCGCACTCCCGGCCGACGACGAGTCCCGGGTCTTGGGCGGCAACGCACGGGCCCTGGGCATCACCGCGGCAGCCGCCCTGGCCACCCGCCCCAACGCATAAGGAAACCCCACATGGTCAAGATTGCCCGTTGGAACCACGACGGCGGGACGCGGTCCGGCTTCGTGGACGGCGAACACTGCTACGCGCTGCCCGCAGGCCAGTCCGTACAGACACTGCTCGATGCCGGCCTGCAGGAGACACTCGACCTTGCCCGGAAAGTCACCGCATCCGCCGCACCCGTACCGCTGGCGGAGGTGCGGCTGCTGGCCCCGCTGGAACCGGCCACCATCCGGGACTTCGTGGCGTTTGAAGAGCACGTGGAGGGAGTGCGGAAAAGCATCGACGGCGTGGCCGGCGTAGTGGCCGAATGGTACGAGGCACCCACGTTCTACTTCACCAACCCGCACACCGTCACCGGTACGGGCGAGGTGATTGGGATTCCCGCAGGCTGCACGGACCTGGACTTCGAAACGGAGGTTGCCGCCGTCGTCGGGCGCGTCCCCGGGAGCGACGGACGGAACCTGGACGCCGAGCAAGCCCACCGGCACATCTTTGGCTACACCGTACTCAACGACTGGTCCGCCCGGGACCTCCAGCGCCGGGAGATGAAAGTCAGCCTGGGTCCGTGCAAAGGCAAGGACTTCGCCAACACGCTGGGGCCCTGGATTGTCACCGCCGACGAATTCGAGGCCCTGCACGACGCCGAGGGCTTCCTGCCGATCTCGATGTCCGTCGAAGTCAACGGGCATCTGATCGGGCAGGACCTGCTCTCCAACATGGGCTGGCCGTTCGCCGAGCTGGTGGCCTATGCGTCGCAGGATTCCGTGGTGCGGCCCGGGGACGTGCTGGGCTCCGGCACCTGCGGCAGCGGCTGCCTGGCCGAGCTCTGGGGCCGGAACGGGGCACAGACTCCCCCGCCGCTGAAAACCGGCGACGTGGTCCGGATGACCGTGGAAGGCATCGGCAGCATCGAGAACAGGGTGGGTGACCGCCGCGAGGCCGTGACCCGGGTTCCGGCCCGGACCCGGCCGCGGAACCGCAGCATCCAGCCAGCCCCCGTGGCCTCCCCCTAAAGGAGAACTGAGAATGACAGGTCAACCGTTGAGGGTCGGCATCTTTGGAACCGGCGGCATCGCCGAACGGGCCATGGTGGAACCCTCCACCCTCGTCGACAGTGTGCAGGTCATCGCGGTCGGCTCCCGCGACCCTGAGCGCGCCCGGGCCTTTGCCGACCGGTTCGGGATTGAGGCGGCCGGTGACTACGCCAGCGTGATGGCGAATCCCGACGTCGACCTCGTATATGTGGCACTCCCGCCGACGGCCCATGCGGAGTGGGCGGTTGCCGCGCTGCGCGCAGGCAAACACATTCTTTGCGAAAAGCCGCTCTCCGCCAACGGAACCGACGCGCGGGCCATTGCCGACGCTGCCGAGACCACCGGTCGCTCGGCGTTCGTCGGATTCCATTACCGACTTCACCCGTTCACCCAGCGGCTGCTCGACGTGATCGGATCGGGTGTGCTCGGCGACATCGACGACGCCTCGATCGACTTCAGCATCCCCCATTTTGTGGTGAAGCCCGGCAACATCAGGCTGAACGGCGACCTGGGCGGCGGGGCCGTGATGGACGTCGGCTGCTACGCCATCGACCTCCTGCGGGCGGCGTGGGGTGAGGCGCACGTCGTATCGTCGTCGGCCCGGCTGTACGACGGCGATCCCCGCGTCGATATGCAGACCGATTTCGTGCTGGCGTTCGATACGGGCATCAGAGCACGGGTCCGGGCCTCGTTCCTGGGCGATGACAAAGGTCAAATGTCGCTGACCATCGTCGGCTCCGCAGCAACCCTGCACGCGACAAGCGTCATCGTTCCGCAGTGGGGAGCCACACTGCGCGTCACTGCCGGCGAGAACCTGCTCATCGACGAAAAGGCCATGGAGGGTGAATCGAGTTACGTCGCCCAGCTTGAGCACCTCGTGGACGTGCTCGCCAGCGATGGCCCGTCACCCCTCACGGCAGCGCACGCCACGGCCACGATGGCCCTCGTCGACGACGTCTACCGCGCAGCGGGGCTGCAGCCCCGCTGCGGTGCCGCCCAACTGGCACCCCACCTTCGCCACGGTCATGCCGTGCCCCTGCAGCCCATCTGTCAGCCCGGCAGCACAGCCGACCAGCCGCCGTCCACCATCAGGTTCGCTCCCGTCACATAGGACGCCTCGTCGGACGCCAGGAACAGCGCGCAGGCGGCCACTTCCTCCGGCGCGCCAATCCTGCCCAGGGGAATGCTGCCGGCGATGGTCCGCATGGGGTGGTCGGGAGCGAGGAGGTTGCCCTCGGTGGCGGCGGTGCGGATCATGCCTGGGCTGACGGCATTGACACGCAGCCCGTGCGGCGCCCCTTCGGCCGCCAGCTGTTTGGTCATGGCCACCACGGCTCCCTTGGTGGCGGTGTGCGCCAACCGGCCATTGGTCATGGAGCCCGTCACCCCGGCGGTGGAACCCACCAAAACGATGGCGGCGTTCCGCGCGGCGATCAGCTGCGGCCAGAAGTACTTCACGGGCAGGAACACCACGTCCATCTCGTGCTCCACGTTCCACTTCCAGTCGGCGAACGTGAGCCGCTCCACCGGCGCGAAGCGCGTGACGGCCGCATTGGCATAGAGGATATGGACCTGCCCGTGGGCTTCCGCGACCTCCCGGGCCCAGGCGGCCACGGCGGCCTCGTCCGTCAGGTCCACCCGGCTGCTGCCCATCCGGCCCCCGGCCGCGGTGACCGCCGCGACCGTGGCTGCCGCGCCTTCGTCGTCCATGTCGCAGCCCACCACCACGGCACCCGCCGCAGCGAACGCGAGCGCCGCGGCCCTGCCCTGGCCGCTGGCCGTTCCGGTGATGACGGCGGTCTTGCCGGCCAGGCGCTGGCTGGAAACGGGCATGGAGTTCCTTCCGAAAGCATGTTTCTTCGACTTTCGCAGGAACCGGCCCAGCGCAGAACGCCGTCTTGGGTCTAGATGGTATCCGCCTCGTTGATGGTCAGGGGGTGGGCGGCGGCGGGAAAGAGTTCGTGCAGCCGGGCGCAGGAGCGCTGCACCACCGAACGCAGCCAGACACCGGCAGGGTCCTCCGCCTGCGAGGGGTGCCAGTACATGGCCTCCACCAGGGACGCTTCTGCGTCGTCGTCGAACTGCAGCACCGCAATGTTGGCGCCGCGCTGGGCCCGGGCCGCCAGCATCCCGGGCACCAGGGCCACCAGGTCCGTTCCCTCCACCAGCAGGGGCAGCGACAGGAACCCGCCCACCACGGCGGCCACCCGGCGCTGGATGCCGCGCGATTCGAACAGCTTGTCCGCGGGAGTGCTGATGCCCTCCCCGAAGTAGCCGACGGCGTGGGGCACCTTGGCCAGGTCGGCAAGGGTAAGGCGGGGCTGCTGGAGCAGGGGGTTGCCAGCGTCGGCAACGGCCATGAAGCTGTCCCTGAAGAGTTGCCGGCTGGCCCCCTGCATCTGGTACCCGGTGGGCCCGACGAGCAGGTCGATCTTGGAGTAGTCAGCCATCTGGCCCTGGATCCCGGACTTTGACGTGGGAACGAAATCCACGGAGACCCCGGGCGCCTCCTCCCGCAGGATGCCCCGGAGCGGGCCCACGATCAGCGCCGCCGCATAGTCGGAGGCGGCAATCACGAACTCCCGCTCGCTGGACGCAGGATCGAACCCGGAGCGAACGCGCGTGGCCCGCTGGATGTGGAGCATGGCTTCATCAACCAGCGGGACCAGGGACTGGGCGAAGGGCGTCAGGTCGTAGGTGCGGCCATTGCGGACCAGGAGTTCGTCGTCGAAATGGCGCCGAAGCCTTGCCATTGCGGCGCTGGTGGCAGGTTGGCTGAGCTGGAGGCGCTCAGCAGCCCGGGTGATGTTCCTCAGCTCCAGCAGGACCTGCAGGTGGGGCAGCAGGTTCAGGTCCAGGTTCTTCATACCCACAGGTTAGCCGCGCCCGGACGCCCGGAACCGCCGCCGGACCGCCGGCGCTTCAGGATCCCAGTTCTTGGGCGACCCGCCGGGCACCGCGGACGGCGATGGCCACGCTCATCAGCGTGGGGTTCATGGCCGTGGCCGTCGGTATGAGCGCGTTCCCGCCCACCACCAGGTTCTCGTAGCCCCACACCCGGGACCATGGATCGGCAACGGAGCTGCCGTCGTCGGCCGCTCCCATGCGCATGGTGCCCTGGTAGTGCAGGCTGGAGCCGTTGGGCATCAGCCTGGGTTCGGCCACAAAGACGCCCAAGGCCTTGCCAGCACGCCGCAGCCGGTCGGTGGCCTGGGCAATTTCCGCCTCCTCGCGTTCGGTTAGTGCGTACTCGATGGTCATGTTGGGGAAACCGCGGTAGTCGGGCTCATGGTCGTCGAAGCTGACGGCGTCCTCGTAGCGGGGATGCTTGCGCATGCCGTAGCCCATGTTCACGTAGCCCCACCGGTTGTCCGAGTACGGGGTGCCCGGTTCCATTGGGAACGGGGTGGACTCCGAGTACATGACCTGCACGGAGAAGGGGTGTTCGGGTTCGGAGAAGGGGATGCGGTTGACTGCGGCCACGGGGTCGGCGGGATTCTGGGCGCGCCGGGCCAGTTCCGCGTCAAGGTCACCCTCGGCGGCAAAACGGAGCATCTTGTCGGCGTCAAGAGCCACGGTGGAGATCACCACCGGGTGTTCGGTCAGGTAGTGGCCCAGCGCTTGGGGGCGGATGCCCGAGGCCCACAGGAGCTGCGGCGAGCGGAAGGCATCGGCCGCTACCACCACCACGTCCGCCGGAACAAAGGACTCCGTACCCCTGCGGAGATCCTGCACGGTGACCCCGGTGGCCCGGTTTCCATCGAGTTCAACCCGGCGGACCAGGGTGAGGTCGCGGAGTTCGAACCGCTGTGAGAGCGCGTTGCCGGGGTCGATCAACGGCCCGAGGACGACGTCGGCCCCCGCCCAGCGCACGGACCCGTCGGGTTGCGGGTCACCGGCCACCGGAAGGGTGCCCACCCCGTAGCCGTCGGGCAGCTCCGCGCCGAACTCTTCGTCCAGGAGGGAGCGGATGGCTTCGCCGACCTTGGAGTCCGCGAAGGCTGCACTGTGGACGTGCAGGAGGCCCTTGGCCACTTCAATCAGGCCGTCCCACTCGTCGTCGGCGATGAAGGGGATCTTTTCGCTGAAGGCGGGCGACGGCGTCGCGCAGGTCCAGTGCGCGCCCTGGCCGCCAACGTTGGTGGCGGCAGCCGCCGCCGGGAACGAGGGGGCGTGCGCTGACCCTTCTCCACCGAAGTCCAGGAGGTGCGTGCCCTGGCGCGCGGTGAACATGCCCTCGGTGACTGTTGCTGCCGGGATGCCGAGGGACTCCCGGAACGCCCCGGCCTGAGGCCCCTGCGACATTTCCCGGGCGTGTGCTTTCTCGGCCGGGTCCGGGATGTTCCGGACGCTCTCGCCGGGAACGGCTGTCAGTTGCGGCCCGGCTTCGAACATCACCACCCGGGCGGTGGGGACTTGCTCCAGCAGCAGGCGGGCGTAGGTGGAACCGATGGGTCCGCTGCCGACGACGGCAATGGTGGGGTTGGACATGATGTCTCCTTTGAGATCAGGCCGGGAGGGTTTCGGAAGATGCGTGGGCGGGGACGGGTTCGTCGGACAGGCGGCCGTGCGGGAGCAGGACTGCCGCCAGGATGCCCAGGGCGTAGGCGCAGGCAAGGGCGATGAAGATGGGTGTGAAGACGGATGAGTAGATCTGGGCGACGTCGGCTTGGACCGCCGGTGACGCTTGGTGTACCTGCTGCGGGGTGAGGGTGGAGGCGTCCAGCCCCGCCGGCAGGAGGGCCGCGACTCCGGAGCCGATGACGCCGCCGATGACCGCCGTCGCCACGGTTGATCCCACCTGCCGGACCAGGTTGATGGTTGCGGTGATGGTGCCGGTCTGGCCTGCGGGGACGGCGCCCTGGACCACGGCCACGATGAGGCTCATGAACGCCCCGGTGCCCAGGCCCACAGCACCCATCACGATCATGGGCGCCCACAGCGGGAGGCCGGCCGGGAGCAGCGCCATCACTAGCAGGGCCACGGCTCCCAGCACCGTTCCGCCGACCGGGAAGATCCGGTAACGCCCGGTGCGGCTGGCCAGCCAGCCCGTGAGGAGGTTGCTGATCAGCATGCCGAAGACGGTGGCGATGGGAACCAGCCCGGACACCGTAGCCGAGGTCCGGTAGGCCATCTGGAAGTAGGTGGGCAGGTAGGCGGTGATGGAGAAGAAGCCGACGCCGATGATCGCCGAGAGTGCCGTACCGGCAGCAATGGTGCGGTTGGCGAAGAAGTGCAGCGGAATGATGGGCTCAGGTGCCCGCCGCTCGATCAGAAAAAAGGCGATAAAGCCCGCGATGCTGGCCGCGAGCGCGCTCCCGGCCGCAGGACCGCCGTCCCTTTCCGCGGCCCAGGAGGCGGCAAGGACGAGCGCCACCAGCGCGGAGGTAAAGACGGCGGAGCCGGCGATGTCGAAGTGCCGGGGCGCCGGGCCCGGTTCCAGGTGGGGAACGGCCACCAGTGCCAGGGCGAACGCAGCGGCGCCCACCGGGATGTTGATCCAGAAGACCCACTGCCAGCCCCAGTAATCGGTGATGGCACCGCCCACCACCGGGCCCACCAGGATGGCGATGGGAAAAGCCGCCCCGATGATGGCCATGTAGCGGGGCCGTTCCCGCTGCGTGGTGACGCGGGCGATGATGGTCTGCGACATGAGCTGCAGGCCCGCCGAGCTCATGCCCTGGAGGACTCGGGCGGCAATGAGCCACGCAATGTCCGTGGCAAAACCGCAGGCCAGGGATGCGGCCAGGAACATCACCAGGGAAACAAGGAAGATCCGCCGGGCGCCGAGGACATCGCCGAGCCTGCCGAGCACGGGCAGCAGCACCGTGCTGGCCAGGGTGTAGCCAACCACCACCCAGCTCATCAGCTGCAGGGCACCCAGCTCTCCGGAAATGGTGGCGAGGGATGTGGAGACCACTGTGTGGTCCAGTGCCCCGAGGAACGAGACAGTGAGCAGGGAGGTGGTGAGGAGGCGAAGTTTTACAGGTGATAGTTGCATAGTGGTCTGTCCGAACGATCGGACCGTCGACGCGACGTGGTGTGCCCCCGGCGCACCAACACGACGGGGAACGGGTCCGGATGGGACCCCGGCGCCACTCCCCACCCTACAACCACTTACGTCTAAAAACAACAAAAGATTGCACGAAATCGACGGAGTCACTGGGCGGCCCGCGCGCTCGCCACGTCGTGCGCCAGCCGTTGGTCTTCCAGCAGTTCTTCCAGGTCAGCCACCTCCCTGCCGCTCGAGGCGGCTTCGATGGCGCGGCGCAAGGCCAGCCGGGCCGGAGCCTCGTAGCGCTCCGGCGCCCTAAGCGCCCCCTCCACCGTCGATGTCCCCAGCTTGACCCGGCCGGCAGCAAGGTCAATGGCAACCTCCGTCCTGACCTCGCCCAAGGCCAGGACCTGGAGCAAGCCGCCCGCAGCGGGTCCTTCGAGGACGGTGCCCACCAGGGTGGACGAAAGGCGGCCCCCGCCGGCCATCGGCGAATCCAGCAGTCCCATGATGCCCTGCCCGGCCGCCATACCCGCCCGGAAGGTCAGCTGGGAACCTGCCAGGGACCGGGCCCAGCCGAGGCCGTCACGGATCACGGCATCCAGGAGGGCGGCGGGGGCGGTGCACTCCACGGTGACCACCCTCGGCAGGGTCCCGCGCCGCGCCCGGACCGCGTCCGCCACCATGTCGGCGCGGAGGCCGGGGCGGTCGACGACCACCGGGATACCTCCGGACCAGGCACCCGCTGCAAAGACCTCCAGAGGCGGGGCCGCGGGATCCGCGATCACCACGGCCGCCGCTCCCTGGTCCCGGGCATCCAGCAGCCCGGCCCACCAGTTGCCGGAGCCGGGGATGACGGCAACAGCACCGCACACGTCCTCCGCCAGCCTGGCACTGGCGGGAAGCCCGGCCGCGGCCGCCACGTAGGCGGGCAACCGGGTAAAGACGCCGGCACGGGGCCCTTGCGGCGTCACTGCCGGCCCGCTTCGAGGATCTTTGCGGCGGCAGCATCAGCCAGGTCGATTGCGTAGTGCGCGTCAGCCAGCAGTTCGTCGTACTCCACCGGGACCCCCGCCTCAAGGCGCGATGCCAGGGCGCGCCACTCAGCCACATAGCCGTCAACGGGATCCCTCCCGTATCCGGTCCACTGTCCATCGTCCGCGCGTACATTGATGACGGCGCTTCCCGCATGGACGAAGGCCGGCGGGAAGGTGACCTCGATCCGGTCATGGGAGGTGGCGATGGCCATGCGCCAAAAGGCGTCGGGGCCTTCCGGAAGCATGGTGAGGGCGAGTTGGATCAGGACACTGCCTGCCCGGTACCCCACCAGGTAGCCGATGGGCGGGGCGAGCCGTGCATAGACGACCTCGTCAAGGCACGGCGCGATGTCCCTGACCGCAGGCAGGTCATGGATGGCCAGCCCGGTCAGCAGCTGCCGCAGGACTCCTGCCGCCACCGCCGGATCGCCCAGGTCCGGGCGGCCGTGGGCTGCGGCCTGGAACGGGCCGCCTTCCGCCACGAGCCGGTGGTACCTGTCGTTGGGCGGAAGCGCCAAAGTGACCGATACGGCCCGCACCCCGCCGTCGAGCGCAGCAAGGTGGCGCCTGGCGCGGTCCCAGGCGGCATCAAACACGTGGTTTGTGCCCACCAGGAGGATGGCGCCTGCCGCGCGGCAGGCATCGATGGCGCGGCTGGCATCTTGCTTGGTGGTGGCCAGGGGCTTTTCGCAGAAGATGGCCCGCTTGCCGGCCGCCACTGCCGCCAGGATATGGCGGGCGTGTTCTGACGGCGGGCTGCAGACAGCCACCACCTGCACCTCCGGGTCTGCCAGCAGCTCGCGATCCCCGCTGGACCAGCGCGCACCACACGTTTCAGCAAGATCCCGGGAACGGCCGCTTCCGGCATCGGCGATATGGACCACAACAAACAGGTCCGGGAGCCCGCGCAACACCGGCAAATGAAGGGCCGCAACGCCGGGTCCGGCTCCGAGTATCCCTATCCTCCAAGGCATCGTCGCCTCCTTCTTATGTCTCTATTATTCATAAGTCAGCGAATTTTTAGCCATAGTTGATCTAATTTCGCGCCTTAGTCGCGTGCAATGTGTGAGAATTGGTGCCATGACGACAGACTCCACCCTCCGTTTCGGAGCACAAACGGACGAAGTGACCAGCCTGCTGCGGATCGTCAACCTGGTGCGGACAGGCGAGGCGACCACCCGGCCGGAAATCGGCAAGGTTACCGGGCTGGGCCGGGGCGTTGTGAGCCAGCGGGTGGACCAGGCCATCGCGATTGGATTCCTGGGTGACGGCGACTTCGGAGCCTCGTCCGGAGGCCGCGCGCCGCGGACCCTCCGCTTTCGCTCAGAACAGGGGCGGATTGTCATCTGCGCCCTCGGCGCGGCACACATCAGGGTGGGCTTCACGGCGCTCGACGGCGACATCATTGACCACGCACACCGCAGCTGGGACATCGCCCAGGGGCCGGAGAAGACGATCGATGCCGTCATGTCCCTTGTTGAGGATGTGCTCAAGAATCATCCTCCCGTGCCGGTATGGGGCGTCGTGGTTGGCCTGCCGGGACCGGTGGACTTCGCCACCGGACAGCCCGTGGCTCCGCCGATCATGCCCGGGTGGAACGGCTTCGACGTCCGGACGCCCTTCGAGGAACGCTTCAACGCGCCGGTATGGGTGGATAACGACTCCAACCTGCTGGCCCTTGGTGAGCGGGCCCGCCGTCGCGACATGCTCACGGACCTGATCTACTGCAAGATCGGCTCGGGCGTCGGCTCCGGCCTGCTGTCCAAGGGCCGGATCCACCGTGGTGCCAACGGCGCTGCCGGGGACATTGGCCACGTCCGGGTTTCCGACTCCAACGAGCAGTGCCGCTGCGGCAAGGTCGGATGCCTCGAAGCCGTGGCCGGCGGATGGGCCCTGGTGCGGGACGCAGAGCAGGCCATCAAGGAAGGCGCCACCACTTCCCTGGCCGGCCGGGCAAAAGAGCGGGCGCTGACGCTGGAGGACATCACGCTGGCGGCACAGGCCGGTGATTCGCTCGCCATCTCGCTGGTCCAGAAGTCCGCCCATGTAGCCGGCGAGACCATTTCAGCCCTGGTCAACATGTTCAACCCGGGGGTCATCGTCATCGGCGGTGCCATTGCCTCTGCAGGCGAGGTGTTCCTGGCCGAGGTACGCCAAAGGGTGTATGAGCTGTCACTGCCCCTCGCCACCCGCGACCTCACCATCACGTTGTCCGTGAACGACGAGCGCGAACCACTGCGCGGCGGAGCCGAGCTTGCACGCGAGCAGTTGTTCGATGTCACCTTCCCGCGCTGGTTTGCCGAAGGCCGGCCATCCCCCGAACGCACGGCAGTGCCGGCCTGACCTGGCATTCCCGTGCGGCGGCGCCGCTCACGCCACGTCGCGGGAAATGCCCGGCACCACGGCAGGACGTACAGCCAGCCGGGCCTCAACGTGGAACGGGAGTACCAGCGCCGACCCTGATGGGGCCTGGAGGTAAGGCACCATCAGGGTGAAATCGACAGCGATGGTGTGGACGCCGGCGGAGATTCCGTGCGGGACCGCCAGGACAAGCCTGTCCTGGATGAACCACCAGCCGGATTCAGCCTGCAAGGCATCGGCAGGCACGCGCCTGGCACCGAGCACCACCGACACCAGGCCCGCCGCCACCGGCACTGAATCCACCTCCACAGCCAGGCCCGCCACACTGGAGAGCGGCATCGAACGGATCCACGGCAAACCGAGCCGGAGCTCGAAACCGGCGGGAACGGCGGTCAGCGCATCGTCACGCAAAGCGGTTTCCAATCCAACATCCTTCCTTTATCCTAAAACTGACATAAGTTTGTCAGTTAAGTGCATAAAAGGAAAGGGAGCCATGGCTAACGAAATTCCCGGCGGCTGGACCCTCTGCGCCAGCTCATTCAACTGGGCGCCCGACATCGTGGCCGCCCGGCGGACGGCCAGGGACATCGTTTCCGGCATTGCGGACTCGGTGCGGACGGTGGAGCTCGAACCGGGGCTCGTATGGCGGTCCTTTCCCGCTCCGCAGGACGATGAGGTGGACGCCCTCCGGGAATCCCTGGCAGCGAAAGGGGCCCGCATCAGCATTGTCGGGGCGAGCCTGGACGACTTCACCTCCCCCGGCACCAGACGGTCCCAGAAGGAGCGGCTGGACTTCCTGGTGCCCCAACTGCACGCTGCGCATCGGGTGGGAGCCCACGGAGTGCGCCTGCCGATCGGGCAGGCGGGGCCAGGACTGCTCACCCTGCTCCAACCCCTGCTGCACCGGCTGGACCTGGTGTTGTACGAGGAAATCCAAGGGCGGCAGGCCCCGGGGAGCCCCGGCGTCGACCCTGCACTTGAGGCGATCGCCACACTGGCGGATGACCACGTGCGGGTGCTCGTGGACATCAGCATGCTCATGCCCGCCCTTCCCCCCACCTACCTCGGGGAACTTCGCCAAGGCGGCATTCCCGCGGACCTCCTGGCACGCCTGGAACACGACTGGCTGGATCCCGCCACCCTCGACGCCGTCACGGCCCTGCTCCGGTCGGGGCAGGTGCCGCCGCGGATCCACACCCTCTACATGAACCTGTTGATCCGTTTCGGCCGCAGCCAAGCAGGAGACCTGCAGGGCATCATGCCCCTGGTGGGGGCCTTCCACCTGAAGTTCTGGGACCTGCACGACGACGGGGGGCGGGTATCGCAGCCGCTGCGGGACCTTGCCGGCCTGCTCAGCCGGAGCAGCTTCACCGGCACGCTGACCAGCGAGTGGGGCGGCCACGAGTGGCTGCAGGACGATCCCACCGACATGACGCAGCGTCACCTGGCCCTGGCGGAGGCAGCCCTTTCCACGGGTGGTTGAGCCTGGGAACACAACACAACGGCCGGACCGGAAGCTTCCGGGCCGGCCGTTGTGTTGGCGGTGCTATTTGGTGCTGAAGGCGGCGTCGAAGGCGGCCGCAGATGGCTCGTAGCCGGAAAGCCTGCGGACAAACTCAAGCGCTTCGGGAGCGCCGTCCAACCGGTCCATGCCTGCGTCCTCCCATTCCACTGAGAGCGGTCCGCGGTAGCCGATCGAATTGAGCATCCGGAACGCGTCCTCCCAGGGCACATCGCCGTGGCCGGTGGAGATGAAATCCCAGCCGCGGCGCGGGTCGGCCCACGGCAGGTGGGACGACAGCCTGCCGTTGCGTCCGTTGACCAGCCGCTTCTTCGTGTCCTTGCAGTGCACGTGGTAAATCCGGTCCTGGAAGTCCCACAGGAATCCCACGGGATCAATGTCCTGCCAGACCATGTGGCTCGGGTCCCAGTTCAACCCGAAGGCTTCCCGTTGCCCGATCGCCTCCAGGGTGCGCCGGGTTGTCCAGTAGTCGTAGGCAATCTCGGACGGGTGCACCTCATGGGCAAACCGGACGCCCACCTCGTCAAAGACGTCGAGGATCGGGTTCCACCGGTCGGCAAAGTCCTGGTAGCCGGCGTCGACCATCTTCTCCGTGGCCGGCGGGAACATGGCAACGTACTTCCAGATGGACGATCCCGTAAAGCCCGTCACCGTCTTCACGCCAAGCTTCGCAGCCAGCCTTGCGGTGTTCTTCAATTCCTCGGCGGCGCGCCGGCGGACGCCCTCCGGATCGCCGTCGCCCCACACCACGTCCGGAAGGATGCCCCGGTGCCGTTCGTCGATCGGGTCATCGCACACTGCCTGGCCCTTGAGATGGTTGGAAATGGTCCACACCTTCAGGCCGTTGCGTTCGAGGATGTCCAGCTTGCCCTGCACGTAGGCGTCGTCATCCCAGCGCCACGGATCCAGGTGGTCACCCCAGCAGGCGATCTCCAGGCCGTCGTAGCCCCACTCGCCGGCGAGGCGGGCCACTTCCTCGAAGGGCAGGTCGGCCCACTGGCCGGTGAACAAAGTGATCGGTCGTGCCACGGATGTCTCCTCCCTATACTGCCGGGGCGGGTACGCCGGCGGCGACCCGTGTCCAGGCGGAATCATTGTCGGAACTGCGTTCAACTGCCTCCAGTACCTGCTGCACCTGCAGCCCGTCGGCGAAGGTCGGTTGCGGGTGGGCACCGTTGGCGATGCCCTCCACCAGGTCCTTCACCTGGTGCGAGAACCCGTGCTCGTAGCCGAGCATGTGGCCGGCGGGCCACCACCCGGACAGGTACGGGTGCTCCGGCTCGGTGACCAGGATCTTCCGGAACCCTTGGCGGTCCGGGGAAGCAGTCCGGTCGTAGAACTGGACGCTGTTGAGGTCTTCGAGGTCGAAGGCGAGGGCCCCCTTGTCCCCGGAAACCTCGATCTGCAGCGCGTTCTTCCTGCCGGTCGCGAACCTGGATGCCTCGAAGGAGGCCAGGGCGCCGGATTCGAAGCGGCCGGTGAAAATGGCGATGTCATCCACCGTTACCTTGCCGTATCCCGCACCCGCGGTTCCGGACAGCCCAGCGCCCGATTCGAGCAGCGGCCGTTCCTTCACGATGGTCTCGATTACACCGGAGACCGTGCGGAGGGTGAGGCCGGTGACGAACTGGGCGAGGTCGATGGCGTGGGCTCCGATGTCGCCCAGCGCACCGGATCCGGCGTGTTCCTTCTGCAGGCGCCACGCGAGCGGCATGTCCGGGTCAACCAGCCAGTCCTGCCGGTAGGAGGCCCGGACCTGGCGGACTGTTCCCACCGCACCTTCGGCAATGAGATTGCGCATGAGGGTTGCCGCGGGGACGCGGCGGTAGGTGAACCCCACCATCGCACGAAGGCCGCGGGCGGCGGCCCTTTCCGCAGCTTCGGCCATTGCTTCGGCTTCGGCCACGGTGTTGGCCAGCGGCTTCTCGCACAGGACGTGCTTTCCCGCCTCCAGGGCAGCAATGGCGATCTCGGCGTGGGAGTCGCCTGGGGTGACAATGTCGACGACGTCGATGTCTTCCCGCGCGATCACGTCGCGCCAGTCGGTGGCCGCCTCAGCCCACCCCCACTTCCGCGCCGCCTCATTCACCGCTTGGGCGTTCCGGCCGACAATGACCGCCATGTCCGGCTCGGCGGGAAGGTCGAACACCCGCGGAGCCGTGCGCCAGCCCTGGGAATGCGCGGCGCCCATGAACCCGTACCCGATCATGGCCACGCGCAGGGTGGTCATGCCAGCACAACCCTTCGGTCCACGGCCACCCGGTTCCCGACGTACCGCATTGGAGCGATCTGCATGTAGAGGAGGCGGAGGGTCAGGATGACCTCGACGTCGATTTCCTCGCCGGCGTCGGGAACACGGTCCAACGGGATGATGATGTCCGGCTTGTCAGCCACGAACCACAGGGTGTCCCACTGCTCCGGAAGCTCCGCGATGGAGTAGGAACGGCCCTGCAGTTCGAAGCGGAGGGATTCCTTGGAGATCTCCACGCCGTTGACGGTTGCCGCGACGTCGTCCACGGCGGACAGCCAGAGACTCCGGTACCACGGGAGCTGGACGGCTACGGAGATGCCTTCCGGGTGCCGGCGGACGTCGGCGTCCTGGAACAGCGAATTGTGAGTTGCCATGGGCTTTCCTTACTTAGCAGTCTCGACCAAGGTCGGGTGGGAGTCGGATGCGTTCGGTACCACTGATTCTTCGATGGCCTTGCGCATGAGGGCGTGCTGCTTCTTGACGAGCTCGATGGGGTCGGATTCGCCGAGGTCGGCAAACGCGTGGCCCTCCCACTCGCTGGACAGGAAGCCCTGGTAGCCGCCCTTGACGAACTGGCGCACAATCCTCGGAATGTCCATGGCGGGTTCGTTGCCGTTCTCGTCGATGTCATAGAACTTGGCGTGGACGTGGAACATCTGCGGCATGATGTCCAGCCATTCCTCCGGTGGAACCAGGCCGTGCATGTTGAAGGCCAGCCGGGTGAAGGGACCAAGCTGCGCCGGATCGAAGTTGTTCTCCCGCAGGTAGTCCTCAAATTCCTGGTTGCGTTCCTGCATGGGCAGGGGCTTGCGCCAGATGTCCTGCATGACGGCGAAGTGTTCCTGCGGCAGGCCCATCTGGGTCAGCGTGCGGAACAGGGTGGGAGAGAGGCTGTGCATGGTGGAGCTGAAGTCAGCGGTGAAACCCAGGCGATCGCTGTCCAGCTCGGCGTACATCTCCCGGATCTGCAGGATCTTCGGATCGTTGGGGCCCTGGGGGGCGTGGATCTCGTAGCCCAGCTTCTGGTCGTACTTTTCGGCCAGGGGAAGAAGCCGTCGCAGCAGTTCCTTGCCGGCGGACCGGATCACGATCTTGTTGAAGCCGAGCGTGTTGGCGGTCTTGAGTTGCCTGGCGAAGAAGTCGAATTCCTCGTCCGGCGTCATGTCCCGGTCCTTGCGCCGGCCCATGTCCAGGTTCGTGCCGACGGCGCTCGGGGTGAGGCCGTAGCGGTCGATGCTGTCGCGCCACAGTTTCACGAAGTCGTCATCCACGTCGGGATAGGTGCGCAGCATTTGCGCGATGTTGAATTCGACGCCGGGACCCAGGCCTTCGTCGGCGACGGCCTTGATCAGGGTCTCGGGGGTGTACAGCCCGGCAGCGAATTCGGAGGTGAGTGAGTAAAGGGTGATGCCAAGCTCGATGCCGGAGCCTGCGATTCCTTCTGACATGTTCTGTGATCCCTTCGGTGTCAGCCGCGGACGGGCTGAGCGAGGTGGCTGTTGAGGATGCGTCGCGCTTCGGCGGCGTCGGTGACCATGGCTGAGCCGGCGTCGGCAGCGGCGGAGCGCTGGACGGCCTGCTCGCCGCGGATGATGTCGAACGGGTCCTGCCAGTTGTTCCAGTGCCAGCCTTCGTATTCGCTGGAAATCGCACCGGAATAGCCGTTCTCCACCAGCTGGCGGACCAGGCCGCGCACCGGCACGGACGGCTCTTCGCCGTTCTCGTCGATGCCGAAGAACTTTCCGTGGACGTGCCGGACCCACGGCATGATTTCCAGCCAGGTGTCCAGCGGTGCTGGGCCGAAGAGGCCGGTTCCATTGATGGCGAAGTCGATGCCCAGGTCCGGGCGGCCGTTGCGTGCGGCCAGGCCGATAAAGGCGCCGAACCGCTCGCCGTGGACTTTCTGGGTGTTGGGCGGTCCTTCCGCGTAGAAACCGTTCCACAGGTCCACCACCTGCTGGAGCAGGTCCTCGGATGCTCCGCGGCGGCGGTATGCCTCCAACAGCGAAGGGGCGAAGCCGGTGACGGTGGCGCCCCAGTCTGCGGTGAAGCCCAGCAGTGGGGAGTCGAGCTTCTCGTAGCGGTCGCGCAGCGCAAGGACGCGTTCGTGTGCCCCGTGCTGGTCGGCGTGGACTTCCAGCGCCAGTGTGACGTTGTACTTTTCTGCGACGGGAAGGAGGCTCTCCATGGCATCGGGTGTCAGCGAGATTTGAACCCGGGCGATCGGGAAGCCGAGCCTTGCTGCCACTTCGATCTGCTTGCGCATGTATTCGACCAGTTCATCGTGGTTCATGAGCCGGTCGCGGCGGATTCCGGTGTCAACGTTGACGGCGAGCGAGGTGGGCACCAGGTCCACCTCCGCCACAAGGTCCCGGAACTGCCCCACGAAATTGTCATCGACGTGGTCGGGGAAGCCGCGCAGGGTGGAGAAGCCAATGACTTCGAGCCCGGGTCCAAAGCCCTCCGCCGCCACTTTGCGGATCAGGCCGTCGAGATCGTACTGCCGGCCGTGGAAGGCGCGGGTGAAGCTGTAGAGGGTGACGCCCTGGATGGGCGTGCCAAGGCTGGTCATCGTTGTGCCACCTTCATGGTCTTGGTGTCGTGCTCTTCGATGTGCAGCACGCCGTGGTCGGTGATGATGTACGGAATGTAGAGCTTCAGGTCCACCCGCACCTCGTGCCCAGCCTTGGAAGGATCGACGGGAAGGTCCCCGGAAAGCACGGCGGAGTCCAGCGGGAACCACCATTCGCCGGTCTGTTCCACGAGCTCCCCGAAGCTGAATGTGCGGTTGTTCATGGTCCAGCGCAGCGATTCCTCCGGTGCGGCAACACCGTCAATGGTGAGGGCGGCCCCGGCGATGCATGATCCCGGGAGGGCCCGGTACCAGGGAATGCGGACCTCGACGGCGGCGCGGCCGTCCTGGCTGGTAAGTGTTCCTTGCTCGATTATGCGGTCGGCGATCATCGAGACCTCCTTGTCTGCGGCATGCCTTGCCGGCATCGGAATAGCGGCAACGTGCGCTTATTCATTATTTAGTCATTCTATTGTCTGAATCAGACATAAGTAAAGCGTCGGCGAGTTCCGCCGCGATTTTTGCTGCGCCTCGGACCGCGAGCGCCACCGATGTCAGGGTGGGGTTGCACGCCGTGGCGGTGGGAATCACGCCATTGCCGGCCACGAAGAGGCCTGGGACCTGCCAGACCTCACTGTCCGGGGAACACACGCTTCCGCCGTCGTCGTACTGCCCCATCCGCGTGGTGCCCTGGTAGTGCAGCGAGGCACCCGGCGGGAGGACGAACGGCCGCTCATCGATCGGCTCTCCCACGGCCCTGCCGAGCCGCACAATCTCCTCCTTGGCCCGTTCAAGCACCTCCCGGTCCTTGTCGGTCAGGCTGTAGTGGATGCGCAGGGCAGGCATCCCATAGCTGTCCACGGCGGCGTCGTCGAAGGCGACCCTGTCGTCCCGCTGGAGGTCCTTGGCGCAGAACAGCCCCAGCCCCACAATCGATCCGGGAACGACCGGGTCGTCGTCGGCAAGGGGAATGGGTGAAGCATCCAACTGCATGATCTGGCCATGGAACGGCATCTCATCCGTGTACGGCACCCAGGTCACCCCGCTCTGCTCGCTGAGGGCTCCGTCCGCGCCGGACTGCCCCTCCTCGGCACCGACGCCGCGCAGCCGGGTGGCGAACACCACCTGGGCCTGGTCATTGAGGTACCGGCCCAAGGCCTCCGGCCGGATCCCGGAAGCCCACAACAGTTGGGGGGTGCGCAGCGCGTCACCACCCACCACCACGTAGCGCGCGGCAATCCGGTGCGTGCCGCCACCGCGGCGGTCTTCCACCTCGACCCCGGCGGCGCGGCCGCCCTCAACCAGGACCCGCCGGACCAGGGACTCGTCGAACAGGTCGAACCGCTGGTTTTCCCGGGTGGCAGGACCCATCACGACGTCGGATCCGGACCATACGAGGCGGCCGTCGGCTCGCCGGTGCACGGCGAGGGGCATGGGCTGGACGCGGAAGCCCGGGCTGCGGCCGTCGTCGACGGCGGCCGCGAGCCGATCGTGGACGAGGCCGGAGAACGGTGCCGCCTCAAAGGCAGAAGTGGTGACGCCGAGGAGGCGGTCGGCTTCGTCCAGCAGCTGGTCCAAGTCCGGCAGGAACCCGATGCGTTCCTTTCCGCCGGGGCGCGGGCAGGCGGCGGTCCAGTGGGCGGCCATGCCGCCCACGTTGCTGGACATTGCCGCGACGGGCATGCCGTCCTCGCCCGGGAAGGCGTAGCCGTCCTGCAGCAGATACGTTCCGGGACGGGCGCGCCGTTCGCCGCTCTTCACGGCGCCGGGGGAATTGACCGTTTCAGCCCCGGGGCCGGGGCCTTCCGAAGCCCGTTGGGCGGCTGCACGGCGGCCCTGGTCCTCGATGTTCTTGACGTGGGCGCCCGGCGGAGAACTGACGGTGGGTCCCACCTCGAACATGGCGATGCAGGCGCCAGGGGCCCGCTCACTGAGGATGCGGGCGTACGCGGATGCGGTGGGCCCGCTGCCCACGATGGCTACATCGACAGAGGCGGGGTAGCGGCTGGTGCTCACCGTCCTGCCGCCAGTTCCTGGATCCGCCGGACAGACTTGGCGGACTCAATCGTGGGGTAGTACTCAAGCCCGATGGGGCCGGCGTAACCGCTGTCCTGCAGGTCGGTGAGCCTGGCGGCCCAGTCGATGGAACCCGACCCCGGTTCGCCGCGGCCCGGCGCGTCGGCAATCTGGACGTACTTGACCAGCCGGCCCGCGTTGGCGAGCTCTGCCGCCACATCCTCCCCTTCCACTGTTGAGTGGTACAGGTCGTAGAGGACGCCGAAGTTGGGCGAGTCCACTCCCCTGGCGACATACACGGCCTCGGAGGTCCGGTCCAGCAACGCCCCGGGGTGGTCCACCCGGATGTTGACCGGCTCCAGGACAAGGGTGATCCCCGAGCCTTCGATGTGGGCAACGCCCTTGGTGAAGATCTCAATGAGTTCATCGAGCTGGTCCTGCCGCTTGCGGCCGCCGAAGCCGGTGCCGCTGCCTACAACGATCCGCGGGCAGCCCAGTTCCCGTGCCACCTTTACGCCGGCATCGAGGCCCTCGTAGAAGGGCTCGTGGTTCTTGGGCGGAATCATGAACTGCATCCGTGGCTCGGCCAGCTGGGCGGTGAGCTGGACCCCGGTTTCCTCAAGTGCCGCCTTGAGAGCCGGGATGTCCTTGCCCGTGGGACCCCACATTTCCACGGCATCGAAGCCTGCCGCGGCGGCCGCGCGTACGCGGTCTGCGGCGCTGTCGCCTGCTTCGGAAAACAAAAGGTCGATATTGGGTGCGAGCTGGAACATGGCAGTCTCCTGGAATTCTTGGAAAGGGGTGGCTAAAACATGGGGTGGTCGTGCACCGGGTGGTCCGGGACGGGCTGGAGCACATCCCAGTGCTCCACGATGCGCCCGGCTTCGAAGCGGTAGATATCTGCGACGGCGGCGTCGGGACGCCCGGGTCCTGATGCCCGGACGTGCACCATGGCCAGGTCTCCGTCAACGAGGATCCGCTGAACCTCGAAGCGCGAGTCCGGTGAACCGTCGAACTTCGGCGTGAGCATCCGGATGGCGGCCTCCGGACCGTCCGGGATGGTGGGATTGTGTTGCTTGTACTCATCGGCAACAAGGAACTCGAAGGCTTCCCGCACCCGTTTTTGGGTGTAGAAGATCTCCACGAAGCGTTCAAACGCTTCGCGGTTGCCGGCCATGCGGGTCAGCCTTTGAGTCCGCCGGAGAAGCCCTGGATGAAGCGCTTTTGCGCGAACAGGAACAACGCCAGGATGGGAATCATGGACACGATGACGATCGCGAAGATGGAATTCCACTTCGAGACCAGCGACCCGATGAAGTAGTACATGGCTACCGGGAGCGTCTGGTTGGCTGATCCGCCGAGGAAGATCAGCGAGGTGAAGAAATCGTTCCACACGATCAGTCCGGCGAAGATGGTGACCGTTCCGGTGGCCGGGGCCATCATGGGAAACACCACCTTGGAGAAGACCTGGGTCTTGCTGGCGCCGTCGATCGTGGCGGCTTCCTCGTAGTCCGTTCCGAGGCCCCGGAAGAAGTTTGAGTACAGGAAGATCGAGAGTGGCAGCAGCATCCCGGTATACAGGACGATCAGGCCCCAGGCCGATCCGGTGAGCCCCAGTCCACGGGCGCCCATGTACAGCGGCACTGCGCCGAGCTGTCCCGGAAGGATGATGGCTACCAGGAAGAGGTAGTACGCCGCCTTGCTCCATCTGCGCGTGCTGCGGGAAATGACGTAGCCGGTAATGGAGCCCAGGGCGATCAACCCGAGGATGCTTCCGGTGGTGATGATGACGCTGTTGACCAGTCCGGCCATGACGTTGGAATTGCCGGTTGCCGTGAGGACCTTGACGAAGTTGCCAAAGTCCGGATTGCCGGGAAGCGCCAGGGCGGAGGTGGTGTACATTTCGCTGTCCGGCTTCAGCGCCGTGGTCACCAGGAAGTAGAACGGGGCGAGGAAGACCAGGGCCAGGGCCCACAGCCCGATTTCGCGGATCAGGGTGAATTTCGTGTAGCGGAACATGGGTTAATCCTCAGGATTCGATCGCGTCAGCCGCTGCTGGATCACGGCGAAGACCAGGATGATGAAGGCGAGCACCAGGGCCAGGGCAGCGCCGCCGCCGAAGTTGCCCAGCGCGAATGCCTGCTTGTACACCTGGGTGGCCAGCGTTTCCGTGGCCCCTGCCGGGCCACCGCCGGTAAGCGCCATGATGGGGTCGAAGACCCGGAGGCCCTGGACAATGCCCAGCGTGGTGGCGATTGCGACGGCGGGACGGATGGCCGGCAGGGTGACGTTCCGGAAGCGCTGCCACAAGTTGGCGCCGTCGATTGCCGCGGCTTCTTCCACCTCCACCGCAACACCCGTGAGTCCGGCCATGAAGATCACCATGGCGAAGCCGGTGGAGGACCACACGAGGACCACCAGGACTGTCCAGATGGCCCACTGGGGGTCTGCGAGCCAGGGCTTTGCCAGCTCACCGAGGCCCACCGCCTTCAGCAGGACGTTGATGGGACCGTTGAAATCGAAGATGTACTTCCAGATGTAGGCGGTGGCGAGTGGGCTGAGGACCACCGGCATGAAGAACAGAGTGCGGAGGATGTAGCGCGTCTTCACCACACGGTTGAGTCCCAGCGCAATGATCAGCCCGGCGATGTTGCCCAGCAGTACCGATCCGAACGCGAGGAACAGTGTGTTGGAGAGGGCGCCAACCTTGGTGGGGTCCTTGAAGATTGCCTCGAAGTTGTTCAAACCGGTGATCTTGAAGGAACCGATTCCCGTCCAGTTGGTAAAGGCGAAGAACCCGCCGATACCGGTTGCCACGTAGTGGATGGCGATGACGAGGGCGATCCCGGGGAGCGCCCACCACCAGTGTCCAAATTCCAGGGAGCGGCCCCGGGGACGGGCAGGCCTGCCCGTCCCGGGGGCGCGCTTGCCTCGCCGGGATGCTTCTGCTGCTTCGCTCTTGGGTTGCATCGTCGCAGTCATGATAATTCCTTGCTTGTCCCGTTGAGTCGTTGGAACGGTAGTGGAGTGGAAGACTTACTGTCCCCAGGCGGCATCCATGGCCTGCAGGACCTGGTCAGTGGTCTTCTGCCCGGTGATCAACCCCTGGACGCCGGTGGCCAGGGCGTCGTAGACGGACGAGTTGGGCCACTGGCTGTTGGGCAGGGGCCCGTACTTTCCGCCCTTGATCAGGTCGGCTACGTTCTTGTAGGCACTGCCGCTGAAGTCGTAGCTGTCCAGTCCGCTGACAGGAAGGGCGCCGTCAATCTCGGCAAAGGCCTTGGTCTGTTCCGGCTCAGCCGCCCAGTCGAGGAAGGCTTTGGCAGCGTCCTTGTTCTTGGAAGCAGCATTGATGGAGAACGCGTAGTTGGCACTGGCGAACGTGTAGGCCTTGTCCGAGGCCTGCTCGGCCGGGAGGGCGCGGACATCGAATTCCGAACCGGCGGCGGCGGTCTTCAGCTGCTTCCAGCTTGGGGCGGGGATGAAGCCGGCAACGGATGTTCCGCTGGCAAGGCCCTGGGTGATGGCATCAAATCCGGCGCCGGCGGCACCTTGCTGGAAGCAGCCCGCATCATTGAGCTTCTTCACGGCGTCGAGGGAAGACTTCCACCCGTCCGAGCCGGCAAACGTCACCTGGTTTGCGGTCCGCTTGGCATTCCAGTCAGGATCGCCTGCATAGACCCGGCTGGCAGCAAGGGACATGGCCATCAGCCCGGTGTTCGGGGCAGCCGCGCCGGCCAGGGCGAAGAGGGACTTGCCGGAAGACTGAAGGTTCTTGCACTGCTTCTCCAAGGCGGCGAAGTCTGCGGGGAAGTCGGTGATGCCGGAGGCCTTGGCGGCCGTTTCGTTGGCCACCAGCCCTACGACAGTGATCTCCATGGCCTGCCCGTAGACCTTGCTGTCCGCGCCGAAGAGGGCGTCACTGCCGGAGGGAACCAGTTTCTTGGCGGCATCGTCCAGCGGCTCCAGGAAGCCTGCCTGTGCGAGGGGAAGGATGCTGCGCCCCTGTCCGGAACCCGGCGTCGTGACCACGACATCCGAGGCGTTGCCGGCCTGGAGTTGGGTCCGCAGGGTCTGGTCGTAAGAATCATTGGGCTGCGGGTTGAACGTGATCTTCACGTTCGAGTGGGACTTCATGTAGTCCTCCGCCAGCGTCTGGAAGGGGCTCTCGATGTTGTTGGAGGTGGCGAAGGAGAGGGAAAATTCCTGGGATCCACCGGAAGAAGAGGTGCTGCTGGCGGAGGTGGAGCAGCCAGAGAGGGCAAGGGCCGCAATGGTGGGAACGGCGAGGGCGCCGACCACCTTCAATCCCGCGGGGCGACGGTGCTGTGTCATGTCCAGCCTTTCAGACTTCGTTGTCGAGGAATCCGGGGTCGTGACCCCGGTCACTCACAAGTATGCGGGAGATGTGTAGAAAAAGCACATAAGTATTGCAGATGACAGACATAAGTTTCACGAAGGTTCGCAGAAGGATCGCATAGAGAGCCGTGATGGCGGGGCGGGTCCAGCACGCCCTGTGCGGGCTGCCTTTCGACGCCGGCCCAGGCCGGGGCGCAGCGGCTGCTTAGCTGCCCGGTCCCAGGTGAACGGTGACGACAGTCCCGGATTCAGGGGCGGGACCGAGGTCAAGTCGTCCGCCGGCCGCGGCGGCAATCCGGGCACAGGTTGCCAGGCCCAGGCCGGATCCGGGCGGGTCGCCCTGGCGGTCGAGGCGTACCAGCGGATCGAGCACGCGTTCACGGTCGCCGGAGGCGATGCCCTTGCCGTTGTCGATTACGCGCAAGACCGCACCATCTTCGCCGCGGTGACCGGTGATGTGGATGACCGGCGGGACGCCAGGCCGGCGGTAGGCCAAGGCGTTGTGGATGAGGTTCTGCAGGAGCACCCGGGTCTGGACCGGGTCCGCCGTAAACAGCAGCTCCCCCGAGTCCACGGACGCTCCCGACTCCTCCACGGCGGTGGCCAGGTCCACGATGACATCCCCCACCAGGTCCGCCAGGGAAACCGCGGCCGGCTGCAGGTCACCGCCGATCGTGGCGAAGGCCAGGACATCCTCAACCATTGCCAGCATGCGCCGCCCGGTCCGGCCCACAATGCCCAGGTACTCCGGAAGCCGGGCTTCGTCGCCTGCTTCTGCGTCCATTTCGCCCAGCTCCACGAATCCGAGGATCGAAGTCAGCGGGTTACGGAGGTCGTGGCTGATCCGGCCGGCAAACTCCGCCAGGAGGGTGTTGCTCCGCTCGGCTTCGGCCAGCGCATCGGCCAGGCGGCGTGCGCGGTGTTCCAACTGCAGGACGTCGACGATTTGGGCGGCGAGGATTTCAAGGCCCCGGAGTTGTTCGCCGCTGAGCCGGCCGGTTTCCCGGGCGCCGGCACAAAGGGTGCCAAGGACAAACCCGTCGTCGGTCACCAGCGGAATGGAGGCGTAGAACCTGACACTGCTGCGCCGGCCGTCCACATAGGGGTTTTCGCGGTACCGGGGGTCCAGGGAAGCGTCCTCAAGGACGGTGGGTTCACCGCTAAGGAACCCCACCGCGCACATCGAGTCTTCCCTGGTGCACAAATACGGTTCCATGCCCGCGGTGGCCGCCTGGTACTGAAGGTCTTCGGTGATGATGTTGATGGCTGTCACCGGCTGGCCACAGACCGTGCGGGCGAGTTCAACAAGATTCTGCAAGCGTTCAGACGCAGCCGGAACTTCGACCTGTCCGTCCGGACCTGGAATGGGCAGTCCGGTTCCGGCGAGGACTGCGTCGCGAACCATCTCGTTCACCGTCATGGCCGGCGGCCCTTGCCATCAGGGCGCTCGAACCAGCGGCCATCCGCACGTGCGGTGGCCAAGCCTTCCATGCCGGGATCGTCCACCGGTCCAGCATCCCACACAGGCGCCGCCGGGCAGGGAGAACACGGAGGGCTTGCTAAATCGAGGAGCCGGCCCTCGATTCCGCCTTCGGCGCGGAACGCATGCTCTTCCGAATCAGGTCATGCTGCCTGCGCACCAGCAGCAAGGGGTCCACCTCCCCCAGTTCGGCGAACGCATGGCCCTCCCATTCACTTGACCAGTAGCCGCGGTAGCCGCCTTCGACGAAGACGCGCACCAGCTCCGGATAGTCGATTGCAGGCTCGTTGCCGTCGTCGTCGATGTCGTAGAACTTGGCGTGGACGTGCAGGATCTGGGGCATGATGTCTGCCCATTCCCGCGGACTGACATGGCCGTGCATGTTGAAGGCGAGATGGGCGAAGGAGCCAAGCCGGGCAGGATCGAAGGCCCGGCCCTTCAGGTATCCAATGAACTCCTCCTGGCGGGCCCGCATCGGTGCATCAGTGGCCCAGATGGCCTGCAGCTTCTCCACTGCTTCGCTATCGAGCCCGGCACGGCGGACGGCCCGGAGGAGCGTGGGCGACATGCTGTGCATCGTCGAGGAAAAATCGGCGACAAAACCCAGCAGCGGCGAATGGAACTCTGCATACACGTCCCGGACCTTCATGATTTCCGGCGAGTTCGGCCCCAGCGGGGCATGGATCTCGTACGCGAGCTGAAGGTCCAGTCTTTCGGCCAAGGGCAGGAGCCGGCGCAGCAGGTCCGGCTTGGCGCTCTGGATCCGGACCAGCGGGAAGCCAAGTTTCTTGGCCCCGTGGAAAAGAGTCTCCGTGAACTCGTACTCCTCGTCCGGGGTCATGTCACGGTCGCGCCGCCGGCCCATGTCCAGGTTGGCCCCAAAGGAGCTGGCGGTGAAGCCGTGCTTGTCGAAGGCAGCGTGCCACGACCGGGCGAAATCATCCGTGACGCGCGGATAGGACGGCAGCACCTGGGAAGCCACAATTTCGATGCCTGGCCCGATTCCCAGCTCTGCAACGCGGTTGAGGAGGCCGTCGAAGTCGTACCAGCCGGCCCTGAATTCGGCGCTTGCCGAGTAGAGCGTGAGGCCCAGCGAGAAGGGGTCCCCGGCAGCCGCGGGCGGAGGCGGCGTGTCCGCCGTCGCCAACGCAGGTGCGGGTGCCGGCCTGTCCGTGACGCTCAATTCCAGCGTCTGGTTCACAAAGTTGGGGACGTACATGCCCGGACCGCCATCCGGGCCCGGGGCAATCTGCATGTACGGCAGCCTCAGCTCACCGATGAGCTGGACCGTGTGCCGGCTGCCCAAGGTGGCGGCAGTGGCCCTTTTGGCGATGAGGAGGGGGTGGTCCTGGAGGTACCAGAGGGTTTCGCTTTGGGCGGCCAGATCCGGGAGTGCGTAGCGGATGCCACCAAGTTCCAAGGACAAGTCCCCGGCGGGGACTTCCTCGCCGTCGATGGTGAGCCTCAGGCAGGTGACCGAGGAGAGCCAGAGGCTCCGGTACCACGGCAGGGTCAGGGAGAGGGCAAGGCCCGCCGGGTGGGCCCGGAGGCTGGATTGGTCAAGGAGTCCGTTCGGCATGGGTGTCTCTTTACTGGGAGCAGGAATAGGTCAGACGAGGTCGGAGGTGATGCGCCGGATCAGGGCGTGCTGGCGCCGCACCTGCTCGATGGCCCGCCACGGAGTCCGGTCGCCCTCGTACTCGCTGGAGAGGAAGCCGGTGTAGCCGGAGTCCTTGAGGGCTTGAAGCACCGGGCGCCACGGAATCTGCTGGTCTTCCAACTGTTCGTTGATGTCGTGGAATTTCGCCTGGATGAACACCACGTATGGTGCTATGTCCTTCAGGTCTGCGGGGTCCACGCCGATCCCGTCCAGGAAAGCGGGGCGTGCCTCCCGGGTCTCGCCTTCACGCAGCGGGATGGGGCGGTCCTGGAAGATCCCTGTATCGATGAGCAGGCCGAAGTTCTTGGTGCCAGTGCGCTCGATCAAGCCAATGTAGTCATCCACCACGGGATGTTTGATGGGTGTTGGTGAGTGGATCTCGGGGCAGATGACCACGTCCAACTCATGCGCCAGGTCCAGCGAGCGCTCCACGGATTCGGTCCAGATGGGGTCCGGTACAAGGTCACCGGAGATAACGCCGATCTTGGGCCGGACAAAGCTGAAGCCCAGCATGCCGGCAAGTTTCAGGTCGCGCTGGAGCGCTTCCGCCCCTTCCGCAGCGGTCATGGACCGGCCCGGGTGCAGCCGGGTGTCGATCCATGACCCGTAGTTGGTGGGCTCGAGGGAGTACTTTTCCAGCAGGTTGAACCAGGTGTCGATCCAGGCCGGCGAGGGTTCCGGATAGCCGGGGACATGCGCCTCGCCGAGAATCTCCACCCCCGTGGCGCCGACATCGGCAACGTGGGCCAGGGCGGTTTCCAGGTCCAGGACCGTTCCGTAGTCGCCCATGTAGCTGTAAAGGGAGACGCCGTAGCGGAACGTACCCTCGCCGCCTTCGGGGGCCAGCGTGACCTTTCGGCTGACCCGGTGGATGGTGGGCTGGTGCTCCACCGGAATGTAGGACATCCGGAGGCGCAGTTCAACGGTAAGGTCGTGCACTCCCTGCGGCAGGCCGCCGTCGAACGGCACGGTGACCACCGCCGCTTCCTCCAGCGGCCAGCGGACGCCGTCGCTGTCCCATAGCTGCTGCAGGGTGAACGTGCGGCCACCGAAACTCCACAGCGGGACGTCCGGTTCCACATCCACCAGGCCGCCGACACGCACCGCGACGCCGTCGATGAGGGACGCGGCCATGCCCCGGTAGGAGGGCATCCGGAGCCGGAACTGGAAGCCCGTGACGCGGCCGCCTTCGGTGACATTACGGAAGCCGGCCGACTGGATGAGGTCTCTTTCGAGAAGCATCGTTGCTCACTCTCTCTAGGTTCCCAACGAGCATACACGCATTATGTCGCTTTTCTACTAAAGTATGTAGACTTCCATCCTAACTTCCCCACTTTTCAAGAATCGAGGCGTTGATGCCATGACCGAGATGTTGAATGCCCTCATCCTTTCCGGGCACATGACCCGGGAGCACGACAACGAGGTCCGCAGCTTCCGCCAGCACAACCAATGGCTCACCACCGTCCTTGAGGACACCGGCCGGTTCCGGGTCAGGGTGGTGGAGGAGCCCCGGGGGCTGGGGTCGAACATCATCGACAAATACGACGTTGTCCTGGTGGTCTTCGAGGGCCGTGACGGCTACCACGACAAGGCGGTGGGATTCGGCCCGGAGACCGACGCCGCGTTGCTGAAGTTCGTGCACCAGGACGGCAAGGGCATCGTTTGGTTCCATGGCTCTGCCGTGCAGGAGGACGACTGGGGCTACCCCGAGGAGTACAACATCATGCGTGGCGCGAAGCTCAGCGTGCCCACCGGACTCCGCCCGCGCCCGTGGGGGGAAGCCTTGCTGCAGACCGCCGAGCCCCGCCACCCCATCACGGAAGGCATCAGCGGGACCTGGACAGTGACCGGAGACGACATCCTGACCGGCGTCCACCTCTACGAAGGAGCAGAAGTGCTTCTCTCGGTATTCGACGACCTGGAATCCTACGAGCACGCACCCATGTGGCCGATGCCCCACTATCCCGTGGCCATCCCCCCGGAAGGACCAAGCGGCCTTCCGGGCATTAATACGCAGCAGCCGCTGGCCTGGATCAACAGCTACGGCGAGGGCCGCAGCTTCACCATCACCATCGGGCACGATATCGACACTTTTCGGCGGATTGAGTTCATCCGGATGTTCCCCCGCGGCGTTGAGTGGGCCGCGACGGGGAAAGTCACCCTGGAAGGGCCGGACCGGCGCGGTGAGCGCCGCTTCCTGCCGTGGCCGTACTACAACCACGAAGGATAGCGGCTACCCGCCCACTGTGTTCAGTTCGGTTCGGGTGGGCGGGTTGGCGCCGGGGCGCGACACCGTGACGGCAGCTGCGCGGGCAGCGTGCGCCAGGAGTTCGGCCAGCCCTTCGGCGGGCAGGTCGCGCAGTTCCTCGCGGTTCTGCGCGCCGTCCAGCTCGCGGTCAACCAGGCCGGAGAGGAGCGCGGCCATGAACGAGTCGCCGGCGCCCACGGTGTCCGCCACCTCCACTTTGGGCGCGGGTACTGACGTTTCGCCGGCGCGGCAGACACCCCAGGGCCCGTCCGCGCCGCGGGTGACCACCACCAGGGCAGGGCCCTCCTCACCGCCAAGCGCCAGCCAGGCGCGCGCGGAGTCCAGCACATCCCGGCCGGGGTAGAGCCATTCCAGGTCTTCGTCGGAGGCCTTGACCACGTCCGCCAGGGTGACGAACTTCTCCGCCTGCCGGCGCGCGTAGTCCACATCGGTGATGATGCTGGGACGGCAGTTGGGATCGAAGCTGATGGTGGCGGACGGGTGGGCATGCTCGACGGCGGCCAGCACCTCGGCGGCGCCCGGCGCCAGCATAGTGGCAATGGAGCCGGTGTGCAGCAGCGTGGTGCCCTGCAGCATGAAGCCGAGCCGGTCCACGAGGCCGGGCAGTTCCCAGGCGAGGTCGAACGTATAGGTGGCGGCGCCGTCGTCGTCAATCAACGCGGTGGCAACGCTGGTAGGCAACCCGTCCGGAGGCAGCGGCAGCATCACGGAACTGGCGCGAAGGTGCGCGGCCACGGAGTCGCCGTAGGCGTCCCGGCCGTAGCGGCCGATGAACTGCACCGGATGATCCAGCCGGGCCAGGCCGACCGCGACGTTGAGGGGGCTGCCGCCCACGTGCGCCTCGATTCCCGAGGCACGCTGGACGACGTCGACAAGGCCTTCGCCAATAACTGTGAGCATGGTCATACTCTGCCAGAAAGCGGGCCTGGCCAGCAGTTCATGTCAGCCCAGCAGCCGGGCCACCAGCTCGCGGCACACCTCATACGCCGGGGACTCGGGATTGATCAGGTCGAAGTGGTCACCGGGCACCATGACCAGTTGCGCATTCACGCCTCCGGCCCCGCTGGCGTCCACGTACAGCGCAGACATGGCCAGCGGCACGTCGTCATCCGCCTCAGCATGCACCGCGTAGACCGGGACATCCAGCGGCAGGGCGGCCATAGGGTCGGCGCGGCGGTAGCGTCGGGGAAATTCCGACGACGGACCGCCAAGCAGGTTGGCCACCGCGCCGTTGCTGAGGTTCAGGCGTTCGGCCTCGGCCACGTTCAGGACGCCCGATTGGCTGACAACCCCCGCGAGGCGGACGCCGCCGGTGTCCGCGGGCTCCCCGCCCGGCCCCAGCCCGGCCAGGCGCCCGCGGCCCGCGGCCCAGACGGCAAGATGACCGCCGGCAGAATGGCCCAAGGCCACCACTTTGCCGAGATCAAGCGAGTGCTGCCCTGCCAGGTCGGCGAGTTTGTCGATCCCGGCCAGGACATCCTGGAAGGTGGCGGGCCAGCCCCCGCCGTTGCCGGCGCGGCGGTACTCAAGGTTCCAGGCAGCCATCCCATGTTCGGCGAGATCCAGGGCAAGCGGCTCCCCAAGCTCCGCCCCATACGTTGAGCGCCAGTAGCCGCCATGGATCACCACCACTACCCCCCGCTGCCCGGCCGCGGGAAGATCTGGCAGGAAAAGCTCACCCCATTGGCTGGGGTCCGCTCCGTAGGAGTACTTCAGCCGCTGCACCATGTGCCAGAGACTACAGGGACTGGGAATGGGCGGAGGCCGCGCCGGTGATTGGCCCGGACGATCCGCCGTAAGCGAAAGTTCCCTCTTGTTTAATTCTTCTATTCACTGGACTTGGCTTCCCACCTGTGCCTAAGCTGGGTGTTGCTTGTAAGAGCAATCTCTGGGGGGAGGCGTTCTGAGTGAAGTCACATCTTGATCCGTGGGCTTTTCTCCGCCCCCTCCTGCTTGCCCTCGCCGCTACTGCCGCCTGGGTAGCCCTGTCCGCCGCCGGGGCCTCTGCCGATACCGGAGCTGATGATTCGGACGCCCGGCATTCCCTGCTGGGATCGGTCGGATCATCCCTTCGCTCGGCCACCACCAACGTTGCACATCAAGCCAAAGGTGCCTTGGAACCGGTGGAGGCCTCCATCAAGGGCGGTCCGGATCATGCGCCTGTCTCGAGTGTTCCGGCGCTGATCCCCACGCCATCCCTGGGCCCGGCGGTGAAAGACGTCACCGGACTTGCCGACCAGGTGGTGCAGGCCGTACCTGTAGCCAACATGGTAGTGCCGGCCGGCACGGTGGGCACAGTGGTGGACCCGGTTGCCGGCACGGTGGATACCGTGGTGGACCGTACAGTGAAAACCGTGGCCCCAGTTGCCGGCGCTGTCCTTGAGCCGCTTGACCCCGTTGTGGAACCGGTCATCGACTCAGTTCCGCTTCCCGGCGTAAACCCGGCTGACTCCGGCCCGGTTCCGCCCGTGGCCACCGACGCCATCGACATTGTCACCCCTGAACCGGCGGGGACCACCGCCCCTTCCGCGGCCGGCCTTCCGCAGGCGGGCCAAGAGACGGATGCGTCGGTCACGGTCGCGAACACCGATGCCGGCGGCACCGCGCCGGGTCGAGCCGCGATGAGTCAGCTGGACGCCCTGCCAGTAACCGTCCTGGCCTGTGATACCCGAATGGATTCGGCGGCAAATGCGCCGTCACTTGCCGAAGCCGGCCCGGACCACGCTCCAATCCATGAACCTTCGGATGCCCTCCCGGGCATGCCGGGTGCCACTACCGGCGGAAGCAGCCCCTCCGGCGGCAACGGCCCGGCCGTCCCCGCGTGGCTCAACGCCCACCATTTCTTTATTCCCGCGGCGGGTACCGCCGCCATCGAAGGCCGCCTGCTGGCGGCCCCCGCACCGGTGTCCTTCGACCCCGGATCTTCTCCTGACTAGTTGAGCCCCTCCGCGCATTCACGTGCGGAATCTGAGCCAATTCCGGGCTAAGCAGTACGCCCACTTCAACTTTTCAGGAGAACTCAAAATGATGCATCGCAACATTCGCAGGTGCCTGCTCGGCACCGCATTTGCCGGTGGACTGCTGGCTTTCGGTGGTGTCGCCGCCAACGCAGCAGACACCACAACCTCGGGAAATGACGGGCTGCTTTCAGGAACTCAGGTGGTGGCCCCGATCAACATCCCGGTCATCCTCGGAGCCACTTCGCTGGGCCTTGTTGGCGACTCTGCAGCGAGCACACAGAATGCCGGAGCACCGGCAGCACCCGCTCCGGCACCCGCCGCATCCACAAACGGCGGCGACGGGATCGCATCCGGAACCCAGGTAGTGGCGCCGATCACCGTTCCCATCACCCTGGGGGCAACCTCAGTGGGCGCCGTAGGCGACTCGGCAGCAAGCACACAGAGTCCCGCAACTTCGGGCACGGCACCGGCAGCACCCGCTCCGGCACCCGCCGCATCCACCGGCGGCGGCGACGGCATCGCATCCGGAACCCAGGTGGTGGCGCCCGTGACTGCGCCCATCAACCTCGGGGCCACGTCTGTTGGCCTCGTCGGGGATTCAGCTGCCAGCACCCAGAACCCAGCCACTTCGGGCACGGCACCGGCAGCACCAGCTCCGGCACCCGCCGCGACCACCACCGGTACTGACGGCATCGCATCCGGAACCCAGGTGGTCGCCCCGATCACCGCGCCGATCAACCTCGGGGCCACGTCCGTGGGCCTCGTCGGGGATTCAGCCGCAAGTGTTGAAGGCGCCGGCACCACAGGCACCACGACGGCACCCGCTGGACCCATCACCACCGGCGGAACCGACGGACTCCTCTCGGGAACCCAAGTGGCGGCCCCGATCACTCTTCCAATCTCCCTTGGTGCCACCTCCGTGGGCGTGATTGGTGATTCGACAGCCACCGTAGTGAACCCTCCGGTTGTCACGCCGCCTGTTGTAACTCCTCCTGTGGTGAACCCCCCGGTGGTTACTCCTCCGGTCGTGAACCCTCCGGTAGTTACCCCTCCGACCGTCACCACCCCTACGGTCACCACTCCGTCCACCGAGGTTCCGGCGGCCCAGCCGGCGGCCGGCGCCTCTGACGTCCGCGCCGCAGCGGCTCCAATGCAGGCCAACTATGCTGCAGCCCCGGCCCTCGCCAACACGGGAGCAAATACCGGCATGTTGCTGGTGGGCCTGCTGTTCCTGGCCTTCGGCGGTCTGCTGACGCTGGTCCTGCGCCGGAAGCAGTGCTGACCTAATCCCGAAGTGCGGTGGGCTGCCCCAGGCAGCCCGCCGCACTTTCCCGCGCCCAAAACCTAGGGCCGCCGAGCAAGCCACAGCGGAACGGCGGCCGCAGAATCACGCGGGCAGGTAGGTGCAGACGGGTGTCAGGAATGCGTTGAGCGGATGACGTCCGCGACGCTCTCTAGGTGCACCCGCATCGCGTCAGCGGCGGCATCCGGATTGTGCGCGCAGACAGCGTCGATGATCGCGAGGTGTTGGGGCAGCGAAACTGCCGGCCGGCCGGGCTGCCGGGCGAGCCGGAACTGGAAGCGAACGGCCTGGCCGCGGAGCCGGTGGATGGTAGCTGCGGCCGTTTGCTGTGCGCTGATGTCGATGACCCTGGCATGCAGGATCTGGTTGCACTCCGAATAGGAGTCCCGGTCGCCGCGTTCCACGGCGTCCTTCATCCGCCCGGCAAGCTCCTGAAGCTCGACGGCTTCATCGTCCGTGATCCGTTCGGCCGCCTTCCGTGCGCAGAGCGCCTCGAGGGCGGCACGGACCTCGGTGATCTCCACCGCCTCTTCCACGGAAACAGCGCGCACGCGGGCGCCGCGGTTCTGGACCCGCTCCACCAAGCCTTCGACCGTCAGTTCTGCCAACGCCGCCCGAATGTTTCCCCGGCTGGCTCCATATTCGGCGGCCAGGTCCGCCTCCACCAAGCGCTGATTTGGCACCAGGTCTCCGCCCACGATGGCAGACCTCAGCATATCCACCAGTTCGGCAACCGTAAGGGACCGGGCCGTGGTACCTCCCAGGGTTTCCATGCTTCGCCACCTCCGTGCGCCTGTCCAAGGCAAGCAATATTGTCAACAACTTTGTACCAGCCTACTTGCCCCTCCTTCCAGGGACATCCACGGCAAAGCGGACCGTCAACATAAATGTATAAGAAATTGTTGACAATCTTGAATGTAACTTGGTTCACTTGAGGCGACGGCGTCGCAACCGAGGGCGCCCTCCCACATCACCGAAGGACAGACCATGGATGAGGGCATTCCCTTGACGGCGAGCGCAGGCCGAGTGGACCCAGTGGCTCCGCATACCACGCCCGCTCACGTCGGACACCCCGCCGGAGACCAAACCCCCGTACCCTGCTGGCTTATGCGGGGCGGGACCTCGAAGGGTCCGTTCTTCCGTGCAATCGACCTGCCCGCCGACATTCCAAGCAGGGATGCGGTCCTGCTGGCGGCCATGGGCTCACCGGACCCGCGACAGATCGACGGACTGGGCGGCGCCCACCCACTCACCAGCAAAGCCGGGATCGTCTCGACCAGCGATCGGGACGGGGTGGACCTAGAGTTCCTGTTCGCCCAGCTCCAGCCGGACAGCGGCCAGGTGGACACCACGCCCAACTGCGGGAACATGCTGGCCGCCGCGCTCCCGTTCGCGATTGAGTCAGGCCTTCTGACTCCCGACGGCGACACCACCACGGCGCGGGTCCTCACCGTGAACACCGGCATGGTCGCCGAGATTACGGTCCGGACGCCCATGGGGCCGGCAGGACGGTACGTCGAATACGCCGGAGACACCCGGATCGACGGTGTTCCCGGCACGGCCGCGCCAGTGACCATCAACTTCCTGGACACGGCGGGCTCGGTCTGCGACTCACTGCTGCCCACCGGCAACCTCCGCGACACCGTGGATATCGCCGGGGTGGGGGCGGTGGAGGTGACCTGCATCGACAATGGCCAACCGCTGGTGATCATCAACGCCGGTGACCTGGGCCGCACGGGGCGGGAGTCCGTCGTCGACCTTAACAAGGACACCGAACTCAAGGGCCGCCTTGAGGACCTGCGGCTGGCATGCGGAAAACTCATGGGCCTCGGCGACGTGACGGGCAAGAACTACCCCAAAATGACCCTGGTCTCAGCGCCGGCCTCCGGCGGTGCGGTCAATACCCGCAGCTTCATCCCGCACATCTGCCATGAATCCATCGGCGTGCTCGCCGCGGTCACGGCCGCCACCGCCGCAATCCTCAAAGGGACTGTGGCGCACGACGTCGCCGTACTGCCAGACGGAACCGCGCCCACGGTCGCAGTTGAACACCCCAGCGGTGAATTCACCGTCGAGCTCGGCCTGGACGCCCACGACCCCACCAAAGTGGTCAAATCCGCGCTGATCCGCACGGCCCGGCTTCTCATGGCGGGCGCCGTCATGGTCCCCGCCCATCCCTCATTCCAGGAGCACACACTGTGATTATCGACATCCACGGCCACTACACCACGGCGCCGGCCGCCCTGGGGCAGTGGCGGGACCGGCAGGTCGCCGCACTGCAGGATCCCGCCTTGGCGCCGTCCCCGGCAGATTTGAGAATTTCCGACGACGAACTCCGGGAGAGCATCGAAGCGAACCAGCTGCGGCTCATGGACGAACGCGGGATCGACCTCACCGTCTTCTCGCCCCGGGCTTCCTTCATGGCACACCACATCGGTTCCTTCGAGACCTCGGCCGAGTGGGCGGCGATCTGCAATGAGCTCTGCTACCGGGTCAGCCGGCTCTACCCGGACCGGTTCGTCCCGGCCGCGATGCTTCCCCAGTCCCCCGGCGTGGATCCGGCCACATCCATCCCGGAACTCACACGCTGCGTTGAGGAATACGGAGCCGTGGCTTTGAACCTGAACCCCGACCCTTCCGGCGGGCACTGGACCGCTCCGCCGCTGACGGACCGGTACTGGTACCCGATCTACGAAAAAATGGTCGAATTCGACATCCCCGCCATGGTCCATGTCAGCACGAGCGTCAATCCAGCCTTCCACACCACGGGCGCGCACTACCTCAACGCTGATACCACCGCCGTCATGCAACTCATCCAGGGCGACCTGTTCACCGACTTCCCCACCCTAAGACTCGTCATCCCGCACGGCGGCGGTGCCGTCCCGTACCACTGGGGACGCTTCCGGGGCCTGGCCATGGCACTGGGCAAACCGGCCCTCGAAGAACACCTGCTGCGCAACGTCTTCTTCGATACCTGCGTCTACCACCAGCCCGGGGTCGATCTGCTCCTGGACGTCATCCCCACCAGGAACATCCTGTTCGCCTCCGAAATGATCGGCGCCGTCCGGGACATCGACCCCTGCACCGGCCACAATTTCGACGACACTGCCCGCTACCTCGACGCCGCCGGGCTGAACGAAGCCGACCTGGCCGCCGTCCACGAACAGAACGCCCGCACCGTCTACCCCCGCCTCAACGCCCTGCTCAAGCAGCAGGGCCGCTAGCCATCCCAGGAGCCCGAACATGCAGGAACTCGGCGTGGTCCACACCACCATCACCCGCGCAGCGGAACAAGACGTCAAAGCCCTCTCCGCCTTCGGCGTCAGCACCATCCACGAAGCCATGGGCCGGCTGGGCCTCATGCGCCCCTACCTCCGCCCCGTCTACCCCGGCGCCGCCATGTGCGGCACCGCCGTCACCGTGCTGCTCCAGCCCGGAGACAACTGGATGATGCACGTCGCCGCCGAACAGGTCCAGCCCGGGGACGTCGTGGTGGCCGCGTGCACCACCGAAAGCGAAGACGGCTTCTTCGGCGACCTGCTCGCCACCTCACTCAAAGCCCGCGGCGCACGCGGATTGATCATCGACGGCGGCTGCCGCGACGTCGCCGCGCTGGAGGAGATGGACTTCCCGGTCTTCAGCCGCGCCATCAACTCCAAAGGCACCGTCAAAGCCACCCTCGGATCCGTCAACATCCCCGTTATCTGTGCCAACGCCCTGGTCAACCCGGGCGACGTAGTGGTCGCGGACGTCGACGGCGTCGTCGTCGTCCCCGCCGCGCGCGCCGCGGACGTCGCGGAGGCTGCGCGGAAGCGCGAAGACAACGAAGAGGCGAAACGCCTCCGTTTTGCCAACGGAGAACTCGGACTCGACATTTACAACATGCGCGGACCCCTCGAAGCGGCAGGCCTGCGCTATGTCCACTGACGCACGCGGGACTGCCGCCCATTCACCTGCCGGCCAAAGGAACCCCATGGACAGCACCTTCACCAAGTCACCCGGCTGGCTCGACTGGTACAGCAACCCCTCCACGCCACGCTTCACGCTTCCGGCGGGCACAGTGGACGCGCACTGCCACGTCTTCGGGCCCGGGAACGAGTTTCCGTTCGCGCCGGAGCGGAAGTACACGCCCTGCGACGCCGGCAAGGACCAACTGTTCGCCCTGCGGGACCACCTGGGCGTCAGCCGCAACGTGATCGTGCAGGCCACCTGCCACGGCGCCGACAACAGCGCCATGGCGGACGCCGTCGAAGCCTCCGGGGACCGGGCCCGCGGAGTGGCCACCGTCCGCCCGGACATCAGCGACGCCGAGCTGGAACGGCTGGACGCCGCAGGCGTGCGTGGTGTCCGGTTCAACTTCCTGAAGCGGCTGGTCAACGCGGCACCGCAAGAGGAACTGGCCGCAATCGCCCGCAGGATCGCCCCGCTGGGGTGGCACGTAGTCATCTATTTCGAAGGCCAGGACCTCGAAGGGCTCGAAGGGTTCTTCGGGTCGCTGCCCACTCCGCTGGTGGTGGACCACATGGGGCGCCCCGACGTGGCCAAACCATCGACCGGACCGGAGTTCGGCCGGTTCCTGCGCTTTGTGGAAAACAATGACGTCTGGGTCAAGGTCAGCTGCCCGGAACGGCTCAGCATCTCCGGCCCGCCCGCGCTGGACGGAGAGCCCGCCCCGTACCGGGACGTGGTGGCGTTTGGCCGCACCGTCGTCGAGGAATTCCCGGACCGTGTCCTGTGGGGAACCGACTGGCCACACCCGAACCTCACCCACCACATGCCGGACGACGGCCTGCTGGTGGACTACATTCCGCACGTGGCCACCACCCCGGAGCTTCAGCACAAACTGCTTGTCAGCAACCCCATGAACCTCTACTGGCCCGGCGAAAACGCCTAGCCCTCCCCCGGATCCTCCGACCTCTTGCCCCAAGGATTTCAATGATGCATTCCAACGCCGCCAACCGCCTCGACCGGTTGCCAATTTCCAAATTCCACAAGATCGCCCTGGTGGCCGTCTCGTTCGCCTACTTCTTCGAGTTCGCCGACATCAACAGCTTCGCCACCACCGTGCCCAAGCTGATCAAGCTGTGGGGTGTCAGCGTCAACGAGGTGGCGTACGTGACGTCCGCATCCTTCGTTGGCATGTTCTTCGGCTCACTCATCGCCAGCTGGATGGCAGACCGCTGGGGCCGCAAGAACGCCCTGGTCATCACCACCCTCTGGTACGCGACCTTCTCGCTGGTAGCCGCGTTCTCCTGGGACATCGTGTCGCTGGGCCTCTTCCGGATCCTCACCTCGGCCGGGCTCTCCGCCATGACCGTGGTGGCGGTCATCTACGTCAACGAACTGTTCCCCGCGGCCAAGCGCGGCAAATACCAGGCGTACGCGATCGTCATCGGCATCTGCGGGACACCGGCCACCAACCTCATCGCCAGCCTGGTGGTTCCCCTGGCGGACTGGACCTGGCGGCTGGTCTACGTGTGGGGCGCACTGGGCATCCTCTTCATCCTGTTCACGCGGCGGCTCAAGGAATCCCCGCGCTGGTATGAAAACAAAGGCGACTACGCCAAGGCGGACGCCATCCTCAAGGAAATCGAGGCTACCGTCAGCGCAGAAAAGGGAGCACTCCCCGCGCCCGCCGCCCCGGTCGAGACTCCAGCCGCCACCAAGGCACCCCTGACGCTGCTGCTGCAGAAGAAATACCTGGCACCCACCCTCCTGCTCACCGTCCTCTGGGTCACCCAGACCATCGGCTTCTTCGGCTACTCCAGCTGGGCACCGACGCTGCTGGCCAAGGAAGGCTTCAGCGTTGAAAACTCCATCTTCTACGTGGCGCTGACCACGGTCGGCGCGCCCCTCGGCTCATACCTCGCATCCCTGGTCACGGACCGCTTCGAGCGGAAGTGGTGCCTGGTGGTCTTTGGCACCGTCATCGCCGTGTGCGGCCTCCTCTACGGCCTCACGTTCAACCCGGTGCTGATCGTCCTGTTCGGTTTCCTGGTCAACTTGTTCGAGCGCGGCTACACGGCTCTTGCCTACGCCTACTCGCCCGAACTGTTCGACACCAACGGACGCTCCATGGGCACCGGCGTATCCTACGGACTGGGCCGGCTTTCAAATGCCGCCGGTCCGCTGATCATCGCCGCCCTCTATAACGGCAGCGGCTACCAGAGCGTCTTCTTCTTCATCGCCGGCACCTGGCTCTTCGGCGCCGTCGCCCTGGCCATCTTCGGCCCCGCAACGCAAAAGGCCCGCTTGTTCGCGGCAACGGGGGCAGACCCCGCAGCCGGGCCGGTGGACGGAACCGCCGCGGTCGGGACGCACGACGGCGGCATCCACCACTAATCCGCGCGATCCAGAGCCCGGTGCCGCACGGCGGCACCGGGCTCTTTCCGTTAACTCCGGGGCCGCACGCTCCCCACGGAGGGTTGACACTGCGCCACTTATGTCTAATGCTTAAACGAAAGTTTGTGCAGTGGCGCACATCCGATGGGAGCAGTCAATGACAGACACCACATTCCACCCCCGGCGCAGTGCCGTTTCCCGCAGAAGCCTCCTCCTGGCCGGATTGGGAACGGCCATGTCAGCGCCGTTCCTGGCATCCTGCGCGGGGTTCGACACCAGCGGCGCGGCCGCAGGCCAGGGAACCGTAGGGTTCCTGTCCACCCAGTTCACCCCGGTGGAAGAAAAGCAACGGTACGAAGCGGTCCTCAAGAAGTTCGCCAAGGTGCCCATGGCCTACAACTCCGTGGACCCCGGCGTTTTCTCCTCAACGGTGAGCACCCAGGCGGCCGCCGGGAACGTGAAAACCTCCCTTCTGGGCGGCCTGCACGGTGAACTGGCCCCGCTCGCCGACTCCCTTGAGGATGTCGACGCCCTCCTCCGGGACCTGGCCGGGCGCGGGTTCACCAAGGAAATGCTTGACCTCACCAAGGTGGGCGGCGCCACCTCGCGCTATGTCCCCTGGATGCAAGCCACCTACGTGGTGGCCGTGAACAAGAAGGCCCTGGAGTGGCTGCCCGCGGGCGTGGACGTCAACGACCTGACCTACGAGGGCTACCTGGCCTGGGCCAAAGCCGCCAAACAGGGTGCCGGCAGGCCGGTATTCGGGATGCCCGCCGGCCCCAAAGGCCTGCACCACCGCTTCTACCAGGGGTTCCTGCTGCCCAGCTTTACCGGCGGCCAAATCACCACGTTCCGCAACCAGGATGCGGTGGCCGCGTGGTCCTATATGCAGGAACTGTGGTCCGCCATGGCCCCGGCCTCCACCAACTACGACTACATGCAGGAACCCCTGGCCCGCGGCGAAATCCTGGTCGCCTGGGACCACGTTGCACGCCTGGTCAACGCGCCGGCAGACAAACCCGACGACTGGCTCATGGTCCCGGCGCCCCGTGGGCCGAAAGGGCGCGGATACATGCTGATCATCGCGGGTATGGCATTGCCCAGGAACGGCAAGGACCGCGATCTTGCCGAGAAGGCCATCCGGGCCCTGACCGAGCCGGCCTCCCAGATCGAGACCCTGCGCAGCAACGCGTTCTTCCCTGTGGTCCAGACCGAACTTCCCTCGGACCTGACCGGTGCCATCGCGCTGGAGGCCGCAGCGGTACGCCGGCAACAGCGATCCGCCGGGGCGTTGCTGGCACTTCCGCCGGTAGGGCTGGGCGCCAAGGAAGGGGAAGTTTCACAGATCTTCAAGAACTGCTTCCAGCAGATTTGCCTGGAAACCCGGCCCATCCAGCAGGTCCTCGATACGCAGGCAACCCAGCTGAACACCATCCTGAAGGGCCTGAATGTTCCTTGCTGGGCGCCCGATCCGATCTCGATGAAATGCGAGGTAGCGTAATGGCCGTAGAGGCACCCCCCACAGCAGCCGCAACAGTTGCTCCACCGCGGCGGCGCAGGATACCGCCCGCGGTCCTGCTGATTGCCCCGTCCGTCATCTTCATGGCCCTGCTCCTGGGCTGGCCCGTTATCCAGGGCGTCCTGCAGGCCTTCAAGGATGACCAGGGCTTCACCCTCGAGTTTGTCAGCCGCATGGTGCAGGACCCGTACTTTTGGCCGGCAGTCCGCAACACGCTGCTCCTGATCGTTGTGATGATCCCCCTGCAGTTCGCGCTTGCGATCGCCATGGCCCTGATGCTGCGGAGCAATCCGCGGCTGCACAAGGTCCACTTCTTCATCTGGGCCATTCCCCTGGCCCTCAGCGACCTGGCGGCCGGTTTGGTTTGGCTTGCGATCTTCAACGACCGCGGATACCTGAACTCGGTGCTCTCATGGATGGGCCTGCAGGGCACTTCGTGGCTCGCCTACGACAACCAGACCAGCATGTTCATCTGCGTCCTCATCGCCGAACTCTGGCGGGCAACCTCCCTGGTGCTGATCATCGTCGTCGCCGGGCTCCAAGGCATCCCCAAGGACTACGACGAGGCCGCGCAGGTATTTGGTGCCACGTTCTGGCAGCGCCTGCGGCACGTGACCCTGCCGCTGCTGAAACCCAGCCTCCAGGTGGCCTTGATCCTCCGGACCATCCTCGCTTTCCAGACGTTCGCCGTGGCGCAGGCGCTAACCGGCCAGAACTTCCCCCTGGTGGTGGGCGAAACGTACCGCTGGTACACCGGGCTGCAGAACCCCAACGTGGCTGCCGCACTGGCCCTGGTCATCCTCGTCGTCTCGATGGCCACGTCGATCTTTTACCTGCGGGCGCTCCGCGACAAGAACCAGGGAGGACTCCGATGAGCCCCACAGTGGACACCACACCCATCGCCCGGCAGAAGCGGAACCGGTTCCTGCTGCAGGCGGCATGCATCGCCGTCTCGCTGTTCATGCTGATTCCCATCTACCTGATCTCCCTCGCAGCGCTTTCCACCAGGGCGTCGCTCAACGACTTTCCGCTCTCGCTCCTTCCCACCAACCTCTCCGTGGAAACGCTCAACGGCTTCCTGGGGGCGACGGGCATTTTCGGGGCACTGGGGAACTCGCTGATCGTCGGGGCCGGAACGCTGATCCTGGCGGCGCTGATCGGCGTACCCGCGGGATACGCGCTGGCCCGCTTCAGCTTCCGGGGCAAGGACCCCTACCAACTCTTCCTGCTGTTCACCCGTGCCCTGCCGATCGTGGTGCTGTCCGTCCCGCTCGCCAGGCTCTTCCTCACGGTGGACATCTACGACACGACCTATGCAGTGATCCTCCTGCACACCGCGCTGGCGCTGCCCACCACAATCCTGATCTCCGCCAGCGTTTTCCTCAGCGTTCCCATCGATGTCGAGGAAGCGGCACGCCTTTTTGGCTGCTCACCGCTCGGCGCGTTCGGCAGGGTGGTGCTGCCCATGGCACTGCCGGGCCTCGCCGCGGCGTCGATCTTTACCTTCGTCATGTCCTGGAACGAAGTGCTGGGTGCATCGATCCTCACCCTTGACCACCGCACCCTCCCCGCCCAGGTCCTCAGCTCGCTGTCCGACTCCCCGCTGGCGTACCGGTTTGCGGGCGGTTTTGCCCTGGTCATTCCGTCCATCATCTTCATCGCGCTGATGCGCCGCTACCTCACCAACATGTGGGGCTCAACCATCCGTTAGGCCGCGCCGGCCTGCCCCCACTTCCCCAAAGGAGCCGATTGTGGCTGATATCCAGATTTCCAACCTTGTGAAGACGTATCCAGGCGGATCCGAGCGCGCCACGGACGACGTGTCCCTCTCCATCCGCGACGGCGAGTTCACCGTCCTGCTCGGACCGTCCG
Source organism: Pseudarthrobacter sp. efr-133-R2A-89 (assembly GCF_030209315.1). Classification (NCBI taxonomy): domain Bacteria; kingdom Bacillati; phylum Actinomycetota; class Actinomycetes; order Micrococcales; family Micrococcaceae; genus Pseudarthrobacter; species Pseudarthrobacter sp. efr-133-R2A-89. The sequence continues at coordinate 425,531 of NZ_JARVSE010000002.1, read as the reverse complement.
GCTGCGGAAAGACCACCTTGCTGCGGATGATCGCCGGACTCGAACTTCCGGACTCCGGCTCGATCTCCATCGGCGGCCGTGACGTCACCTACCTGCCGCCAAACAAGCGCAACCTCTCCATGGTGTTCCAGTCCTACGCCGTGTTTCCGCACCGCAAGGTCCGCTACAACATCGGCTTCGGGCTGCGGATGGCGAAGGTGCCGGCCGACGAGATTGAGCGGAAGGTCCAGTGGGCCGCCGACCTTCTCCAGCTGGGTCCATACCTGGACCGGCTTCCGGCCAACCTCTCCGGCGGACAACGGCAGCGGGTGGCCGTGGCACGGGCCATCGTGATGGATGCCGATGTGCTGCTGATGGATGAACCGCTGTCCAACCTCGACGCCCTGCTGCGCCTGACCTTCCGGTCCGAGCTGAAGAAGATCGTCCAGGACCTCGGCACCACCACGGTCTACGTCACCCACGACCAAAGCGAGGCGTTGTCCCTCGGCGACCAGGTGGCCGTCATGCGCAAGGGCCGCATCGTCCAGCTGGGAGATCCGCTGGACGTCTACGACGCGCCTGCCGACCAGTTCGTGGGCGGCTTCATCGGGTCCCCGCCCATGAACTTCCTGGATGCCGCGGTCAGCCACGACGGCGGCACGCTGGTCCTGGGTGAACAGCAGCTCATGGCGCCGTCCATCCTGCGCTCCTTTGCGGGCAAGGACGTTCTCCTGGGTGTCCGGGCGGAGAACGTGACAGTCAGCAACCAGCGCTCTTCAGGCGACGTGGCGGCCACGGTCCTCGTCGTCGAACCGATGGGATCCACCGTCCTTCTCACGGTGGACGTGGACGGCCACAGCCTCAAGGTCCAGGCACCGCCCACTTTCAAGACGGCTCCCCGGCACACCATCTGGCTGGGCTTTGCCCCGAACACCATGCGCGTCTACGACCGCGAAACATCAATGGCACTGGAGGCCAAATGAACCCGACCCGCTCCCTGTCCAGCGAAGAACTGCGCTCAGCCGCCATCGACGTCCTGAAGATCAACGACCTGGGCACCATGACCAGCGCGGCCCCCAACCTGTACCCCCATATGTGGAGCTGGGACGCGGCATTCGTTGCCATCGGGCTTGCCCGCACCAACGTCCCCCGCGCCGTCACGGAACTGCGCAGCCTGCTGGGCGCGCAGTGGTCCACGGGGATGATTCCGCACATCGTCTTCAGCGACAATGACACCGGCTACTTCCCGGGCTTCGACCGGTGGGGAACAGCAGACGCTGCAGCACTGCCCGCAGGAATCCGCAGCAGCGGCATCTGCCAACCGCCCGTGCACGCCATCGCCCTGCGCCACATCGTTGACCGCGGGCGGGAAAACGGCGGCGCCGACCAGGAAGCGGCCGAGGAGTTCCTGGCCGAGTCCTTTGACGGTTGGCTGGCGTGGCACCGGTGGCTGGCCACGGTCCGCGACCCGGACGGTGTGGGCCTGGTCGAAATCCACCACGGCTGGGAATCGGGCTTCGATAATTCACCCCGCTGGGACGGCCCCTACTCAAGGATCGCGCCGGGGGCCGTTCCGGCCTATACCCGCCGGGACGTCCTGCACGTCGCGGACGCCAGCGAACGGCCCGACGACGCCGAGTACACCAAGTACCTCTGGCTGGTGCAGCAGATGGCAGAGGTTAAATTCGATGACGCCGCAGTGCAGGACGTGGTCGATTTCCGGGTCCGGGACGTTTTCTTCTCCGCCATCATGGCGGCGTCCAGCGAGGTCCTCGCCGGACTGGCCATGGAACTCGGACGTGAACAGGACGCCCTGGAGCTGCAGGGAATGGCAGCGCGGTTCCGTGCGGGGGTGGCGTCCACGGTGGACCCGGAAACCGGGCTGGCCAGGGACTATGACGTGCTCGCCAAGGAATGGATCGGCACTGAGACGGTTTCCGGCTTCGCCCCCCTCGTCGCCGGCGGCGATCCTGCCCTCCTCGCGGCCCAGCGGGACCTCCTGCGCGGACCGCGCTGGATGGGTTTCCCGGAGCTCCGGTTTCCGCTGCCCCCTTCGACCTCGCCGGCCAGCGATGCGTTCCGGCCGCGGACCTATTGGCGTGGACCGGTGTGGCCCTTCCTGAACCTGCTGCTGGGCTGGGCCAGCGCACGTGACGGTGCTACGGGGCTCTTCGAGGAGCTCCGGTCCGCATCACTTCAGCAACTCTCCGACCTGCAGTTCGGCGAGTACTACGAGCCCTTCACCGGCGAACCGCTGGGGAGCCTCGCCCAGGCATGGACGGCGGCAGCAGCGTTGGAGTGGATGGGAACCGCGCGGGAGGACGCCTCGGGCAAGTAGGCTTGTGGACCGGGAGAAGGGGGCCGCGTGACCGTTGAGAGAGTGCCTGCCAGCTTGGGTGGAGCGACGTCGCACGGACACCTGCTGGAGCTGATCCGCGCCGCGGACGGATTGTCCCGCCAGCAGCTCCTTTCCACCACCGGGATGTCACGGGCCACGTTGTATGAACGGCTGGATACCCTCACCCGCCGGGGCTACATCTATGAAGCAGAACCGCTGGATTCAACCGGCGGGCGCCCTTCGCGGAAGATCCGCTTCGAAGACCGGGGCCGGGTGGTCCTGGCCATCACGCTCGGCCAGACCCACGGCACCGTGAGCATTGCCGACACCACGGGCAGGCAACTGCGCTCCGTGACCAGGGGGCTCGACATCAGTGAGCCCGCCGCGTCCGTCCTGGATCCCTTGATCCAGGACGGACGTGCGCTGCTGGCGCAAGGCGCGGATGAGACCCTCCTGGGCATCGGTGTCAGCCTCCCCGCGCCGGTGGAGGCAGTCACCGGATTCGTGAAACACCCAACCACCATCCCGGGCTGGGCCCCGGACTCGGTGGTGTCGGCCGTGAAAGCGGCATGGGATCTGCCCCTTGTCATCGAAAATGACGCGCGCGCCGCCGCCCTGGGCGAACGGAACAGCGACACCGAAACGGTTGTCTACGTGAAGGTCGGGACGGGCATCGGCTGCGGCATCGTGGTGGAGGGATCAATCCTCCGCGGCGCCCACGGGTCGGCCGGCGACATCGGCCACATCCGGATGACACCGGACGGACCGCTGTGCCGGTGCGGGCGCCGCGGCTGCCTCGCAGCCTACAGTTCCGGCCGCGCCATCCAGGACCAGCTCGGTCACCTGGCCTTTTCGACGACGGGCCAGGTCAGCGATGCTGCGATGGCCGGGAACGCCGAGGTGCTGAACGCCCTCGACTCGGCTGCGGACGTCCTGGGGCAGGCGCTTGCCGCCACCGTCACCACGCTGAACCCGGACCGGCTGGTACTCGGCGGGCAACTGGGTTCGCTGGCGACGTTCGTGGAGCGGGTGGCGCACCGGGTCCTCGCCGACGTCGTTGACCGGATCGCCGAAGGCATGGTGGTGGAAGCAGGCCATCCGGAAGATCTGGCGGCATGCCACGGACTCACCACACTGGTGATGCGCGAAATCTTTGCCCCCCGCGCCGTTGACCGGATGTTCTCGGATGTGACGGCCCTGGCGTGACTCCTCTTCCGGACCATCACCCATCATCGAAGGAAAGGCTGACAGTGGCACGCATCTTCATCACCGGCTCCACTGAGGGGCTGGGCCTGGCGACGGCGGAGGCGCTGCTCCGGGACGGCCACGAGGTGATCGTGCATGCGCGGTCCTCCCGGCGGCTCCCCGCAGTACAGCACCTGCTGGACCGCGGGGCGCAGAGCGTCGTCGGTGACCTGGCCGTCCTAACGGACGTCAGGCAACTGGCGGCGGACGCCAACGGAATCGGCGGCATCGACGCCGTCATCCACAACGCCGGCGTACTCAGCGGCCCGGCGCTGCTGCCCGTCAACGTGGTTGCCCCTTACCTGTTGACGGCCCTCATGCCCGGTCCGCGCCGCCTGGTCTACCTGAGCAGCGGCATGCACCGGGGCGGGGACGCCGGACTGGCCGGCCTGGACTGGGAAGGGCGGACGACGACGGCCTCCTACTCCACCACCAAGCTCCAGGTCACAGCGCTGACCTTGGCGCTGGCCCGGCTGGTGCCACACGTCGCCAGTAACGCCGTCGACCCCGGCTGGGTGCCCACCCGGATGGGTGGCAGGTCCGCGCCGGACAGTCTGGAACTGGGCCACCGCACCCAGGAGTGGCTTGCCACCAGCGATGATCCGGAGGCCGTGTCCAGCGGCGGCTACTGGTTCCACCAGAAGCGGCAAACCCCGCATCCGGCGGCCGGCGATCCCCGCTTCCAGGACACCTTGCTGGCGCAGCTCGCGGACTACACCGGCACCACCCTGGAAGCGCTCGGCTAGACCGTTCAGAAGGCACGGATGGTAATTCCGGAAAAGACGGCCGGTCCCCCGTCGCTGTAGAACGAGATGCCGGTATCGCCGTCGGTGAACTGCACCTGCTGCGACAACACCGTGTGCCCGGCGTTCACGAACACCTCCACGCTCTGGGTGTCCACGAAGATGCGCAGGTGCACGGACCTGGCGGCGGCGTCAATGGGGGCCGCGGCACGGGTATACGGCACCAGTGAGTAGCCGGCAAGGTCCGAGGGTGCGCGGTCGACGTAGAGCTCAGCACCGTATTTGCCGATATTTGTGTGGCGGGCACCGTCCGCGGAGCGGCCGACGGACACGCCCACATTTGCCGCGGCGCTCCAGGAGATGTCCAGCTCCAGCTCATAGGCCCTGCCATTCCAGGGCAGGACGACGCTGCCGTCCACCGTCCGGTCCGGGAGCACCGTGGTGGAGGTGGCGTAGCCTGCCAGCGCGGGAACCGGGCTGCCCAACAGGCTGTACCAGCCTCCGCCCTGGCGCACCAGGCGAATTTCGCGGACGATCGAGTTTTGGCCGTTGTACCCGTCGGTGGCGTCTGTGGGAACATCCCGGGCCGCGTATTTCCAGTTGTTCATCCAGGCGACGGCGTACCGGCGCGTCTCCGGCGCATCCGGCACCGGCCAGGTCACCGCCGCATACCAGTCCCAGCCCCAGTCCAGCCATTGCGGATTGTCCACGTCGTCGGCAAGGAACTGGTTTCCGTCCCAGGTTCCGGTCCAGTAGGCGTACGTCATGGGCAGCCCGATGCTGTAGGCGTCCATGCTGGCGCCCAGCACCCAATGCCAGGTGCCGTCGTCGGCCTTCATCTGGAACAGGTCCGGACACTCGATGCCGCCCAGCGCATGGTTGGGGTAGTCGAAGTTGCGTTTCAGCTGCCAGTCCCGCAGGTTCACGGATGTGTAGAAGGCGGCATACCGGGCGCGGCCAATCACGCACACCCATTCGTTGCGGGCAGCGTCCCAGTGGATCTTCGGGTCCCGGAACCATTCCGCGTTGTCGATCTCTGCCTGTGTGGTGGCCGCCCGGCCGTCCGTGTTGACGATCACCGGGTCCGCGAGGGCCGTGAACGTGTAACCGCCGTCGGTGGACCAGTAGAGGTACTGCTCCTGGTATTTCCTGATGCCGTCCGTGGGCTGCGTGGCGAGCACGACGATCGCTCCTGCGCCGAAGCCCGCGGTGTTGGCGGTGTCCACCACTGCGGATCCGGACCACACGGGAAAATCGGGCCGCAGCGGCAGCGCCACGCCATGATGGGTGAAGGCCACGGCGTCGGTGGTGCTGGCATGGTCCCACCCGCCCTGCCCGTTGTTTTGCGTGGAATGCAGGTAGTACAGGTGGTGGGCCCCGTTGATGAACACCGGCCGCTGGGGGTCGCACAGCCATCCCGATGGCGGGGTCATGTGGAAGACCGCGCGCAGGGAATCCAGGGCGTGCGCGGGTGGGGCGGAGATGGCTCCGGCCGCCAGGAGGGCGAACGCTCCTGCTCCGGTGCCTTGCAGGATGTGGCGGCGGGACATGGCATGGGTCATCATTGACTTCCTCTCGCGGGGGCGGCGGCTCCGCCGCCGGGCGCTCAGTGGGGAACCCTCGTTGGTCCGCACGGTCACCGGAGTGATTAAGCGCTTTAGCAGGACAAGATACCCAGCCCCGGCTGGATTGGTCAAGCGTTTCAGCAAAGTGGCCCACGTCATAAATGGAGCCTTGGGCCCCTCGGAAAGTAATTTTGCTAAAACGCTTGATCAGTGCCTGCTTTCACGCTAGCTTCTAGGTGATCAAACGCTTTAGCAGAACGGACATCACCGCTGATGAGCTACCCAGTCTTCTTCCAGCCCACCGATGCGTGGGTTGGAGACCTTATCCCCTTCCAGAAGGATGGCGAGTTCTGGCTCTTCTATCTTCATGAAGTGCGCGCCGATCCGAAGCCCGGTACGGCGTGGAACCTGGTGACCACCAAAGACCTCACGCAGTTCCAGGACCATGGCGTGGCCCTCCCCCACGGCACCGCAGACGACCTCGACTTCAACTGTTATACCGGCAGCATCGTCGCCGACGAGTCCGGCGTCCACCACCTCTTCTACACCGGCCAGAACCCGGCCAACCTGGGCCCCGGCGGCCTGCCCCTGCAACTGGTCATGCAGGCCACCAGCACCGACGGGATGGCCACCTGGACCAAGCACCCCGAACTCACCTTCGGCGCGCCGGACGGGTACGATTCCGCAGACTGGCGGGACCCTTTCGTCTTCCGCGATGAGGCAGCCGGCGTGTGGCGGATGCTCCTCGCCGCCAGGCACTCCACCGGACCGGACCGCCGCCGGGGCGTGATCGCGCAGTGCGTCTCCACCGACCTGCAGACCTGGTCCCATGCCGAACCCTTCTGGGATCCCCGCCGGTACATCACCCATGAGTGCCCCGACGTGTTCCAGTGGGGCGGCTGGTGGTACATGGTCTACTCGGAGTTCTCCGAAACCTTCACCACCCGGTACCGGATGGCCACGAGCCCCGACGGCCCGTGGACAGTTCCGGCCCGGGACAGCATCGACGGGCGCGCCTTCTACGCTGCAAAAACGGCGGAGCGGGACGGCCGGCGGTTCTTCTTCGGCTGGATCGCCAGCAAGGAAGGAAATTCCGACGACGGCGCCTGGCAATGGGCGGGAACCATGGCCGTGCTGGAGGCCCGCCAAAACGCCGACGGGACGTTGGCGTTCGGGTTCGCCGACGAACTCGTGGACAGCTTCTGGGACGATGTCCCGCTTGGGCTTGGGAGCGGGCTGCCCCTCCGGCTGGACGTCCCGGACGGCTACGCTGCCGCCATTTCCGCGAATCCGATGCCCACGCAGTTCTACGCCAAGGCGGTGCTGGACATCGGTCCCGGCACCACGGAATGCGGGCTGCTGCTGCGGTCGACTGCGGACGGGGACCACTCCTACGTCCTCCGCCTCGAACCGAAACGCGGACGCCTGGTGTTCGACCGCTGGCCACGAGCCATCACCGGCGACGCCCAATGGCACGTCTCGGGCGACGTTCCCTACGCCATAGAACTTGAACGCCCGTGCGACCTCGCACCCGGAAGCCACACGCTGGAAGTGGTGGTGGACGGCGATCTGTGCGTCGCCGTCGTGGACCGGCAGGTGGCCCTGAGTGCCCGCATCTACGACCTCGCCGCCGGCGCACTGGGCGTGTTCGCCGGCGAAGGTTCGGTCACTGTCACAGATCTCGAAGTCCGCAAGCGCACCGACAACTGAATACCCATCCTCCGTTCCATCCGACCCGTTCCAACGATCCGTTCAATCAAGGGAGATTGCCCCAAATGAAAAACCTGCTCCGCGCTGCCGCCGTCGCAGCCGCCACCGCCCTGGCACTGACCGCCTGTGGCGGCGGCAGTTCCACGAATTCCTCCGACGTCAGCCCCACCGGCGAGATCAAGCCCCATGAAATCTCCTGGCTCCTCTCCCGCCCGGCAGATGGCGCCGTCATCAACATCATGAAGAAGCTGGCCGACGAATACGCCGCGGACCACCCCGGCTTCAAGCTGAACCTGATCACCACCCCTGACCGGCCCTCCTACATCCAGAAGCTTGAGACCCTGGCCGCGGCCAACAAGCTTCCCGAACTTTTCGACACCGATGCCACCCCGTTCGCCCAGCAGCTGGCCAAACAGGGCAAGATGCTCGACGCCGAGAAGCTGCTGAAATCCCTGGACATCTACGGCAACTACCGCCCGGGGGCACTGGACTACCAGCGCTTCGACGACGGCTCCCTCTACATGATTCCGTTCCAGTTCGAGCTGGAGTTCATGTGGTACAACAAGGCGCTGCTGGCGAAGGCCGGCGTGGCCGTACCCAAGTCCCTGGACGATATCCCCGCCATGTGCACCGCCCTGCGCAGCAAGGGAATCACCCCCATTGCCATCGACGGCCAGGACCAGTGGCCGCTGGAGCGGTACGTCGCCTACCAGCCGTTCCGCGAAGCCGGCCCCGACTTTGTGCAGAAACTGAAGAAGGGCGATGCCAAGTTCAGCGATGCCGCCGGGCAGAAGACCGTCAACTGGATGGCCGAACTGGGCAAGGCCAAGTGCTTCCAGGACGGCTTCTCCGCCCAGGGCTACTCCGACGCGCAGAACCAGTTCACCTCCGGCCAGGCCGCCATGTACAACATCGGAACCTGGGAGCTGCCCAGCCTGGCCACCGACAAGCTTAACCCCGCCGTCCGCAACGATGTCGACTTCTTCACCCTGCCCACCACCGCAGGATCGGTGACGGCTGCGAACGAGTTCGTCTCGCCGTCGGGCATTGGCATGGCCGTCAACGCCAAGACCTACGACCCCCTGGTCAGCGACTTCCTGAAGTTCGCCCTGAAGAAGTACCCCGCCCAATACGCGGCCACCGGCGCACTGTCGCCCACCACCGACGTCCAGACCACCGTCCCCGCCAACGCCACGCCGCTGTTCCAAAAGGCCCTGGACCAGGCAAAGGACCTCGGGTCCAAGCAGGCCATGCCGTGGGACACCCAGCTGGACCCCACCACCAACGGCCGGCTCCAGCAGGAACTGGTCCTGCTGGTCCAGGGCGAGGTCACTCCCCAGCAGTTCACGGAAACGCTGGACAGCACCATCGCCCAGAATGCCCCCAAGTTCTTCAAGTAAAGGTCCGCCATGCTGCCCAACAGGTCACGGACATCGGTCCTGGTCTTCCTGCTCCCGCCGCTGCTGCTCTATGGCGCTGCGGTCCTCTTCCCCATCCTGCAGTCCCTGTTCCTGAGTTTCTTCTCCTGGAACGGCATCAGCGAGATGGAATTCGTCGGCCTGGCGAACTACTTCCGGATGTTCGTCGGCGATGACATCTTCTGGCGGGCGTTCCTGAACGCGCTGATCTACCTGGCCATCTGCCTGGTGCTTCAGCTCGGCGGGGCCCTGGCGGTCGCCAGCCTCCTCACCTCCCTCCGCCGCGGACGGGAGCTCATCAAGACCCTCTACCTGCTGCCGGCCGTGATTTCCACGGTGGCCATTGCCTTCCTCTTCGTCCGGATCTACTCGCTGGAACCAGTGGGGCTGCTGAACCAGCTGCTCCACTGGATCGGACTGGGCAGCCTGGAACGGCCGTGGCTTTCGGATGTGAACACGGTCCTGGCGGCCGTGTCCGCACCGGAAGGCTGGCGGTTCACCGGGTTGTACATGCTGATCATCTACGCGGCACTGCTCGCGGTGCCCAAGGAACTGGAGGAAGCGGCCGTCCTGGACGGCGCCTCCCGCTGGACCCTGTTCAGCAAGATCCGGTTCCCGTACATCCGCCCGGTGTGGATCACCACCACCATCATGGCCACCACCTACGGCCTGCGGGGTTTCGACATCCCCTACCTGATGACCAACGGCGGTCCGGGCCAGTCCTCCGAACTGCTCACCACGTACATGTACAAGACCGCGTTCACCAGCACGGACTTTGGCTATGCGAGCACCATCTCGGTGTTCATCGTCATCGAGTGCCTCGCCGCCGTCGGCCTCATCCTGTTCCTGCTGAAGCGAAAGGCAGACGCATGATCACCCAGGCAGCCCCGCCCGCCCAGCCGCCCGCCGTCGTACCTCCCGAGCCCGCCGTGAGGCGCCGCAAGCGCCGGCCGGACCTGTTCCGCACACTCTCCCGGGTGCTGATCATGCTCATCGTGATCGTGCAGGTGTATCCGCTGGCCTGGCTGTTCCTGACCAGCCTTCGCAGCGAACACGACTTCGCCACCGGCGACCCCTTCGCGTTGCCGAGTTCGCTGACGTGGGAGAACTACGCCCGGGCCTTCGAAACCGGCGACCTGGGCCGGAACATCCTGAACAGCTTCGTGGTAACCATGGGCGCCAACGTCCTGATCGTCCTGCTGGGGATGATGGCCGCCTATGCCATCCAGGTGCTCGGGTTCCGGCTCAGCAAGCTGGTCCGCGGGCTGTTCCTCATCGGCATCATCGTCCCGGTGCAGATCGCGCTGGTTCCGCTGTTCATCGACTACTCGCAGGTGAACCTGCTGGATACGTACCAGTCGATGATCATCCCGCTGGCCGGTTTCTCCCTGCCCATGTCCGTCTATCTGTTCTCCTCGTTCTACGAATATATTCCCAAGGAGACATATGAGGCGGCGTCCCTGGACGGGGCGGGACCGTACCGGATCTTCGGCCTGATCACGCTGCCACTGTCAGTGAACACGGTGGTCACCGTGGTCCTGGTGAACAGCATCTTCATCTGGAACGACTTCATTTTCGCCAACACGTTCGTGCTCTCCGCGGACCTCAAGACCATCCCCCTGGGCCTGCAGAACTACATCGGCGCCATGGGCAAGGTGGACTGGACGGCAACCTTTGCGGCCGTGTGCGTCACCATCACCCCGCTCCTGCTGGTGTTCCTGGTGCTCAACAAGGCCATGATCCAGGGGCTCGAGAGCGGAGCGACCAAGGGATGACGGCACCTGCTGCTGGATATACTCCTGAAGGAGGGCAGATGAGTTCAATGGAGAATGGTGCGGGCGCGGCCGGCGGCGTGCCGCAGGATCCGCCGCACGCGCCGGAGCGGGCCCACCCCGTGACCCTCCGCGAGGTCGCGGAAGCGGCCGGTGTTTCCACCGCCACGGTATCGCTGGTGGTCAACAAGAAGAAGGACGCCCGCATTGCGGAGGAAACCCGGCGGCGGGTGAAGGAGGCCCTCCGCACCTTGGGCTACCGGCCCAACGCGATGGCAAAGACCCTGGTCAGCGGCACCTCCAAGTTCATCGGGCTGGTGGCCGACGGCGTGGCCACCACGCCCTTTGCCGGCCAGATCATCCACGGGGCGCAGGACGAGGCGTGGAAGCACGGGTATGCGCTGCTCATCGCCAATACCGAGGGCAACGGCGAGCTGGAGCAGGACGCCATCAGCATGATGCTCGAATACAAGGTCCGGGGCATCCTCTACTCCACCTGGTTCCACCGGGCCACCGATATTCCGGCCCCGTTGCGCGAAGCCGACTTTGTGCTGGTGAACTGCTTTTCGAACGAGCCGGGCGCCCGGGCCGTCGTCCCGGACGAGGTCCAGGGTGGCCGGTCTGCCACGGAGATCCTGCTGCGGAACGGCCACCGGCGCATCGCGTTCATCAATGCCACCATTCCGGCGCCGGCCAAGGATGGCCGGCTGGCCGGATACCGGCAGGCCCTGGAGGAGGCCGGCGTCCCGTTCGATCCGGCCCTGGTGATGGAGTCCTATCCGGACCAGGAAGGCGGCTACCGGGCCACGGCGGAGCTGCTCAAACGGGATGTCACCGCCGTGTTCTGCTACAACGACCGAATGGCCATGGGCCTCTATGACGGCCTGCGGGAACACGGCCTGGCCATCCCGGACGACATGGCGGTGGTGGGGTTCGACAACCAAGAAGTGATTGCCGCCCACCTGCGCCCGCCGCTGTCCACGGTTGCCCTGCCGCATTACGAGTTGGGCGCGGCTGGTGTCCGCATGCTCCTGGGCCTCGACCCTGCCGTCGGCGGGGCGGCGAAGATCCACTGCCCCGCCGTCGAACGGACCTCCGTCCAGACCAAGGCCCGGGCGTAGCCCGCGGGCTGGAGAAGGGTCAGGACGCGCGGAGGCGGCGTTCGACGTCCGCCGTCTCCGGATAGGCCGCCTGGGTGCCTTTCCGGGTGGTGGCCAGGGCGGCCGCCACAGAGGCGAAGGCGGCGGCTTCGGCGAGCGCGTCTCCTGCGGCCAGCCTGACGGCAACCGCTCCCGTGAAGGCGTCGCCGGCCCCGGTGGTGTCCACGGCGTCCACGCGCGTGGGCGCCACGAAGGTCACCTGGGCGCCGGGAGGCGCCTCCGAATCCAGCACCACGGACCCGTGCGCGCCGAGGGTCACCAGGACCTGCCGGATCCCCCGCCCGGCAAACCGCTCCCGGACCGTATCCCATTGCGCCGCGTGGGCGTCCGCGCCCGGGACCGAAGCACCGGGGCCAAGGAACAGCGCCGCCTCGTGGGCGTTCACCAGCAGGACGTCTGTCAGTTCAGCCAGCTCCGCCGGAATGTGCGCGTACGGTGAGAGATTCAGCAGAACCGTTGCGCCGGCGTCGTGCCCTGCCTGGGCTGCGGCCAGCACGGTGGGCATGGCCACCTCCAGGCAGAGGCTGACGACGGCGGCACCGTCCAGGACGTCCGCGGCACCGGCGACGTCGGCCGGGGACAGGGTGCCGTTGGCTCCGGCGGAGATGATGATGTTGTTCTCGCCGTGGGCGTCCACGGCGATCACCGCGACGCCGGTGGGTTCGCTGGAGGTCCGCACGTGCCCCACGTCCACCCCGGCCCCGGCCACCGAGGCCTGGAGCATGTTGCCGTTGGCGTCATCCCCCACGGCACCCACCAGGCTGACGTGTCCGCCCAGCCGGCCCGCGGCCACGGCCTGGTTGGCGCTTTTGCCGCCCGGGTTCACGGCGAATCCGTTGCCGTGCACCGTCTCGCCGGGCTGCGGCAGGCGTTCGCAGTAGATGGTCAGGTCTGCATTCAGGGAGCCGACGACGACGATCCGGCCGGTGTTCTGCGCCGCGGCACTCACGGGGCCACCTCGGCCTCAACCGGCTTGGGAATCAGCAGCGAGGCGGCGAACGCCGCGACGGTGAGGGCCAGCCCGACAAGCACCACGGTCAGGTAGGAGGCCTTCGCATCGCCGAGCGACTGCGTGGCCACCAGGACCGCGGGCAGGATGAGGAAGCTCAGGCCCGCACCCAGGTTGAAGGCGCCGGCGTTCATGCCGGGCAGGAAGCCGGGGTTGCCGGCGGGCGAGAGGACAACACCGAGTCCGTTGAGCATGATGTTGACGGTACCGGCGTACATGATGCCCAGCAAGACGGTGCCGGCAATCATCATCGGCAGGCTGCCCAGGCCGAGGAAGGCGATGACGGCCAGTGCGGCGATGCTGCCGAGGAGCCCGATCCGCAGCACCCTGGTGTACCCGAGGACGGGGGCCAGCCGCCCGCTGAGCGGACCCACCAGCCAGCCGAGCAGGGCGTAAGGGGTGAGGATGATCAGCGACATTTCGGTGGGGCCGATGCTGAAGCCGGGCGCCGCGGCCTGGACGTAGGCCGGGACAATGCCGTTGATGACGGCGAAGATGCCGGTCATGGTCAGGGTGGTGGTGAGCAGGGGGGCCCAGGTGGCGCGCTGGCGCAGGTGCACGGTTTCCACCATCGGCTGGGCGGCCCGCTGTTCGGTGCGCCAGAAGGCGAAGAAGGCGACGGCGGAGACGAGGACCAGCGCAATGCTCAGCATCAGCGTGGCAGCGGAGAAGCCGGCCACGAGCTTGGAGCCTTCGTTCAGGGCGGTAAGCAGGGCGCCCACGGCCACGACGATGAAGAAGACGCCGCGCCAGTCCATGGTGGTGCCGGCGGCAGGCTTGCTCTCCCTGGCAAGGACCAGGACGAGGGCGGTGGCGGCGGCGGCCAGGACCACCATCAGCCAGAAGATGCTGCGGAAGCCGAAGTGCTCGGCGAAGTAGCCGCCCACGAAGGAGTCGACGCCGGCCACGCCGCCGTTGACGGCGGTGATCAGGCCCATGAGCGTGCCGTATTTGCGCGGGTTGCTGACGGCGGAGCGCAGCATGATCAGGCAGAGCGGGACGGTGGGTCCGCTGACGCCCTGGATGATGCGGCCCACGAAGAGCCAGGTGACGTCAGGGGCGAGCGCGGCGATGACGGAGCCCGCGGCCATCAGCACCATCATGCCCACCAGGACCTTCTTGCGTCCCACAATGTCGCTCAGGCGGGGCAGGAACAGGGAGAAAAGGGCGGCGGCGGTGAAGAACCAGGTCTGGGAGAGGCCGATGACGGCCTGGTCGGTCTTGAGTTCCTCACCCATGGTCACCAGGGCGGGGCTGAGCATGGAGGCGTTGAGCTGGAACGCCACGCAGGCGGCCAGCAGGGCGGTCATGAGGGCTGCGGTATTGCCGCGGCCGGTGGTGGTTTCGGTGGTCGTGGCAGTCATTTACTTGACCCCTCCGGCGGTGAGGTGGGCACTGCGGCCGGGTTCGACGTCGGACGCGGTGCCATTGTCCTTGTGGTCACCGGTGCCGGGCTCGCCGATGCGGACCAGTGCGTCGGTGACGAGGTCCCAGAACCGGCCGTGGTCCAGGTCCACGGCCACGCTGGTGTGGCAGTCGGCGGGCGCGGGGGCGCGGAAGTCGGCCACGGTCATGCCGAGGGTGAGGGTGCCCTGCAGTTCGATGTTGACCGGAACCTTGCGGGTGCTGACGATGCTGGGATCGATCACGTAGGCCACGGCACAGGGGTCGTGCACGGGCGGGTAGTCGAAGCCCTGGGCGTCCTTGTAGGTGTGGGCGAAAAAGTCCATCAGTTCGGTGACGAACTTCGCCGGGGCGGTGCCGATGGCGGCGATTTTCGCCACGACGTCCGGGGTGGCGAGCGCCTGGTGGGTGAGGTCCAGGCCCACCATCACCACGGGCCACTTCTCGTTGAAGACGATGTGGGCTGCCTCGGGGTCGATGATGATGTTGAACTCGGCCACGGCGCTCCAGTTGCCCACGTGGTAGCCGCCGCCCATAAGGACCACTTCTTTGACCCGTTCCACGATGCGCGGTTCCTTGCGGGCGGCCAGGGCGATGTTGGTCAGGCCGGCGGTGGGGACCAAGGTGACGGTTCCGGGTTCGTGGGCCATGACGGTATCGATGATGAGGTCGACGGCGTGGCGCGGGTCCAGTTCGATGGTGGACTCGGGCAGGGCGGGGCCGTCCATGCCGGACTCGCCGTGGATGTCCGGGGCGGTCTCGATGCTGCGGACCAGGGGCCGCGGGCAGCCGGCGGCGAAGGGGACGCCGGTGATGCCGGCGATGGTGCCTACGGCCAGGGCGTTGCGGGTGACTTTTTCGAGGGTCTGGTTGCCCACCACCGTGGTGACGGCCAGCAGTTCGATGTCCGGGTTGCCGTGCGCGAGCAGCAGGGCCACGGCGTCGTCGTGGCCGGGGTCGCAGTCCAGGATGATCTTCCGGGGCTGGTGCTGACTCTGTTGCGGGTTTGGTTCCACGATGGTTCTCCACGTCATTGGGGCCTGCCGGGGAGGCAGGGGTCCAGTATTCCGGGAGTGATCATGGCACCGTTTTGTGGTCTACGTCAAGCGCTTAACGTCGCGATGGCGTTTGCCCACGTCAAACGCTTGATGCCTTGCCATCTCTTGCGGCGGCCGGGGGCCGATAAGATCGAGGCATGGATTCCGGGGAACAGGTGCAGCAGCGGGCGCGGCCCCGGAGGGTGACGGCGGCCATGGTGGCCGCGCGGGCCGGTGTTTCGGTTGCCACGGTGTCGCTGGTGGCCAATGGCAAGACGGCCGGCCGGGTCTCCGAGGACAACATTTCCCGGGTGCAAGAAGCCATTGCCGAGCTTGGCTACGTGGTGGATGGCATCGGCAGTTCGCTGGCCAAGGGCGTCAGTTCGATCGTGATCCTGGTGGCACCGGATATCTCCAACCCATTCTTCGCCAAGGTGATCAGCGGGGTCCGGGAATCGCTGGGGCCCAATTACCAGCTGCTCCTCTCGGTCACGGACTCAGGTGAATTTCCCAAGGCTGCGGACGTCCGGAAGCTGATGTCGCTGCGGCCGGCAGGGCTTTTGGTTGATGCCCCGAATGCCGGGTTCCTGGCGGACCTTTCCGTGGCCGGCCCCCTGGTCCTGCTGGACGCTCCCGGCCTGGAGTCACTTGCGCCGGCCGTGAACCTTGACGTCGCCCAGGGTGCGCGGGAGCTGGCTGCGCACCTTGCCGGGGCGGGCCACCGGCGCGTGGCCTACCTCGACAGCGTTACCGGAACCGCCACGTTCACCATCCGCCGGGAGGCCTTCCTGGCCGAAGCCGCATCACTGGGCATGACCGTGGATCCGGACCATATGCCCGCCACCACCATCGATGTGGGTGCTGCCGCGGCTGTCTTCGCCGACGCGTGGCCGGACTGGCAGCGCGCGGGGGTAACCGCCGTCGTCTGCGCCACGGACACCCATGCGTACGGGGTGCTGCAGGAAGCCCGCGTGGCAGGGGTGCGCATTCCCGCGGAGCTGGCCGTGGCGGGGTTCGATGACCTGCCGTATTCGGCGACCAGCAGTCCGGGCCTGACCAGCGTGCACCTTCCCGCGGCGAGCCTGGGGCTGAAGGCTGGTGAACAGCTGCGCCGGCTGATGGAAGGGCGGGCGTTGGAGCAGGAGGAACTCGTCCTGGAAAGTTCCCTGGTGGTGCGCGGCTCCACGTCGGCAGGCGAAACGTAGCGGCGCCGGCGGGTTCCTGTCGGACCCCGGCCGTAAGCTGGGATTATGCCGAGTAACTGGGAGAGTCTGGACGCGCCGCAGCGTGAGTCGGTACAGCACAATGTGGAGATCTACGAGCGCGTCCGCCCTGCCCTGAAGCTCATCACCCGGGACGTCCTCCTCACCCTTCGGGACATGCTCAAGGGCACCGAGGTGACGCCGCTGTTCGTCAGCGGCCGCACCAAGACCGTGGAGTCCTTCAAGGAGAAGATCTCGCGGACCGAAGAGCCCCTGGAGCCCGGCGGCCCGCGACTGCTCAAGTTCCCGGACCCGTTCCGGACGCTCAATGACATGGTGGGCATCCGGGTGATCACCAAGCTCCCGGCGGAGAACGCCGTGGTGGCCAACATCATCAAGCGCCAGCGGCAACTCTTCGACTGCCGTGGCGATCGGGAGAAGGACATCGGCTCCATAGAATCCGGCACCTACGGATACTCCAGCCGACACCTGATCCTGCGGACCATCCAGAACGAGGCCGTCAAGGAGTACCAGCAGGTCTTCAATCCGGACGCAGTGCCCAACGGCAGCTACTTCTTCGAGTGCCAGATCCGTACCATCTTCGCCCATGCGTGGAGCGAGATTGAGCATGACATCCGCTTCAAGGCCGAGGATCCGCGCGCGTGGACACCGCACTTCGACCGGCAATTCACGGCCACCGCCGCCATGCTGGAGACCGTGGAGACGGCTTTCGCGGACCTGCATGAACGGTACGAGGAAGTCCGCAGCTTCTGGGACATGGACGGGGAAGGCGCGGCAGCCCTCACCCCGAACCGGATCCGCGACGTCTGGCGGACCCTGCTCCCGCACGTTGACCGGAAAGTGGACGACGACTGGGGCTGGGCCGCGGAACTCCTGGCCGCCCACGGCCTCAACCAGACCGTGCAACTGGCGGGCCTGCTCAGCGCCAACCGCATCACCGAGGTCCGCAAGGCCCTGGACCACCGCTACTCCCCCGGCCCCGACCGGCTGATGGATGACCTCCTGCTGTGGCAGTACGGCACCAAGCACATCGACCTCACCGCAGAACCGGCCGACGCCGTCCCGCACCCCCGGCGCGACAGCCTCCTGCGGCGGCTGCGGCAGATCGAGCGGTACAGGATGACGAAGACGTAGGGGTTCGTGTTAGGAGCATTTGGCTGCTCCATGGGGCGAAACCCTCTTCCCAGGCCGTTCAGGAAAGGTTGTGGACTGCCCCGGCCCAGCGGGGGCCGGAGACGGCCCGGCGGACAGCCCGGGCGCGGGCGTGGAAGTCGATCTTTGGCATTCGCGGAGAAGGGTCAGCGCGACTGCCGGGATCATTCAAGGTGGGGGGCGGTGCCGCTTTGGCGGCTGTTGTGCTGTGGTCGGCGATCAGTCCCATGCCGGCGTATTCGCGTACAGCGGCGATGCCGGCAACGGCGTCGGTCTTGGTATCGAAGGGCTTGGACACTGCCATAACGGTTCCATCGGGTGCTGTCAGCCGGAACCTGAACGCTGATTCTGCGTCGATAAACAGTTCGAACATTCCTGCCATTGCGATCCTTTCGTCTGCGGGATCTTTAGGCGGCGCCGTTGCCGCACCTTACCCTCCGGAAACAGGTCAACGAATCGGCAACGCGGCGGATTACGGTCAACGACCTCATCGTCAAAGCCGTCGGGCTGGCGCTGATGGACACCCCGGCAGCTAACAGCACGTGGACCGACGAAGCCCAACTGCAGCACACCGCGGCCGATATTTCCGTGGCAATTGCCGTTGACGGCGGGTTGCTGACGCCGGTGGTCCGGTCCGTTGATAGCCAGTCCCTCAGCGCAGTCAGCGCAGCGATCGGGGACTTCGTGGAACGGGCAAAGGCCGGGAAGATCCGCCAAGAGGAACTCACCGGTGGAAGTTTCTCCGTCACCAACCTGGGCATGCTTGGCACCCGGCAATTTTCCGCCATCCTCAACCCGCCGCAGTCAGCCATCCTCGCGGTGGGAGCAGCTGAACCACGCGCCGTCGTCGTCGATGGTGCCCTGACGGTGGCCACGGTTATGACCTGCACCCTTTCGGCTGACCACAGGGTCATCGATGGGGCGGTGGCTGCCCAGTGGATGCAGGCCTTCAAGGCCCGCATCGAAAATCCCTTGACCATCCTCATCTGAAGCCAGTCCCACGTGAATCCGGAGACCCGAATGTCCACACCAGCACTACTCGCCGCTAAGCGCGAAAGCAGCCTTCTGGCCTCTGTTCCTACGCGCTTGTTAATCAACGGTCAATGGCGTGCGGCCCTTTCCGGGAAGACCTTCGGCATTGAGGATCCCGCCACCGGGGAGGTGCTGGCCAGCGTCGCCGACGCCGGCGCCGAAGATGGCGCGGCGGCGCTGGACGCTGCGGTGGCTGCGCAGGAGTCCTGGGCGAAGGTTCCGCCGCGGGAACGCGGTGAGATCCTGCGGCGGGCTTATGAGCTGGTGACGGAGCGTGCGGAGGACTTCGCCCTGCTGATGACCATGGAGATGGGCAAACCGCTGGCCGAGGCCCGCGGCGAGGTCACCTACGGCGCGGAGTTCCTGCGCTGGTTCTCCGAGGAAGCGGTCCGCGCGTTCGGCCGCTACTCGGTCTCCCCGGACGGGAAGTCCCGGCTCCTTGTCACCAGGAAGCCCGTGGGCCCGTGCCTGCTGATTACCCCGTGGAACTTCCCGCTGGCCATGGCGACCCGCAAGATCGCCCCCGCCGTGGCCGCCGGCTGCACCATGGTGCTCAAGTCCGCGCGGCTGACCCCCTTAACCTCGCAGCTGTTCGCGGCCGTGATGGTGGAGGCCGGCCTGCCGGCCGGTGTTTTGAATGTCATTCCCTCCTCCACGGCGGGTGCCACGACGGGTCCGCTGATCAAGGATTCCCGGCTGCGGAAGCTTTCCTTCACGGGCTCCACCGAGGTCGGCCGCCGGCTGCTCGCGGATGCCTCCGAGACCGTGCTGCGGACCTCGATGGAGCTCGGCGGCAACGCCCCGTTCGTGGTGTTCGAGGACGCCGACGTCGATGCCGCCGTCGCCGGGGCGTTGCTGGCGAAGCTGCGGAACATGGGCGAGGCCTGCACCGCGGCGAACCGGTTCATCGTGCATGAGTCCGTCGCGGACGAGTTCGCCAAGAAATTCGCCGCGAAGATGGCGGGTATGACCACCGCCCGGGGCACCGAGGTCGAGTCCAAGGTGGGCCCGCTGATCGATGCCAAGAGCCGGGACAAGGTCCACGAACTCGTCACCGACGCAGTGAGAGATGGTGCCGTCTTGATTACAGGCGGGGCGCAGGTGGACGGTCCGGGCTACTTCTACCAGCCCACCCTTCTCCTCGACGTGCGTGAGGGCACCCGGATCCTGTCCGAGGAAATCTTCGGACCCGTCGCGCCGATCATCACCTTCGACACCGAGGAGGAGGCTATCCGGCTGGCGAACAACACCGAATACGGGCTGGTGGCCTACGTCTTCACCCGGGACCTGAGCCGCGGCATCCGGATGGGTGAACGCCTCGAGACCGGCATGCTCGGACTGAACGCCGGCGTCGTCTCCAACGCAGCCGCCCCGTTCGGCGGCGTCAAGCAGTCCGGCCTGGGCCGTGAAGGCGGGCTCGAAGGAATCGAGGAGTACCTCTACACCCAGTACATCGGCATCGCCGACCCCTACGCCAACTGACCTCGTACGACACGTGATAGTCCAGGCGGGTGATCCGCCTGCCCTATTGGTCCAACATGAGGCGCCTTCTTGTGTTGGGAAGCCCAAGCGGGTCGGGGCACGCTTCGCGAAGCCCTGCGCCAGCTGGAACAGGAAGGCCTGCTCTCCGCAGGTCACCGCGGCCGCCTCTCCGTCCGCCACCTTGACGAGAAGGAAATCCGGGACATCTTCGCCGTCCGCGCCGCACTGGAAACTCTGGCTGCACGCACCCTGTGCGAACTCCCAGACCACGCTCGGGCCATCGATTCCCTGCACCAAAAAGTCGACCTTATGGAGGCGGCTGAGGATGCCTCCCTTGCGCAGCGAATCGAATCCGACATGGAATTCCACCGGGCGCTATGCCGCCTCACCGGCAACGAAACGCTCATGCATTCCTGGGAGTCGCTGGAGGGGTCCATCCGAATGTCCATCATGTTCGCCGGACGGGAAAAAGGCGTTAAGAACATGAGCGTCGACCGGCACCACGACATCGTCGCCGCCATCGAAACCCGGGACGCTTCCCAAGTACGCAAGACCATCCGCGAACACGACTTTTTCATTTCCCGGCGGGAAAAGATGCGAGATCACTTCACCAGCACTCGGCTCGCCACAGGGCAGGACAGTGCGGAGCTCAACGCAGACGACAAAGTAACCATGGTGATGGCGATGATCGACGGGCTCCGGATCCAGTCGCTCCTCGATCCCGAACGGCCGACACTCCATCTCATGGAGAAGCTCATGCGCTTTATCGCCTCCCCCGAGGATGGCGAAGACCGGTCCGGCTAGAGCACACCCCAAACTTACAAACCCGAGTGCTAGGTCGGACCTTCCTCTGAGAAGACCTTAGAACACTGTCGGAAAGGACGAGGGTCGGAGGCTGTGGTCAACCGCTGCCGGCTTGGCCTGAGGCGATGTTGGTTGCCGAGGAAAGGTCATCATTTAGGCTCTGGCATGAAGGACCTTGACGCGCCTTGTAGGTGTCTTCTCGATGAGGCGTCGGTGCTGTGGGCCTTCCATCGTCAGCCAGAGGACGTGCCCGTTTGTTGTCACGTCCTCCACGTGGCCTTTGTCGAGGATCTTTCCCTGTTCGTAGATCTCAATGTGCTGGCCAACGACCACCGTCCAATCGTCTTCAGGTTGCCACATGGTGAAGTCACCCGTCGTGGGAGCGTGCTGGGAATGACTGCGGGAGGTGGTGTCCATGAGGATTCCTGGTAGTCGATGCCGTGCGGAGCCTGTGGGGCTTCCCGGCCTTTGGGGACTCTGTTGTGCAGCGGGAAGGGCGCCGGCAGCCTTGCGGGCACCTCCCCGGAGCCTTCCGGAACTGGCTCTTATTGCACGGACCAGGCACCGTCTGAGGGCAGGACAGCGCCGGAGATGTTCGTTCCGTCATCACTAAGCAAGAAGGTAATCGATGCGGCTAGCTGGGACGCCTCTGCCACGGGAGGAATCATCTGCATGAACGGGCCGAGGCGTTTCGCGCCGAGCTCTGAGCGGAAGGTGGCTTCGATTCCCGTCGCGACCGGGCCCGGGGCTACTGCATTGACCCGGATGCCTTGCGGGGCGTACATGAAGGCGGTACTGCGCGTCATGCCGAGAACGGCATGTTTGGAGGCGGTGTAGGCCACTCCCGCGGAGTTGCCGCGCAGGGCGGCCTCGGACGCAACATTGACAATTGATCCCTGCCCTGCGGCGATCATCGCGGGGATCACGGCCCGGGTCAGGCGGAACATCCCATCGACGTTGACCGCGAACACTCTGGTCCAGACGTCGTCGGACACTTCATGCAGCGGCGTCATGTCGTCCATAATCCCTGCGACGTTTGCGAGGGCGTCAATCCGTGCTCCGGCTGCGTTGATGATCCTGGCAATGTCCTGATCCTGGGTGATGTCCGCCTGCACCGGGACGAGGTCCGCCTCGGGGTGGGCACTGACCAGCGCGTCGAGCCGGTCAGCGGCGATGTCTACAGCGACGACCCTCCCCCCTTCCCGCGCGATCCTGGAAGCGGTGGCGCGTCCTATGCCCGAAGCGGCCCCGGTGACGATCACGGTCTTGCCGGAGAACCGCCCGTCCGAGATCCGTTCAGCCCACTGCCCTGCCTGCGCAGTGGCGTCGTCGTCTTCCGTGTCGTTTCCCGGGAGTACTCCCGCGTTGACTTCGCGCACCAAGTGATCCAGGTCTGCTTGCGGAAACTGGGCCCCGCCCAGTTCGACCAGCTTTTGGAGGGCGAAGTGTTCGATGGGTTTGAGGGCTGTTTCGTCCTGCCCTGCAGCCGCGAGCATTCCCCTCAGCAGCGGGCCGCCCGCCGGATGGTCAAGCCATTCCCGGATGGAACGGGAACCAGTCAGGGCTTGTGTGGTTTCGGTCATTTTGCTCCTTCCAGAGCGTGTACGGAGGAAGTTGTTGTCTTTTCGTTGTCGGGTGCTGCTGTTTGGTTGGCTGAGGGTTTGGTGCCGGCGAGTCCGGTCCAGCGGGCACGAAGGGTATGGGCTGCGGCTTTCGGCTTGCGGTCCCTGGTGAAGATTCCTTTTCTGTTGCCATCCACACGGTGGATGCCGTTGGAGGTTTGGAAGTCGGCGAAATTCCAGACGTGTTCTCCGATGAAGGCATCGATCCTGTCAAAGACGCGGTGGTTCATAGTGAGGTAGGACTGCTGGTATTCCTCGCTCCAGGGCATGTCCCACACCGAGTGCTGCCCTGGCATGGTGTCCGCCCCGTACTCGCTCATCATGACGGGTTTGCCGAACGCCTCCACCCATCCGCGCAGATCGGCTTCGAGGTACTGCTCGGCCGTTGCAAGGTCACCGGTGAATACGTACCAGCCGTAGTAGCGGTTGATGCTGAGGACGTCGAAGAGGTCGGCGATCTTGTCGTTCTGGAAGGTGGCGAACATAACCGCCGCGTAGGTCAGCGGACGGGTGGGGTCCAGTTCCCGCGCGAGCTTCACGAGAGGTTCGAAGAATTCCCGGGCTCCTTCCTCGTTGGAGGCCGGCTCGTTGGCGATGCTCCACATCACCACGCTGGGGTGGTTCTTGTCCCGGGCGATCACTTCACGAAGGTGCTGCGCGTGCGCGGCCTGGGTCTCATGGTTGAAAGTTTCGGGAGAGAAGGTCGGCTTGGGGCCTATCCCGGTGAGTCCGCCCTGGACTCCCAGGTTCAGGCCGACGGCAGCCGTCTCGTCGACGACAACGATGCCGTGGCGGTCCGCGAATTCCAGCACTTCCTCGGCGTAGGGGTAGTGCGAGGTTCTGAACGAGTTCGCGCCCACCCAATCCAGGAGCTGGAAGTCATGTACCAGGTAGGCGTTGTCGTGACCCTTGCCACGGACTGCCGTGTCCTCGTGTTTGCCGAACCCGGTGAAGTAGAACGGTTTGCCGTTGATGAGGAATTCGGTCCCACGGACCTCGAGGGTCCTGACGCCAAACGGTTCAGTGTAACTGTCAATCACCTCGTTGCCCTCGACGAGCTCGACCACAAGGTCGTAGAGGTAGGCGGCTCCCGGCTGCCAGAGATTGACGCTGTCGATGGCGAGAGTTCCGCTGCTTCCGTGCGCCGTGGCGACTTCATGTCCTGCGGCGTCAATGGCGCAGACACGGACGCCGGTTTCGTGGCTGGCCGTTACGGAATAATCGACGATACCGGTCTGGCCGATGACACCGGTGACGATGGTGATGTCGCTGATGTGGCGTCGTGGTTTGCTGTAGAGCCACACCGACCTTGCCAGGCCGGCGTAGTTGTAGAAGTCATGCAGGTAGGTTTGCTGGCGCCGCCCGTCCCGGGTGGCGGTGATGCTGCCCGGGGGAATGGTCTCGCTGGTCAGCTCGTTGTTCACCCCGACCGTGAGACGGAATTCCCCGCCGGGGGTGACGTGGTCGGTGATGTCGGCTTCGAAGGGCGTGTAGCCACCGACGTGCCGGGCGACCAAGACGTCGTCGACGTAGACTTTTCCTTCGTGGGTGGCTGCGTCCAGGCGGAGAAGCACGCGCTCCCCTGCCCAACCCCGCGGCACACGGACTGTTCGCTGGTACCACACCCATCCCACGTGGTCGCGGATCTTCTGGTCGGTGAAGAGGTCGTTGTAACTGGCCGGCACGGGGGCCTCAAGCTGGGTTTCCAGGGTCCCGGTCCAGGGCTCGCGGACATCTGCGTCGGCGACGGCGAAGCGCCAGAGGCCGTCGAGGTTTACAAGTTCTCGGGTGGTGGTGGGGCGGGGTTTTAGCACTGGGTGTCCTCCTGGGATCGTTTGTACGGGTTGATGATGGGGTGGTTCGCGCAGCAGCGGGCCATCCTTCGATTCAGGCGTGTGTGATGTGGCCATCACTTTCAGAGGTTGCGGCGGCTTCCTCAACCTGATGGCGGATGGTGTCCAGGGTTCGGAATACGGCAATGGTGTGGGACGCGGGGTGTGTCGGGTGCTGGGTTGCTCCGGAGCGGATCGCTTCGCCGGCGGCGCGGAGCATGGGGACGTATCCGTTGCCTTCGCGGTGATGTTGTATCGGGTCCGGGGCGAACATTGTGGCCCAGGATCCCCCATGGACAAGGAGGGTTGTCGATGTCCAAAACATGCCCGGGAGTGTGATCCATCCCTTGGTGCCGCTGATCGCAGCGGACGGATCGAGGAATTCGGTCATTGAACTCGCGCATTGGGCGAACCGGCCGTCCTCGAACTCAAGGGTGAAGTGTTCGGCGAAGTCGAGGCCGTCGGCTCTGAGCCGTCCGCGGGCGTTGATGCTTGCCGGTTCACCGAAGATGGTGTGGGCCAGCGTGACAGGGTAGATGCCCTGATCCAGAAGTGTTCCGCCGCTGCGTGCCACGTCCCACCTGCTGCCGCCGTCGGGGATCAGGGGAAAGCCGAACCCGGCACGCAGGCTTGCTGGTGTTCCGATGATCCCGGACTCCAGGAGTTCAACAAGGTGCTGGAACGCGGGGTTGAACTTCATCCACATGGCCTCCATGAGGAACAGGCCCCGGTGTTCAGCGAGGGCGAAGAGTTCCTGGACCTCGTGTGTGTTCGTGGCCATGGGCTTTTCGATGATCACATGTTTGCCGGCGTTCAGCGCTTGGCGGGCCATCGCAGCGTGGGTGGCAAAGGGCGTGGCGAGATACAGCGCGTCAACCAGGGGATCGGTGATCAGTGATGTGTAGTCGTTGGTCGAACGCGGGAGACCAAATTCCTCGGCGAACCGGGCCGCCTTGGTGTGGTCCCTGCTGAACACAACCTCTATGTGGTTGCCGGGAATGAGCTGCAGATCGGGCACGATGCTGCGGGAGATGCTGCCGGTCCCGGCGATGGCCCACCGCAAAGTGCCGTGGAAATGAGACGATGTTCCGTCCATGGGTTTCCCTATCAAAGTCGGGGGTTTATGGGTTGAAGAAACTCGTTAGGAAGGGCACCTGCTGCCCGACGTAGCCGCCTATGACCCGGCAGAGGGGTCCGTGGCATCTGCCAGGTATTCGAAGCGCTCCACGCGCGCCGGTCCGTCAAGGGCTTCCAGTCCGATGACTCTTCCCGTGAATCCGCCGGCGACTTCCGTGGACAGGTACCGGCCATCAATGGTCGCCAACACGTGGAAGTTGTCCGCTATGTAGCCCAGCTCAACCCGGTCCGGCCCTGTACGGACACCATGCTGCTGCGGATTTCCTCGTGTCCGGAGCGCCAAAGGCGCTGTCGGCGGGATCCCGGTCGCTGATGCGAGAGTCTGGTCCAGAGGCCCAATGACAGCACGGGCGGATAGGACGTCACTGCGGCGCTCAACCCCCGCCCAGTGTGAGTCGTCGATGCGGAGGATGAGGGCCAGGTCACCGGCGGGCGCGTCCACGGTCACCTGCCACTGGGCGTCCTGTGCCCTGACCGCGAGCAGCCGTTTGGCTTCCCTGTCCTCGGCCCTGCGTCCTGGGTCCAGGGCGAGGCCTCCGTTTCCGTTGGACCGGCAGAAACTGCCGGGAGGAACGCCCGGGGAAATCCAGCGCGGATGCAATTCCGGCTCGGTGAAGTCGTCAATGAAAGAGGTGGTTGTCTGGGGTTCCGGGTAACGGTCCGGGATGATTACGGGCCACTCGTTGGACCAGTCCACGCCGCAGAGGAACGTCTCGCGTCCGTTGACGTGGAAGCGCGGAAATTCCCCTCGTGGACGGACGCCCAGATAGACCATGGCCCAGGTGCCGTCGCGGAGTTCGACCAGGTCGGCGTGTCCGGTGTTCTGTACCGGGTGGGAGGTGCTGCGGTGCGTGAGGATCGGGCCGTCAGGATGAGCCTCGTAGGGCCCCGTGACCGTACGGGCGCGGCCTATGGTGACCGCGTGGCCGGGACCCGTTCCGCCTTCTGCGACGAGGAGATACCACCACCCGTTCTTGCGGAACAGGTGAGGGCCTTCCGGGGAGGAGAGCCCGGTTCCCCGCCAGATCAGTTCGGTTTCGGACAACAACTGGCCGGTGAGCGGATTGACCAGGGCGTGCGCGATGCCGCCCCTTGGGTCAGCCCAGGCGAGGTGGCAGTTGCCGTCTTCATCCCAGGACAGGTCCGGGTCCCAGCCGATGGCATCTGTGGTGTAGACGGGGTCACTCCAGGGGCCGGACGGGTCCTGGGCGTGAACGATGAGGTGCCCCTTGGCAACGTCCGTGATGTTGGTCGTTGTCATCCAGAACCTTCCGTCGTGAAAACGGATGGTGGGCGCGTAGATGCCTTTGCCGGCCCCGGAGAGGCCGGGACTGACATTGAGCTGGCTTTCGCGGTCCAGGACGTTACCGATCTGTCGCCAGGTGCGCAGATCCCTGCTGGTGAATATTGGTACGCCCGGGAAGTACTCGAAGCTGGAGTTGATGAGGTAAAAGTCATCACCTACCCGGCAGATCGACGGGTCAGGGTGGAAACCCGGGAGTATGGGTGCTGCCCCCATTATGCGACTCCTGCCTGGACGTTCTGTTCGCGGTGGAGCTCGGCGAGCCGGTGGCGTTCGGCGCGGCGTTTCTCCTGTTCCACGGGGTCTGCGATCGGGGCCGCGAGCAGCAGTTTCTGTGTATACGGGTGTTCCGGGGTGGACGTGACCAGGTCCGCTGGTCCTGTTTCGACGATGTCTCCCCTGTAGACGACACTGACGCGGTGGCTGATGTGGCGTACGACTGCCAGGTCGTGGGAGATGAACAGGTAGGCGACTCCGGTCTGGCGTTGAATGTCGATAAAGAGGTTCATCACCCGGGCTTGGGTGGAAAGGTCCAGGGCCGAGACGGGCTCATCGCAGACGATGAGTTTGGGTTCGGGGGCCAGGGCGCGGGCGATGGCGACTCTTTGACGCTGGCCGCCGCTGAACTCCCGCGGCAGGCGCTCGGCAGCGTCGCGCGGGAGACCTACCTGGTCCAGCAGCTTTTGGACGCGGGTTCGTGCTTCGCGGGCTGCTGCTCCTTGGACTATGAGGGGTTCGCTCAGGGTATCCCCGATGGTCAGTGAGGGGTTCAGCGAGGTATAGGGGTCCTGGAAGACGACCTGGATGTCTTTGGACAGGATTCGGCGGTCTTTAGGGCTGGCGTGGGTGATGTCGGAGCCTTGAAAGGTGATCCGTCCCCCGCTGGGCTTCACCAGACCCAGGACCGCCCGGCCGATGGTGGTTTTCCCGGATCCGGATTCGCCCACGACGCCTAGCGTTTCTCCCTCGCCGATGCTCAGGGAAACCCCACGCAGGACCTCGATGGACTTGGGACGGAATCCGCGGCCGGTGAATGCGACGCGAAGGTCAGTCACGTCCAGGAGTGGCGTCGTCATGATTTTCTCTCCCCAGAAGCCGCCGCGACGGGCACGGGCGGGTCGGTTCGTACGGTGTGTTCGTCAAGGATCGAGCCCAGGAGCAGCTGGGTGTATGGGTGCTTGGGTTCGCGGAGCAGCTCCATGGCCGTGCCCGACTCGACAATCTGGCCGTCCTGCATGACGGCGATCCGGTCGCAGATGTCCGCGACCACGCCGAAGTTGTGGGTGACGAGCAGGACCGCCATGTTCAGTTCGGCCTGGAGGTCCCGGAGCAGGTCCAGGATTTCGGCCTGGACTGTCACATCGAGCGCGGTGGTGGGTTCATCGGCGATGAGAAGCTTCGGACGGCTTGCCACCGCTCCGGCAATCAGGACGCGCTGCGCCATTCCGCCGGAAATCTGGTGCGGGTAGGACCCGAACGTTCGCGGGGGATCCTGGATTCCGACGCGCTCTAATAATGCGATCACCCTGGCTTTCGCTTCCGCCCCGGAGATGCGGGCGGATGCGCGGAGGCCCTCCACGAGTTGCGCGCCGACAGTGTACGAGGGGTCAAGGTTCGACATGGGTTCCTGCGGTATGTAGGAGATCCCGCGGCCGCGCAGGGCGCGCAGGTCCTGCTCCCGGAGGCCGAGCAGTTCCCGTCCCTCGACCTGAATGGAGCCACGGACCACCACCGCCTCCGACGGGAGCACCCCCAGGACAGAGAAGGCGGTTTGGGTCTTCCCTGAACCGGACTCACCGACCAGGCCGAGGATCTCCCCTGCGCGAAGGTTGAGGCTGATCCCTTTTACGACCTCCTTCAGTTGCCCCGACGGCGTGGGGTAGGCAATTGCCAGGTCCTTCACGGACAACAGCTCTCCTGAACCGTCGCTGCCGGCGCCCTGTGTTGTGTTCTGAACTTGGGGCCTGGCTGATTTTGCGGGTTTCAGTTTCACACCCTCGAAGGCGTCCCGCAGGGAGTTGCCGAGCAGGACGAGGGATGCTGTGAGGGTTCCGAGCAGGACGCTGGGCCAGATGAATTGGGTCGGGTCCACGTACAGGTTGGTGAAGCCGTCCGCGATCATCGCGCCGAAGCTGGGAACGAGGTGCGACCCGACTCCCAGGAAGGCCAGGCCGGACTGGAGGCTGATGGCGGACCCGGCCAGGAAGGCGGCGGCGATGATGATGGGGCCGCGGACCACGAAGAGGACGTGGCGGCCGAGGATGCGGAGGTTGGAGAGCCCGGACACTCGGGCGGCATCCACGTACAGTTCATTCTTCACCCCGACAACGAGGTTTCGTACGAGGCGGTAGATCCCGGGTGAGAGCAACACACCAAAGATGAGCATGGTGGCGCGGTAGTCGCCCTTGGTGATCGGCATCAGGACGATGAGCAGCAGCAGCCCGGGGAAGGTCATAATGAGGCTGAAGACCCATTCTGTCGCGCTGCGCAGCCGCCGTCCGAAGTAGCCCCCGATCAGGCCGAAGGTCACCCCGATGACGAGGGCGACGCTCGCGCCGATGAGGGCTGCGATGATGCTTGTGTTGATTGAATGCAAGAGCCGGGACGCGATGTCGCGGCCGTTCTGATCAGCGCCCAGCGGGTACCCGGGCGTTCCTGGCACTGCGTTGATCGCGTTGAGTTGGGCCTCGTTGGGGTCGTGGGGGCCAATCCATGGGGTCAGGAGTCCGAGGACGATGATGACCAGCAGCAGCGCGGAGGTGATGACCGCTTGGGGGTCCCTGAGGAGTTTCCGCAACGGAGATTTCCTTGGCGGGGTTGCCAGCCCGGGGTCGACGCTGAGTTCTTCGATGCTCAATAGATTCTCGCCTTCGGGTTGAGCCAGCCGTTTGCTACATCGGTAATGAGGTTCACCGTCACCACGAGCATGACGCCGAACAAAGTGATGCCCATGATGACGGGGATGTCGCCTTGGAGGGAGGCGTTGAACGCGTACTGGCCGTACCCGGGCAGCGCGAATACGTTTTCGATGATGAGCGCGCCGCCGAGCATTTGGATGAATTCGAGGGACAGGACGGTCAGTGCCGGGCTCGCTGCGTTCCGCAGCGCGTGGCGGAGCACGATGGACCGCGTCCGGATTCCACGTGTTCGCAGCGTGCGTACGTAGTCCTTGCGGAGTTCACCGATCATCGATCCGCGTATTTGCGCGGCCATGTTGGCCACTCCCCCGATGACGAGCACGATCACCGGAATGGTGATCGAAGCCGCCCACTTTGCGGGGTTTTGCGCGAAGGGGGTGAACCCGGTTGCCGGAAGCAGCTTCATGTTCACGGCGAGGACTGCCACGAGGGCGATGGCAATGAGCAGCCCGGGAACGATGTGGCCAATCAGTGACAAGCCCTGGGATACTTTGTCGGCCACGCCGCCGCGTGAGGCTGCCCAGACCCCCAGGGCGACGCTGATGATCACCGTGATGATCAGCGCGGTAACGACCAGCGAAAGGGTGACACCCAAACGCGAAGCGACTGCGGGTGCTACGGGTTGGCTGGTGAAGAGGGAAGTGCCGAAGTTGCCAGTCAGGACTGATCCGAGCCAATCCAGGTATTGGACAAGGGGGGGCCGGTCGAAGCCGAGCTTGGTCATAAGGTCTTTGATGGACTCGGGAGTCGCTGCGCTCCCCAGCCGTTCGCGGGCCACGGATTCCAGCGAGCCGCTGAGGAGGAAGAACGTGATCATGGTAACCAGCAGCGCGAGGACGATGCCTGCGCCAAGGCGGCGCAGCGCGTACCCGATCATGCGCTGCCCCGGGATGTTTCCACTGGCATCTTTGAGCTCCTTGTGGTGGGGGTGACGGAAACGAGGGATGGCTGGCAAGGCCCGGCCGGCGCCGGGCCCCGCCAGGTTGTGGAGCTAGTGGCCCGATACCGCGAAGTCACGGACGGTAGGCAAAACGACCACCGAGGGGAGGAAGTCGACGCCGGGGGCGGTCGCCCAGAGGGTGCCGACATAGGCGATAGGGGCGTTCAACGCGTGCTTGACGGTGTATTCGCTGATCTTTTTGTAGAGGTCCGCTCGTACGCCGTCATTTGGCTCGTTGGCGACGTCTTGGAGCAACTTGTCGAATGCAGGGTCCTCCCACTTGAAGGGGTTCAGGAACGCCTGGGGGGTGTACATGTCCCCTACTTCCCGGCCCGCTTCGTTCAGGCCCGCGAACCAGAGCACGGCGGGATACTTTTTGGAGGCAACGGACGCGGCGGTGTTCTGCGGGGGCACCGGCTCCCACGTGACCTTGATCCCGATGTCAGCCAATGCCTGGGTAATGACTGGCTCAAAGTTCTGCGAGACGACGGTGCTGGGCATCGTCATCGAGAACCCGTCCGGGTAGCCGGCTTCTGCGAGAAGTCTGCGCGCCTTCTCCTTATCGAACCCATAGGTGCCCTCGAGGGCGGAGTTGTATGCGTCCCCGTTGGGGTTGAATACCTGGTCCGTCGGTTTGCCGACCCCGTTCAGGAGCGCTTTCACGATCTGCTCCCGGTCAAAGGCCAAGTTGATGGCCTGTCGGACCCTCTCATCTGCCAGTGCCGGGACGAGTTCGCCCTTCCGGTCAGCCAGGACCAGCACGAGCGCAGCAGTCGCCTGCACCTCCTTCACCGTGAACCCGGCGCCTTCGGCCTGTTTCCGCTGCGGAGCCTGGATCAGAGCAGCTTTGACTTCGCCTGCCTGGAGCGCGTTGTATTGTGCGGTCCGGTCCGCGATGACCTTCACCTTGACCGTTTTGAAGGGGAATGCTGCCGCGTTCCAATAGTCGTCGCGCCGCTCCATGACGTACTCGGTACCGTCAGTTGTGGCGTCGGACAACACGTAGGGACCCGACCCGGTCGGGCGAAGCTTCGTTGTTGCCGAGGACAATGATTGAGCATCCCCGATGACGCCCGTCGCCTGTGCCAGGTAGTTCAAAAGGGACGGCTCCGGTGAGGACAGTTGAAGAACAACTGTTGAAGCGTCGGGCGCCGAAACGGATGTCACTTTTGCAAGCTTGGACTGCTGCTGGCCAGGAGTGGTCCGTGTGCGTTCGAGGGTGGCGACAACGTCCTTGGACGTCACCGGAGCCCCAGTACTGAACTTCAGGTCGCCACGAAGTTTGAGGGTCAAGGTGCGCAGGTCATCCGAGTATTTCCAGCTTTCAGCCGCGTTGGGCTGGACCTTTCCGTTCTTGTCAACCATCAGCAGTGTGTCGAAGATCGACGCCCACACGTAGGACTGCTGCCCCTCGGCAAGTTGTGATGGGTCCAGGGACGCCGGCGGCGCCTGCACGGCAATGCTCAGCTCTTGATCACGGGACGGTGCCTGCTGCGGGGACGAGTCAGCGGCGGGCGATGAGCAGGCCGCGGTCGCCAGCAGCGCAGCAACAGCCGTTGCGGCGGACGCCGCGCGTGTCAGCGATTTCACTCGGGACAAGATGGAAATCATGTCGGGAGACTCCTTTGTCATTTGGGGTGTAAGGACAGTGCGTATTTGTGGGCCAAAGTCGGATCATGGAATTTGTGGTGAGCCGCATCACAATGAAAGCATTCAAAGATCTTTAAGACAATCGGTTGCCAACAAATTTCAGCAAATTTTTTTCCGTGTCATAAACAGTGCCTAAAAGATTAGTTGGGCGCAGCAAAACAGCCCACAAGGCGCGCATTTGCACGGCGCAGCGCAGGCCACCAGAAGAAATATTGGAGAATTATGGCAACGGCTAAGGTTGCCCGGCCGGGTTAACTGGGTGCCCCAATTGCACCAGCAGGGCATGAAAATACTAGATTTGGGATATTACCTCTGTAATTTTTCGCTGAGCTTCCATTACGGGCTGCCCCGTCAGCGCTTTAAACGCTTGAGAAACTTCCGACGCCACGTCGAAGGTGGGATTGATCAGCCATTGCAAGCGCAGCCCTCTCCAAACGGCCACCACCTGGCGGGCAACGACCTGAGGATCCAAGCCCGGCAGTGCAAAACCGTCGGCCTGCCGCCTCTGGATACTCTTGGCGAACTCGGCAACTGCGCGCTCCTGGTGGTCTTTGAGGAAGTTGTGTGCCGGATGGTCGGGGTTCACCGCTTCGGCGCTGAGCGCGAAAAAGAGCCGCGTCACGGCAAGATCCTCCGAGCTAAGACCTGCAAGCGCCGGCGAAGGCCACTCATGCCTTTGCCCGTCACTGCCCAGGAACTGCTGCGTCAGCAAGGCCCGACTGTCCTGATTGGCCAACTCCATGGCCGCAACGAGGATGTGATCACGCGTAGGGAAGTGGTACAGCATTGCGGTCTCGCTCATCCCGGAACGGGACGCAACTTCGGACGTCGTGAGGGCACGATGACCCTTCTCAAGAACGATGTCCAGGGCGGCGCGCGCAATGGCCGACCGCCGTTCAACTGTCTTGGCGTAAGGCTTTCGCGTCCGCGTCGTCGACTCCATAGCTGAATATTAGCGGAAAACCAAGCAGCACACTATAGTTATCCGTTTCCAATCCAGATACAACGCACTGGAGAGTACCTCTGAAGCTAAAAACAGAACCGCACTCAGAAATAGCGCTCCGAATGACGGCGCCGGCGTTCGCCAGCTGCATACCTTCCTGACCGCGGCAGCCCGAGCGAACCCTATGCTGTCAGGAGGCGCCCACTGGAGCCGCGCAGGACCAGCTCCGTTTCAGCGAGGAGTGTTTGGGGCTCGCCTTGAGATCCGCCCAGGAGGTCCAACATCAGCCGGGTCGCCAGAGAACCACATTCGCCCAAGGGAGAGCGAATGGTCGTCAAGGCCGGGGTGGTGAAGTCGGCGCCAAAGATGTCATCAAACCCCACGATGCTCAGGGCATCGGGCACCAGGATTCCCGCAGCCTGCAGCTCCTGCATCAACCCTATGGCCAGGAGATCGTTATAGGTCATGACAGCAGTGGCACCGCTTTCCAATACCGCCCGGGCGGCCCGACGCCCACCTTCCAGGGTGGGCTTCGTCGACTCCAGCCGTGTGGCCGCCAGCCTCGACCACTCACACGCCGCCTGAATTCCCTCCCACCGGCGGTCAGACATCCAGGAGCGGGGAGGACCAGCAACATACACCAGCTTCTTATGGCCATGGAAGGCCAGGGCCCGGACAGCTTGGCCTATCCCCTTTGCTGTATCCGGGACAACGCAGGTGACGCCTTGAATCTCCCGGTGGATCACCACGACATGCTTGTCACGGGCAAGACCCCGAATGTCCTCGTCTTCCATGCGGGGACTGGCGAGGATGATGCCATCCACAGTTCCAAGCATGCGGCGCGCCGACGTCAATTCCGCGACCCCGGACTCGTCCGATTCGGCAAGCACCAGGGTGTAATCCTGCCCGGCAGCAGACTTTGCCGCACCCCGGATAATTTCGAAGAACGTTGGATTGGTAATATCAGCGACGATCAATCCCAAGTTTTTGGTCTGCCCGGACTGAAGTGCACGAGCAAAAGGGTTCGCGCGGAAGTCTAATTCTTGAACCGCGTCCTCGACGAGTTTCTGTGTTTTCAGACTGACGCGGCCGGGCTTATTCAATGCCCGGGAAACCGTTGACGGATTGACGCCTGCCAATTTAGCAATGTCGTAAATTGTTACCGACGCTGATCCTCCGCCCCCGCTCGCCTGCGTTCGATCGACCTCCGATCCGCGGTCAGGGGTCATAGCAAAGCGGGGCCTTCCTGAAGGCGGAATTTAGCCCGCCGCGCGAAGAGCAAAACTCCGGTTCCATGACGCTCATCCAATTCTTCTCCGAGTGGTTTTTCGAATGGTTTTCTATTTATCAGATGGTTTGTCCTGCGTCGGCGAGGAGTGTGCTGCCGGTCATGATGGTTGACAGATCGCTTGCGCAGAAGAGGACGACGCGCGCGATGTCATCCGGGGTGCCCATGCGGCCGATGAGGCTGTTGGTCATCACCGCCATGGTCTGGCCAGAGTCTTCGCGTGGCGGGTGTGCTGCTGCCGCGGCCATATTGCCCTCGGTGGGAACGAAGGTGGGTGCGACGCCGAGGACGCGGATCCCGAGGGGCGCGAATTCCAGAGCCATCTGTTTGGTCATTCCACGGACGGCGTGTTTGGATCCGACGTAGGCGGAGAGCCCGGGAGCTGTCCCGGTGAATCCTGCGGTGGAGACGATGTTGATGATCACCCCGCCACGGTTGTCGCCGCTCATGTGCCGTGCTGCTTCCCGGGAACCGTTGAAGACACCGCGGGTGTTCACGGCGAAGACCTGTTCCCAGATGCCGTCCGGTGTTTCCAGGACCGGAAGGCTGGGAAAGATTCCGGCGTTGTTCACCCAAATATCGATCCCATCAAATTCTTCGGATGCTGTCTTAGCGGCGGCGCCGACCGATTGTGAGTCGGTAACGTCCATGGCTACCCCCAGTGAGCGCACCGGGAAGCAGGCAGCAATATCGTCGGCACTGGCCTGGGCCCGTTCGGCGTTGATGTCGCCGATGAGGATGTTGGCACCGGCTTCTGCCAGCCGGAGCGCGATCGCTTTTCCGAGCCCTTGCGCCCCGCCCGTGACAACGGCGTTCCGGCCGGCCAGTGAAAGGAGGTTTGCCAGTGGTGTTGCGGATACGTCCGCGAAGGCGGTTGTCATGAACGTACCCCGGCATCCAGTTCGTTGTGCTGGGCCACGCGGCCGAGCCAGGCGAGGCTTGGTTTGGGGGTGCGGACGAAGGAGTCCCGGTCCACGGATACCAGGCCGAAGGTGGGCTCCCAGTGTCCCCATTCGAAGTTGTCCAGGAGTGACCAGTGAAGGTAGCCGCGCACGTCGATGCCCTCAGCGATGGTTTCGTGAAGGCCGGCCAGCGCCTCGGTGGTGTAGCGGATCCTTTGGTCGTCATTGGCGGTCGCGATCCCGTTCTCAGTGACAAGGACGGGAACGCCTTCGGTAATGTCCCAGGCGTGGCGGACAGCCATGCTGAGTGCGTCGGGGCGGTAGGCCGTGCCGACCAGAGTGTTGTCGGGGCGGGGCGGGTGCGGGACGAGGCCGTTGGCGTCCACTTCCTGGCTGGAGTAGGCCTGGACGCCAACGAAGTCGTCGCCGCGGCTGCCCTCCCAGTAGACGTCCTCTTTGCCATACCGGATTTCACGGAGCTTTTCCTCCCCGCCGGGGGCCGGGGTGAGGGCTCCGGCGGCGATGGTCCATCCGACCTTGGCGGTGGTGCGTGCCCGAATGATGTCCCGGGCGGCATGGTGGATCGCGGTGAAAGTACGGCCGATTTCGGGATCCGCGTACGTGAGGAATTCACCGTGCGACTGTTTCTGCTCCCCTTCACCTTCAACGGTGGGGCTTTGCCATTGGGCTCCTTGGGTCTGCTGCATCCGGCGCATGGCGGTCATAATCGCCGCCTGCATGTTCGGCTCGTTCATAGTCACCACCCACTTGACGCCCTCCAGGATGCCTGTGGCTGCGGTGACGTAGCGCTGGAACTTTTCGGAGGCATCCGGTGCCAGCCAGCCGCCGTCGTTCGCGAACCATTGCGGAGTGGTGAAGTGCTGCAGGGTGACCACCGGCGTAACGTTCTGCTCGAAGCAGTACTCGATCATTCGCCGGTAGTGGGCGAGCTCGGCCTTGGAAAAGTGCCCGGGGACCGGTTCGATCCGGGACCATTCAAGGCTGAACCGGTAGGACGTCAAGCCGGCGTCGGCGAGGAGCGCGATGTCCTCCCGGTAGCGGTGGTAGCTGTCGCAGGCGTCGCCGGAGAGCTCCATGCCGGGCATGGTCAGTTCGCGGGCCCACCAGTCACTGTTGACGTTGTTGCCTTCAATTTGGTGGCCGGCAGTCGCCGCGCCCCACAGGAAGCCGTCGGGGAAAGTAGTCATATCATCCTCTTCGTTCAGTGTCATGCCGCCCTGTCGGGGGCAGTTTTCAAACTGTTGCCGCTGAGCGGCGCGGGTCTGCTGTGCTTGTTTGCGCGAAAGCGCCGGCCGCACGAAACCGGCCGGGGCCAGCAGCGTATTCGGTGCCGTTGGGGAAGACGATGCGGGCGGTAGTGCCCGCGGGTATGTCGGCGTCGATACGTATTTCGTCACCGTCGAGCTGCCAGCCAACGCTGATGGTCCCGTTTGGCGTTTCGTGCGATCCGCGAGCCCACGTGAGGCTTGGACCAGGGGTTGGGGCGATGACGATGGACCGCCAGGCCACCGATCCGGAATCCTGCCGCAAGCCGAGCGTGTATTCGTGGAGGAATCGGAGAACGGTGCCCTTGCTGTAGTGGTTCAGGGAATCGTGGGCGTTACCCTCATGATCGATGCCTTCCCAGGATTCCCAGATGGTGGTGGCGCCCTTGTCCACCATGTACAGCCACGACGGCGCGCTGCTCTGCAGGAGCAGCTCGTACGCGACGTCTTCCCGGCCGGCGTCAACGAGCATCGGCAGGAGGTCCCCCGTGGAGAGGAAACCCGTTCCCAGATGCGTGTCCGCGGACCGGATCAGGTCGACGAGGCGGCTGGCGGCAGAGGCCCGGGCTTCGTAGGGCAGGAGGTCGAATGAGAGCGCCCGGACATAGCTGGCCTGGCTGTCCGCGGCAGTGGTGCCGTCCTCGCGAAGGTAGGCGGCCTGCCAGGCCTGCCGGACGGACTCCGCAACGGCCGCATACTTTGCCGCGTCGTCGATGCGTCCCAGGACCTGGGCAGCCCGGGAAAGTGTTGCCGCGGACCGGTAGAGGTACGCCGTGCCGACTTCGCCTTTGTCTTCCATGAACCAGGCCATCGGGTTGTCCTGGACGGGGTCGATCAGATTCCCGTCGGCGTCGCGCTTTTTCGGTTCGGTCCATTCGCCCCAGTGGAAGGTACCGTCCCAGAGGTACTCCTCGAAGGGTTCCGGTTCGCGTGCCGCCTGGGCCCGGGTGTGGTGGCGGCTGATGCGTGCCTTATCGAGGGCCCAATTGACCCAACGGGTCATGGCGTCCCAGTTCTCTGCGAGAACCGCCTCGTACCCATACTCCTTATATAGGGCCCACGGAACGGCGACGATCGCGTCCCCCCATCCGGCGGAACCGGTCATCATTGCAAACTGGTCATCGAGATTGTTCTTGATGCGGCGACCGTCGGGGGAAAAGTTGGTGATTCGTCCGTCCTCAAGCTGGTCGTCGCGCACGGACCTGAGCCATTTCCGGCTGAAGCCGAGCACGTCCCGCAATCTGGTGGCCGTGGAAATGAACACCTGGTAGTCCCCCGTCCAGGCCAACCGTTCCCGGGTGGGGCAGTCGGTCGGGACGTCGACGGCGTTCCCGAGGAAGCTCCATTCCCCGATGCTGTGCAGGCGGTTGAGGTCCTCGTTGCTGCACGAGAAGTCACCGGTAGGACGAAGGTCCGTATGCACAACCTGCATGCTCAGGGCTGACGGGTCCAAGGTGGCTCCGACACGGCTGATGCGTGCGTATTGGAAGCCGTGGATCGTGTGACGGGGTTCGAACACTACGGCGGAGGGTCCTGCTGTTACTTCGTCACGCTGCCGGAAAACTCGCGTCGGTTCTCCCGGCCGGTGGGAATCGAGGTGGGAAGTTGAGAGGTCCCCGTCCGGGCCGAGGTGTTCGCCGTACTCGATCACGGTGCGCGTGCCGTCTGGTCCGAGGTTCCCGAGGCGGATCCAGCCGGACGCGTTCTGGCCGAAGTCGGCCACCCATACACCCGGCCTGATCTCAGAAATGTGTTCCGGCGGGCGGGAGTCAATGACTCGGACCGGCGGTGCCGGTGACCAGTCGATGGGTGGTGTCTCTACCTGGCCGACGAGTACTTTTGACGTTGGTTGAGCAGGCTTGCGGAAGTCAACGCTTTGACCATCCATCAAGTCGGCGCGGGTCGTGGTCGAGGAGGCGCTCGTCCAGGTGCCGTCCGTGAGGATCACCCGGCGGGTTCCGTCGCTGAGTTCGATATGCAGTTCTGCGCGTGTCCCGAGGGTGGTGCCCCAGCCGGCGGGCAGCCGGAACGCGCCGACCTGGCCGCGGTACCAGCCATCGGACAGCTCAAAATCCACCTGGTTGTGCCCCGGCACCAGTGAGGACGCCACGTCGAAAGCCTGCGCGTAAAGTGTGCGGTCATACGACGTCGACCCAGGGGAAAGTTCCGCGGTACCTGCCCGCTCGCCGTTGACAAACGCCGTGTAGACGCCGAGGGCTGTGGCGTAAAGCCGGGCTGATTTCACCTCAACCGGCAAGTCGAAGTGGGTACGGAGGATGTATGCGGGCCGGTGGCCGTAGCCCGGGTCCACCGGCTCAGCCGGGGAGATCCAGGATGCGGTCCAGTCTGCGTCCAGCAGTCCGGCTTCGAAAGCGGACCAATCAGACCAGTCATCCGAGGCTGCTGCCCGAACCCGCCACTGGACCCGCTGTCCGCTGCGAAGAGGCCGCCAGGGCCAGAAGACGTACAGTCGCTGGTCCGTCGTCATGGTGGGCTGGGGTACGCCGTCGATGGTCGATTCGAGTTCGTACGGAGCGGTGGTAGCCGCCGGAATTTTCCATGACAGCCTGGGGGCAGGTCCCGTGACGGGGAACTGGTCTCCACCGCTGTCGACGGCAAGATCGTAGGGCACTGCGCCCATGGGTGGTCCTTCTTCCTTGGTGCAGCCGGTGCTACCGGACTGATTTGACCTTGAGTGCGATCACTGTGCCGCCCAGCAGGGCCAAGACGGCGCCGCTGAGGTAAAGGAGCGTGTAGTTCTTCTCCGCCCCGATGGCGCCGAACGTGATAACCACGGACGCGATGAGGGGTGCTACTGCGCTGGGGATCTTCTGTGCGAAGGCCACCACCGCCATGTAGCGGCCAGTTTCGGTGCGGTCGGGCAAGATGGCGAAAATAATGGCTTGGTCAACTGTTGCGAACACGGCGATCGAGGTCTGCATGAGCACCGCGCCGATGATCAGCTGGGGCAAGGACCATGCGGTTGCCTCCGCCAAGGCTCCCCCCACAAAGAGGACCGCGGAGATCACCACGAACAGGCGGCGGCGCCGCAGTTTGTCTGACAGGAAACCGCCCAGCAGAGCGCCCGCCGCGGCAGCGACCACGCCCAGCATCCCGATGGTGGCCACGACCCCGGCCACTTCCCGGACGGGGAGGTTGAGGCGCTGTGCGTAAAAGAAGGTGCCGAACGTGGTGTTGAAGTACAACCCCATGAAGAACACGAACCGGCCCAGCCAGTTCCAAGCAAAGTCGGGGTATTTGCGCACGTTGAAGCCGTAACTGGCCACCACCGACTTCGCAGTGACCTGCGAAGTTACGGCAAGGTCCTTCGAGCTGCCCTCGGGCTTGATGATCGGAAGCAGGGCCAGGAGCACCGCTCCAATCACGCCAGGGATAACGAAGACGAGGAGGGTGTTCGACGAAACGGCGTATGCGACCCCGATACCCAGGACGGGCGCGATCTGGGTCATGAGCCCCGTGAGTGCAGAGACCTTTCCACGCTGTTGCTCCGGCAGCTTGTCGGCCATCAGGTTCTGGATCGCTGCGCCGGAAATGGACCAGCCGGACATGCCCAAGACCCAGCCCGCTCCCACGATCAGCAGGTCCGGGGCAAGCCCCATCATCACCAGACCCGCCAGACCGATGCCCGTCCCCAGGAAGATGAACGGGGTACGGCGGCCGAAGCCGGAGCGCATGCGGTCGCTCCAAATTCCCACCATCGGGCTGATGACCAGATAAATCAGTTGGGCCGTGCCGGTGATGTAGCCCAGCACCTCTTCGTGGCCGGGAGCCAGCTCGCTGATCCGCACCGCGATGCCATACGAGAGGGGCACCATCATGGCAATGGATGCGCCGAAGCTGGCGAGCATCAGCCAGAGAATGTAGCTCCTGCTCACAGGTGACTGAGGTTCCTCGGGGAGGGCCTTAACACCGTCGGAGGCTTCGCCGGGGTTTTGGTTGCCGGGCACCGGCTGCGCGGCCGCAACCCCGCCAGCGAAACGAGAAGCCTCGTGTTCGTTCGTAGTCACCTATGACTCCTTAATCGAATGGCTTCCAGCCCTGCGACAACGCAAAATCCGGGCGACAACTGTGTCGAAAGCCAAGTAAATAGTAACCACTGTGGTTAGTCTTCGAGAAATAGTAGTCACGATGGTTACAATTGGCAATACCCTCACCAAGGAAAAGCGAGCATCAGAAATGAGACGATCTCCGTGACCACGACCGCAGAGCAAGAGAACGAGACGAAGGCAGCCCCACGACGGCGCGGCCCGTACTCGTCAACGCCCGCACGACGGACGGAAATCGTCAGGGCCGCTTCAGCAAGCTTCGCCGAACACGGCTACGAAAGGGCATCCCTGCGGGATATTGCTGCCCGGGCAAACCTGACCCACGCCGCATTGCTCCGCCACTTCGCCACGAAGGATGACCTTCTCTTGGCCGCCCTCGCCCAGCGCGACGCCGACGACGAGGAATTCGCCCGACGCATCCTCGAATCCAAGGTGCCCAAGGAAAAGGTCATGAGCAACATCCTTCAGGAGGAATTTGCCAGGCCTGAACAGCTGCGGAACTGGCTGGCCATCACCATCGCAGCAACAAACCCCAACCACCCCGCGCACGATTTCTTCATCGCCCGCCGAGAACGCATGCGCCAACACTTCACGAGCAAGAGACTCGCGACCACGCAGGACAGTAAGGAACTCAGCGCAGACGACAAAGTGACCATGGTGATGGCGATGGTCGACGGCCTCCGGATACAGTTCCTCCTCGACCCGCAACGGGCGACACTGCACCTCATGGACACCCTCATGCAGTTCATCGCCTCACCAGAGCAAACCCAAAGTCAGTCCGATTGATCCAAGGAATACCCGCTCGGGGAGCTGATTGATACCGACGGGAGAGTTCCGCGCACGGAGGGACTGTCTGAATAACGGTGTGTGGGGTCCGGCCTGATCCGAAAGGAGACGGCCGTGTCAGAGTCCACGACCGACATGACAGGGGTGATGATCGATCCTGTGACGGGAGAGATCATCGATCAGAAGGAGCTTGCGGAGCGGTTGCTCGCGCAGGCCAAGGAACAGGGCGTGAGCCTGGTGGGCCCGGGCGGGCTGCTGAACGAGCTCACGAGAAATGTGCTGGAGACCGCGCTGGAAGCGGAACTGACCGAGCACCTGGGCCACGAGCATGGCCAGACGCCGGTCGGCGCTAACATGCGGAACGGCACGAGGTCCAAGACCGTGCTGACCGAGATCGGCCCGGTCGAGATTGAGGTGCCCCGGGATCGGGACGGGTCGTTCGAGCCGGTGATCGTGCCCAAGCGGAAACGGCGTCTGGACGGGATC
This sequence comes from Pseudarthrobacter sp. efr-133-R2A-89, assembly GCF_030209315.1. Classification (NCBI taxonomy): domain Bacteria; kingdom Bacillati; phylum Actinomycetota; class Actinomycetes; order Micrococcales; family Micrococcaceae; genus Pseudarthrobacter; species Pseudarthrobacter sp. efr-133-R2A-89. The sequence goes on along the minus strand of NZ_JARVSE010000002.1, from coordinate 383,298 downwards.
GACCAGATCGTCCTCTCGCTGTCCGCCCGGGGTCTGACCACCGGTGAGATCGCGGCGCACTTCGAGGAGGTCTATGGGGCAAAGGTCTCCAAAGACACCATCAGCCGCATCACGGAGAAGGTCGCCTCGGAGCTGGCCGAATGGTCGGCCCGGCCTTTGGATCCGATCTATCCGGTGCTCTTCGTCGACGCGGTCGTGGTCAAGGTCCGTGACGGGCAGGTGCGCAACACCCCGTTCTATGTCGTCATGGGTGTCACCACCAGCGGGGAGCGGGAGATTCTGGGCATCTGGGCCGGCGACGGTGGCGAGGGTGCCCGGTTCTGGCTGCAGGTCTTCTCCGAGCTGAAGAACCGGGGCGTGGAAGATGTGCTGATCGCCGTCTGCGACGGGCTCAAGGGCCTGCCGGAGGCGATCACCACCACTTGGGAGCGAACGGTCGTGCAGCAGTGCATCGTGCACCTGATCCGCAACAGCTTCCGCTATGCCGGACGCCAGCACCGCGACGGGATCGTCAAGGCCCTCAAGCCCGTCTACACGGCCCCGTCCCAGCAAGCGGCGAAGGACCGGTTCGCCGAGTTCACGGCGGAGTGGGGCCAACGGTATCCGGCAATCGTGCGGCTCTGGGAAGCCTCGTGGGCTGAGTTCGTGCCGTTCCTGGAGTACGACATGGAGATCCGGCGGGTCATCTGCACGACGAACGCGATCGAGTCGATCAACGCCCGCTACCGCAGGGCGGTGAGGGCCCGCGGGCACTTTCCGAACGAGGCCGCTGCGCTGAAATGCCTGTATCTGGTCACCAGGTCTCTTGATCCGACCGGCGGTGGCCGGGCACGCTGGGTGATGAGATGGAAGCCTGCTCTAAACGCGTTCGCGATTACCTTCGCGGGCCGGTTCGAAAGAACCACTCAATAATGAAACCGGCCGGACTCCACACACCGTTTATCGGACAGTCCCCGCACGGACGGCGAGCTAAAACCAAGGCTCTGTCGGGAGTCGGGAGTCGGATGACGCGGGACAAACCGTCTGCCGACGTCCGGCCAAAACCAAGGCACGGGACACGGGCACCGCCGAAGAATGTGTGAATGTTTCGTTCCGCACGGGGCGGCAAACTGCACTTCAACCGCCGCAGGTGCCGTAACGGGGGCTCCGACGCTAAGGTTCAGGCTGCTCTTCTGGCGGGGTCAGGGCGTGTGGGCCAAGAACCGTAGAGTTGCGTCCACCCGAATGTCGTCAGATGGGACTCAGAGCCACGCAGGTTGCAAGGGGCGGGAGGCTGTGCCAAGGGGATCACCTTTGAGCGCTTGCCCTGGGCGATTTCAGGGCTGGTACAGAAGCGACTCTCTTCTTTGGCCCGGTCGTCCGCGGATGGACCAAGTCTCAGTCGTCATTAGAACGGTCCTCATAAACGGTGTACCTGCAGGCAACATCCGCAGCGGTTTCGACAGTGTATTTTCCCGGTCCTCGTCGGGTACTCTGATGCCATGTTTCAGATCGAGGGCATCGGGGATGACTTTGCTGACAGCCGAGTTCAGAAGATCGTCAACTTGGGAGGCGTCCGTCGTCGTAACGCGGCAGATCGTGCCAAGGTTTTGAATCATTGCTCTTTCTTATCTTTTTCGCCAAAGCTTTTGTGCCTTCAGGCGGCACCCGGGTCTTTGCCGCGTCTTATCATCCAAAGGATGCTTCGGTCTGCTGCGGTCATGTTAACCGTGCCGGGGATGGTCGGGCGGTTAGGCGAAATCACCTGAATTGTGTCTTGGCGGCCAAGCGTCGACCAGTTGGGGGTGGGAGTGGTCATCTCTTTTTCGCGCTCCATACGCCTGGGTTAACCAGAGGGATGACTGTTTTACCACTTCCGACTCTGCAACCGGTTCTGTTGAAGCTTCGGCCCTTGAAATGCTTTTGCCCTACTCTTGACAGTGCTCCTTTGCTGCGCGAAGAAGATGATCGCCTATTCTGGTTAGTTCACTACGGAGTCTGATGATTTCTCTTGCATGGGCGGCCAGCCTCCGATCTTCCGCTGTTTGTTCGGGGATTGCCGTTGGAACAGTCTGGCGCTGGTCGACCGTAAAGATCATCATGCAACGTGTGGTCAGGGAGAGTTTGTCTGGACCCTGTTGAGGGGCTGACCTCACGAGGATGCTGATGTGGATGTCGCGGCCGTTGACCAGAATGGCACGGGCATCAACTTCGACGATGTCTCCGATGCGTATTGGGTGGTGGAAGTGGATGCCTCCCGAGTATGTGGCATGCACCCCTTCTGGGCTGCAGAGCACGGCACAGGTTGCAGCTGCCTCGTGGATCCACCGCATGACGGTCCCCCCGTGGGCGTTCCCTGCCCAGTTCGCGGTGTCAGACCCGGCAACGAACCTGAGGGTGCTTCTGGATGCGGTGCCTTCTTCGGAGTAGTGCTCGGCCAGCATTGCGTCTTTGATCCGGGTTCGCACCGGTATTCGTTCCAAGGCGAGTTTCTGCCGTGCGGAGTCTTCGAGGCTTTGAGGTTTCCAGGGCCTGACGCGGTGTGGTCTGCCCTGTTCGTTCACGGCGACGAGTACCAGGATGCAGTGCATGGCGCGGCTGAATTCTGACTCCTGGAGTCCCCGGGCGTGTACGGAAACCAAGACGTGGATGCTGGAGCTGCCGGTGTGGATGACTTTGGCGTCGACCTCGACCACATCGCCGGGGCCTATGTTCCCGTCGTAGTGGACGTTTCCGACATATGCGGTGACGCAATAGCTAGTACTCCAGGCAGCGGCGCAGGCGTAGCCGGCCCGGTCTATCCATTCAAGAACGCGGCCTGCCTGCACATGCATACCGGTGTGGTCCATGTCTTGGGGTGAGGTAAGGAAGCGCAGCGTCAGCTGGTCTTCTGCGGCCGGCCGGTCGGGGGTTGTTGTGCTGGCAGTGATGGTCTTGTCCGTTCTCGTGGCCGGTCAGCCAGAGCGGCTGAGATGGGCGCGGATGGCACGTGCTGGAGGTTATTGAAAGCGTTGGCCCATCATGGAGGTGGGCCAACGTTGATGGGCGGGATCCCCGGTTGGTTTAGTCTGTCTCGGGCGCCCGGCGGTAGTGGCAGTCAGGGTCGCATGCCTCGGCCGGCGCGCCTTGGGGCATAGTTCGGTTCCTTGCTGGTTGGGCGGGTGCTGTGCGTGGCAAGAGTCCTGGTCCTGGTCCTGGTTATGTTTTTGGTCTTATTGTGGTGGAGGCGGCCCGCTCAGCGTGTCGTAAAGGCTGCGGTGCGCAAGCTCCGCAGGGCACGCAGGACGATGGTGAGGATTTCAAAGTCCCTGTTCGTTGCTGTTTCGCTGGCGCTGAGTTCTGAGAGGGCGTCCGAGATCAGCCTGAGTCGGTTTTCAATGACCAGATGGGTCACCTGGGTCGAGCTGACCGCTTGGGGTAGGGCCAGCGCGACGGAGGCACTGGAAAGGACATCATAGAAATCCTCGCGCAGGGCAGCCCGTGCCATAGTTTCCCAAAGGTCGTTGCGAGGCAGCGAATCAATCCTGCTCAGCAGGCGGCTGCCTTCGATTTGCTCGAAGAGATCAAAGTACGTGGTGGCGAGCAGGGACGGAACAACACCTGTTGCCGCCGCTGCATCAGCTATGTCCAGCAATGGGTACTGGTAGAGCAGCGCTGCACTCTGCCGCGCAAAATCCTCTGGCACTCCCCTGGCCTTGAGTTCGGCGGCGCTTTCCTCGATCCCCTGAACCTGGCCAGGATGCAGAAGCGCCTCCAGCTGAGCCGACAGTTTTTCCACCGGACGACGGTATTTTTCGATCTCCGCCAGGACGTCGAGAGTTTCGGTCTGGTGTTTGAGGAACCACCTGCTTGATCGGTCGAGCAGGCGCCGCATCATGCGGTCCATCCGCTCCTGCACGATGGCCGGGACCTTGCCGTCCAGTCCTCGGATATAGCTGAAGAAGGCTGGCTGGTTCCAGATTCCGGCAGATATGAAATATGCCCTAACCGCGTCTGCTTCGCTGGCACCCGTTTCCTCGCACAGGCGGAACACGAATGTGATGCCTGAGTGGTTGAGGATCCTGTTTGCCAGGGAGGTCGCGATGATCTCCCTCTTCAGGGGATGGCCTTGGAGGTGCTTACGGCCTTTTTGCAGAAGCTGGTCAGGGAAGTACTCCTCAAGTTCCTGTTGGGCCCACGCTTCGTCGGGTATGGTGCTGGCGAGGATTTCCTGGCTCAATGACGATTTCATGTGGGCGAGGAGCAAGCAGACCTCAGGCCGGGTTAGGCTCTTTCCGCTGTCCAGCCGGCGAAGGACTTCCTCGTTGCTGGGCACGGTGTCCAACTCACGGTGAAGGCGGCCTTTGGCTTCCATGAAGTCTATTGCCCGCAGGTACACCTGTGTCATGGACTGGGTGTGGTCGACAGTCGTTCCGAGCGCGAAGTTTTGCTCGTAGTTGTTGGCAAGGACCGATTTCGCCACATCGTCGGTCATGGCGCGCAGGAGGCCTGCGCGTTCGGATACGGCGATGTCCCCTGCGGTTACGGCGGAGTCAAGCAGGATCTTGATGTTCACTTCATGATCAGAACAGTCCACGCCCGCCGAGTTGTCGACGGCGTCGGTATTGATCCGAACCCCGGCCAACGATGCCTCGATCCGACCCCGGGGAGTGACTCCTAGATTTCCGCCTTCACCGACGATGTCAACCCTGAGCTCGTTGGCGTCGATGCGCACGGAGTCATTGACCTTGTCCATCACGTCAACATGGGATTCGCGGCTGGCTTTGACGTAAGTTCCCACGCCCCCGTTGAACAGCAGGGTCGCCTGGGCTTTCAGAATCGCCTTGATGAGCTCCTCGGGTGTGAGGGTGACGGGTCCTTCATACCGCAGGGCGTGCGCCGCTTCGGGTGAGATGCGGATGAGTTTGGCCTGGCGGGAGAACACTCCCCCACCAGCGGAGAGTTTGGTGCGGTCATATTCGTCCCAGGATGAACGTTCGAGGTTGAAGAGACGTGAGCGTTCCTCATAGGACTGGGCCGGGTCAGGGGTTGGGTCGAGGAAGATGTTGCGGTGGTCGAAAGCAGCCTTCAGCGCGATTTTGTCGGTATAGAGCATGCCGTTGCCGAAAACGTCACCGCTCATGTCGCCGATGCCGATGGTGTCAATCGCGGCTGTATCCCATGGGAAGCCCGCTTCCATGAGGTGTCGTTTCACGGACTCCCACGCTCCTCTGGCGGTGATGCCCATGGCTTTGTGGTCGTAGCCGACCGTCCCCCCAGATGCGAAGGCGTCGTTGAGCCAGAATCCGCGTTCGGCGGCGACTGCGTTGGCCAGGTCCGAGAAGCGCGCGGTACCTTTATCTGCCGCGACCACGAGGTACGGGTCCTCTGCGTCATACCTGACGACGTCAACCGGGGGCTGGATCACCGTCGCGTCGCCTGTGGCCACCACATTGTCGGTGAGGTCCAGCAAACCATTGATCAAAGTTGTGTAGGCTTCCCGCCCGGCGTTCGCGGGGTCGGTTCCTGCTGAACCTTTGACGTAGAAGCAGCCCTTGGCCCCTGTGGGCACGATGACGGCGTTTTTGACGACCTGTGCTTTTACAAGATCGAGCGCCTCGGTGCGGAAATCCTCCCGCCGGTCACTCCAGCGAAGGCCACCCCGTGCGATGGATCCAAAACGCAGGTGGATGCCCTCGACTGTGGCGGCATACACCCAGATTTCGTGTTCCGGGCGGGGCTCGGGCAGCAATGGCAGATCGCCGGAGGCAAGTTTCAGTGCGATGTAGGCTTTGGGTTCGGCATTGAGGCCGCGCTGGTAGAAGTTGGTTCTGACGGTTGCCTTCATCGCTGCCAGGTAGGAGCGGATGATCTTGTCGTCGTCCCGGGCGGTGATGTCGTCAAGGGTTTCCAAGATGCCGGTCAGCCTCGCCTGGGCCACGCTGCTGTCAGGGGTTTTGCCCGGGTTGAAGCGGCTGTCAAAGTACGCGATCAAGCGCGCGGCGATGTTGCCGTGGCCTGCCAGCACGTGGGCGACGCGTTCCAATGAGAACCCGAGCCCGCTCTGCCGAAGGTAGCGGAAGTACGCGCGCAGCAGCAGAGCGTCGCGGTAAGAGAGACCGACCGCGGTGATGAGGCCGTGGAAGGCATCGGACTCGGTCTTTCCGGCCCAGACTGCCCGGATCGTTTGTTCGATCTGGGCGTGGTTTCCTTCGCCGGTGGTTTCACTGTCGGCGCTGTCAATGCCAAGGTCGTAGATCCAGGCCGGCCGCTCATCCTGCGTGACGACCCGATATGGCCTCTCATCCAGGATGGCGATGCCCAGATCGCGGAACGGCGGCACAAGGTCCTCCAGGGACAGTTCCACCGGACTGATGATTTTGAGCCGTTGACGGCCTTCGCCCGCTCCCGGGCGGTAGAACTTAAGAGTGTACTCCCCGGCCGCACCTGACCAGTCCTCAATGGCAAGGCAGTCCCGGACTGCTTCCGCGGCGCCGAACACTTCACGGTAGGACAGCGGGATCGCCCCGAGCCAGCGGCCAGTCAGAATATCTGCCTGGCCGGCTCCAAGGGCGCGGCGGGCCTCAGCCGTGAAGGAGGTATTCCATTCTGCGACCCAGTCGGCCAGGTTCGTCGAAATGCCGCCGGGAGCAGCGTTAGGTGGTGGTGTTTCTTCGCCTTCGCGGGGGCGGTTTCGGGCTTGGTCTTCGGTCAGGGGCGGCATGGGGAGCTTCTTTGATCCTTGCTTGGGGGCCTATGCGACGGACAGGCCCGGCCTGATGAGGGCGGAGAGGAGTTCCACTACGGCCAGGTGCGTGGTGACGTCGATGTTGTCGACCTTGGGGTCGACGATGCCAACGACGGAGTTGATGAGCCCGACGTCGACGCCCCTGCGCAGGAGTGCGGCTTCCAGATCGGGGGTGTGGAGGATTCTCGGGTTCCGCAGGCGCGCAGCCAAGGCTGCCGTGATCGCGTAGCAGCCCCAGTTGGAACATGCTGCCGTCACCAGCGCCTGGACCTGGGTTGTTGCCCCCAGGCCGCCGCCGCATGCCGTAGACCCGTCGGCGCCGTGTGGGATGTGGGCCGCGACGGCGTCGGCGACGTTGCCCATGCCGATTTCGTTGCCTCCGTCTCCGACGGCGACCGTGGGGATACCGCGTTCGAAGGCGAGGTCGAAGACGCGGTCTACGCGGGCGCGGTCCTGGCCGAAGTTGATCCCGCGCATGTTGTAGTAGAACCCGTTCTTGTTCCGGCCGACCCGTTCGGTGGAGAACAGCAGGGAGGGCTTGTACTCGTCGAGGACCTGCTGCGCGGCGGCGGGTGCTTCATCATCGCTGGTGGTGAAGGGAACGAGTGCCACGGCCAGCAGTGTTCCGCCGGTGTTCGCTTCGATGGCTTTTCCCGGGGGCAGGACGGTCAGTCCGGCTGTTTCGAAAATAGGGCCAAGGGCGGGGATGAGGGTCTCCTCGGCCAGGACGACGGGTGTGGCCCCCTTGCCGAGCGCCAGTGCACGTGCAATGACAGCCGCGCCGGCGGGGCCGTCGTTTTCGCCGATGGTCGGGGAGATCCAAGCGCGCGAGACTGAGCCGGTGGTCATCAGGACCGAGGATTTCTCCGGGACGGCTGCGAGAAGTTCCGCGGCGCGGCCCACGAGGGACCAGCCGTCCTGACGCTGCAGGGCTGCCTCGAAGAGGTGCTCGACGCCGCGGCCGCCGAAGTCGATGTTGACGATGCGGTCCAGCCGGTTATCCTGGGCGGCGAGTGTCCGGCTCAGGGCGCTGGGTTCGTAGGTGGTCAGTTCAGGCATGGGTGTCAGCTCCCGAGGATCAGGGTGGAAATAGCGTTGGTGTCGTGAAGTTGGGCGGCCAGGGCGTCCAGTGATTTGTCGACTGCGGCGGCGACTTTCAGTGGTCCGCCGGTCCGGCGAAGGGCGTCCAGGGTGGGTTTCAGACGAAGGGACACCCTTGCTCCCGGCTGTCCGTGGGTGTTGACGGTGAGGATGCCGTGGTCCCGGAGCAGGAGGGCGCCGAGCGCGGAGGCGGTCTCGGAGGGAACCAGGGTGCTTTCTTCCCGGCCGGACCGTTGCATGGCGATGGCGTGAATGTCGTCTTCGTGGACCATCGGGCCCAGGTCGCTGCGTTCCACGACGGCGCCAAGGAGTGCTTCGAGCGCGTCGGAGATCTGCTGCCCGGATATGGATTCGGTGCGCAGATCCTCCGGGTCGAAGCTTTGCAGGGACCGGAGGGCGCCGGCGGCAATCGGTGCGCGGGCTTCGGCGCCGACTTCCGAGGCCTGGGCTGAGGCAGCTGCGACCAGGGGCGGGCGGCCGACCAGAATCCCGGCGCGCGGTCCGGCGAGGCCGGCCTTGTCGCAGTTGGTGATGCTCAGGTCGGCGCCGAGTTGCAGCGAAGGCTTCCCTCCGTGCAGGACGGTGCGCAGGCGGGCACCATAGGCTTCATCGAGCAGGACCACAGCATTTTCGGCCTGGGCGAACTTGACCGCGGCGGCGGTACCTTCATCTTCCAGCCGTTCCAAGCTGGACGTGACGGTGGTGACGACAACCAGGGCAGGCTTGTGGGTTCGGATCAGATCCTGCCAGTCCCCGTCGATTCCGGATTCAAGGCAAGGGACGCCGGCGAGCCGGGAACCGCGCGGAAGTGAGGCGTGGGAGCGGGCGTTAACGGGAACGATCGAGATCACCGGTTTGCCGGCCGAGAGGGCGCAGATGACTGCGATGATGCCTGCTGTGGTGCGGTTGAACACCGCGGCCGCATCGTCTGGGCGACCGCCGAGGTGGCCGATGGCTGCCTTGCGCAGTTCTTCGGCGAACAGGCCGGGGCCCACCCATTCCTCGGCGTAGGTGGCAAGGTCTTCCACCCGGAGAGGAAGGTCCCGCTGGTTGCCTGTGTAAACGGCGACCGCGTCTGCACCCGCGGCCCGGACGCGTTCGGCGGCGACGGCCTGTCCATGGCGGAGGCGGCGGCCTTCGGCGATGCTGGAGTCGATGATGGCACCGCGGGCGTAGCCGACCATGGGGTCGATGGGGTTGCCGAACCGGTCGGTCCTGACCGATGGTGACGCGGACTGGCTAGCAGACAAGACGAGGGCCTTTCGTTGTGGCGGTGTTGAAGATGTGGATGGGTTGGGGCTCGACGGTCTGGGCGCGGGAGGCGGTGGTCGCCGCGACAGCCTCCATCAGTGCTATGACGTGCTGGTGGGTTGCCAACGGAATACCATCGGTCTGCAGTGCCGATGTGCCCGTTGCACCGTCCCGGGCGCCGGCCTCCAGGCAGGCTTTGAGGAGGATCTCTTCGGCGGCGCCTGTGTGGCAGGCCTCCGGCAACCGAAAGCTTGCCGCCAGTGCCGCGGCGAGGGCGTAGGCTCCCCAGTTGGAGACGGAGGCGCTGACGGTGACCTGGGTCTTGGTCACCGTGTAGATGCCTGAATCGCATCCTGCCCGGCAGATCCCGTCGCCAGGAAGGCGGCTGGCGATGCGGCGCCGGTGGGCGCCGAATCCGATCTCATTCCCGCCGTCGCCGATCCCGATGGTCAGGATTGAGGACCTTGCAGCGAGGTTGGCCAGGTGATGCAGCTGGGCGACATCGTCGGCGGACCGGCAGTCCCCCCGCACACCGTGGAAGCGGCCCCGTGATCCTGGACCGTCGCGTTCGACGAAGACCACCGCTGCGGGGTGATAAAGGGTGACCAAGCGTTGGGACGCCTGGCGTCCTTCGCGTTCCCCGGGTTCCACTAATTCGATTTCGGGTTTGAAGCCTGCCGGATAGGTCAGGGCATCCACTGCCGCCCTGACGGCGGGAGCGTGGCGGGCTTCGGTAACCATGACGACCTTGGCGCGGAGGGTCAGGGTGATTGCCCTGCCCAAGGCTGCTGCGCCCATGGGTCCGTCCGTCTCGCCCTGGGGCAGCCATGGGCCGATGCCTGCCCCAGTGGCGATCAGGACTGTTGAATTGTTTGCTACGGATTCCCGCAGGCGCCGCTCGGCGACACCTGTGAGGGGCTCCCCGAAATAGTCCCGGCAGGCACCGTAGAGTCCCGCGACGATTCCGGCAGGGAGTTTGCCGTCAGCGGGCCGGATCTCGATGCTCATGAGCCGGTCAAGGCTCTCCATGATTGCGGCGAGGTGCCGCTCGTCTGCCACGGGGGCGGCGGTTGGTGCTTCTGCGCTGTGGGTTTTCGGGGAGGTGTTCATGATCTAAACGTCAATCCGGCTCTTGTAGGTCTCTTTCAGCAGGAAGGTGCAGGTGACGCTGATGACTGCTGCGATGATCACGTACACAGCGACCAGCTTTGACTGGCCGGTGGTGCTGACCAGCCAGGCTGCCACGATCGGGGTCGGTGCGCTGGAGATGATGCCTGAGAGTTGGTAGGCCAGCGAGGACCCGGTGTAGCGGTACCGGGACGGGTACTGCTCGGCGTAGATCACTGCGTGGAGGGAGCCGGTTGAGGCGTGGCCGATGCCGAGGCCGAGGATCAGGGCCAGCCAGACCAGGGGCTCGGAGGCTGACTCCAGGAGCCAGAAGAAGGGGAAGGCGTAGAGGCCGAGGAACAACGAGCCTGCACCGTAGACCTTCTTGCGGCCAAAGCGGTCCGACAGCCAGCCGAAAACGGGCTGCAAGCAGAGGTCCACGGCTGCGGCGATCAACAGGCCGGTTACCGCCCAAGTCCTGGGCAGGTGCAGGTTTTCGGTGACGTAAACCAGGGAGTATACGGTGATGAGGAAGTAACCAACGTTGGCCGCGCTCTGCAGGAAAACAAGGTTCAGTGTGCGGCGCTTGTCGTTGGCAAAAACCTCGCGGATGGGAAGCTTGGCGATCTTGCCTTCCTCCTGGACCTTCTTGAATGCGTCAGATTCGGTCACGGCCAGACGGATGTACATACCGATAGCGAGCAGGAGGAAGCTTGCCAGGAACGGGATGCGCCAGCCCCAGCTGAAGAAGTCCTGGTCAGGCATGGACGAAACGGCTGCGAAAGCACCGGTGGAAAGTAGCAGACCAGCCGGAACACCCATCTGCATGGTAGCCCCGAACAGTCCGCGGCGGCCGGCGGGTGCGTGCTCGACCGACATCAGGGCTGCACCGCCCCATTCACCGCCGAGGGCGAAACCCTGGAAAACGCGCAGGATGATCAGCAGGATGGGGGCCCAGATCCCGATGGTCTGCTCCTCGGGAATAAATCCGATAAGCCCGGTGCAGAGTCCCATCACCGACAGCGTCAGGATCAGCATCTTTTTGCGGCCGAGCTTGTCGCCGAAGTGCCCGATGACGACGCCGCCGACCGGGCGCAGCAGGAAGGCCACGGCGAAGGTTGCCAGGGAACTGAGCGTGGCAACCGAGGGCTCCATGTTGGCGAAGAAGACCTTGGGGAAGATCAGTGACGCCGCGGTGCCGTAGAGAAAGTAGTCGTACCACTCGATGGTGGTTCCAATGAAGGAGCTGGCAGCTGCCTTGACGGAAACCCTGCCCTTGGTGTCGACCGGTACCGGTTCGATTACACCTTGACTGCTCATGATGGGTCCTTTCGGTTCCGGCGTCGTTGCCGGAACACCTGATGGAGGATCTGGGATGGCCAAGCACCTTTTGTGCATGGATCTGGTGGTGGATGGCGAGAGAAGGCGGTTGCGAGAGTCCTGTCGCCTTCTCCCGCCGGCTATTAGAGAGCGATGGTGATGCTCTTGCGCTGGGTGTAGCTTTCGAGTGCTCCTTCGATGGAGTACTCGGCACCGATGCCGCTCTGCTTGCGGCCGCCGTAGGACATTCCGGGAAGCTGGCCGCCGGCGCGGTTGATCTGAACCCATCCAGCGTCGATGTTTTCCGCCATCCGGAGGGCGGTGTTGAGGTCCTGGGTGAAGACGTAGGCGGCGAGGCCGTAGTGGGTGTCGTTCGCCCAGGCGACAACGTCGTCTTCGGTCTTCCACGGGATCGCCACCAGGACCGGGCCGAACACTTCTTCCCGCGAGATTCGCCAGTTGTTGTCGACGCCGGCGATGACCGCGGGCGTCAGGCGCAGCGGTGTGTCCGCGTCCAGGGCCTCCGAAGGACCGCCGGCCAGGAACTGTGCTCCCTGGTCCGCTGCTTCCTGGACGAATTCGGAAATCTCCTGGTAGCGGGTCGGGTTGATAACCGCGCCCATGTCGGTGGCCTCATCGAGAGCGTCGCCGATGACGAGTTCGTTCACGGCGGCGACGACCTTAGGCATGAAGTCATCCCAGATGTCGGCGTGGACGAACAGCCGGGAGCCTGCGGTGCAGGACTGGCCCTGACGTGCGAACCGCATTGCGGCAACGACGTTCTTGGCAGTTTCGTCGGTGTTGCTGTCCGGGAAGACGATGGCGGGGCTCTTGCCGCCGAGTTCCAGCGTCGCGTGGCCGATACGGTCGGCGACCGCGTGCAGGACACCGCGTCCGACTTCGCTCGATCCGGTGAAGGACACCTTGGCGACATCCGGGTGCTGTGACAGTGCGGCGCCTGCCTCGGAGCCGCGGCCGGTGACGACGTTCAGGACGCCGGTCGGCAGGATCTCGGCGGCCAGTTCGCAGACGCGGATAACGGCCAGGGGCGCGTCTTCGGCGGGCTTGAGGATCAGGGTGTTGCCGGTGGCCAAGGCCATGCCGATCTTCACGGCCCCCAGGACCAGGGGTGAGTTCCACGGAATGATGGCCGCTACGACGCCCAGCGGGTCGCGGGTGGAGTAGCTGAACAGTCCCTGGCCCAGCGGGAGGGTTTCTCCCTTTTGCTCGGAGGCGGTGCCGCCGTAGTAGCGGAGCACTTCGGCGGTGGAGGCTACCTCTCCGCGGGACTGGGTGCGGATCGCGTTTCCGGTTTCCGCGGCGAGGAGGCGGGCGATGTCTTCGGCGTTGTCCGCCACCGCATTGCCCAGACGGGTCAGGAAGGCCCCACGCTCCCTGGCCGGAAGCTGCCGCCAGGTGCGGAACGCTTTCTGGGAGGATGCGACTGCCTGGTCCACGTCCGCTGCGGTGCTGCGGCCGATCGTGGTGATGATGCTCCGGTTGCTGGGGTTGTGGACGTCGAGGGTGCCGCCGTCCTTGGGATCAATCCACTGGCCGTCGATCAGGAGACCGGTTGAGCCCTTGCTGGGGAGCACGAGGGTGGGCTGGGTCGTCATGCGTTGTTCTCCTTCGCGTCGGCGCGCAGTTGCAGGCCGAACAGTTCCTCGTAGATTTCGTTGACTCCGGTGGAGTCCTGTCCGCCAAGCCCTTTGGCACGTGCGGCGTTGTAGGTCTGCATGACCAGCTGGCTTACCGGCATCGGGAACTGGCCAAACTCCTTAAGGCACAGGCTGATATCTTTGTGCATCAGGTCCAGCGCGAACAGCGGTGGCCGCTCTTCGGTGAACAGTGTCTTGCCGAAGTGGTCCAGCATCTTGCTGCCGGCAAGACCGGCGCTGTAAACCTCGGTGAGGGTTTTCAGGTTGCCGCCGGCCTTGATAGCTGCGGCGAGAACCTCGCCCGCTGCAACCGTGTTGATGGCGACAAGCATGTTGTGGCTGAGTTTGGTCAGCTGACCGGCCCCGACCGGACCGCAATGCACGATCCGGGACGAAATCTGCTCCAGGTACGGGCGGACCTTCTCCAGGTCCTCCGGGCTGGCTCCCACCATCAGCAGGAGCGTCCCGGCAGCTGCAGCAGCGACGCCGCCGCTGACGGGCGAATCCACGAAGCGGCCGCCCTTTGCCTCTGCAGCGGCCGCCAGGGAACGAGCGGTTTCCGGGTCGACCGTGCTCATATCGATGATCGTCACACCAGCGAGGTCGGCTGCGAGGACACCACCGGGGCCTTCAATGGCGTCGCGGAGGATCGCCGGGTTGGGCAGGCTGGTGAAAACAACATCAGCGCCTTGGGCTGCCTTTGCCGGAGACTGCGTCGCGATAGCGCCCTGCCGGACAAGTGCCTCCACCGCCGCAGTATTAGGGTCGAAGATCTGGACGGCGTGGCCGGCTTCGAGAAGCCGGGCTGCCATGCCGGACCCCATGCGGCCGACGCCGATAAATGAAAGTGTCGCCATTCTAGTGTCTCTTTCTTGTCCGTATCCCTGGAACGGTGCATTGCAGGGACAGCAGAGCGGGTATTTCAGTACCGACGTCCCCGAGGCTGAATTTGGACACCCTGTTGAAGTAAGGAAAGCGGTACTTACGATTTGCGGAACTTTGATGAGTTGATCCAGGTCACATCATCGCCGCCTAGAAAAAGGTTACGCATCAAAAACAGTCGGTACAAGCTTCTTTTAGTTGCACTAAGGGAAAGAAAGTCTTTCCTCTACCTGCGGGTGCCGCGGACTTCCCCAATAGTCCGCCCGTGAGCGTCAAGACGAGCCACCCGTAAGGTAGAGTTCGCTGAAAGACGCTCATAGGGGGAGTTTTTCTGACTCTCCGAAGATGAAGGTCGAACAGGCACAATGATCAACGTTCAGCGACTGAGGCTGCTGCGGGAGCTGTCCTTCCTAGGGACGATCTCGGCCGTGGCGGACTCACTGGGCCTGACTAGGCCAGCCGTCTCACAGCAGCTGTCCCAACTGGAAAAGGACACCGGACTGGTCCTCGTGGAGCGCGCCGGACGTAGCGTGCAACTTACGGGCGCCGGGATGCGGCTCGTCGAGCAAAGCCACGAGGTTTTCGAGTCCCTCGAACGCATAGATGCGGAACTCGCCGTGACGAGGGAATCCATTTCCGGTGACCTGCGAATAGCGGCCTTTCCGTCTTTTTCGGCGACGGTACTCCCCGGCGCGATGTCCTTGCTGCGTTCCTCGCACGCGCAGCTAAAGGTCTCCATGGTTGAGCATGAGCCCGCCGAAGCCATTGTGGACCTGATGACCAAACGGGCCGACGTAGCGGTGCTTGACAACCTGTCCCGACACGACCCGCGCAACGAAGCGGTGATGTACCAGCCCCTCTTCGGGGATGACTTCTACGTGGTGATGCCAGAAAAGCACCCATATCGCAAGCTCGACACCGTGCCCTTGGCGCATCTCGCAGAAGAGGACTGGGCCCTGAACAGGTCGGCCCGGGTCTACCACTCGCTGGTCTCCGACGCCTGCCTCGCCGAAGGGTTTGCCCCTAACATCACCTGCGACTGCAAGGACACCACAACCGTCCTGCAAATGGTGAGGGCCGGTTTGGCAATCTCTATCCTGCCCGGACTGGCTCTCACCGGGCACCAACAAGGAATCGCCATACGACCCCTGGAGCCACTTCTCAAACGTGAAGTTCTCTTCGCCACCCTCAAAGGCCGCGCCGGCCATCCAGCCATCCAAGAATGCTTCCGCGCCATGAGGTCCTCATACGCCCGTAGGAGCCAGCCCAGCCTTCTGGGGCTGTCCAACGAAACGTCGGAGACGGCATGACCTTCCTGCCGCCAGCATTCGGGATCGGCCCGAGCAGCTTTCTGAAGGCAGCCCGGCGGCAAGTAGATGCCACGATCTGAGACCCAGGCGAACCGGACGGGGTTCATAACAAGGGCCGCATCGCAACAGGTGTCGCCCGTTTCTCAGGGAACCTGCTGCGAGCCTGAGCACATGAAGTACACCGAAATCTGTCGTCCGAGCGCTCGACCAGGGTGGATGTCGCCTGTCAGCCCGGCCTAGTCTTGCATGACACGGCTATTGACCGAATCACCCTTGTAGCCATTTATGCAACAGGTGTAGAAAGTAGCTCCGAGAACTCCCAACCCCTAGCGGATTCTAAACGCGGAACATCAGCGCATCCCCACCCGCGCAGCGGGACACAGCTGGCCGCTGAGGTGGTTAACGAGGGGCAGCATTGCTGCTTTTGGTTCACCGGCTCCGGAAATCCATTCGATGTTCCAGTTTGTGCTAGCTTGGCGCAGTTCAACACAGGGAAGTGACGCACCGAGGGTGGCCATGAGTGACCGACTGAAGGAGCAGGGTGCGGGCAAGATAATCAGTCCGTCCACCCTTCGAGCGATCATGGAGCGGATGGCGCGGCCCTCTTTGTCAGCGTCGCTCCGTGAGCAGCTCAGGATTAGATGGACTCCCTTGGGGGTCAGAAATCCTTCGACTTCCTGAACTAGCTGGCTCACGTTGGAATGCACGATTTCCGGGACGATGATTCCCAATGCACCGCTTCGTGAACTGCGCAAGGCGGCTGCGACCGCGTTGCTCGTGTAGCCCAGTTCTTGTGCTGCGCGGGTCACAGCTGAATGAAGTTCAGGGGAGACGTAGCCGCCACCGTTTAAAGCGCGTGACACTGTTGCCGTTGACACCCCTGCCTGCTCGGCCACAGTTTTGATAGTTATGGCATGCCTGCGTTTGTCGCGGTTGTGCGCCTCGACGTCCGCCCGCTCAGGCTTTCGCATAGCTTTCCACCCCTCCCCATTAGATCGAGGATTTGTCAGGCGCGGGGCGGGCCAGGTCATCGATAGCAGCCATCAGCCATTCCGGATTGGCTCGACCATCACAGACGGCAACTCGCATTTCTAGTACAAGATCCTCGTTGACAGGCAGGCAGCGCCGTCCGTGGACGGCAATTGCCGGGCAGAAGCCAACATAGTCTTCGTCTCGGGCAAACCAAGGAAACCCCGAGGGATTCCAAGCGACCAGCGTTGCGACATCGGTGATGACGGCCAGCCACGGCGAAGTCGACCCATGGGCGTTTTGAATTCCTTCCCCGTCTGTTGTGACGAAGTCCGCGTACACAAAAGGCGTGCGCCAAAACAGGCCGCCGTAAAAGGCCCCCTCTTTTCCATTCGTATGAGGGCTGCCAAAAGTGACATCATCGCCGCACGCAGAGAGTGTCGAACGCCAGTCAAGCCTCCAGCCGGCATTGGCTTGGCGTAGGACTAGCGTCCGCTTTTCTCTCAGCAAAACAGTGCTATCCGGGGCGACCCACTCAATCAACTCATCAATCGTGTCGTCGGACTTCCTCCGTTCGACCACGGCCTGGACTCCATGATTGTCAAGCATCACGGAACCGACCTCGCGAACAAAGGTTCGACCGCCCCAAAAGCTGACACCATTAACATCGGGCAGGGCAGCACTGACCCCAACATGATGGGCATGGTCCGGGGCGAACAGTTGCGTAACGGCGATCCCACCAGTAGTCCTAGCCTGGAGATAGGGACGGGGCGAGAGATGCCGTGGCATGTTGGTCCCCTCCTCATATGTCGCAACCTCGAATTCGGCTAGGCGCAAGGTGCTGGTCATTGCCGTGGCCCCGTTGTTTGTCGGCTCATGAGCTCGGGGCGAAATATGGCGGGTGCGACGTGGGCTTCACCCTTGAGCTCGGCTCGAAGAGCGACCCAGGCAGCTTCACCTATGGATGGCTTCGGAAGTTTCATTGTCGTCAGAGGGGGCGAGGCGAACCGGGCGAAGTGAATGTCGTCAAAACCGGCGATCGAGACGCGTCCAGGCACTGGGACGCGATCTTCATTTAGTCGGCCGAGTAAGCCCAAGGCGAGAAGGTCATTGAATGCGAGGACTCCCGTGACGGTGGTGTCCTTTAAGGTATCCCACGCATAGTAACCATCTGAGAGCGACGAACCGCAGGGCACTCTCCTGATGGTCACTCCGGGGTGGGCCATCTCGACCTCACGGAAAAGGGTATCGAGAGTGGTTTGTGAGTTTCTGATGGCTGGACCGTCAAGGTAGGCAATCCGCGTGTGCCCGAGTGCTATCAGGTGTTCCGCAAGGGTGCGAATGCCGAAGATGAAGTCAGCGGAGACAGATGCCTCCGTTTGGAAGTGGGCTTCGCGTGTGATCACAATCGCTGGTTTCACTGTGGGCAGTAGTTCAGCCAACTGTTCCTCGGACATTCTCGGCGAGCACAAGAGGACAGCGTCGGTCCGGTTGCGGGCGTCCAAGACGAGTGCGGCCTCGTCGTCTACCTCTTCGTGGCTATCGGTGACGAGGATGCGATACCCATCGGCGGCAGCTGCGCTGTTGAAGCCTTGAAGGATCTGCTGGAAAGTGGGGTTGGAGAGATCTGGAACTAATACACCCACGGTTTTGCTCTGGCCCAGAGAAAGAGATCGAGCTGTATCACTGGGTGAATAGCCAAGTTCTCCCACGACAGTCCGGACCCTGTCGGCAATCTCGCCGTTCACTGTCGGGACGCCATTCATCACGCGTGAGACGGTGGCGCGGGAAACCCTGGCAGCAGCCGCCACATCAGCTATGGTTACGGCACGAACAGTCACAGTGTGCCTACGTTGCGTCCCCATGCGCCTTCCCTTCGTCTTCAAAAACAATGATGTCGAATGGACCGAACCGGCCGCTGGCCGGTTCGGTCCCCAGAGGCGCTGCTGCGAAAAGACCCAGTTCCGCGCCAATCCACTGGCCGGATTCTGCAGTGAAGATATCGCACAGTTCCTTCTGAAAACCGTCGGTCTCAAGCACGATCGAAACATTGGCAACAGCGTCTGTGGATAGGCGAACCGTTAGCGAGGTCGACTTAAGCGGCTCATCCAGGATCGTCGAGTCAAGTCGCTCGCCGCTTCGGCGCCAGGCGACAACCGCACGAAGGCCGTCTTCGCTTTGCCGCAGGCCGGCCCATAGATAGTCGCGACCCAGCACTACAACACCGGCACGAGAGCCTATTCCTCCCTCCAGACCGAAGGACACGCTGGCACGGCAGGGCAGACCCGGCAAAGGCTGGCCAAGTACTTGTGGGACGTTACGAAGATTGCCCGTATCTGTCGACGCGCCACGGAGGATCAGCTCACCTCGGCTGCCCCCTGACAGCCAGTCAGGCTTTGGGTTGGCCTGCCAACTCCACTGGGGGCCGGGAGTTCCGCTGCGAAAGTCATCAGACTGCGTGATCGTTCGGCTACCCTGTCGTGTACCGAAGGGTGTTGGGTACTCGGTCACGGGTTCAACGGGTCCACCATGTACGGCCGCCCCCATGAGGGGCCACCCTTCGTCACTCCAGCGCATGGGCTGAAGATGGAGCACTCGACCAAAGACGCCGCGATCCTGAAAGTGAAGGAACCAATCTGATCCGTCTCCGGTATCCACCCAGGCCCCTTGGTGAGGTCCATTGATGGGCGATGACCCCTGCTCAAGCACGATTCGGCCTTCATAGGGACCGTAAGGGGACCGCGACCTGAAGACAGACTGCCAGCCCTGTGCCACTCCTCCGGCGGGAGCGAAGACCCAGTACCATCCGTCGCGCTTGTAGAACTTGGGCCCTTCCAGCGTGCGGTAACCGGCAAGTAAGTTTCCGTCAATGACGTCGACATCAGCACCCAGAGTCCTTGTCAGTCCCGGGTCAACCGGGATGACGCTGAGGACGTTCTTGCGCGCCGCTCGAGTGCCCGCCCAACCGTGCACCAAGTAGGCGCGTCCGTCTTCATCCCACAGCGGGCAGGGGTCAATCAACCCTAGCCCGCTCATCAACAGCCGTGGAGCGCTCCACGGACCGGCGGCATCTTCCGCGCTCACCACAAAGATTCCCTGATCAGGGTCCGGATAAACAATGTGGAACTTGCCGTCATGGTGCCGAATGCTTGGCGCCCACACGCCTGCCCCGTGACGGGGCAGGCCGAACCACTCAGCTGGTTCGTTCCCTGGGAGCGCATGGCCGACGCGGTGCCAGTTCACCAAGTCCTGAGAAGAGAATACGGGAAGCCCCGGTGCGCGGTTAAAGCTTGAGCAGACCATATAGAAACTTCCCCCGACGCGGATCGCATCCGGATCGGGAAGATCGGCGTCGATGATCGGATTGCGATACTGGGGCGTTGACTGGGAGGAACTGGCCATTATTTTTTCATCTTTCGAGAAACCGGTTACTAGGTACGACAGTACAGCATGCAAAATTTTGTGGGTTCGCGCTATATCGTATCGGAAACCGGTTACTAAGATCGAGTAATGACCAAAATTCTTTACGTTGGCGATGATGCCGATTGCCTTCCCACGCTGGCTTGCGCTCTCGCTGATACGGACGCCGCCGAGATTGTTCTCGAGCCCGGAGTGTACGTCGAGCATGTAGTTGTTGCTCCGCGAAAGGGTCCGCTTCTTATCCGGTCGAGCACGAACGACCCGGCCGACGTCACAGTTACTTTCGGTCTCCGCCAAGGTGACCGTGACCGTACGGGAATGGAATATGTGCAGTCGTGCGCGACGCTGACGATTGAGTCGGACGACGTGACACTTCGTGCAATTACCGTAGAGAACACTTTTGATAAAACCAAGCAGGTCGGCGTGCCCAACACTCAGGCTCTTGCTCTGCGCACCACGGCTGACCGTTTTGTGGCGGAAAGGTGTCGATTCCTGGGACAGCAGGACACTGTACTCCTGGATGCGCCAAGCTGGGCAGCCATCCGTCGAGTTCATTTGCGTGATTGCGAGATTGTGGGAGATGTCGATTTCATTTATGGCCGCGCTACGGCTCTCATCGAAGGTGGTTTGATTCGAAGCGTTGGACCGGGATACATTGCTGCACCCAGCACCGCGCTAGAAAACCTGCGCGGATTTCTGTTCTGGGAGGTCGACATTGTGGCAGATCTGCCGGCGGGAAGTGTCAAGCTTGGCCGTCCCTGGCACCCTGGCGGGAAACCGGATGCGGTAGGGCAGGCCATCTTCGCGCACTGCACCCTCGGCGAGCACATCTCGCCAGAACCTTGGACGGAAATGGGAGGTTTTGACTGGGAGGACGCCCGTTTTGCCGAATACGAGAACACCGGTCCCGGTGCGGCACCCGGTGTGGGGCGGCCGCAGTTGGAAGCAGCGCCGGATCGGTGTGGCTGGTTAGACGGCTGGGATCCCATTCCCGTAGAGGTTCGACGGATCGTTGTGGTGTCCGATTCCACCGCCAGCCACTACGGGGTGGAGCATGCACCGCGTACCGGGTGGGCCCAGCAATTGGAGGAACTTCTTCACGTTCCTGTCTGCAACTTGGCCGTTTCGGGGGCCAGTTCCCGGAGCTTCATCGCCAGCGGTGCCCTTGATCATGCCCTGGGGGGCCTCTCTGCTGGGGATTTGTTCCTCATAGCGTTCGGGCACAATGACACCAAGCCGGACGAACGCTTCAGCGACGTATTCACGCAGTACGAGGCCAACCTTCGCCGCTATATCGTGGGCGCGCGCGCAAGGGGGGCGCTCCCTGTCCTGCTCACACCGGTTGAGCGCCGCCGTTTCGTAGACGGGCGGGCCCGGGGCACGCACGGCGGTTACCCGGCGCGGGTTCGCGCCCTGGCCCAGGAGGAGCGGCTCATGCTGGTTGACCTGACAACGGCGACGAGGAATCTCTGGCAGCAGCAGGGCGAAGAGGATAGCAAGGAGTCGTTTCTGTGGCTGGAACCTGGCACTTGGCCGGGATTTCCTGATGGAGAGCAGGACGATACTCATCTGTCCGTTTCGGGTGCCACCGCGGTTGCCCGAATCGTGGCGGAAGCAATCGGCACGTTCATTTTGAGGCAGCCGGAAGGATGACGAAAGGGGCGGGGCGACGTCTTCACCCCGCCCCTTTCGATTGCTGGTCAGCCGTCCAGCAGACCTTGGTAGGCGCGGAAATAGTTCGCCCCAAGGATGCGCTGTCCCGCCGCAGTTAGGTGGGTGGTTTCGTCATTGACGTGTCCTGACGGGGGTGCTTCGGCGTATCCGGTATTAGGCACCCGTTCTGGAGTGTGTCGCAAGGCATCCGCTACGCCTTGGTGGTCCGGATAGGCTCGCCGTCGTTCCTCAGGTAACTGGCCAACAAGGAATGGCGCGTTGGCTGCCTGCGGAAGCTTCTGTCGAAGGCTTGTGATGAGTTGGTCCAAGTCCGCGGCGTACTCGTCTTCAGCGCGGCCGCCGTCAGTCTCCCCTTGGTGCCAGATGACGGCATCGATGGTGGCATCAGAGCCAGCTGCTTGGAGAGCACAGTGAGCATGATCGATCGTTTTGTCGAAAAGATTTAGCGCACCTCTTTTGACAAAGCCAACCTTCCACACTCCCGGGTAGCTGGTGTGTCTGCGCATCCCGGTCCCTCCCATGGTGATCGGGACAATCAGGACACGGTCTTGAGCCGGCAATGAGGGCAGCAAACGTGCGGCGAATGGCCCGCCCGGACCCATCCCGCCGGGGGGATGCCCCCCGATTGGGGCTAAGGGTTCCCGGGCCGGGACGATCCGTCGAATATCCGGTCCGGAGCCGGGAAAGGTATGGATTCGCGGGTCCCGCACATCCAATCCGTCCGGTTCGTAGTCCGTGTTGGAACCATTGGCATTCGACTGACCCATCACGAGAACAAGGTGGTATCGGCCTGCGTTCACTGTCGGACTTCCTGATCAGACCATTCCCCCGGTTTAAGGACGATGCGGCAGTCTCCCAGGTCCGCCGGAGGCTGAGTGTCAAATGAGTCGTGGGTGGCGACAGCAAAATTTCCGGTCCCGAGACCGTCAAGATGCCCGGCTTGTCCTTTCACCGTTCCCTCCGCCGCCCCCGACGACGTCATCCAGGAGGATGCGGTCGCCGTCACCGTCTGAACACGCCGCTTCGGCACGCGTTGCCGCTTCGTGGCCGTCATTTCATTCCTGTAGTTGCGATGCCATTAATCAGATAGCGCTGGCCCATGAAGAAGAAAGCAACAACAGGGACCAGTGAGACTACGGACATGGCGAACATCGGACCCCAGGCACTTGCGCCCGTCGAGGAGATGAACTGCTTCAGTGCCAGTGGGACGGTAAAGAGATTTGGATCAGTCACGTAGAGCAGGGGGCCAAAGAAATCACCCCAACTGGCAATAAACGTGAAAATTGCCACCGTTGCCATGGCTGGCGTGGTGAGCGGCAAGATGACGCTCCAATAGGTTCGGAAAGCGCCGGCCCCGTCGATTTTTGCCGCCTCCTGCAGATCCATGGGCAAATTGCGCATGAACTGGATTAGGAGGAAAACGAAAAATGCATTGGTTGCAAAGAAGGCAGGGACCGTAAGCGGCAAGTACGTATTCATCCAGCCCAACTTGGAAAAAATGATGTACTGAGGGATGAGCACAACTTGGCCCGGCAGCAGCATCGTTCCCATCATGACCGAGAAGAGGAAGTTCCGGCCACGGAAGCGCAACCGGGAGAAAGCGTAGGCGGCCATTGAGCATGAAATCATATTGCCTAGGATGTTCAGCCCTGCAATCAGCAGTGAATTGACCAGATAGACATGAAACGGCTGTTCCTGGGCCGTCCAACCCTGCGCATAGTTGCTGGCATCTAGGTGCGCGGGAATCAGGCCAGTATCAGTGAACACCTCGGTACTGGGCTTTATGGATGCGGACAGCATCCACAGCAGCGGATACAGCATCACGATACCTAACCCGATGAGTACCACATGGCGCAGGAAGCGGCTGGCCGGGGTCCCGGCAACCTCCTCCTCATACTTTGCAAAATTGATGCGCTTGATCATGCTGCGCATTCCTGGGCGTGCGAGAGTCGTTTCAGTCATCGTAGAAAACCCAATACTTGGAGGCGAAAAAGTTTATGGCTGTGAAAACGGCTATGACGACGAACATGACCCATGCCATCGCCGACGCATAGCCCATGTCAAACCGCTGGAATCCCTGCTGGTAGAGGTAGAGGTTGTAAAAGAGCGTTGAGTCGGCAGGGCCGCCGCTGCCGCCGCTGAAGACGTAACCCTGGGTGAACACCTGCAGGGAACCAATAAGTCCTAGTACGAGATTAAAGAAAATGACTGGGCTCAAGAGCGGCAGGGTGATCGAGCGGAACTGTCTGACTGGGCTCGCGCCATCAATTGCGGCGGCCTCATAGTAGCTGCGCGGAATTTGCCTTAGACCCGCGAGAAAAATCACCATTGATCCGCCAAACCCCCAGATGCTCAGGGTGACCAGGGTTACCAGGGCCCAGTTTGGATCAGTCACCCATCCGGGGCCTTGCAGGCCCACCGCACCTAGCACTTTGTTGATGACTCCGTCATAACCAAAGAGGGCGCGCCAGAGCATGACCACGGCAACGCTTCCGCCAATGAGGGAGGGCAGGTAAAACACGGACCTATAGATAGGCAGGCCCCTCACCCCACGGTTGAGAAGCAGAGCGACACCGAGTGCAGCGGCCATGCCGATCGGCACGGCGAATAGGGTATAGGACAGCGTCACGCTGGTGGCGGTGGCGATCTTTGGGTCCTGAAAGAGTCTGGTGAAGTTTTGGATGCCGACGAACTTTGGGTTCTGCAGAAGGTTGTAGTCCGTGAAAGCCAGCCAAAGCGAAACCCCGAACGGAATCACGGTAAACAACGTCCCAATGATCCACGGCAATAAGAAGAGGTACGCTGAGCGGCTATCGTCTAGTCTTCGACGCCGCTTTCCATGTCGCCGCTTCACCTCCCGGACGAGGCCCTGTCCATCAGGCCTGACTCGTACTTCTGTTGGTGCACTCATGCATCAATTCCTTAGTTGATTGGCGATCCCGGGAGTGTCATTTTGACGCTCCCGGGATCGATGGGTTCAGCCCTGGCTGAGAGTTGAATTGGAATTAGCGATAAACTTCTTCGCCGCGTCCTGCGGACTCAACCGCCCGAATGAAACCTCGGTCACAATTGACGTCAGGTCCTGAGTTACGGTTCCTGCCTTGGCTGGGTCATTGATCAAAGCAGGCAGCTTTTCGTTGCCGAGATCGGTTACAAAGCTTGTGAACTTCTGCTCCGAAGGGGTGAGGTTCTTTTCGACTTCGGCTGCAACTTCCGCATTGACAGGAACTCCAAGGAACGTTCCACGGTCGGTGTACGACGCCTTGTTGTTAGTCAGGAACTCTACGAGTTTGGCGACTTCCTTAGGATGCTTTGTGTTCGCTGGTGAGGTCCACAGCAAGGTCGGAGTCACGAGTTGTCCCCGTTGTTTATTGGTAGTCTCACCCGGAAACCGCAAGAGTTTGACGTTATCGTCACCGAGCACCTTGGCGTAGGCGGGCAGGCCGTTGGACGGAATGACCGTGGACGCAATTTTCTGAGCGCCAAAAGGAGACTGCTCGGGTGAGAACGAACCGGTCTGGTCCGCCGACTGGGCCGGAGCGAAGGCCTTAGTGTCGTAGAGGTTCTTGGTCATCTCGAACCATTTCGCGACCGTCTCTTCCTTAACCCCGAGCTTGCCGTCCTCAGTGAACAGGTTCTCGCCCTGCTGACGCACGTAGGCGGAGAAAGTCGGCGGCCAGGACATATCGATGGCCGAACCGTTGACCACACCTCCCGAAGCGTCGGTAATGGACCGCGACCATTTGGCGAAGTCATCCCAGCTCCAAGAATTGTCGTCAGGTACTGGCACGTTGTATTTCGCAAGGAGTCCTGTGTTTACCACAAGCGCAGCAGCCGTGGACCCAGTAGGGATCGAGTAGATGTGACCGTCGGTGGTATTGGCTTTCACCATAGCCGGGTCAATGGCATCGAAATTGATGGTGTCCTTGTATTGGGCATAGTCCAAAAGGGCATTGCGCGAGGTGTACTCGCCGATCCACCCGCCGACCATGAAGAACACGTCCGGAGGGCTGCCGGCCGCGAACTTGGTATTCAGTTTGTCCTTGTAGGTGCCGACATCCGTGTACTCAAGCTTTACGCTAATGTCTGGATTTTCCTTGTGGAACTCGTCAAGCACCTTGTTGTACATCTTCGATTCCTCGGCGTTAGCCCAGGCCATCATTGTCACCGTGGTTTCCCCGTTGGCGTTCGGACTTGAGCTGGGAGCGCATCCCGAGAGCGCAGCCGCGCCCAGAACCGTGCTGACTAGGGCACCGACCATCCGAAGTTTGACTGGTGTCTTCATTGACTGTCCTCTTTCATATGAGAGCTGCAAGCAGGTGCCAGCTCCGAGGAACCGGTTTCTCACCTGACTGCGATCATGTTACGGCGTGCGCAAAGATTTGGAAAGCGTTTACTGAAGTTTCGCTCGTGGTATTCAGTAACCGGTTTCTCAGTGCTAGCCTATGGTCGAATCATTAGGTGCTTCAAAGGAATATTGGATGCTAACCGACTCAGTACCGTTCACCTCCAACGGCGACCGGCTGCGCTGGATAACCGTGCCAGGCTCCGGGGAGCCCGTGTTCTATCTACACGGGCTCGGATGCCACGGTGCGGCGTCATGGACCGACACGGCCGTCCGCCTCGGCCGCCCGGGCATCGTCATTGACTTGCCAGGGCATGGCCGCAGCGATCGCCCTCCGGAATTCAGCTACACTCTCCCGGCGACTGCGGAAGCAGTGTCCAGGGTCTTTGAGGCCGTTGCCGGCGGTGACGCTGTGGATCTTGTATCGCATAGCCTCGGCGGTTCCATCGCAATCATTCTCGCCGCATCCCGTCCCGACCTCGTTCGCCGCTCGGTACTCGTCGAACCGGCTATAGACCCAATGCAACCACGCCCCGGAGACCTGGCCGCCGTAAGCGAAAGCGCCATCTTTGCGGGTGGTTGGGAGCTGGTGCTGGCCGCCGAACAGGATTGGCGACGCTGCGACATGCGCTTGGGCGACCCGATCGCCATCCGGCGCCTGGCTGTCGCATTGTCAAACGCCATGGGCGGGACGGTTCACGACCTGCTCCGTGACACCACGGTTCCTACGACACTTGTCCGAAGTGAACTGCGCTCCTACGACCGAGCCGACGATTTCGTCTTGGCAGGAATCCTCGACGTCGTCCTCGAGGACGCTCAGCATTTTGTGATGCTTGACCAACCGGATGCCTTCCACCAGGTACTCCGCCACGCCTTCTCGAAAGATGCCCCATGAAACTTGGATATGACCAACCCGCAACTCGTTGGACGGAAGCCCTCCCCCTAGGCAACGGCCGGCTCGGGGCCATGGCTTTTGGCGGCACCAGCCAATCCCGTTACCAAATTAACGACGACACTTGCTGGACGGGAAATGCCGGAACGGCCCATGGGCGGCTGGACGAGCTCGGGTCCACGGGGCCGTCTCACCTTGCAAAAGTCCGTGACGCCTTGGAACGCGGCGATATCAAGGGCGCAACTGAGGGGGAGTATCGGCTTCAAATGGGTTGGAGTCAGGCGTATCAGCCTTTGGCTGACGTATGGCTGGAATCCGACGAGCCTGCAGCCGGCACCTATCGTCGATGGCTTGACCTTGATACAGCGACGTGTGTCATCGAGTGGACGGCCGGCGGCCGCCGACAGCAAGAACGATCATGGGTCAGCGCCCCGGATGGGGCGCTGATTATCGAACGTCTCGTTCTCGATGGTCCCGGCATCGACGGGGGCGTGGTTCTCACGAGCCCACATGCGGGGGCTCAGTGCGAACTTGCTCATCAAACCGGGTCCCTCAACGTGCGGCTGCCTTCCAGTATCGGCCGGGAGCAAAATACGCAGCGTGTCATCTACGACCCGGCGCCTGGAGCCAGTGTCACGGCAGCAGTTGTAGTCCAGCTCAACCACGATGGAAGGCCTGAAAGGGGTCTGACCTTCACTGCCGCCCGCCGCATCCTGCTCGTCGTCACATCGGCAACAGACTTTGCGGGGGCACGCGAGGTTCTGCATGGAGAGGCAGCCAGAATGCTGGCCGACGCGGAAACACGGGCTCAAACGGCCGCGACCCTGGGAAGTGCCGAACTGCACAGACGTCACGTCGCCGATTACACCGCCCTCTCTGATCGTATGCGACTTGACCTAGGCGTGAATACAGACGAAGTCGATGTCAACAGTCTTCTTTCGAAGACATCGAATGACTGCGACTCGCGGGCGCTTGCAACTGTAATCTTC
This sequence comes from Pseudarthrobacter sp. efr-133-R2A-89, assembly GCF_030209315.1. Lineage (NCBI taxonomy): Bacteria > Bacillati > Actinomycetota > Actinomycetes > Micrococcales > Micrococcaceae > Pseudarthrobacter > Pseudarthrobacter sp. efr-133-R2A-89. The sequence goes on along the minus strand of NZ_JARVSE010000002.1, from coordinate 355,674 downwards.
GCCTATGGCCGATATCTGACCATAGCGGCATCCCGTCCCGGCAGCCGAGCGATGAACCTGCAGGGGATCTGGAACGAGAATCTTCTACCGCCGTGGCGCAGCAACTACACCACGAACATTAACCTGCAGATGAACTACTGGCCGACAGAAGCCATCGGTTTACCCGAATGTCACGAACCATTGCTTGACTGGTTGGGTGAATTGGCCTCCAGCGGAGCGCGGACTGCACGGGAACTGTATGGGATGCCGGGGTGGACAGCGCACCATAATTCCGATATCTGGGGCTTTTCCGTTCCGGCCGGTGACGGGGACTTTGATCCTGTGTGGTCTATGTGGCCGCTCGCAGGAGCGTGGCTATGCCGGCACCTCTGGGAACGGTGGGAATACTCCCAAGATGACCGCGAACTCCGCGACCGAAGTTGGCCAATCCTGCGCGGCGCTGCCGAGTTCGCTCTCCATTGGATTGTTGAAAATCAGGACGGAACCGTTGGCACGTCCCCCTCTACATCGCCAGAGAACCACTTCATGCTCAACGATGGCACTAGCAGCGGACTGACCACTTCGACGACCTCCGACTTGGCCATGCTCCGGGACCTCTTTGCGTCCGTGGTCCAATGCAGTGCCGTACTCGGAATCTCCGACGATGTGACAGAGGCGGCGCAGGCTGCATTAGATCGGATTCCCACAGAACGCATCACGGCCACCGGCAGGCTTGCTGAGTGGTCCGAGGACTTAAGCGACGCGGATCCCAAGCATCGACACCAATCTCATTTATACGGCGTGATGCCGGGTGAAGGCGTGCTCGCGTGGCGCGATTTCGAACTTGCCGCGGCTGCGCTGCGCAGCCTCGATGACCGGGGTGATAGGACGACAGGATGGTCTTTGGCCTGGCGCACGTTGCTCAGGGCACGGCTGCGCGATGTGAATGCCGCACATGAAGCGCTTCTCGCCTTCCTCGCGCCTGTACCGGATCCCGATAACCCAGGCCCGTCAGGCACTGCCGGTCTCTACGCCAACCTCTTCTGCGCCCACCCTCCTTTCCAGATTGATGGGAACTTTGGTATCACAGCGGCCATCCTCGAGATGATTGTCCAGTCGCACGGGGGCCGTATAGCTCTGCTGCCGGCATTGCCGCGCTCTTGGGGCACCGGTCATGTCCGCGGTGTTCGCCTGCGTGGGGGCGTCTCACTCGACCTCGAATGGGAAAACGGTATCGTCCGCTGCGGAACTTTACACAGTTCCCCCGGGGCATCTTTCGTTGTAGAAGTGGGCAACGAAACATTGAGGATTGAGATACCTCAGACAGGCCACGCAAGCATTCCAGTATCAAAACATCCGGTGATTAGACCCTTCTAGGGAGAAGAGGCCTCTAAGGCCGGCGACCGCCGAACACCCCATCGCCCGGGGCAGACGACGTGGACTTGGTCCTGAGCCTGACGAGACTGCTGGCGACGTACCCAAAGCACTTAGATCTGATCATCCAGCGTGGGCCCGGAAATGGCCGTGACATAGTCCTCTACTGCGTAGAGGTGGTTCGCCATACGTGTCCTCGCCCGGTCCACATCGTGCCGGCGCAAGGCATCCAGGATGCCCAAGTGTTCACCGTGTGTCGCCAGCAGGCCGTCCTTGTCATGCATCGACCGCCACATACGCCCACGAATCGTGTTCGTAGAGACGGTTTCAATGAGTGCGGAAAGCACTTGGTTGCCGGAGGCACCGGCAATGATCTGATGAAACTCAACATCGCACTGCATCGCGGCGCTATGGTCGATTGGCGTCGAATGGATGGCGCTGTGAGCCCGCTCCAGGGTTTGCTCTGCCTCCCTCAGTTGCTGGTTGTCGATACGGATCGCCGCCACTGCCGCGGCTTCCGTTTCGAGTGCTCGCCGTACCGTATGTACCTGGTGCACCCGCTCGCCGTCCTGCAGACTCACCCAGAATTCCATGGCAGAAAGGAGGGCGGAGGGCTCCATCCGGGTCACAAACGTTCCGGCTCCCTGCCGCGTTTCCAGAATGCCCATCGTGGACAAAGCCCGGACGCCTTCACGAAGCGAGCCGCGGGAAACCTGCAGCTCCATGGCCAGGTCCTTTTCTATCGGCAGCCGATCCCCTGGCCTAAGCCGGCGCGATGAGAGCATCCCTTTGATCGCCGAGATTACTACGTCGGTCTGGGATATCGAGCCGTTCGATGGGCAGTGGGGCATGTGCAGCCTTTCTTAGAGCTTCGGCAGTTAAATCCCGTTAACATCAGATGTATTGATGGATATATCTCAGGATTTCCTATATTGTCTTCAAAAAGTTCAACATACATCTGATGAAATTCAGTATTGCGCTGGAGCCTCATCTTCCTCGCCTGTGATCCTGGAGGGCTTAGCATGCCACAAATAACCGGATTCGATGTGTTCGATGTGCGGTTTCCGACGTCGTTGTCGGCAGACGGCTCTGATGCGATGAACAAGGACGGTGACTACTCCGCCGCTTATGTCGTGCTGAATACGGACGACCCTGCACTGTACGGCTGCGGATTCACGTTCACGATCGGCCGCGGCAACGATATCTGTGCGGCCGCCATTGAGCTGAGGGCCCGGCCCCTTATAGGACGGGATACGGACGAGCTCTGCGGCGACCTCGGAGACACCTACCGCAGCCTGAAACGGGATTCGCAGCTGCGCTGGCTGGGACCCGATAAGGGGGTGGAGCATCTGGCCCTCGGAGGTGTTATGAATGCCGTGTGGGACCTTGCTGCGCGGCGGGCAGGAAGACCCCTGTGGCGGTTACTGGCGGACATGTCTCCGGAGGCAATCGTTGACGCCGCCGACCTAAGCTATCTTTCGGACGCCCTCACTCGCGAAGAAGCGCTGGGCCTGCTGACGCGCCTTGCCCCAACCAGGGACGAGCGCATCCGGCAGCTGGCTGAAAACGGCTACCCCTGCTACACCACCTCTGCCGGCTGGCTGGGCTACTCCGACGAGAAGCTCCGACGTATGTGCCAGGAGGCACTTGATGACGGCTATCGCCACATCAAGCTCAAAGTCGGGGCGTCCCTTGAGGACGACATCCGCCGCCTCGCAATTGCACGCGAGGTCATCGGTCCCCGCGCCAACTTGATGATCGATGCGAACCAGGTGTGGGACGTACCGCAGGCTATCGACTGGGTAAAGCAACTGTCCGAATTCAACCCCCTGTGGATTGAGGAACCAACTAGTCCGGACGATGTCTTGGGCCATGCCGCGATCCGAAGGGCAGTACACCCCATCGGAGTGGCCACGGGCGAACACGGCATGAACCGGGTGCTCTTCAAGCAGCTTTTCCAGGCCAGCGCGATTGACTACTGCCAACTGGACGCCTGCCGGCTGGCAAGCGTGAACGAAGTACTCGCCGTCCAGCTGATGGCGGCCAAGTTCGGGATTCCAGTGTGCCCGCACGCCGGTGGTGTGGGCCTGTGCGAACTGGTCCAGCACCTCTCGATATTCGACTTCATCGCAATATCAGGCGACCTTACCGGGCGGGTGACCGAGTTCGTCGATCATCTGCATGAGCATTTTGTGGACCCGTGCATCGTCAAGGACGGCTTCTACGTCTTGCCCGGAAATCCCGGATATTCGGCGGAACTCAAGGAGCAAACGCTGCAAGAATACGCATTTCCTTACGGTAACTACTGGGCAGGAACCTCCGCCGGCCAGGCGGAACAGGCTTGGAGGGAAGGAAATCAACCGGGGCGGATTGCCTTCGCAAGCGCGCGGCTCGGGTCGCATTCATGATCAAATACACACTCACCCATCCAAGACTCATGGCCGGACTCGCAAAGTCCGGCAACGGCTCACAGATCCTAGTCGCAGACGCCAACTACCCGCACAACACCGGAGCACCCGCAACCGCCCGTCGAGTCGCCCCAAGCCTGCGGCCCATTACGACCTACCAGCGCTTCGAGTCCTACGACGCCGCACGCTCATCTAATACGGCCGTCGTCATTGCCGACGGCGAGACCCGGCACTACGCCAACTTGTTGCTCACCATCGGAGTGCGGCTCGACGGCACGGCCTGATGGGAGCGGCTTCCGTGCAGCTGGTTGACTCCCATGTCCACATCTGGGACCCAACCGTGCTGGACTATCCTTGGCTGGCCGATGCGTCGGGCTTAAACAGGCCGTTCCTGCCCTGGCACCTCCCGCATACCAGCGCGAACACCCGGGCGGCCGTCTTTGTCCAGGCTGACTGCAGCGATGACCAGGCGCTGAAGGAAGTGGACTGGGTGTCAGGCCTTCGGACGGACTGGCCCCTGCTCGCCGGGATCGTGGCGTTTGCGCCAATCAGCAAGGGTGACACCGTCGAGCAGGACCTTGGCGAACTGCTGGAACGCCCCTTGGTTCGCGGCGTTCGGCAGCTGCTCCAGAACCGCGAGGAATCCTTCATTCTGCACCCGAGCACCCTGGCGGGCGCACGGCAGGTAGCCGCTGCCGGACTGGTCTTCGATGCCTGCATCCACGCCGGACAGCTCGGAGCCCTGGTCACATTTGCCCGCTTCGTCCCCGACCTGCCCATTGTGCTGGACCACATGGGAAAACCACCCATCGCCAGCGGGGAATTCACCGCCTGGCGCCGCCGCATGCAGGAGCTGGCCCGGTGCGGCAACATCGTCGTCAAAATCTCGGGCGCCGGAGCCGAGGCTGATCCCAACAAACCCTTGGAGTCCCAGGCGTTGCCGTTCATCCAGGAGACGCTGCGGCTCTTCGGTGGGGAGCGGTGCATGTTCGGAAGCGACTTTCCCGTCTCACTAGTGGGACCCGCCGGATACGAGGACTGGATGAGCATCGTCGAAAAGGCGATGACCGGCGCTTCGGACGCCGAACGGGCCGGTGTCATGCACCGGACGGCAGCCCGCGTTTACCAGCTCGGTGAAGACCTAAGACAAGCGGTTACCGACCAAGAGAAAGACTGATAATGCAGGCAGAAACCCGTATGATCCCCCACACGGAGGTCCAACTTCCGGTGCTCGGCTTCGGCGCGGCACCCATCGGCAATCTCTCCCGCCAAGTGTCGGAGCAGGAAGCGGTCGACGCCGTGACCACGGCATGGGAAGGCGGCGTGCGCTATTTCGACACCGCGCCGCACTACGGGCTGGGGCTTTCCGAACGCCGCCTGGGTGCCGCTCTGGCAGGGAAGGACCGCGACAGCTACGTGCTAAGCACGAAGGTTGGGCGGCTGCTGCAGCCCAACCCGGCACCGCAGGGTAAGGACACGGAGGGATTCGACGTCCCCGACAATCTGCGACGGGTCCGCGACTACTCACGGGACGGCGTGCTGCGCTCCATAGAGGAGAGCCTGCAACGGCTGGGCACCGACCGGATCGACATCGTCTACATTCACGACCCGGATGACTACTGGACGGAGGCCGTCGAGGGCGCGGCCCCGGCCTTGTCCGCGCTACGCGACGAAGGAGTGATCGGCGCCTGGGGTGCCGGCATGAACCAGTTCGAAATGCTCCACCGCTTCATCACCGAGACCGACATCGACGTGATCATGCTCGCCGGCAGGTACACGCTTCTGGAGCAAGGCGCTGCCCGGGACCTGCTCCCGGCGTGCCTGGAACGCGGCGTCGGCGTGGTGAACGTGGGCGTCTTCAATTCAGGCCTGCTGTCCAAGGAACGCCCCGCCACCAACGCCACCTACAACTACGCACCCGCCCCTCAGGAGCTGCTGGACAGAGCAAACCAGGTGGCGGACATCTGCGAATCGCACGGGACCACCCTCCCGGCAGCCGCCCTCCACTACCCGCACCAGCACCCCGCTGTGACAAGCGTTGTCCTGGGCATGCGGACGCCGACGCAGGTGAAGCAAAACCTTGACCTGGCCGCCCAAAGCGTCCCGGCCGATTTGTGGGCTGACCTGCGCGTACGCAGACTAATCGCCTAAAGGCTCAACCGCATACAACCGAGGAAGAAGAGACGAATGCAATTTGCGCGTATAGGTGCCACGGGCAAGGAAATTCCCGCCGTGCTCCATGACAAGAAGTACTACTCCCTGCAGCCCATGGCTCAAGACATCGACGCCGACTTCTGGGTATCCGGTGGTCCGGGACGCGCCGCAGCAGCACTGGCCGCCGGCGAACTGGCCGAACTTGTCGTTGACGGAATCCGAATCGGCGCTCCGATCGCCAGACCGTCCTCCGTGATCTGCGTGGGCATGAACTACGCAGCGCATGCAGCGGAATCCGGTTCCGCACCCCCGTCGGTTCCCATCATCTTCCACAAGGCGCCCAATACGGTGGCCGGCCCGTTCGATCCGGTGGCCATTCCACGCGGTTCTACTAAGACTGACTGGGAAGTGGAACTTGGCGTGGTCATCAGCCGGCGAGCCTCTTACCTTGACTCCCCGTCCCAGGCCCTCGACTACGTCGCCGGCTTCGTCACCGTCAACGACCTGTCGGAGCGCACGTTCCAACTGGAGGTATCCGGTGGCCAGTGGTCCAAGGGAAAGAGCTGCGCGGGTTTTTGCCCCACGGGCCCGTATTTGGTGACCCCGGACGAGGTGGAGGCCAGCGACCTGCGGCTGCGCAGCTGGGTCAACGGTGAAATCCGCCAGGACTCCTCCACCCGCGACCTGATCTTTGGGGTGGAGCACGTGATCTACGACCTAAGCCAGTTCCTGGTCCTGGAGCCGGGAGACCTCATCTGCACCGGCACCCCGGAGGGAGTGGCCCTGTCCGGGCGTTTCCCCTACCTAACGGCTGGAGACGTCGTCGAACTGGAAGTGGCAGGCCTTGGCCGCCAGCGCCAGGAATGCTTCCAAGTCTAATTACGAAAGGACCAAACAATGGAGTTTGCAGGAATCAAGGCGATCGTAACCGGCGGAGCCTCGGGGATAGGGGCTGCCACGGCCCAACTGTTGCAGGAGCGCGGGGCTGAGGTCGCGGTGCTGGACCTTAATCCTCACCAAGCACCACCCGGGACTAAAGCCATCCACTGCGACGTCTCCGACGACGCCACCATCCGCCGCGCCATCGAAGAGGCTGCGGAGCTACTTGGCGGGATCGACGTCGTAGTCAACAATGCCGGGGTGGGTGCCCAAGGCACCATAGAGGCCAACGACGACGATGAGTGGCACCGGGTGTTCGACATCAACGTGCTGGGCATGGTCCGGGTGTCACGGGCCGCCCTGCCGCACCTGCGCCGATCCAGCCACGCGGCGATCGTCAACACCTGCTCCATAGCAGCAACCGCCGGGCTCCCCCAACGCGCCCTCTACAGCGCAACTAAAGGAGCCGTTCTGTCACTCACCCTGGCCATGGCCGCCGACCACCTGCACGAAGGCATCCGCGTCAACTGCGTTAACCCGGGGACAGCCGACACTCCCTGGATCGGAAAACTCCTCTCCACCGCAACGGACCCGGCCGCGGAACGGGCCGCACTGGTAGCACGCCAGCCACATGGCCGGCTCGTCTCCGCCCAGGAGATCGCAGCAGCCATCGCTTACCTTTCCAGCCCGATCTCCGGCTCCACCACCGGCGTGGACCTGGCAGTAGACGGCGGCACGCAAGCTCTTCGGCTCCGCACCCGGCGGGCCGGTGGGCCGCAAAGCGCCTCAACAGCAAGTCGGCCTGCCGCTGGCAGGCCAGCAAACTGATTTTAGTCAGCCTGGAGAGAGGAACGGACATCAAAGTCCCGACCACATTCGGGGAAAACTCATTAGGGTGGTCATGGACATGATGTTACGGGCCCTCCGCATATTCGGCCCTCGGGTCAGGCCGCCCATGCCGGCAACCAGCCAGTGAAGCTTAAAAGCTGAATATGTCCACGTTGGCAGTAAATACGGAAAAGAGTGGGGAATTCGGCTACGGAACAACTGCTACGACGTCGGCAGCGTTGGGTACACCGGTAGCGAATGGACACTCACGTTTCAGGCCCCCAAGGCCTCAAACCCGGTCTCTTTGGCTGAGCCTTCGACAGATGTCCGATACGACACCGCCGTACCCGGCAAGACCACGACAGGCTGTGTGATTCCGGGCATCACGTATAACTCCGCCTACTACCCGTCCTTCCCCGGGCACATCTCAAAGGCTCAGAAGAGCGGCCTTCCAGGAGGCTGGGATGGAATTCCCCTGCCCGGCTCGTCGACACAACGTTGCAAGCTGAAAACAAGAACAATGCATGCCCTTCGTCTTGCATCCGACCTGAGGGTCAATCATGTGATGAGTATCCGTTCGCCAGCACATTTAGCGGTGCTTATCATTGGGCCGTGCGAAAGTCATGGCACCGGCAGGGATGCCGCTGCTACCGGGTTGGTAAGGCTTCCGATTCCTTGGATCTCCACCGTGGTCTCATCGCCCGGGGCGAGGAACCTGGGAGGAGTCATGAACCCGCCACACCCGGATGGGGTACCGGTGAGAATCACGTCTCCGGGGCACAGGGTGAAGTGCCTGCTCAGGTAAGAGATAAGCGCCCTCACGCCGAAAACCATGTCCGCTGTGTTTCCGTCCTGAACGATGTTCCCGTTGACCCAGGTCCTGATCCGGACGTTCTGCGGGTCGGGAATTTCGTCGGCAGTGACGATGACAGGGCCGATGGGACAGAATGTGTCCAGTCCTTTGCCCCGGACCCATTGGGGATCAGCCCGCTGAACGTCCCGGGCCGAAATGTCGTTCGCCGCCGTGTATCCGAAGACGAATTCCAGGGCGTTTTCTTCCGGGATGTTGCGGGCCGTTTTGCCGATGATGACCGCGAGCTCGCCCTCCCAGTCAGCCTCTGTCGTCACGTCCGCGTCAAGAATGATGGGGTCTCCGGGCCCGACGACACTGGAGGAGAGTTTCGGGAAAAGATACGGCGTCTCTGGGGTCGGGAATCCCATGTCCCTGATGGTGTCCCTGTAGTTGAGGCCGATCCCGAAAATGGTTCCTCCCGGATACGGGGCCAAGAATGCGTGGTGGGTCAGGGGTTCCTCGGCGGTATCTATTTCAGGTGCTTCCCCCGCCGTGATGGCGCCCAGGTCTGTCTGGGTTAGGACCCGCCATTCCCCAGCATCCTCGACAGCGATGCGGGTGCGTTCCTGCAGGGATATTCGTGCAATTCTCAAGCTATTTTCTCGTTCCTGCGGTAGGAGATGTGGCGTAGTTGATCGCCGGGTCATAGCCGAGACGGCGAGATATGGCTTCGGCGGTGCTGGCAACTACGGCGCCGATACGCGAAAGTTCAGGGCTGATTCGATCGGTTACCCCGGCAACGCTGATGGCGGCCACGGGCCGGCCCATGTTGTCGCGGATGGCGGCACCGCAACAAGTGCTCGACGGATCGATTTCACCATGGTCCTCGGACCAGCCGCGTTCGATGGTGCGTCGAACCTCTTCCTCCAAAGCCTGACGCGTGGTGATGGTGTGGGGTGTGAAGCGGTGATAGATCATCTTGGAAAGGATCTGCTCCCGCTCCTCCTGCGGCAGCGCGGCCAGGTATGCCTTGCCGACGGATGTGCAGTGCATGGGCCTCCGCGCCCCGACGTCGCCATGAACGGCGACAGTCTGGGGTCCTTTATCCCGGTAGATGAAGACCATCTCCGTACCGCGGGGGACGCCCAGATTGACTGACTCGCGGGTCTGCTGGACAAGCATCCTCAGATATTCAGGCGCGACCTGAGCGACATCACTTGACTGCACGGCGGCAAGCGCCAGGCGGGCCGCAGCCGGACCCAGGTGCCAGACCCCAGCATGGCCGATGTCATCAACGTAGCCACGCTGCCGCAGGCGCTCCACCAGTCGGTACGTGGTGCTGCGACTCACGTGAACGGCTGCGGCGATCTCCCCGGTAGTCGCTCCCCGGGTCGTCGCCAAGAAATCAAGAATGGAAAGACTCCGGTCCAGGGCCGAAGCAGCTGCTTGGTCCTTCGCCCCACTCACACCCTCCTTCGTCTCACTGGATGGGACTTCGCGGTGGGTACTGTCCCGCTCCTCGATAAGTTCGCTCATTCCGGTGCTTCACCTCACAATCCGCTAGGTATTTCCTCGGTCTCTTGTCTAGCATCGATCCTAACAGGAATCCCGATAAACGAGACAGCTTCCCAGAAAATGAAACTTTTGAAGCGAAAAGGAGCAGGAATTGAGCATCCAATCCCAGCAGGTGGACCTGCAGGTCCTGGAAACCCTTAAGAAGGTCAGCACCGCGACGCTGGCAACCCAGCTGTTCAAGCACGGCCTGCGGCAGCAGTTTCTAGTCGGTGTGGCATCCGTGGGCCAGGTCAAGGAACCGTTCGCCGGAGAGGCGTTCACAATGCGCTTCATCCCTGCCCGCGAGGACCTGGACACCCTTGAGGGGCTCGCCGATGAGGACAACCTTCAGTGGGCCGGAGTTGAGCAGCTTCAGCCGGGCCACGTCATGATCATCGACAGCCGCAGCGACATCAGCGCCGCCTCCGCCGGTGACATGCTTGTGACCCGCGCCATGCACCGGGGGGCGAAGGCCTTCATCACCGATGGTGCCTTCCGTGACGGCTATGTCCTGGAAACCCTCGACATTCCGACCTATGCCCGGGCCATCACCGCAACCACTCGCCTCACCAGCTTTCACGTGGCCGATCTCCAGGTTCCCGTCGGTTGCGCGGGCGTCGCCGTCTATCCCGGCGACATCGTCGTGGGGGACCCCGACGGCGTGATTATCGTTCCGCGGTCATTGGCCCCGATCATCGCCGAGGACGCCCTGGAGCAGGAGACGCGCGAGGCCTACCTTCATACCCGCGTACACAACGGAGAGTCCCTGCTCGGCCTCTACCCCCCGAACGAGAAGACGATGGCCGAGTACCAGGAATGGAAGGCATCACGATGACGGCACCCGCCAACCTCGCCACCCAGTACGAAGCCCTCATCAGGACCTACTTTGATGGCTGCAACGAAGCCGACGTGGAAAAAATGGCCGGATGCTTCACCGAAGATGCTGTCCACTACTTCCCCCCGAGCATGTACGGCGGGGCCTGGCACGGCCACCGGCTGATCGCCGAACGATGGGCGCATTTTGTCGCTACCAAGGGCTCGGCATGGACCATCGACCGCCTGGTCGTCGCACCCGAATCACACCAGGCCGTCATCGAATGGACCCACTACAAAACCCTCGAAGGCACCATCCTTCGCGGCGACGAATGGTACGTCTTCGACGAGAAGACCGGCCTGATCAAGGAAATTCGCGCCTACTACGCCGCGGCCCAACACCCCGGTGTCGCCGTCACAGAGCTCGAAGGGTTCGACTACGCCGGCCGCGGCTATTACCTCACCTGCCCAGTCCCCCGCCCTGCAGCCTCCGAGACTGCTGACGCCTAAATCCCACTTCAGCCCGCCGAAGGCGACGGGCACGAGACAACGGAGACTCCAATGAAGTACTTGAAGACCCTTGCCGCCATCTCACTGGCCGGTGCCATGCTGGTCACCGGATGCGGCGCACCTAAACCCCCCGCCGCAGCCGATGCTCCCGCCGGTGCAGTCGCCTTGCCTACTGAGCCGCTGACCATCAACGTCGTGGACGTCGCAGGGAACCTCCAGCTGAGCCAGAAGATCTTTGACAACTACCAGAAGGAACACCCCAACCTGGTCAAGGAATTCACTTTCCAGAAGGTCAACGCCCCCGAACTTGTCGGCAAGCTTCAGGCGCAGCAAAAGGCCGGACGACTCGACATCGACCTGGTCCTGACAGGTTCTGACGGGATGGCCTCAGGCCTGAAACAGGACGTTTGGTACGACCTCCTCGGACAGCAGAAAGCCAACCTTCCAGACACCGCCACCCTCTACGACGCGAACGTCAGTAAGTTTCAGAAGCTCGCCCAGGGCAAAGGCCTTTCCTTCGTCTTCTACCCCGGCGGTCCCCTTCTGGAATTCGATCCCGCCAAGGTGCCTAACCCGCCCAAAACACCCGAGGAACTTCTGGACTGGGCGAAGGCCAATCCCAACAAGTTCTTCTACGCCCGGCCTGCCAACTCAGGCATAGGACGAGCGTTCCTTATGGGGCTGCCCTACATGCTTGGCGACAAGGACCCCAAAGACCCCGTCAACGGTTGGGAAAAGACGTGGGCCTACCTGGCGGAACTGAACCATTACATCGACTACTACCCCACTGGCACCGCCCAGACAATGAGCGAGCTGGCGCAGGGAAACCGGTGGATGGTTCCCACCACGACGGGCTGGGACATCAACCCACGTGCCATCGGCCAAGTACCCGCTGAGATGCAGGTCAGCGCATTCAAGAACTTCACCTGGGTCGGTGACGGCCATTTCATGACCGTACCGAAGGGAATCGAAGGCCAGCGCCTGGCCGTCGTCCTGGACTTCATGAAGTATGCGCTGAAACCTGAGCAGCAGGCCCTCACCTACGATTCCGGCTACCTGTACCCGGGACCTGCCGTCAAGGATGTGCCGTTGTCCATGGCTCCCCAGGAGAGCCAAGACCTGATCAAGAAGTTCGGCCGCCCCATCTATGACGAGCTGATCAAGAGCCAGCCGCTGGAAATCCCGCTCGAAGCTGATGCCATGGTCTCTGCCTTTGACCTCTGGGACAGGAACATCGGCGGCGCCAAGGTGCAGAAAAAGTAACCGGCGAAGTATTAATCCCTAGGAGACAACGACGTGACCAGCATTAATACCAAACCCCAGCTCGGACAACTCCGGCTGCAGGGCGTCACCCGAAAATTCGGGCCCATCACAGCCCTGGATCATTTGAACCTGACCATCGAAGGCGGAGAGTTCATCGCTCTCCTCGGCCCGTCCGGCTGCGGAAAGTCCACGGCTCTGAGCTGCCTCGCCGGCCTGCTGCCGCTCAGCGAAGGCGCCATCTGGGCCGACGACGTCAGGATCGACACCCTGCCCTCGGAACGACGTGAATTCGGCATGGTGTTCCAGAACTACGCGCTCTTTCCCCACCTCAGCATCCGCGACAACGTCGGCTTTGGCCTGAAGGTCCGGGGAGTGAACAAACAGGAAATGCGCTCCCGGGTCGATGAGGCCCTGGCGATGGTGGACCTGCAGGAGCACGCTTCCAAGCTCCCCGGCCAACTATCGGGCGGCCAGCAGCAGCGCGTGGCAATAGCCCGCGCCGTGGTCCTCCGGCCCCGCCTCGTTCTCATGGACGAGCCCCTCTCCAACCTGGACGCCAAGCTCAGACTTCAGATGCGCACAGAAATCCGGCGGCTGCATCAGAGCCTGAAGCTCACCACGATCTACGTCACGCACGACCAGGAAGAGGCACTGGCCCTCGCTGACCGAGTGGTGGTTCTGCGCCGTTCTAAGGTCGACCAAGTGGGGCCGCCCGAAGAGGTCTACAACCGGCCGATCAACACCTACGTCGCGTCCTTCATGGGGTTCCGGAACCTGTTCTCTGTCGAGGCCTCCTCACCAACGGGTCAGCAGGGAATCGTAGACGCCCGCTCCCACGGCAATTCCTTCCAAGTCATGGCCCAGCGCCCGATCCAGGGAGGCAACGCCATCATGGCCATCCGCCCGGAAGATTTCCAGCTTGGCCCCGTGGACGGAAACTCATTGCGAGTCCGTGCGGTAGTCGTGGAGTTCTCCGGACACAGCTTTGTCGTCGAAGGCGTCACGGAGGCCGGAGAGGTCATCCACCTCCGGCTCAAGGACCGCGTCAGCGCCGGTGACACGTTCGAAGTAGGGTTCTCCCCCTACAGTGCGCTGCTCTTCACCGGCGATGAATGCTCTGATGACGTCGTCCAGGCTGCGGCAGCCGTCCAGGTCGAGGTCTTCTCGTGACCACCACTACCAACCGCACGGACGCCCCTACGCTGAATTTCCGGCACAAGCTGGCGGACCGCGGCATCGACCCTTTGCTGGTGTTGTTGCTCCCGGCCGTTCTGCTCCTCGGCGGACTCTTCGTGTACCCGATGTTCTACGGCGTCAGCATCTCGATGGACCCGCTCCAAGGCGGCGGGCCATTCGTCAACTACGTGAACTTCTTCACTGACCCGTTCCAGTCCTCCACCATTTGGAAGACATTGGGGCTGGCACTGCCGGCCGCGCTGATCAACGTCGGCGCATCCGTCCCCATTGCGATGCAAATGCGCCGGAAGTTCCGCGGCAAGCGGCTCCTCACCGCAGTCCTGGTACTGCCCGTCAGCCTCGGCACGGTGCTCGTCGCCGATGGCCTGCTCCGCTATTTCTCCCCCACCGGGTGGTTCAACCAGGCACTCCTGGGCCTCGGGCTCGTCGATGAACCGGTACGGCTGATCTACAACTACGCAGGCGTGCTCTTTTCCCTGATCATCACCGGCTTTCCCTTTGCCTTCCTGCTGACCCTGTCCTACCTTTCCGGCATTGACCCGACACTGGAGCGGGCCGCCGCCACCCTCGGTGCAACCAAGTGGCAGCGCACCAAGTACATCGTGATGCCGCTGCTCGCACCGGGTCTGGCGATGACCTTCTGCCTGACGTTCGTCCTGGCATTCGGCGTCTTCCCCTCAGCGAACCTCGTGGGCGAACCGACCGGTTCGACACGCGTGTTGTCCATCGCGGCATATCAGGCAGCGTTCGAACAATACGACTTCTCGCTCGCCTCGGCCATTGCCGTCATTATGGGTGTAGTGGAGATGGTCATCATCGGCGCGGTCCTGTTCCTGCGCAGCCGCTTTTATGAAGGATCCACAGCAGGAGGCAAGGGCTGACCATGACAACCACAACAACCCCCTCAAGCACGTCCCGCAGGGCCAGCGAGGCGCCACCGGCACCTGTAAAGAACAAACGCTCGCTGCTCCAGATCACCGTCTGGGTCGCCGTCGGCTTCTTCCTCCTGAACCTCGCCGGGATCATCCTCTCCGTCATCGTCAACGCCCTCGGAACAACATGGTTCAAGGGACCGCTCCCCGAAGGCTTCACGGTCCAGTGGTTCGGCCAAGCATGGCAGGATTTTAACCTCGCCCAGGTGCTGGTTACCACGCTCCAAGTGACCTTCAGCGTGCTGGCACTGTCCCTGGCATTCGGTGTGCCGGCCGCCTACGCCCTCGCCCGACGGGACTTCCCCGGCAAGAAGCTGGTCATGCTGCTGATGCTGCTGCCGGTCATGCTCCCTCCCATCACCTACGGCGTCCCCCTGGCGACACTGATGTACCAGCTTCAGCTGACCGGCTCCCTCACGGGGGTCATCCTCGTGAACCTCGTTCCGGCCCTGCCGTTCGTCATCCTTGTCATGACCCCATTCATCGGCCAGCTGGACAGGAACCTGGAGTCCGCGGCCCGCATGTGCGGGGCCAACACATGGAAAATGTTCCGGATGGTCCTTGTCCCGCTGCTCACCCCAGGCATCCTGGCGGCAGGCGTGCTGATCCTCGTCCGGACCGTGGCCATGTTCGAACTGACGTTCCTTGTCGCCGGGCCCAAGAGCGAAACGCTCATCGTCGCCCTCTACTCGGCTGCATTCTCCACCGGAATCCGGAGCGCCCAGACTATTGATGCGATGGCCGTCATCTACACCGTTATGACTTCGGTGCTGCTGATGATCGCGCTTCGCTTCGTCAACCCCACCCAGATTGTCGGTCAAGTGAAGGGTGCCGCAGACGATGACTAGGCCGAGCACCATCGAGCGGATCGAAATTTTTCCGCTCGAGCACAAGCTGAAGGACGGCGGCTTCGGCACCTCCAAGGTCCGGGTTGCGGCCAGGACGGCGACCCTGGTCAGGGTCACGACCTCGGACGGGATCATCGGCTGGGGCGAATCTTTCGGGCCGCCCCGCGTCGTCGCGGCCCACCTCGAAGATCTGGGCCGGGCAGTCATCGGCCAGCCACTGGAACTCAGGGAAGGTGCCTGGCTGAGCCGGCTCAACGCCGGGTACCACCTGACCAAGGGCGGCCTGCACGTTGCAGCCATCAGTGGCCTGGATACCGCGATGTGGGACGCTGCCGCGCGAACGTACGGTGTTGCAGTTTCGGCCCTGCTCGGTGGACGGATCCGTGATGAGGTAACCGCATACGCCTCCACCGGCTACTACCATGAATCGGACGACATCGGGATCCTCCGGGACTACATCGAAGAAGCCGTCGACGAAGGTTTCACTGCCGCGAAAATCAAGGTCGGTTCGGGCGTCCATGACGATGTCGAACGCACAGGCCTCACCAGGGACCTCTTGGGGCAGGGGGGGCTGGTCATGGTGGACTACAACGCCAACGCCACGGTGGACACGGTCCTGGCTTCACTGCGTGAGGTAAAGGAGTTTAGTCCCTCCTGGATCGAGGAGCCCCTGCCGCCGGACGAAACACACGGGTGGGCCATGCTGCGCAACAATACGGACCTTCCGTTGGCGGCAGGAGAGGCCCTTTACACCCGGTTCGGGTTCCGCGACTACATCGCGGAAAAGCGCGTCGACATTGTCCAGCCCAACCTTTCCGTCTGCGGGGGGTTCACGGAGGCGAAGGTCATCGCACAAATGGCCACCGCGTGGAACCTCCGCGTCACCCCCCATGTCTGGGGGACCGGCGTTCTGATGGCCGCCACCTTGCAACTGCTCTCCACCCTCCCGGCATCACCTTTCGGTGAAAGGAACGCCTACCCGCCACTGCTTGAATACGACCGGGGAGAGAATCCCTTCCGTGAAGGCGTTCTAGAGGAGCCGATACTGGCTCGAAGCGGCCAGGTCACCATTCCGACAGGGAACGGCCTTGGCGTTGACATCAACGAAGATGCAGTGAGGATGTGGGCTTTGCCCACACACACACTGGACATCACCTCCCCGTGAAAGAGAAGGCATGAACAACCAGCAACCCACCACCTGGGCTTCCCCCGGCATCACCACAGGGCACGGGGCCCTCACAGCCCGGACCGCGTTCGTCACCGGAGCAGGGCGGAACATCGGCCGTGCCATTGCGATCCGGTGCGGATCCGAAGGCGCGCGCGTCGCCGTCAACGACGTTGATGCGGCGGCAGCTGAGGCCGTCGTACATGAGCTGCGGGACGCCGGCGTGGAAGCATTCGCCGCGATTGGCGATATGTCCGACTTCACTCAGGTCGACCGGGTTTTCGCGGAAACCGAGGAAGCTCTGGGTACAGTCGACATTCTGGTCAACAACGCCTATGTCCGCTGTGGTGACACCGCATGGGGCAATTTCCTGTCAGTGGAACCAGCCGACTGGGAACTGTTCGTGAGTAAGAACATGAACATGCTCTATGGATGTACGCAGCGCACAGCGCGCGCCTTGGCCGCCCAGGAGAAGAAGGGGTCGATCATCAACATCAGCTCCCACGGAGCCGAACGCGCCCACCGCAATCACATCCCCTACGACTCGGTCAAAGGCGCGATGGAGTCCTTCACCCGCGCCGTCGGCGTCGACCTCGCCCCGTGGGGCATCCGGGTCAACGCCCTGCGCCCCGGCGCAATCGCCGTCGAGGGAGAACCGCCCATGTGGGACGGCAAGAAGGACCTGCGCGCCGCCCAAATCCCATTGGGGAGGGCAGGAACACCCGAAGACATCGCAGCCGGAGTCATCTTCCTGGCCTCCAATGAATCAGCGTTTGTCACCGGACAGGCCTTCAACATCGACGGCGGCATGCTGGCCCAGGGACGTGCACCCCAGGTCGAAGGCGTGCCGGTAATGCACCCGGGAAACGCCACGCCGGTTCCCCCCGCACTCTTCCACTGACCCGTCCCCAGAGCCAAGGACCCCAGCATCATGACCACCATCGCAGGCACCAACCCCTACACCGGAGCCCTCCTGGACCCGGTAGCAGAAGAAAGCAACCCCGCGGATGTTGACCGCATCGTCGAGAGCGCGGGCAAGGCCTTCGCCTACCTGGAGGGCATCGGCAGGGTAGGCCGGGCCGGGCTGCTTCAGGTCCTCGCGGACAGCCTGGACCTGAACGCGGAAGAACTGATCCAGGCCGCTGACGAGGAGACCGGAATCGGCCCGACCCGGTTGACCGGGGAACTGAAAAGGGCGAGCTTCCAGATGCGGTTCTTCGCCGAAGTACTGCTAGAGGGCAGCTACCTCGAGGCGACCATCGACACCGCCGGCGAGACTCCAATGGGACCGCGCCCGGACCTGCGCCGGATGCTCCAGCCTATCGGCCCGGTGGCCGTTTTCGGATCCAGCAACTTTCCCTTCGCCTTCTCCGTCATCGGCGGCGACACAGCATCGGCCCTCGCCACAGGCTGCTCCGTGGTGCTCAAAGCGCACAGCTCCCACCCCCGAACCTCCAAAATCTCCTACGAGATCATGGCCGCAGCGGCCATCAACTACGGGGCGCCTGAAGGGACCCTGGGAATGGTCTTCGGCCAAAAAGCGGGGACAGCGCTGGTCAGTCACCCCCTCATTCAAGCTGTCGGGTTCACAGGGTCCCTTGGCGGCGGCGACGCCCTCATGGAAGCGATCAACCGCCGGGAACAGCCCATCCCCTTCTACGGCGAACTCAGCAGCATCAACCCCTTGGTTGTCGCCCCGGGCGCCGCCGCCGAACGGGGCGCGGACATCGGTGCCGGCCTTGCCGCCTCCATCACGACCTCCGCCGGGCAGCTGTGCACGAAACCCGGCGTCGTGTTCGTGCCGCACGGCCCCGAAGGCGACAGCCTCGTCTCCAGGCTCACGGAAGATCTGTCGTCCACCAGCGTCTCACCCCTGCTGAACCGCAGGATTTTCGAAAGCTACGCCGCCATCACCCGGGCACTGGAGGACCAGGAGGACGTGGCCAAGGTCGCCACCGGCAAAGTCCCCGACGAAGGCGGGTTCCGTGTTTCTCCCGCCGTCTACAGCATCGACGCCACACGGCTGCGCCGGGAGACGGTCGAGGAATGCTTCGGCCCCTCTGCTATCATCGTCCGCTACGGGACGCTGCCCGAACTCGAACAGGCACTGTCGATGATCGAGGATTCCCTAACCATGACCATCCACTTGGGCGAAGACGACGACGACCTGGCCCACCGGCTCACCGAACTCGGAAGGGCCCGGGCCGGCCGGATCATCTACAACGGCTACCCGACGGGCGTCAGCGTGGCCTGGGCCCAAACCCACGGCGGGCCTTGGCCATCGACTAACTCCCTGCACACCTCCGTCGGAGCAACCGCCATTCGCCGCTTCCTGCGCCCGGTCACCTACCAGGACGCCCCGGTCAGCGTCCTCCCGGACGAGCTCAAGGACGGAAAAATCACTATTCCCACCCGAATCAACGGGCACCTTAGCCTGCCCCAACCATCGGCCTGACCATGACCACAGAACTCCTGCTGACCCGGCAAGAAGACAGCGCCTACCAGGCACAGCAATGGCAGTGCCCGGATAACTGCGACTACTGCACCAGCCCGGAAACGGACTGATGAAGGTCCACCTCCAGACCGACCAGCTCCGCGCCGTACTGGACTCCCTCGGCGCGGAGCTGGTCTCCCTCCAAAACAGCACTGGCAAAGAACTGCTCTGGTCAGCAGGACCCGAATGGCCCCGACACGCCCCCGTACTGTTCCCAATCATCGGGCGGGTCCCCAGTGAAGTCCTGCACTACGAGGGCCGGAACTACCCGATGACACAGCACGGATTCGCACGGGACAACCATTTCACGGTCCTGGAAACCACTGCCCACACTGCCCGCTTCCTTCTGCGCAACAGCCCGGTAACAGAAGCGATGTTCCCGTTTCCCTTTTCGTTGGAAAGCAGCTGGTCGATCTCCGGGCCCTCCCTCGACCTCACCATCTCTCTCACCAATACGGGCACCGGACCCATGCCAGCATCCCTCGGCTGGCACCCGGCTTTTCGGTGGGATCCATCCCCGGGATCGCAGCTACTCTTCGACAAGGAGGAAACTGCTGACACCCGGCGGGTTGATGCCCACGTGCAGCTCACAGCTGCCCGGTTTCCGACACCGGTGCACCAAAAGGTCCTGACGCTGACCGAAGACCTGTTCGCCGACGGAGCGATCATTTTTGAGTCAATGAAAAGCCGTACCGTCCGGTACGTCTCGCCTCAAGGCCCGGTACTTGACCTGGCTCTCGCTGGCTTCGCGCAGTTCACGGTGTGGAAGCAGCCCGGGGCGGACTTCGTGTGCCTTGAGCCTTGGGCAGGCCTGCCGGCACCGGCGTCCTATCGCGGAGAAGTACTGGCAAGCCCAGGACAAATGCTGTTCCAACCAGGCGAGGAACGCAGTTTTAGCTGCCGGCTCACTACTCATCCGTAATCGCTCACAGGATCAGCAACAAGCGGTTACCAACAAACGATGCAGCAACAGAGATGGATACATGGAAGGCCTGTGATAACAATGACCCTTGATATGTCCCATTGGAGAAGCCTCAGCCGCGGCGAGGAGATTGAAGTCTTCGATGACGCCCTCGTCATCGCACTCGGTGTGGTCGATGATTTCACTCACGATCGGCGCATTCTCTGGCTCCACCTGACTTATGGTGGCGGCAGGCGGATGTTTCACCACGAAGACGGCTGGCACGTCCGGGCCGCACGCCGGGAACAGTAGCGCCGCCCGATCATGGCTTCCTCAGAGACTCCATCAGAAGGTTGAACAGCCTGTACGTCGTTCACTAATTGCGACGTTCGTATCCCAGTTGGCGGGAAATGGCGGCCGCGGTTGCCGAGACCAGAGGACCAAAAGTAGCCGTCTGCTCCTGCATTCGATTGGCAGGACCGGCGACACTGATCGCTGCCACGACGTGCCCGGAGTGATCGAAAACCGGGGCGCCGCAACAGGTGCTGGAGAGATCGAACTCCTGGTGTTCCTCAGTCCATCCGCGCTCCAACGAGAGCCTGATGTCATCCTCCAGCCTCGCCTTTGAGGTGATCGTGTGGGGAGTGTGTGGGCGGAGCTCGAGCTGGCGAATCAGCACTGAGCGCTCATGCTCTCCCATCCCCGACAAGTAGGCCTTACCGATGGAAGTTGCGTGCAGCGGGCGGCGAGCTCCCAGTTCGGCACTAACCCGAACTGACTGAGGTCCAAGCTCGCGGTAGACGAAGACAATTTCCTGACTATTGAGTACGCCGAGGCTCACACTCTCACGTGTTTGCTGAGCCAGCGCCCGAAGTAACTCCGGAGCAACGTCCATCACTTCGACCGATTGCACCGCAGCCATGGCCAGGCGGGCGATGGAAGGGCCGAGTCTCCACTGGCCGCCGGGGGTCTGGATGATGTACTGATCTTCATGCAAGCGCTCCACGAGCCGGTAGGTAGCACTGCGGCTGATTCCCAGCGCTTGGACCAAGTCGGCCGTGGAAGCTCCTTTGGTTCGGGCAAGGTGGTTGAACAGTTCCAATCCGCGGTCCAAAGACCCCTTTCCCACCGTCGCAGTGGATGCCATACCGTTTCCTCTCCCGTGGTTCACGCCCTTCGGAGAGTCCCTATGGACTCGGCATAGAGCGAGAAACCAATGGGTCCTGAACCTAGGGGCCGGATTGTCGTCCTAGTCCTTGGAACATCCTAGTCCCGATCAATGGGACTTGTTGCCGCTGTACCCTATGAAGGCTTCGAGGCATCCCGGGCAGGCTTGACGGCTCCTTTATAAACCAGGCGTTCGGTTTGAGGGATGGCTCTCCTCCGTTACCGCTGATGGGTGAAGCGAAGAAGAAGAGTGCTTTTGACCTCCAGGGCCCGTCTCGTCATGATTCGGTCGAGGTGGTCGGACGTGTGATCAATGAGTAGTCGCAGCGACTTTCGCGTCATGGCGGTCGTGGAGGTCCTGTTCAATCTGCTCCAGGCTGCGACCCTTCGTTTCAGGGACAAACTTGAGGCAGAACAAGAATCCGACGATATTACATGCCACGAAAAGCACCATCGTCCCGGCGAGACCGATCGACTCCCGCAACAGAGGGAAGCCGAAGGTAACTGCTAGCGTCGCGAACCATGTGACCATGCTGGCCATGCCCATGGCGGCGCCACGGACGCGGAGGGGGAAGATCTCTCCGAGGACAACCCAGTTAACCGGGCCCCAGGTAAGGGAGTAGCTGACAAACATGACGGACATAGCGATCAGCATTGACATCGCGTTAACCTGATCGCCTTTACCCGCCTCGAAGGCCATTGCGGCCATGCAGATGGCCATGCATGCGCTGCCACCGACCAACAGGGTCCTGCGGCCGACCCGGTCGATGAACTGCAGCCCGATGGCCACGGATACCACCTTGATCGTTCCAAGAATAATCGTGAATACCAGCGCATTCTCGTGCGGCAAATTCAGGCTTTCGAAAATCGTGGGTGCGTAGTAGGTCACCATGTTCAGCCCAGTGGCCTGGCACAGGACGGGAATGCCTACACCGACGATGACGGCCGGGCGTACCCATCTGGCCAGGAGTTCTCTATGCGAGCTTCTGGCGTCTACTCGGCTGATCGCTTCAATGTCGGAAGCCGCTTCCTCCGCGGAACGGGTGGCATAGAGCAGGCGCGCCGCCTCCTCTGTACGCCCCTTGGTCATCAGCCAACGCGGGCTCTCAGGCAGGACGGGAAGGCCGGCGACGAGCAGCAGTGCCGGGAGCGCGCCGCTGGCGAGCATGAGCCGCCAGTTTTCGGTATTGGCAAGGAGGAAATTTACACAGTAGCCAAGCAGTAAACCGGTGACGATCATCAACTGGTTGAGGCCTGCGAGGCCGCCGCGCGCCTTCGCAGGCGCCATCTCTGACAGATATACAGGCACCAGCGCTGAGCATCCACCCACCCCGAGTCCGAGGAAGACTCGCCCGGCAATTAGTGCACCGCTGTTCGGTACTACGGCGCAGACCACTGAGCCGACAATGAAAACAATTCCCAGAGCCAGGAGTACGCGGCGACGGCCGATGCGGTCCGACAACCGGCCTGCACTAACCGCTCCAACTATTGCACCAATGGAAATCCCACCGACGATCAAGCCGGTGGTGAGGGCATCTTGGGAGAACCCCGGAGTCTTATAGATGTAGGACAAAGCTCCGGCGATGATCCCGGTTTCATACCCAAAGAGGATGCCTCCTAGGGCCCCGAAGAAGTAAATCAGGGCGGGCTTAGGTACCGGGCTGGTCCGTCCCACGGTGGAGGGCCCTTTGGTAAGAGATGACATTGAAAAACCTTCCGGGGCCGAGCGGTGGCCGAGGTACAACGGATCAGCATCCCGGTAAGCGGGATATGCGTACGCTCACTGGGATTGTGCCATCGAATACGCTAGCTTAGTGTTGCGCCCATCACAAGTATTAGCGACGAGCAGAACCCGCACCAAGGCTTGGGGATTGCAGCCAGTGTCCGCGCCACGCTAGCGGGCTCGCGCAATGGGAGCGTTCGCGATTGCTTTCAGGCATAAGCCGGCGCCTCTCAAGCAGGGCGACCTCCCGCCGCCATGTTCCTTGGCAGGGGCGCCTAGTTACTCGGAGGTCGTAGGGTGAGATCTCGGTCCGCCAGCCGTGGCTGCGGAAGGAGTCGAGCCAGAACTGACGACTTGCAGCAGCACAAGAGGAGAGAGCCGATCGAGAAGCTCCTCCCCATCGCAGGGATACCGTGCTGGCCCATCGGGCAGCGCCCCAGAGTGTCGCAAAGTACACGAAAGCCTGCACGTTATGGTGACGGACGTAAACCGGGCTTAAGGAGTATTTACGGTGGTCTGCCAAGCAGTGCGGCCCAACCCCTACAAATGCAAGGTCGAGATGGGGCACACCCCAACCGGACGTCAGTGAGGAACGAAATATGCGTCTGCATAGGGTTCAATCCAGCTATCTCTGACAGGTCGGCCGCAGGGTCCTAGGCCCTAAACTGACGATTCGCATATGGACGGCGGCGCAAACGAAGCTGTGGAACCGCCCGCCACCAGCCCTCCGGCGCAGCGCAACGGATTCCCTCCAGCGCCAGTACAACTCGCCGGATAGAAGCCGCAGAGCCAATGGTCACCGAGGGCGACTGCTGGCTGCGGCTCATGGAGCGGGATGGCACCAGCGAGACTGCAACCGATACAGCCGGCCGGGCAACCGAACGGCGAGGCTATCACCCGGCCTGAGGGACTGGACAGACAACAACCGGGGGGCCGTATCCCGAAACCCACGGCACCCATCGCGGCGAACGCCAGGTGTTTTGCTAGAGAGCGGCCAAGAGGGTTCGGGCGGAGTCGAGGTATGCCGTTTCGGCGTCCTCTCCGGCCAGGGCGGACTGGATGGCGCAGCCCTGGATCAGCCCCATAACTGCCGGGGCGAGGCGGCGGGCCTGTAATTCCGCGTCTTCGGAGGGGCGAGCGGCGCGCAGCCACGCCTCCAGATAGGTCTCGATGTGCCCCCGAATTTGGGTAAGGATGCTGCGCGCCACCTCTCCAAGGCGCTCGTTGCGGACGGCTTCGCCCCACACCTGGACCGCGACCCCGGGAAAGAAATCCATCTGCATCAGTCCGGCCATGAGCGCCACAATGGCCTGCTCAGGCGGCGGGACTGAGTCGTGCCCGCCAAGCCCCTCCAGCGCTGCCATCCGTTCGGCGAAAAGCCGCCGGCCCGCATCAACAATCAGTTCTTCTTTGCTGCGGTAGTACACGTACACGGCGCCAGCAGAAAGGCCCGCTTCCGCGATGATGTCCCCCATCGAGACATTCGAAAAGCCCTTTTCCGCCACGCACTCCAGCGCAGCCTGCTGGATACGCTCACGCATGGCAAGCCGGTGTTCTTCGCTCACTTTCGGCATGGGTACATGCTATGACAAAAGAAAACGAATGATCATTCTTGACGATTCGGCGAAGATGGATCCAGAATGAAGAACAAACATTCTTTTTCACCATTACACCTCGAGGGGCAGCCACTCCATGTCCACACTCACCGAACGCAGCCAGGCTCCCGACCACCGGCAGGCCCCCACGCCAGGCACTCACACCCCATGGCCGCATGCGCTGCGGACCGCCTTGCTCGCCGCAGCTGCCGTCTGCATCGTTCTGCTGGCCTTTGCCTGGCCGAGCGTCACCGCAAAGGTTCAGAATCTTCCTATCGCGGCGGTGGGAAGCCCAGACCAGATTTCCCAGATCACCGCCAAGGCTCCCGCCGGGAGCCTCAACGTGCGCACGGCTTCAAGCCGCGATGAGGCTTTAAAGCTCATCGAACAGCGCGAGGTGTACGGCGCGATTGTCCTGGGTGCTTCACCCGAGATCCTCGTCGCCAGTGCAGGCAGCCCGGTCGCATCGCAGGCACTGACCCAGATGGGCGCCCAGATGCAGGCCCAGATCCAAAGCCAGGCCATCGCCAAGCTTCAGGAGGCCCTCACCCAGGCGGCAACGATAGCTCAGGGCGGCCAAACGGGGCAGGCCCAGCAAGGCGCACCGGTCACGGTCCCCCAGGTAACCGTGACCGACGTCGTACCACTCTCACCTGACGACGCGCGCGGCACCGGACTCGCCGTTGCAGGCCTTCCGCTGGCCATGGGCGGCATGATCGGGGGCGCGCTCATCTCCCTCCTCGTCTCCGGGACATGGAGACGACTCGGCGCGATCCTCGCCTACGGCGTTATCGCAGGCGCTGGCCTCGCCGGAATCCTGCAGGCCTGGTTCCACACCCTCCAAGGCAGCTACTGGACGAATGCGGGCGCGATCGGACTGGGAATCGTTGCAACGGCCGCCATCATCGTGGGCCTCAATGCACTCATCGGGCAGCCGGGCATTGCGGTTGGCGCGATCATCACCCTCTTCATCGGCAACCCGCTTTCCTCACTGACCCAACCCAAGGAGTTCCTCCCCGCACCGTGGGGTGATGTCGGCCAATGGCTGGTCCCCGGCGCCTCCGGGACGCTCCTGCGCGACCTCTCCTACTTCCCCGACGCTGCCACCGCGTTCCCATGGCTCGTACTGGCCGGCTGGGCCACTGCCGGGGCGGTCCTGATCGCCGTAGGCCACTTTCGCAACGCTCCGGCCATCGCCGACATCTAGGACTGCCCGGCTCTCCACGGGAACAGGACGGACCAAACGGCTTGAAATTCCCGCCCGCGATCCTTTTGCACTAGCGTCACAAGCCGGGCTCAGTGGTTGCCCCGGGAATGCCGGATGCACAACTCGTGCAACTATTCGGAACCGTCGTCCGCTGCTTCAAGGTGCTTGGCCATGGCTTCAACTGCCTGGTTCCACCGTAGGGTAAGAGCTTGCCTGCTCAGTGGTTCGAACATGCCGGTCAGGACTTTCTCCAGCGCATCATAAGCGGCGTCTTTGACGCGTTCCTGAGCCGCCGGGCTGTAATAGTTCATACCAATGATTCGAGACTCCCCCCGCGAAGGATGGCCGCTTGCGGCCATCGGCCCTGGACCCGTCCGCGGGGGCAGCGGGCACGAATCATCAGTAGAGAGGGCGATACCGTATCGGCCAAGACCTTTTGGAGGGGTGTACTCGTGCCGCAACGATTAACCCAAGCGCCAGCATCGCCCTCACGCCGTCCCGTGATGACGGTGGTCGCGGCCGTATCGATGTTCGCTTTGGCAGGATGCGGTGCGGGTCCTGGTAACCCCGTGAATGGTCCAGGCACGTCGGCAGCGGCCCCAGCTGTTGCAAGCTCCTCACCAGCACCAGCGCCGTCCGATATTCCCGCTACGGACGCTGGTGGGCCGTCGGGGGCTGCGTTGATGGTCTGCGGCGACGAGACGCGGGGCAACATCAGCCGGATTCTGGCCCTTTCCTCCGCTCCAGGGACCACCGCATCCTGGGCGGAAAAAATCTACACCTGCACCTATGCGCTTCCGGCCGGGTCCCTCGTACTCTCTGTCAAAGAAGCAGCGGACCCGGATACCGCCCGCGCTACGTTCCAGGACCAACAGCGGACCACACCGGCTGCCGCCCCAATCGAAGGATTGGCCAACCTCGGATTCCCGGCATTCCAAACGCCCGCCTCCGCCGTCTTCGCGAAGGACAACTTCGTGTTAACCGTGGACGCGGCAGCCCTCCCGGAAACAGTGGGACCAAACCAAGTCACGCGCGCCGCGTTCGCCTACCAGGTGGCGACGACAGTCCTTGCCTGCTGGTCCGAATAGCACCGCATTCCCCGGCAGGAACTCCATGGCCGCCTGTTGGGGAGAAGAGTTTCCCGGCAGTGACCAATCCGTGATCTGGGCCACAACGAATTGCTGAAGTCACAGTCATGGGCGTGCCCATCAGGGGAGCGTTCACTGTCAACGGAGGAAACACGTCATGAAGAAATCCGCTTTCCTTATTGCCCCGGTCCTGGCCCTGGGCGCCCTCGCGCTCTCCACCAGCCCGGCCCTCGCCGCAGACAACACGATGTACCAGGCAAACCTCGCAGCTATCAACGGCAGCAATGCCTCTGGAACCGTCATGATCACCGTCAACGGCGACCAGGCCACCGTGACCGAGAAGGTTTCCGGCCTCGCTGCGATGTTCAACGGCAGCCCCTACCCGCACGTCCAGCACATCCATATCGGTGCCAAGGGAACCTGCCCGGACATGTCAGCTGATACCAGCAAGGACGGCGTCATCAGTACCACCGAGGGCGCCCCCTTCTACGGCGGGATCGGCACCACCTTGTCCACCAGCGGTGACACCAGCCCTGCTGCCGGAACCGACCTGAAGGTCGCCGGTATGGGTGCCTCCTACACCTATAACCGGACCTTCACCCTGGACGCAAAGACGGCTGATTCGCTCAAGGCCGGGACCGCCGTCGTCGTCGTCCATGGCTTGGATCCGGCAACCCTGCCCGCCGCCGCGCAAAAAGAACCCAGCGATCTGGTCCCGTCCCTGCCGCTGGCCGCTACCTCGCCGGCCCTTTGCGGGACGCTGAAGGCAATGCCTGCCGGAGCCCCGGGCACAGGCCTCGCCACCCCGGCCCCGGCCGGCCCGGACCTGGGACTCCTCGCCGCCGGTGGCGGCCTCGTCCTGGCAGCCGGCGGAGCCTACGCGCTGCGCCGCAAGATGGCAGCCTAAGGGCCGAGAAGCAAAGGGAATTTCAGGGCTCTGATGGGATCTGAAACGAGCAGCCGCCGCGGACGCCTTGTCGCGTCTGCGGCGGCCGCCATGCTCCTGGCCGGCGGCATCACCGCCATCGGCCTGGGCCTGCACGCCGAACCACCCAACCCTTCTCCAACCAGCAGGGTGACGGCTGCAGCATCATCTCCCGACCCAACGATTCAGGCGCCCCCTGCGTCGCAGGCGGCTGTGGATCCGGCAGCGACCGACCCGACCATGCTTCCCGCGCCGCCGGACGCCGCCCTGCCGGCCTCCGTCCCGGTCCGGGTCCAAGTCCCCTCCATCGGGGTCGATGCAGGCCTGATTCCACTGGGCAAGCAAGCGAACGGCGAAATCCAGACCCCCACCGGTGAACCCGGCTCTCCCGGCGGCTGGTACCAGGACTCACCCACCCCGGGCCAAACGGGGTCCGCGATAATCCTTGGCCACGTGAATGCCACCAACAGCGATGTCGGGCTGTTCTACCGGCTTCACGAAGTCACCCCAGGCCAGGACATCACCATCACCCGCGCAGACCACACAGCTGCCGTGTTCACCGTGGACAAGGTCGATGTCTACCGCAAAGCCACGTTCCCCACGATCGAGGTCTACCAAAACGCGGACCGCCCCGAAGTCCGGCTCATCACATGCGGCGGCTACAACCCCGCCACGAGGGAATACCTGGACAACACCGTCGTATACGCACACCTCACCTCCAGCCACCCCGCATCCTGATGCCTGCACCGCCCGCCCGCTCGCGGTCGGCCTCGGTCCCGGGCTCTCCGATGCCGATCCCAAAGGCCAACTCCATGAAGACCATCAAGACCAGCCAACGCCTCACCCTGACCCTGATAGGCGCGACGATCATTGGGGCCAGCGCGTGCGGAACCGCCAGCGGCACAAGTTCATCGCCGGCGTCGTCAACAGCGGCCGGATCCGCCAGCGCCTCCATGGATCCAGGCATGAACATGGGCTCCTCCCCAGTGGCTTCGGCAACACCGTCGTCAATGGGAGAGGCCAGCAGTACCGCCGGGACGGCGGCTGAGATGACGATCCACATCAAATCATTTGCCTACACCGGCGCGGACAGTGTCCTCGCAGGATCAACGGTGACGGTGATGAACATGGACAACGTGGCCCACACCGTGACCGCGGACGACGGATCCTTCGACGCAGTCGTCAAAGCCGGGACCAGCACTACCTTCACCGCCCCGGCAAAGCCTGGCACCTACACCTACCACTGCACCTACCACTCCAACATGCACGGAACACTGAACATCAAATGAGCCGCAGCTTGCCCTATCGCGGGGCCCTAAGCATACTGATGAAACACCACTGAATGAGTGCGACAGGAGACACATGAATCTCGAACAGGACCCCTATTCCCGGCTGCCTCAACTTCCAGAGTTCACGCTGTCCAGCACAGACATTTCCGACGGCGAGACGCTTCCGGTGGCGCAAGCGAGCGGCAAAATGGGAATAGAGGGGGGCAAAGACCAGTCCCCCCAGCTCACCTGGGAAGGATTCCCTCCCGAAACCCGCAGCTTCGCAGTTACCGTTTATGACCCCGACGCTCCCACCGGCAGCGGGTTCTGGCACTGGGCGGCGTTTAATCTTCCGGCATCCACCACGTCCCTGCCCTCGGGTGCGGCGGATTCCGGGCTGCCGGCCGGCGCCGTCCAGTTGGCCAACGACGCCGGCATGCGCGGTTTTGTGGGGGCTGCTCCCCCACCGGGGCACGGCGTGCACCACTATCACGTCGTCGTTCATGCCGTTGACGTCGAACACCTGGACATTCCGGCCGATGCCAGTCCTGCCTACCTCGGTTTCAACCTCTTTACCCACGCCATAGCGCGGGCCCGGATGGTGGCAACCTTCGAACAGCCCTAGCAGGCGGCCGGGCGAACGAACCAGGTCACTCCTGTGGGGCAGCCACCCAGCCCGCGGTCAGGCCGGTGACCCGGCTGCCGTCCAGGTCGGCCAGTTTGGTGGCCACGAAGTCGTGCGCCCAGGACGAGGTCTGGATCCGAAAGGCAGGCTCGGCCCCCTCCATGATGTCCAGCACCACCGCTGCAACGTCAGCCGGTTGCTGCGCGTTGCTGCTGGCGAACTGTGTGCTGGTTCGTTTCAGGTAGGCCGAGATGGCAGGGGTGTAGGAGCCGGCCGTTTCCAGCAGGGCCGGGACATCGATCCCGGCGTTCGCCACGAAATTGCTGGAGACGGCACCGGGTTCAATGACGTGCACCCCGACGCCAACGGTCCTGGCCACGGGTTGCAGGCTTTCAAGGAATCCTTCAACGGCGAATTTGGCGGCGCAATAGGCTTCGTTGAAGGGCTGGCCCACTATCCCGCCCACCGAACTGATGGTTACGACGCGTCCGCCACTCTCACGCAGGTGCGGCAGGGCGGCGCGGGTCAGGGCCACCACGCCAAAGAAGTTAACTTCCATGGCACTGCGGAAATCTTCCAGACCCAGCATTTCCACCGTACCCACCGCCGCACTTCCGGCGTTGTTGACCAGGACGTCCAGCCGGCCGTAGGAACTGATGCAATACGCAATCTCACGGTCGATGTCCGCTGTGTCGGTGACGTCAAGCCGACGAACGTCCAGGGATACTCCGGCCTCATCGGCCGCGGCCCGAAGCGCGTCCGCGCGCTGCAGGTCGCGCATGGTGGCAATGGTCGTCCAGCCTGCCCGCGCGGCCTCCACCGCGGTGGCAAGGCCTATCCCCGTGGACGTTCCGGTAATCAGCACCACACCCTTGGCCGGCGTAGGTGACGGGGCAACGTTCTGTTCGCTCACGGGCGCTCCTTGGTGCTGCTGGTGCTTGGGCCATTGGATGCCTTCAGTTTCTCCGGCGTCCCCGGATCCAGCAAGGTGCAGGCTGCCTTACCCCTTCCGCTCCGCCCGGTACGCGCTGGGGCTGACCCCGTGCAGCCGGCGGAACTGGCGGGAGAAGTAGAACTGGTCCTGCAGCCCCACCTCGCGGCCCACCTGCGCGATAGTCAGGTCCGTGGTATCCAGCAGGTGCCGCGCCCGCGCCATTTTCAGGGCCGTGTGGTGTGCCAGCACTCCCCCGCCGGTCGCTTCCCGGAACAGCTTGCTTAAGTGCGACGACGAGATACCCACCAGCGCGGCCAGGTCAGCCAGCCGGATGGCGCCGTCCGCCCGTTCCTCCAGGTAGTTCATGGCCTGCTGCAGCGGCGTCCCCTTCTCCGGAACCCGGCGGTCCACGGCCAACGTGGCCAGCAGCTTCCATGCCATTCCTGCCGTGGCAACCAGGCGGGCGGGTGACTGGTCCTTCTCAAGGGCGCTGACGATCTCATCCAGCATCGCTGTCAGCCGGTCTGCCGCCACCACCGGAACAATGCACCGGCCGGGCCTGACCCCGGCTCCCTCAACCAGCTCCGCCGCATCCGTTCCGCGGACGTGGCACCACCAGATCGTCCATGGATCATCCGCGGCGGCCCCATACGCGTGGGCCTCGCCCGTGCCGCCGGGAAGGACGACGGCGGTCCCCTTGCCGACGTCGGTCCGCGCACCGGCGGTTTCCACCCACCCGCGTCCGTCAACGCACAGGATGACGATGGTTTCGTCCGCACCCTGTGGCCGGTAGCGGCCATGGTCCGCGGCGGCGGGAAATAATCCTGCGTCGGTGACTACCAGGCGCCGGGTGATGGGACGGTTGAGGGCTTCGAGGACCAAGGGCCGGGGAACCACCACCAGCCGCTGGTTCTGGAATCCATGCGCCCGTTCCACCTGCGTCCCCTCCGTCACGAAACGTCCATCCTACGACGGCGGGTGGGCTCGGCCCAGGTCTTCCCGCCAATCGGACCAGCACACCAGCTGCACCCTTTCAACGGCAAGCAAGTCCCCCGATGTGGCGTCCCGCAGGCGCTGGGCCGCGGCGGGCAGCCCCACCGCGGCATCCTTGGAAAGCGGCAGGACCTGGAGCAAGACCTCCGAGCCGGCGCGGATGCCGGCATCACCGGTGTCGATGACCCACGCCGATCCGTCCCAGAAGCGGTCGGCCACCACCCGGCCGTCCACGAGCAGCCGGGCAACGTCACCCGCCCAGGTGATCTCCAGCTCGGTGGACGCACCGCCGGTGGCGGCGTCCGTCGTCGGAAGTTCAAGCCTGTACTCCGCGGAGAGCTCCGCCATCGCTTCCCGGCCCGGCGCGGCAGCCCGGCCCGCCAGCGAGCCGAAGGACGCCGGAATGGCGGCGGCAGCGCGGACCGGCACCAGGGGAACGTCGCGGCGGGCAGGTGCCCTCAACTGCACCGCGGCAGATACAGCCTCAAACCGCCCGGTTTCGCGTGCATACCGCCGGACCGAGGGCGCGCCCAGCGAGCGGCCCGCCAGCAAGCCGCCGGCGTCAATCCACACCGGTTCGGCGGACAGCACCAGCTCCCGGCCGCGCGGCGTCTCCAGCACCCACGCCTGGTCCGCCAAGGAAGCGGGGAGGACCAGGATCTTCAAAGCACCCCCGGAACCCGTCGCCGTCACCGGAGCCAGGGAGGGGCGGACAGCCCAGGTATTCCCGCCCAGCGGAGCAGCCTCACCTTCCAGCACCGCTCCCTCCGGCAGGCTCAGCCGCGGTTCGATGCCCGCTTCCGCGGCGAGCACCAGCGTCGGCAGTCCCCCGGAATCGAGCACTGTCAGCGCGGACGCCGTGGCCCAGAGCAACCGGACGCCCCCAACCTCCAGGTTCACCGGCCAGGCGGCGATGGTGCCCGGGGGGATGTCGACCGGCACGTCCGGAACCGTCACCGGCCCATCTGCCAAACCCAGGCGGAACCGCGCCCCACTATATGCCGGAAGCGGTATATGCGGCTGGTGCCAAGTAAGGAACACAAAGCCGGACGTCCCGTCGGAGCGCAACGCCCAGCGCAGCGTCTCCGTGTCCTCCACGCCGGACGGCTCCCGGTCCGGCAGCGTGGACGGCATCGGCGCCAGGAGCTCCCCGAACGCGGCGAGGAACGCGTGCTGCCGGCGCAGCAGGGCAAAGCCCGGCGCCAGCCGGCCGGATGCGCCGATGGGCGCATGGAAGTCGTAATCGAACTCCGGGAGGTCGTTCGGGTAGCCCGTCGCCTGGGTCTCCTGCAGGCCGGCCGCGGGATTCGTCCCGCCGGCGAACATGTAATAGCCCTGCCAGCCGGAGCCGCTGCCGATCTTGTTGTTGGCCACGGCCGCCACGTCCTTGCCCCCTGGCCATGGCCGGCGTTGATAGGCCGTGGCCATGCCGCCGGTCAGCTCGCAGGTGGCCGCCGGATAAAGGCCGGAGGTGGGCCGGGCCGGCGCGGCCTCGTTTCCCGACAGGTGTTCGCGGAGGTCGGCCCCGATGCCGGGATCGTCCCACTGGTGGCTGAAGAAGTAGTGCTGGCGGAACGTCGGATCCCACGGCGCGCCGGCATCCACCCAGAATCCGTCCCCGTAACCGCCGAAGACCGGCAGCACCTCGGCCTCGGGCAGGTCCGCCCCGCCCCACGCGGTCGCGGTCCAGAGGGGGGCGCCGAGCCCGGCCGCCCGGGCCAGCTCCTTCAACCGGGAAAGATGGGCCGGCTGGTCGTAGAGCTCGTTTTCCAGCTGGATGCCGATCACGTTGCTGTCCGGCCCGCACAAGCCGCGCAGTTCGGCCCCCAGCCGGTTGTACCAGCGCTCCACCATGACCAGGTAGGCCGGATCATTGGTGCGGTGGCGGACGGGGGCCGCCTGCACCCAGTCCGGAAAGCCGCCGTTGCGGACCTCGCCGTGGGCCCAGGGCCCGATGCGCAGGACGACGTCCAGGTCCAGCGCGGCACAGAGCCGGACGAACGCCGCAACATCGAGGTTGCCGTCAAAGCGCGGATCACCTTCCACCGGCTCGTGGTGGATCCAGAAGACGTAGCAGGCCACGACGGTGATACCGCCGGCTTTCATCAGGCGGAGCCTGTCCTCCCAGCGGTTCCTGGGCAGCCGGCTGAAGTGGATTTCCCCGGAGACCGGGATGGCCGGGCGTCCGCCACACTCCAGGTAGTGGTTGGTGACCCGCCACCTGCCGTGCGGATCCTCGGTGTTGCTCATGGCCGGCCGCAGCAAGGCGTTGTTGTGCGGCCGGTGGGTGGCGGTCAGGAGGTCAAGGGCCGTGTTCGGGGAGGGCATGGCGGCGTCTTTCAGGTCACGGGTGCGGTACGGATCAGGTGGTTCATGCGGCGCTGCCAGTCTTCGTCAGCCCACAGGGGGTGGTGCGGCGCAGCGTTGGAGCACAGCACCATGCCCCACACGCCGTGCTCCAGGGCGGTGCGGATGCCGTGTTCGGCGAGGTCGCGCCCCACCGGCCCCTCCTCGAAGGTGCCCAGCAGCGGTGTATAGCCGATCCAGCCCTCGCCCACCACCGCGGGAACGTCCTTCCAGCGGGCCCACGCGGCGATGGCGGTCACCCGCGATTCAATCTCACGCCGCATCACTTCCCGGTAAGGCCCGTATTCGTCGTACAGCCAGGTGTCCCAGGCATCGGGATCGATCCAGTCGTAGCCGTAGAACATCTGGCCGGTGACCACGGTGGCTAGGTACTTCCATTCCGCCAGGCGGCCATACTCCGCGAACGACGGAGCGCCAGGCTTCAGCAGAGCCCGCAGTGCCCGGTTGGGAAACCCGCCGCTCCCTTCGGAACGGATGTCGATCTGCTGCTGGAGGGCGTCCAGCGCCCCGTAGCTGTACACGTGAAACTGCGCCGCACCCAGGCCATCGGGCAGCGTATGCATGGCAAGGTGTGGCGGCTTGCCGTAGCTGGCCGTGATCAACAGGTCCGGATGCAGCGAGCGCAGCCGCGCCACCTCACCACTGCCGTTGGCGAGCGGCGGGAGGATGGAGAAGTCCACCTCGTTGTGCAGCTCCACCAGGGCGATGCGGTCCCGGTACCCGGCATCTGACACCTCGCCGATCAGCCGGTCCCAGGCGTCGGCCAGGACACGGTACCGGCCTTCCAGCGGGACGGCGTCGATGGCTTCGAACCATTCCGGCGATTCTGCGAAGGCGGGTGACTGCTGGTACTCCCAGCTGGCCAGGACCACCACCAGCCCGTGCCGGGCGGCGGCCTCGAACAGGTCCAGGAGCCGGGTCCGCAGGTTGATCCGGTACCCGCCGGGAACGTCATACCAGCGGGTCCCCCTGCCGTATATCCCGCCGTCGGGCGCCGTTCCCAGTCCTTCGATCACCAGGTCCTCCGCGAGCGCCTCCAGCCCCAGCCCGCCATGGAGCAGCAGCGGCGCAGCGCAGATGCGGACGGCGTTGTATCCGAGCCCGGCGGCCCGTGCGCAGGCGGCGTCCAGGTCCGCGTAGGGTCCGCCCGCCTCGGCGCGGGTGTACCAAGAGAAGTCCCAGAGGCTGATGGCCAGGCGGGGCGGAAGGTGCGACGGCGGTGCGCCCGTCAGGGAGCGCGTGTCGCCGTGCACCGTGCCGGACCCGAGGTAGCGGGGTTCTTCCGTCACGGGGCACCGGTTCCTTCCAGCTGCGGCTTGCGGGTCAGCAGGCGGCCCTGCCCGGCCAGGTCCCGCAGTGACGCAGCCGCCGTGCGGCGGGACGCCGCGGTGTCGGTGGCGAACAGCAACAGTTCCGGCAGCGACGTGGCGAAGTAATCGGGCTCGGCGGGGGCTTCTTCCAGTTCGTCGGCCCGTTCCTCCAGCCTGCGCCATTCGTCCTCGGCGTCGCCACCCCTGCCCAGGCGGGACATGGCGACGCCGCGCCAGTAGTCGGCCGGGCCGGGGTCAACTGCCAGGGGGCCAGCCTGCCTGCAAGCCCGAGTCCAGGCCTCCACCGCGGCCTGAGTGTCCCCGGCACGTTCCAGCGCATCGCCGAGCGCCACGAAGCGTTCAGCCATGCTGTCCCGGGGATGCCGGCCTTCGCCCAGGTTCGCGGGCGCTTCGATGCCTGTGCGCAGCAAGCTGGCGGCCGCCGTCGGGTCCTGCTCCATCAACGTCCGCGCATGCTGCACCGCTGCCCGGTCGTAGGCGGCAAGCACCAGGCCCTCGCCCCCCTCGAACGGCTGGAACGTGCGGGATCCCAGGAGCACCAGGGCCTCCTGCGGCCGCCCCACGTCGGTCAGCAGGTTGGCGTAGAGGACGGCAAGATCATCCCGCGCCAGGACGGCCGGTCCATGCTGCTCGATGGCGGCGAGCCGCTCCTTCGCAGGCAGCCCGCGCAGCTCCGACAGGACGGACCGTTCGAAGACGAGCCGCGCGTCATCCGGGCTCAGTTCCAAGGCCCGGGCAAAATACGCATCAGCGGCGGCGGGGTCGCCACCGGTATTAACCGTGGCCAGCGCAGCATTGCGCCACACCACGGGATCGGCGGACCCGTGGATCATCGCTTTCTGCAGGTGGCCCAGAGCATCCTTGGTCCGTTCCGCGTCAAGCAGCCAGCAACCCAGCAGCCCGTGCGCAACGGGGTCACGCGGGTCGGCTTCGAGGGCCCGGTGCAGCGCATCGAACTCGTCCAGGCCGTACGGGAAGGCATGCGTGGTGTCCGCCCGCCGCGCCTTTGTCCGTTGCGCGGCAGCTTCCTGCGGGTCCAGCAGTTCTTCCAGCCAGCCGGCGCGGAGGTAGTGGCGGATGGGCGCGGGGTTGCCGAAGGCCGGGTCAGCACCTGCGGGCGGCGCACTTTCGGTCAGGTCAAGGGCGAGCTGCCACTGGCCTGCGCGGGCCAGCCAGCAGGCGACGGCCAGGCCGGTCTTGGGGTCTGCGACGTCAAGGGATCCGGCGAGCGAGAGGGCCACGGGATCGAGTGGATCCATGGCCAGGATGTCCTGCAGCAGCCGGGCGCTGTCAGCCGTGCGGCCCAGGTTTTCCAGGGCCAGGTACCGGAGATGCCTGGCTTCCGGGCTGATTGATTCCAGGGCCAGCGCGGCATCGGCATGACGGAGCGCGGTGGCTGGCTCACCTTCCCGGAGGGCCAGCCGGGCCAAGGCCAGGCGGGCAGGGTGCGCCCAGGCCCTGTCCCAGGCGGCCTTCCCGAAGCGTTCACGGGCCTCATCGAGCCGGCCCGTTCGTTCCAGGACCAGGCCCAGCCGGTAGCTTGCCTCCCCGCTGGGAGGGTTCAGGTTGCGGCCGGTCAGCCGGTCCAGGGCGGATTCAAGGAGTTTCCGGGCCCCGGCATAGGCCCCGGTCCGGTACTGGGTGGCGGCAAGGGCGGTGGCGGCGCGGGAATCCCCGGGGTCCCGGCGAAGCATCTCCTCAAGGTAAGGCTGGGGCCTCCTGGTGGGGTGCCGGTTTTGGGCCAGGTGGGTTGCGGTGACATGGAGCTCGTCAGGGCTTTCGATCTCCCGCGGAGGCGCTGGTTCGGTGGCTGCCCAGGGCTCTGCGGGACGGTCCGTTGGCTGCCGTGGGGTCCAGGAGATGAGTTCCCTGGCGCCGTCCATGACGCTGAGGGTCAGGTCCGTTTCCTCGGCCGGGGCGGGTAGCTGAACCGTGGCGGTGAAGGGCCGGTCCGGGGACAGTCCGGCGGTCCACGTGTGGAGTGTTTCGCCATGCAGGGCCAGGACCACCGTGGCATTTTCGGTATGGCCCGTGCCGGCAACACCCACCGTGGCGGTCCGGCCGGCGTCGTCAAGGGAAAGCGCGACGGCGGCCTCCAGGTTCGCCTGGTGCGCCGGGCCGATGTGCCGGATGGGGTACCAGTACTGGCTGAAGGTGCGCGTCTCGCCGGGGGCGAGGTAGCTGAAGTCCGGCTGGTTGTCGGTGAAGACGCCGGCCATCAACTCAACGTACGGGCCGTCGTCGTCCGTGAGGTGCTTGTCCCAGGCCTTGCCCACGGAACCGTTCCCCCACGTCCACTGTTTCTTGCCGGGCGCAATGCTGCGGTCCGCCCAATGGACGAAGCCGGCTTCGGCGTCGTGGTCGTATCCGCCGAAGAAGCTGTCAGCCGTGTCTGTGACCATGTAGGACGTAGGGACGGGGATGTTGGCGTAGAAATCGAGCCGGTCGGCATCCGGGGTTCCATGCTGTCCGGCGAGCGCGGGGTAGTCCACGCCGTAGTAGGGCCCGTCGGCGCGGGGGAAGGCCGTGATGGCGCGACGCGCATGGTCCGCCACGTGGGACACGTCGGTGGGGAAGAAGGACTGGTAGTTCCCGTGCACGCGGGCGGCGGCATTCGCCCACCACAGGAAGGTTTGGGGCTCGTCAGTGCGGTTGTGGAGCCGGGCCTCCACCTCGATGAGGGAGCTGCCTGGCCGGAGGCGGACGCCATGGGTTCCGCGCATCCGCTGCAACGGGTCCAGGTCCGTGTGCCAGGCGGTGACGCTGCCATCGCCGGCATGCTCCACGGCGGTTTCCACGGGCAGGAACGTGCCGGGCCGGTGGTGCTGGGGCCAGTTGAATTCCACCCCGCCGGAGATCCAGGGCCCGGCCAGTCCCACCAGCCCGGGCTTGATCACGTTGTTCCTGTAGAAGACGTCATAGCCTGCGGTCTTGTCATATCCCACGTGGATGCGGCCGCCGATTTCGGGCAGCAGCATCAGGCGGACGTACCGGTTTTCCAGGTGGATGGCCTGCCACAGCCTGGGCTTCCTGTCCGGTTCGATCCTGTCGATGAACGGCATGGGGTACACCTTGCCGCTGGAACCCTGGTACACCCGCCGGTCAAGGAACAGCGGATACCGGTCCGGCTCCCCTGGCGCGTAGGTGTCGATAAGGACGGGTTCGCTCCAGCAGGCCACGCCGCCTGCATCCAGGATGTCCTGCTGGTCCTGCGGCGCATCGGGCAGCACAATCCTGCCCGGCTGGGTAAGTTCGTTGGTCACCCCCCAAGGCTATGAAGGGGCCCTAGGCGGTGGCCATGGCAAAAACGCGCAGTTATATGGACGATCGTGTACGCACCCGATGAGCCTACAGCGCCAGACGCGCCCCGTCCCCGGCGGGATGTACCGACGGGATGACCGGCAGGGACCCGGTGAGGGCTTCCACCACAGCGAGCTGGCCGGTGCCGTCCGGAACCCCCGGGTACTGGACCTGCGCCGGTTCGAGGGAGGGGGCTGGGTCTTCCTGCCGCATCCGGACCAGCGCCACCGCGGAGATCAGGAACCAGGCCACGTTCGTGACAACGGACGGCCAGGCCCCGTGCAGGGTTCCGTTGATGATGAAGGCAACGGAACCGAACAGGTTGGCCGTCTGGAAGCCCTTGCCTGCCTTCAGCCAGCCCATGGAAACGGCCAGGTACGCACTGAGTATCGCAACCGCGCCTGCCCAGCCGGCAATTTCCCACAGCAGTTCCATGGCGTCCTTCCAAGGTGGTGCCTGCGCAGTATCCGGGCAGGGCTCAAGATGGTGAATCAAGGTTTGGT
This sequence comes from Pseudarthrobacter sp. efr-133-R2A-89, assembly GCF_030209315.1. Taxonomy (NCBI): domain Bacteria; kingdom Bacillati; phylum Actinomycetota; class Actinomycetes; order Micrococcales; family Micrococcaceae; genus Pseudarthrobacter; species Pseudarthrobacter sp. efr-133-R2A-89. Next base: position 316,556 of record NZ_JARVSE010000002.1, on the reverse strand, counting down.
TTCGCCGCGTGCCGGACCCGCAGGACCGCTCACATCCAGCTCTGCGTTGCCTCAAGCCCTGTTCGGGCGAGGACCTCATACGCTGGCCGGCGGCATAATCATACCCCGCACCCCGCGGCACTTTTGACGCCCGTTTCCCCGCCGCCGAGGAGGGTGGACAAGACCCCCGCGGCGTAGCACGATCGGAGCTGTGACCAGCAGTCCAGCCGCCGATCCCTACCTCCGGGAACTCACCCAACTCCGCCGTGTCAAGGACCGGATGGACCGGGAGTACGCGCAGCCGCTGGACGTCGAATCCCTCGCCAGGGACGTCCACATGTCCGCCGGCCACTTCAGCCGCCGATTTAAGCTCGCCTACGGGGAATCCCCGTACAGCTACCTCATGACCCGCCGCATTGAGCGCGCCATGGCGCTTCTCCGCATGGGGGACCTCAGCGTGACGGACGTGTGCTTCGCCGTCGGCTGTTCCTCGCTGGGGACGTTCAGCACCCGCTTCAGCGAACTGGTGGGGATGCCGCCCAGCGTCTACAAGCAGGAGGCAGCGAACTCGACGGCGGGGATTCCGGCATGCGTGGCGAAGCAGGTCACCAGACCGGTCAGGAATCGAGAAGCGCCCGCCCCTGAGCCGTTACTAGCATGACTGCCATGGACATCAACATTTCCTCAACTTTCCTTCCCGCCACCGATCCCGACGCCTCGCTGGCGTTCTACCGCGACGCCCTGGGCTTCGAAATCCGCAACGACGTTGGCAGGGGGACCATGCGGTGGATCACCGTGGGACCGTCCGGCCAGAAGGACGTCTCCATCGTCCTGCATCCACCGGCGGTGGACCCCGGCATCACCGACGACGAGCGCCGCACCATCGCTGAAATGATGGCCAAAGGCACCTACGCCACGATCGTCCTCTCGTCCCCTGACGTGGACGCGGCGTTCGCCAAGGTGGAGGCGACCGGCGCGGACGTCGTGCAGGAACCCATTGACCAGCCCTACGGAATCCGCGACTGCGCCTTCCGCGACCCGGCCGGCAACACCGTGCGCATCAACCAGCAGCCTTAGGCATATAACCAGCAACGTATATAACAGACGACGCCGCGGGAGGCTGCCAACGCAGCCTCCCCGCAGTGCCGCCCAAGACACAGGGGGACACCTTGAGCACCGACACCAGCACCGACGCCGCGCACACCGAAATGCATCTGGCCGACAGCCACGACCTCATCCGGGTCCAGGGCGCACGGGAAAACAACCTCAAGGACGTCAGCCTTGAGCTGCCCAAGCGGCGGCTTACCGCGTTCACGGGAGTATCCGGCTCGGGCAAGAGCTCCCTGGTGTTCGCCACCATCGCCGCCGAATCGCAGCGCATGATCAACGAGACCTACAGCGCGTTTGTCCAAGGCTTCATGCCCAGCCTGGCCCGGCCGGACGTGGACCGGCTGGAGGGGCTGACGACGGCGATCATCGTGGACCAGGAGCGCATGGGCGCCAACCCGCGGTCCACCGTGGGTACCGCCACTGATGCCAACGCCATGCTGCGGATCCTGTTCAGCCGGCTGGGCCAGCCCTACGTCGGGCCGCCCACCGCCTTTTCCTTCAACGTGCCCACCCGCAAGGCCAGCGGCGTCATGAGCACCGAAAAGGGCGGCCGGGTGGAAAAGAACGTGGTCCGCCAAGTGACCTACCTCGGCGGCATGTGCCCAAGGTGCGAGGGCATGGGCAACATCAGCGACATCGACCGGACCGCCCTGTACGACGATTCGAAGTCCCTGGCCGAGGGCGCCCTCACCGTCCCCGGCTACTCCATGGACGGCTGGTACGGCCGGCTGTTCGAGGGCATGGGCCTGCCCATGGACAAACCGATCGCGACGTTCACGGCGAAACAGCTGGACACGATGCTGTACGCCGAGCCCACCAAGATCAAGGTGGAGGGCGTCAACCTCACCTTCGAAGGGATCATCCCCAAGATCCAAAAGTCCATGCTGTCCAAGGACGTGGAGGCCATGCAGCCGCACGTGAAACGGTTCGTGGAACGGGCGGTCACGTTCGCCACCTGCCCGGACTGCGGCGGCACGCGCCTCACGCCGGAGGTGCTCGACTCACGGATCAACGGCAAGAACATCGCGGACCTGTGCACCATGCAGATCAGCGACCTCGCGCACTGGATCCGCGGCCTGGACGAGCCCACGGTCCGCCCGCTCCTGGCCGGGCTGCGGGACCTCCTGGACTCCTTCGCGGAGATCGGCCTGGGCTACCTGTCACTGGACCGTCCCGCCGGCACCCTCTCCGGCGGCGAAGCGCAGCGGACCAAGATGATCCGGCACCTAGGCTCGTCCCTCACCGACGTCACCTATGTCTTCGACGAGCCAAGCATCGGCCTGCACCCGCACGACATCGAGCGGATGAACACGCTCCTGCTGCAGCTGCGGGACAAAGGCAACACCGTCCTGGTGGTGGAGCACAAACCGGAGATGATCGCGATCGCCGACCACGTCGTCGACCTCGGTCCGGGCGCCGGTGCCGGCGGTGGTGAGATCGTCTACGAGGGCGACGTCGACGGGTTGCGTGCCAGCGGCACCATCACCGGGCGGCACCTGGGTGACAAGTCCCGGCTGAAGGACTCCGTCCGGGCGGCCCGCGGCGCGCTGGAGGTCCGCGGCGCCTCCACCAACAACCTGCGCGACGTGGACGTCGACGTGCCGCTGGGCGTGCTGTGCGTGGTGACGGGCGTCGCCGGATCCGGCAAGAGCTCCCTGATCCACGGCTCATTGGCGAAGCGTGACGGGGTGATCGTCATTGACCAGGGCGCCATCAAGGGGTCCCGGCGCAGCAATCCGGCCACCTACACCGGGCTGCTGGAACCCATCCGCAAAGCCTTCGCCAAGGCCAACGGGGTCAAGCCCGCGCTGTTCAGCTCAAACTCCGAGGGCGCCTGCCCCACCTGCAATGGCGCCGGCGTGATCTTCACCGAACTCGGCGTCATGGCCACGGTGGAGTCCACCTGCGAGGAGTGCGAGGGCCGCCGGTTCCAGGCCGCCGTCCTGGAGTACACCCTGGGCGGGAAGAATATCGCCGACGTCCTGGACCTGTCCGTGGACGCGGCGCTGGCGTACTTTGCCGACGGCGAGGCCAGGACGCCCGCGGCGCACAAGGTCCTGGAGCGGCTTGCCGATGTCGGGCTGGGCTACATCACCCTGGGCCAGCCACTGACCACGTTGTCCGGCGGCGAGCGCCAGCGGCTCAAGCTCGCCTCGCAGATGGCCGAGGCCGGGGAGATCTACATCCTGGACGAGCCCACGGTGGGCCTGCACCTGGCCGACGTCGAACAGCTCCTTGGCCTGCTGGACCGGCTGGTCGACGCCGGGAAGTCCGTTATCGTCATCGAGCACCACCAGGCGGTCATGGCGCACGCGGACTGGATCATCGACATCGGACCGGGAGCCGGGCACGACGGCGGCTCGATCGTTTTCGAGGGTACGCCGGCGGATCTGGTGGCCGGCCGGGCCACGCTCACCGGGCAGCACCTGGCGGCATACATCGGAGCTTGATGCGGGCGGTGCCGGTGGTTGAGCTTGTCGAAACCTAGCTTCGCTGGAGCTGCCCGAGGAAGGACACGGTTGCTGCAGCGATCTGCTGCTGGGCGGCCTGCCGGCTGATGCCGGGTTCGCCGTCGCCGGGCTGGGCCCCGTAGTCGCCAAAGAACGCGTGCACCCCGCCCTGGACCGCGGCGAACTCCGTATCCACGGGGAGGAGCTCCCGGGACGCCTGGATCTTGGCGGGGGTGCTGAGTCCGTCCTGGCTGCCGGAGACGGACAGGACGGACAGTCCGGTCCGCCCGCGGAGGGATTCGATCGGGTAGGAAGCGTAGAGAACAAGCCCGCTGACATCGGTGTTGGCCAGGGCGAAGGACGACGCTGACACCCCGCCGAGTGAGTGGCCGCCCACGGCCCACGTCCTGATGTCCGGGTTGTCGGCCATGGCGCTCCTGGCCTGGCTTCCGTCCAGCAGGCTGAGCCCCAGCGGTTCCTTCAGGATGACCACCCGGTACCCGGCCCCCACGGCGGGGGCAAGGATGTCCTGGTACGCCTTGGCGTCAACCCGGGCACCAGGGTAGAAAACCAATCCCTTGGTAGCAGTCCTGCCCTCCGGTGACAGGGTGATGGCGGTGGCCGACTCCGTGACGGCGAGGTCCGACGTCGGGCCCGCCTCAGCTGCCTGGCCCGGCTGGTAGGCGAAGGGGCTAAGCCAGGCCAGGCCGGCCGCGAGCGCCAGCACGGCGATCCTGCCCGCCCAGGCACCGACGGCCCGGACACGGGAGCGCGGCCGCGGAACGTCGCGCCGCAGCCACAGCAGGATGGCCCAGACGACGCCGGCCGCAGCGGCCGCCAGCAGGAGGCCAGGAAGCAGGGGGTGTCCGTCCAGGACCGCGGGATTGCCGGCCAGCATCCACGCGGGAACCAGGATGAGGGCGGCGGCACAGGCCACCGACGCCCAGAAGAGGACGGTCCTGTGCCTGGCGGGCAGCACCCGGGCTGCGGCTGGTGAGGTATCCATGGGTCTGATCTTTCCACTGGGCGCCCGGATTGTGGTGAACGGCATACGCTGGCGGTATGGCTGAAAGCTTCCGGTACGACGTCGAGATCCTGCACCTGCTGGTGTCCCCCGCGCACGCCTACTTCGGCCGTGCCCGGGACGGTGCCGCCGATGTTCCGACCGAAGATGCTGCGCAGGCTGAGGTGGTGGCCGGGAAGGGCATCGTGGGTGACCGGTTCTTCGGCAAGGCCGCCCACATGGACGCCGCGGTGACCCTGTTCGCCGTCGAATCCCTTGAGGCGATCGCGGCCGAGCTGGGCTCGCAGCCGTTCGATCCCCTGCTGACGCGGCGGAACGTGGTGCTCCGCGGGGCGCAGCTGGCGCCGCTGCTGGGACACGATTTTGCGCTGGAGTCCGGCGGGGACGTGGTGGAGTTCCACGGCGGCAGGCATGCCCAGCCCTGCGCGTGGATGGACGGGATGCTCGCCCCGGGCGCTCACCCGGCCATGCTGGGCCGCGGCGGCATCCGGTGCCGGGCCGTGACCGGCGGGTTCCTGCACCGGGGCCCTGCCGTGCTGGTCAGTCCGGTGCCGCTGGATCCAGGCCGGGCCGGGGAGTCGAGTTTCCTGCGGCCGTCGCGGCTTCCCTAGTTACGCGGACGACGGCGTCACGCACGGCACGCTTTCGGCCCACCATAGGTGGGGAAGCCCCGGAAACCCGGCCCACCGCCGTCGTCCGCTGCCTGAAAGCGTGCCCCGCGTGACGCGGGTACGGCCTAGCTGGCTTTTTGCCCCTCGAGGTCCTCGAGCGACTTGCCTTTCGTGTCCGAGGACATCAGGGTGGCCACCGCGGACACCAGGCAGATCCCCAGCGTGGTAAAGCCGATGGTGAGCGGCACGTTGGTGGAACCGGGAGGAGCGATCGCAGTGAAGATGCTCGGGAAGAATGAAGCGATCATCAGCCCGATGTTCTGCGAGACGGCGAAGCCGGTGACCCGGATCCGCATGGGGAACTGCTCCTGGAAGAACGTGGCGAACGTGGCGTTCCACATCTGGAAGAAGATGCCCTGCACGATCACGACGCACACGAAGACCAGCGGCAGGCTGTTCTGCTGGATCGCCCACAGGTACCCGGTGACCAGCACGCCGCCAATGACGCCGCCGGCCGCCATGAGCATCCGCCGGCCGATCCGGTCGGACAGTGCACCGAAAAACGGAATGGTGATCACGGCAGCGATGTTGGCCACCAGGGTCACCCACAGGAACTCGCTGCTGGAGAAGCCGTTGCCGTAGCCCTTCTGGGTGGCGTAGGAGACGCCGAAGATCAGCGTGGCCATGCCGATCACGTTGGTGAACGTCATGGCGACGCAGCGAACCAGGACGCCGGGGCGGGTGCGGAGGAGTTCTATGAGCGGGAAGCGCTGTTTGGCCGGGGTCGCTCCGGACTGCGCGGCGTACGCAGGGGGTTCGGTCACGCGGCGGCGGATCAGGTACCCGGCCAGGATGACGACGGCGCTGAGCAGGAACGGGATGCGCCAGCCCCAGGAGCTGAACTGGTCCGCCGGGAGGAGGGCGGCGAGCGGGAGCAGGACGGCGGTGGCCAGGATCGAGCCCACCTGGGTGCCCTGGAGGCTGAAGCTGGCGAAGAACCCGCGCTTTGCGTCAGGGGAATGCTCCACGATCATGGCGCTGGCACCGCCCAGTTCACCGGCAACGGCGAAACCCTGGATGAGCCGGAGGATCACCAGCAGAGCAGGCGCCAGGAGGCCCACCTGGCCGTACGTGGGGAGCAGGCCAACAGCGAACGTCGCGAAGCCCATGAGCAGCATCGCGAAGACAAGCACTTTCTTGCGGCCGTGCCGGTCACCATACGCGCCGAGCACCACGGCGCCGATGGGACGGGAGACGTAACCGACGGCGTAGGTGGCCAGGGAGGCGATAATGGCGACGGTCGGGTTCCCGGACGGGAAGAAGATGGCGGGAAAGACCAGGGTTGCCGCCAGGGAGTACAGCGCGAAGTCGTAGTACTCGAGGGCGCTTCCGATCCAGCCGCTCATCGCGGCCTTCCTGGGGTCCCTAACGCCGGCTCCAGCCCCTTGGCTGGTGAGGGGCGCGCGGGTTGGGGTGGTGCTCATGTGCTTGTCCTTCGTCTTCATTGGCAAGGAACCGGAACCGCTGGTGGGCAATGTTCAGGGTTTGATGTGCTGCGCCGGAGCCGGACCGGGGCAGGAGCGGCAACTCTTGAATCGATTCATCCAATATAGAAGGTGATGCGGATAACGTCAACGGCAAGCGCTATCCCGGCGGGCCGGGGCGCCCTGGAAAGGAGCCCTGCTACCTGCTGGCGTGATACGCGGCGGCCATGTCCTGCTTGGCGCGGCCCTGGTCCGCCACCCGGTCAAGCCGGGCGGCAGCGGCCTCGGCTCCGTCGAGTTTCAGGCCCTCAGCTGCGGCGGCATCGACAATGAGGTGGGCGTCCTTGCGGGCGGTGTCCACGGCGAAGGACGCCGGTTCCAGCCCGTCGTCAAGGATGAGTCCCATCTTGGTGCGCAGGTAGGGCAGGTCCAGCGGACCGCCGTCGAGCACGTTGAGGAACTGCCCGGGATCGACGCCCAGCGCCCGGGCAAGCGCCACCACCTCGCCCGCGGCGTTGGAGGCGGCAATGACCCAGCTGTTGACCACCAGCTTGAGCCGGGCAGCCGAACCCTTGGCGGGGTCGTCGCCGGTCCAGATGGTACGGGCGCCGATGGCATCGAGGACCGGCGCTACGCGGGGGCGGATGGCTTCGGGGCCGGCGGCGAGGACCAGCAGCTGGCCCGCCTCGGCGGGGGCGCGGGTGCCGGAGACAGGTGCTTCCACCAAGTCCAGGCCGAGGTCGGCGGCCAAGGCGGCGAGAACTGGAACGTCCTGCACTCCCACGGTGGTGGACTGGATCCAGGCCGTGCCGGCGCGAATGCCGGGAGCCGCCTGCCGCATGACCTGCACCACCGCGGCGGCGTCGTACAGCATGGTGAGGACAACGTCGGCGGCTTCCACCGCTTCGGCAGGGCTGGCCGCCCGCAGGGCACCTTCGGCGGCGAGCGGCCCGGTTTTGGCCGCGTCCCGGTTCCACACCGACACCTTATGGCCGGCCCGGAGGAGGTTGCGCGCCATGGCAGCCCCCATGATTCCGGTCCCCAGCACCGCCACGCTCATCCTGTTGTCCATGCGTCCATTCTCCTGACCCTGCCCTGCTCTCAGGGCAGACGAACAGCAGGTACCCATGCCGGGATGAGCCCAAACGCGGGAGAATGCGCGTCACATACGGGAGAGGCGCCGCAGGATTGGCGGCAAAGAAGTGGCTACCAGGCCTGGTGTTCCCGGGTGAGGCCGAAGGGGACCGTCTCGCTGAGGGCAACGGTGAATTTGTCCACGCCGTGCCGGGTGACGAGGATACCGTGCCGCTTGCCGGTGAGGGCGTGGGCCTTGGCGGCTGCGACGGCGGCGTCGAGTTCGCTGTCCATGCTCTGGCGGTCGGACACGGTGAGGGTCAGGGGGAAGTTCATGGAATGGTGCCTTATGTCTTTCGTGGGGTTGGGGTGGTCATACGACGCCCTGCGCTCCCCCTGGCTGCATAGGCGGTGGGCACTCACGTGCCTCGCACCATGGTGCCTGAGCAAATAAGTGCCAGCAACTTTAGATAAAGGCCGCAGGTCAGGCGCGTGGAGTCCGGGGCTTGTCCTGACAATTATTGGCGGAGATGCGCCGTGAATTAGAGTTGAACGGGACTGGAACCCGAAATCCAAGGCCTCCAATCTCCATGAGACCCGCTTCGGGGCATGACCCGAGCCATTTTGCGCCGCCGCTGACTGTGCAACGACCTGACAAGGAATCCGCCATTTCCACCGACGCTCTCTTCGGCAACCTCACCCGGATCCGCGACGTCATCCTCCCGGCGAGGGTGCGTACGGCGTTGAACAGCGGGCGCGGGCTGCTGGGCGGTTTCATTGTGGTGCACCTGGTCTTCCTGGTGTTCGGCGCCTCCTTGTCCCTGCGCGGCGAGGCCTTCAGCGACACTTTCATCTACCGCGAGTGGGCCATGGCCGGCTTCAACGACGCGAACCTCTCCGGCGGCCCCAGCCCCTGGGTCTACCCCATCCTGGCCCTGATCCCCATGGCCATCGCGGGCGTGGCAGGGCCGGGCCCGTTCTTCTTCCTCTGGGTCCTCATGACCACGCTCCTCAACGGCTGGGCGCTGCTGAAACTCACGGAGCGGGGCCGCAACACCAATGCCATCCCCGCCGGCTGGTGGTGGCTGGCATTCACGTTCCTGATGGGCTGGTTGGGATTCGCCCGCGTGGACGGACTCACCGCCCCGCTGGTCCTGGTAGCCCTGGCGTACGGGGTCCAGCGCCCGTTCGTGGCCTCGGTCCTGCTGGCCATCGGCACCTGGGTGAAGGTGTGGCCCGCAGCCATCATGCTTGCCCTCTTCGCGGTGGTAAAGAACCGCCTGCTGGTGGTACTGGCAGGAATCGCGACGACGGCGGGCGTCGTGGCGCTGGCGGCCGCCCTGGGCAGCGTCCCCAAGCTCCTGAACTTCCTCACGCAGCAGGGCGACCGCGGCATGCAACTCGAGGCCACCTTCACCACCCCTTGGCTCTGGCTGTCCGTCCTGAACGCGGGCGGTTCCCGGATGTACATGAACACGGACATCAACTCCATGCAAGTGGACGGCCCGGGCACCGCCACCATGTCCGTGCTGATGCAGCCGCTCCTTGTCCTGGCCGCCCTGCTGGTGGCAGGCCTGGCCTTCTGGGCGCTCCACAACGGCAAGCAGCACAAGGTGGCCGGCGGTGTTGACCGCACGGAACTGCTTCTCGCCGGCGCCCTCGCCCTCGCCGCCGCCTTCGTGGTCTTCAACAAAGTGGGCTCCCCGCAGTTCATGGTGTGGCTGGGACCCGCCGTCGCCGTCGGCCTGGCCCACAGCTGGCGCGAATGGCGCGTTCCGGCGGCGATGCTGATCGCCATCGCCGTGGCCACGTACTTCATCTACCCGCTGTTCTACGACGCCCTCAGCCACAACAACCCGTGGATGGCCCTCGTCCTGACCATCCGCAACGTCCTGCTCGTGGTCCTGTTCCTGTGGAGCGTCCGGCGCCTGTACTCCCTGGGCAGGAAGACCGCAGCACCTGCCCCCGCGCTCAAGGAGACCTGAAATTTCCACGAGGTTCTTTGACCGCCTGGTGACGGTCCGCAGCAAAGTCCTCCCGGCCGCTGTGGTGGACTGGTTCGCCCGCCCGTCCAGCGTCTGGTGGGGCTTCGCCGTCGTGCACGTGTATTTCCTGGGCTGGATGGCGTCCTTCTTCCTGAACGGCAATACGTTCAGCGACACCGAGCAGTACCGGCAGTGGGCCATGGCCGGCTACAACCCGGCGGACCTGACCGGGAAGATCAGCCCCTGGGTCTACCCGGTGCTGGCGCAGATCCCCATCTTCCTTGCCAACATCGCCGGGCCCGGCCCCTACCTGCTGGTCTGGTTCCTGATCATCACGGCGCTGAACGCCGTCGGACTGCTCTACCTGACCCGCGGACCGCGGACCGTCACCGGCGTTGCCCCGGCCTGGTGGTGGCTGTTCTTCACGGTCTTCATGGGGTACCTCAGCTTTGCCCGGGTGGAAGGGATCACCGCCCCGATCGTCCTGATCGCGCTGCTCTATGTGGCGGAACGGCCCGTGGTGGCAGGCGTCCTGCTCAGCATCGCCACCTGGATCAAGGTGTGGCCCGCAGCCGTGCTGGTGCCTATCGTGATCGCCAGCCACAAGCGCGTCCAGGTGGTGCTCGCCGGCGCCGCCGTGACCGCCGTCGTCGGCCTGGGAACCTGGCTGACCGGCGGCCTGCCGCACATCATGGACTTCCTCACCAACCAGGGCGAGCGCGGCATGCAGCTCGAAGCCACGTTCTCCACCCCCTGGGTGTGGCTGAGCGTGTTCCAGATTGCCGGCTCGAAAATGGCCGACAATACCGCCATCAACTCCACCGAGGTCTACGGCCCGGGAGCCAGTACCGCGGCGTTCCTGATGCAGCCGCTGCTGGTCCTCGCGGCCGTCACCGCAGCCATCCTGCTGGTGCGTGCCCTCCGGCGCGGCGCCGAGCGGGAAGAACTGTTCCTCGAGGGTGCCCTGATGATGGTCACCGCGTTCATCGTCTTCAACAAGGTGGGCTCCCCGCAGTTCATCATCTGGCTGGCGCCGGTGATCATCGCCGGCCTCACCCACGACTGGGAGCGCTGGAAGGTCCCGGCAGCGTTGCTGATGGGCATCGCCATGACCACGTTCGTGATCTACCCGCTGTTCTACACGCCGCTCATCCACGCCCACCCGGTCATGGCGGCCATCCTCACCACCCGCAACGTTCTCCTGGTGGTGCTGCTGTGGTGGTCGGTGAAGCGCACCGCGGAGCTGGGCCGGAAAACCACCGCGCAGGTACCGGCAGGAGCCTAGGGCGCCTCGGAGCGGTCGACGGCGGCGCGGGCTTCAGCCCGTCGCGCAGCCCGGCGTTCCAGTGCCCACGCCCACGCCCGCCGCGCCACATCCAGCGGCCGGCCTTCGATCAGCAGTTTCCGGGTGTGGACATCCAGGACCAGCAGGTAGAACGTGAAGGCCAGGGCGGTGAAGAACGCCAGGGACGAGGCGTCGATGGGCAGCTCCACGAAGGACCAGACCGAAAGCTGGTCCTGGGCGCCGAACACCACGAAGAACGTCACGCCCACGTACAGCGAGCGGATCTGCCAGTCGTCCCGGATGCCGGTGACGGCCAGGAACGGCAGGAACCACAGGATGTACCACGGCTGGATGATGGGGGAAAGCATTACGACGGCGGTGAAAGCCAGCGCCATCCGGCGCACCGCCCGCGAGTAGTCGCCGCGGAACATCAGCAGCAGGACCAGCCCGATTGCCGCCCACTTCATGCCGGTCCGCAGCAGGGTGGCCAGGGTTCCGCCCGGCAGGCCCAGGGCGTTGGCCAGCATCTCCACCTGCTGGCCCAGGAAGCCGGAGGGGGAATAGCCCGTATAGCCGGGGGTGGGGTCCATGATGGCCCAGGTCCAGCCGATACCCAGGTTGAACGGGATGCCGCTGAGGGCCAGGACGCCAAAACTGATGCCCGCCGTGGCCGCCCACATGAGGAACTTCCGCGGCCAGGTGGCCCCCGGGCCGGCCCACATGAGGCCGATGAAGGGCAGCAGCAGCACCGTGATGGGCTTGATGCCGATCGAGGCGGTCACCAGGAGGATGCCCAGGAGGTACCGGCGGGTGGCGGCCAGGTACACGCCGGCGACGGCGAGCCCCACCATGAGCGCGTCGTTGTGCGCGCTGGCGATGAAGCTGATGAGGAACAGCGGGTTGGCCACGGAGACCCAGAGTGCGCGCGCCCCGTTGATGCCGTGCAGCTCGGCGAGCTTGGGCACGTAGATGACGCAGAGCAGCACGCCGACGCCGGCCAGCAGGCGGAACAGCAGGACGGATGCGTCCGGTTGGGCGCCGGTCAGTCCCACCACCCCGCGCGCCAGCCACAGGAAGTAGGGGCCGTAGGGTGTCCGGTTTTCCGCCCAGGCGGGGTCGGCGCCAAGCGCGAACCAGTTGTTGAGGGTGGAGATGCCAACCTCGTACGGGTTTTGGCCTTCCATCACCAGCCGGCCCTGGCCCGTGTAGGCGTAGACGTCGCGGGAGAAGACCGGGACACAGAACAGCAAGGGCAACGACCAAGCGGAGACGGCCACCACCACGGACCGCAGCGACGAATGGCCCCAGTCCCCCAGCCGCTGGCCCAGCCGGAGCCAGGAGCGCATCAGCAGCATGGCCCCGGCGGTCAACAGGACGGTGGAGACCGCCACTCCCCACCCCTCGGTGCGGAGCGCGATCACCACGGGCTGGCGGATCATGGGCGAGCCGTTGGCAATCCAGCCCGTGCCGATCGAACCGACGAACATCATCAGCGCGCCGATGAAACCTTCAATGGTTGCCAGGTAGGCGCGGCCCTTGGCGGGCACGGAAGCATCGGCCGGTTCGCCCGGCCGGCTGTCCGATGTCCTGAGGTGTGACCCGCCTGCCGTCATGATGTGTGTGGTCCCCTACCTTGTTACGGCCCTGGCTCAAACAGCTTCAGGGCCGCCCTGCAACCCGGCCATTTTATCAGCCATGCTTATTGCTGCCCCGGGCCATCCTGCCGGGCACGAAGCAGCGCAAGGAATTCGTCGGCCATGCCAAGTTGTTCCTCCAGCTTGGCCCGGCGCCGGGCAGCCTCCTCGATGAATTCGTTCAGTTCGGACCTGACACTTGCGTCCTCCACGCCCGGTTCGGCCGCCTCCAGCGCGTCGATGACCCGCAAGAGGCCGGACATGGCCTCAAGCGTGAACCCGAGTGGCTTCATCCGGCGGATCAGGAGCAGGCGCGTGAAGTCTCGCTCGGTGTACAGGCGGAACCCGCCTTCGGTGCGCCCCGATGGTTTGAGCAGCCCAACCTCGTCGTAGTGGCGGATGGTCCGTAACGACATCTGGGAACGGTCGGCCAGCTCCCCGATATGCATCGTGGCCACCACTTCTTCAGCGGTCATTTCGTTCACCATCACGTCACCAACCCGGCTCAACCCTCACGTTAGGGTAGTGTTGCAGATGCAGCCGAGCGTTCCCGGCGCATTCTCTCTCCATCCCCATTGTCTTCCATGACCGGGCTGGACCCGCGCGCACCGTGGCGCGCAAAACGTTAACCACCCACCCTCGCTTGAGGGCCCACGTCCCTGGAGCCGCCCCTTGTCCGTCGCCGACAATCCCCGCCTTCTTCGGAAGCCGGTCACGGTCCTGACCGCGCTGCGCTCCCCGCGGCAGCTTTCCCGCGAGGTCCTTGCCGGCATGGTGACCACCCTTGCGCTGGTCCCTGAAGTCATTTCGTTTTCGATCGTCGCCGGTGTCGATCCGATGGTCAGCCTGGTGGCCTCCATCGTACTGGCCCTGACCATGTCGGTCCTCGGCGGCCGTCCGGGCGTGGTGACGGCGGCGGCGGGCTCCGTAGCCTTGGTGATCGCACCGCTGGTCCACGAGCACGGCGTCGAGTATGTCCTGCCCACGGTGCTCCTCGCCGGCGTCATCCAGATCGTCTTCGGACTGGCCGGACTGGCCCGGCTGATGCGGTTCATCCCGCGTTCGGTGATGATCGGCTTCGTCAACGCCCTGGGCGTGCTGATCTTCATGGCACAGGTGCCGCACGTCCTCAATGTCCCCTGGCTCGCCTACGTCCTGTTCGCCCTGACGTTCGCGATCATCTTCATCCTGCCGCGCTTCACCAAGGCGGTCCCGTCGCCGCTGGTGGCGATCGTCGTCGTCACCGCCATCGCCATTATCGCGGGCCTCGCTGTTCCAAACGTCGCGGACGAGGGCCCGCTCACCGGCAAGATGCCCGGGATCACCCCGTTCCTGTTTCCGCTGACCTTGGAGACATTCCAACTGGTTCTGCCCACCGCGCTGAGCGTGGCGTTCGTCGGCCTCATGGAAACCCTGCTCACGGCCAAGCTCGTCGACGACATCACGGACACCCCGTCGCACAAGGGCCGCGAGTCCTGGGCCCTGGGCGTCTCGAACATCTTCGCCGGCCTCTATGGCGGGATCGCCGGCTGCGCCATGATCGGCCAGACCGTCCTCAACGTGAAGACCGGCCAGGCCCGCACCCGCATCTCGACGTTCGTGGCGGGGATCTTCCTTTTGGCCCTGGTGACGGGGCTCAGTTCGATCATGGGACAGATCCCCATGGTGGCACTGGCGGCCGTGATGATGGTGGTTGCCGTGACCACCGTGGACTGGCACAGCGTCAAACCGTCCACCCTGAAGCGGATGCCGGTCCCCGAGACGCTCGTCATGGGTGTCACGGTCGCCGTCGTGGTCTTGACCGGGAACCTTGCCTATGGGGTCCTGGTGGGCGTGATCCTCGCCATGGTGCTGTTCGCGCGCCGCGTGGCCCACGTCATCACGGTTGAGCGGACCTTGGCGGTCGACGGCGGGAGTGTCCGCTACGAGGTGGTGGGGCCGTTGTTCTTCGGCAGCAGCAATGACCTCGTGGAGCACTTCGCCTACGCCGACGACCCCGCTTCCGTGACCATCGACCTCAGCCGGGCCCAAATCTGGGACGCTTCAACGGTTGCCGCCCTGGACTCGATCGAGACGAAGTACGCCGATCATGGCGCCGAAGTGGCCATCGAAGGCCTGGACGAGCGCAGCACCGGGTTCCACCGCCGCCTCACGGGGCATTTGGGCGCCTGACCAGCCCGGTCCTGCCTGGGGCGTGGCGTCGTGGGTCTACCCTGAGCCATGAGCCTCCAACAAAAGACCTGGCACGAGAAACACAAAGCTTCCCTGAGCAAGGGACAGCGTGCCGCTGACATCATGCGCAACGGGATGGGAAGCTGGCCCTTCGTTGGCAGCTTCATCGGCTTCATGCTCATTTGGGCCGCCATCAATACCGTGGCACTGGCCGCCAACGCCTGGGATCCGTATCCCTACATCCTGCTGAACCTTTTGCTTT
The DNA here is from genome assembly GCF_030209315.1 of Pseudarthrobacter sp. efr-133-R2A-89. Taxonomy (NCBI): domain Bacteria; kingdom Bacillati; phylum Actinomycetota; class Actinomycetes; order Micrococcales; family Micrococcaceae; genus Pseudarthrobacter; species Pseudarthrobacter sp. efr-133-R2A-89. The sequence goes on along the minus strand of NZ_JARVSE010000002.1, from coordinate 301,486 downwards.
CCATGCTCGCCGGACTGCAGGGCGCCATTTTGCTCATCGCCGCCAAGCGGCAGGACGCCATTGCCGCCGCCATGGCCCAACACGACTACGACACCAATGTCGAGGCGAAGAAGGAGATCGAGCTGCTGATCTCCATGAACCGGGTTCAGCTGGAAATCCTGCAGGAATTGAAGAAGGCGGCTGCCCGGTAGGCCGGTGCCCTACTGGGCGGCGTCGTAGCCTGCCAGCAGGCGCCGGGACGCTGTCTGCATGTGGGAGCGCATGGTGGCGGTCACGGCGTCTGCGTCACGGGCCGCCAGGGCTTCGTGGATCATGGCATGCTCCTTGAGGGCGGCCGCAGCATGGCCCTCATCAGTGAGGGCGCGGTCCACCCAGATCCGCAGCAGCGAGCGGATACTTTGCAGGAGCTCCTGGAGGACCTGGTTGCCTGAAGCCGCAGCGATTTCGCGGTGGAAGGCTGCGTCCGCCTCGACGAAGGCGCCGAGGTCATCCAGGGTGCGGGCCATGGTGTCCAGATTGTCGCGCATCCGTGCCAGCGCTTCATCCGTAATGCGCTCCGCGGCCAGCTGGGCAGCCTGTACTTCCAGTCCGCTGCGCAGCTCCACGAGCTCGCGCGTGCGTGGGGCGCCCAGCATCATGCCCCAGCTCAGGGTGCGGGGCAGAAGCTCCGAGACGCCGTCCCGAAGATAGGTGCCGGACCCCGGCCGGACCACCACAATGCCCAGGATTTCCAGCGCAGCGAGGGCCTCCCGCACCGCTGACCGGCCCACGCCAAGGGAGGCAGCCAGCGTGCGCTCGGCAGGGAGCCTGGTTCCCGGTGCAATGTCACCGCTCGTAAAGAAAGCCAGCAGGCGCTCGGCCACTTCCGACACCACTGAACCCTGCCCCAGAGAACCCAGGGCGGCGCTGATCTTGGCCGTCGAGGCGGCGGATTCTACGGACACCACCCAAGCGTAACAACTGGTTGACCACGCCCCGCCGCGCGCGGCGTCCACATGACCGCCGCCATCCAGAAACAATAACTAGTCAACCGGTTGACCAATTTGCGTTTCGGTCCTATGGTGGAACTCACAGCTTCACGCACCGCGGCGCCTCCCAGTCCGCGCATATATGAGACAACCCCACGCCTCCAGTGACGGATGCGGCCGGGGCACCAACATCTAGGAGTCAATGTGGACACCACACAATCGGTGGTCGAAAAATCCGCAATCAGGAAAGTGGCGATCCGGCTTGTCCCGTTCGTCGCACTGATGTTCTTCATCAACTACCTCGACCGCACCGCCATCTCTTTTGCCGGCCCCAACGGCATGAACAAGGACCTGGCGCTCAACGCCGCCCAGTTCGGTTTCGCCTCGGGCGTCTTCTTCATCGGCTACATCCTGCTTGAAGTCCCCTCCAACCTGGCCCTCCACAAGTTCGGCGCCCGCCGCTGGCTGGCCCGCATCATGGTCAGCTGGGGCATCGTCTCCCTGCTGTTCACCTGGGTGGCCAACGTTGAACAGCTCTACATCCTGCGCTTCATCCTGGGCGTGGCCGAGGCCGGCTTCTTCCCCGGCGCCATCCTCTTCCTGAGCCTCTGGGTTCCCGCACGTCACCGCAGCAAGATCCTGGCCCTGTTCTACCTGGCCCAGCCGCTGACCACCGTGGTCGGCGCCCCGCTGGCAGGCCTCCTGATCCAGCAGCACGGCCTCTTCGGCCTTGAAGGCTGGCGCGTCATGTTCCTCGGCGTGGCCATTCCCGCCATCCTGATCGGCATCATTTCCTGGTTCTACCTGGCCGATTCCCCCGCGAAGGCCAAGTGGCTCTCCGCCGAGGAAAAGACCTGGCTGACGGGTGCCCTGGAAAAGGAAAAGAACGAAACGGCCGCCGGCAACAAGCACGTCAGCGTCCGCACCGTGTTCGGCAACGGCCGCGTCTGGATGCTCTCCCTGATCTACTTCGGCTTCATCTACGGCCTGTACGCACTCGGCTTCTTCCTGCCCACCATCATCTCCGGCTTCGAAGGCATTTACGGCACCAAGTTTGACGTCCTCCAGAAGGGCCTGATCACTGCCATCCCGTATCTGCCGGCAGCCTTCGCCCTCTACTTCTGGTCAAAGGACGCCACCAAGCGCGGCGTCAAGACCTGGCACATTGCGGTTCCGGCACTGGTGGGTGGACTGAGCATCCCGCTGGCACTCTTTGCGGGAAGCCCGGCAGCCACCATCGCCGTCATCACCATCACGGCCATGGCCATCTTCGCGGCACTCCCCAACTTCTGGACGGTTCCCACTCAGTTCCTGACCGGTGCGGCAGCGGCAGCCGGCATCGCCCTGATCAACACCGTGGGCAACCTGGCAGGCTTCAGCGCCGGCTACATCACCGGCTGGCTCAAGGACTGGACAGGCGACTACACCGTGCCGATGTTCGTCGTGGGCGGGTTCATGCTCCTGTCCGCCGTCCTGATGGTGGCCCTCAGCCGTTCCGGCCGTGCCAGCGAGGGCGTCCGCACTGAGGCACTGGACCCCGCCGGCGCCGCACAGCACGCCGAACCGTAGCAGGCCCGGGGGCATCCGCCTCATCCGCGGATGCCCCCGCACCACCCCCCCGAACCAGATCGTCCCCCCCCCCCCCCGTTAGGCCCAGGAGCTTTCCCATGACCCGCCTCTTCAACGAACCTTCAGCCTTCGCTGACGAAATGATCGAGGGCTTCGTCGCCTCCCACGGACGCTGGGTCAGACGCGTTTCGGGAGGCGTGGTCCGCAGCACCAAGAGCACCCCGGACACGGTGGCACTGGTGATCGGCGGGGGCTCCGGCCACTATCCGGCATTCGCGGGCCTGGTGGGCCAGGGCCTGGCGCACGGCGCAGCGATGGGCAACCTGTTCGCGTCGCCGTCGGCACAACAGATTTACAACGTGGCCAAGGCGGCCAACAACGGCGCCGGGGTGCTCTTGGGCTACGGCAACTACGCCGGCGACGTCCTGCACTTCACCCAGGCCAGGGAGAAGCTGCGCAGGGAAGGCATCGATTGCCGCAGCATCGCCGTCACCGACGACGTCTCTTCCGCCCCGATCGAAGAGCACACCAAGCGCCGCGGCATTGCCGGGGACCTGACCGTATTCAAGGTGGCGGCCGCCGCCGCGGAAGCACGCTACGGAATGGACGCGGTGATGGAAATCGCCGAACGCGCCAACCACCGCACCCGTTCCTTCGGGGTGGCCTTCAGCGGCTGCACCCTGCCGGGAGCCACCCGGCCCCTGTTCTCTGTCCCCGAGGGTCGGATGGCCGTCGGCATGGGCATCCACGGAGAGCCGGGCATCGACGAAACGGCGATTCCGACGGCGGATGAGCTCGCCGGACTCCTCGTCGCCAAGCTCTTGACCGAGGTGCCGGAGGGCGTGGACCCCAAGGGTGCACGCGTGGTCCCCATCCTGAACGGCTTGGGCAGCGTGAAGTACGAGGAGCTGTTCGTGGTCTACCGCCGCGTGGCGCAACTCCTCGCCGAGGCCGGCCTGCAGGCAGTGGATCCGCAGGTGGGCGAGCTGGTCACCAGCTTAGACATGGCCGGCACGTCCCTGACGCTCTTCTGGCTCGACGACGAACTCGAAGCCCTCTGGAACGCCCCCGCCGACGCCCCGGCCTTCCGCCGCGGTGCCGTCACGGCCGAAGCGCTGGAAGAGACCGTCGACGAGGTGGTCGACGTCGAACTTCCCATTCCGGAGGCGACTCCCGCGTCCCGTGCCGGGGCCGTCCGTGTCCTCGCAGCGCTCGGCGCGGCCAAGGACGTGGTGGACGCCAACGCAGGCGAACTGGGCCGCATCGATGCGGTCGCCGGCGACGGCGACCACGGCATCGGCATGGAGCGGGGCGTCGGGGCCGCCGTGAAGGCCGCGGCAGACGCCGTCGCCCGCGGCGCTGGGGCTGCCACCACCCTCTACTTCGCCGCAGACGCCTGGGCGGACAAGGCCGGCGGCACCTCCGGCGCCCTGTGGGGCATGGCCCTGCGCGCCGTCGGTGACGCTGTGGGCGATGACAAAGCTCCCGACGCCGGTGCTGTCGCCACCGGAGTAGCCGGCGCCGCCGCAGCCATCATGGACTTCGGCAAGGCCAAGCTGGGCGACAAGACGCTGGTGGACGTGCTGGTTCCCTTCCGGGATGCCCTCACCGCCGGCGTGGACAGCGGCAAGCCGCTGTCCGGAGCCTGGGACGCTGCCGCCACCGCCGCGCAGCAGGCCGCCGAGGACACCGCCAACCTGCTGCCGCTGATGGGCCGGGCACGTCCGCACGCGGAGAAGAGCCTCGGCACCCCGGACGCGGGCGCCGTCTCCATGGCCCTGATCGTGCGGGCCATCCACAACACCCTCAGCCGGAACACCACCATCAAGGAGAACGCATGAGCGCCAAACTGCGCCTGGTCATCGGAGCCGACGACGCCGGTTTCGACTACAAGGAAGCCCTCAAGGCCGACCTCGAGGCCTCCGACCTGGTCGAGTCCGTCACCGACGTCGGGGTGGACGCCACCAGCCACACCCCTTATCCCTCCGTCGCCATCGCGGCAGCGGAACTCATCGCCGCAGGACAGGCCGACCGCGCACTACTGGTCTGCGGAACCGGACTCGGCGTCGCCATCGCAGCGAACAAGGTCCCCGGGGTCCGCGCGGTGACCGCCCACGACTCCTTCTCGGTTGAACGGTCCGTGCTGAGCAACAATGCCCAGGTCCTGACCTTCGGCCAGCGCGTCGTCGGACTGGAACTCGCCCGGCGCCTCGCCAGGGAATGGCTCACCTACACCTTCGACGAAACCTCCGCCTCGGCAGAGAAAGTTTCCCTGATTAAGGACTACGAAGGTGTCACTTCCTGCTAAGCCCCGCACCGGACCCACGGCCATCATCGGCGTCAGCCTGAAGATGTACTTCGGCTACGCCCGCTCCGTGGACTACTGCCGCGACGTCGCATCCCTCGCCTTCGCCCACCCCGCGGTGCAAAGCGGCGACATCGAACTCTTCGTCCTGCCCATCCTTCCGGCACTCCCGGAAGCGGCACGAATCCTCGGTCCGGCAAGTGCTGCCACCGGAGCGCAGGACATCTTCTGGGAAGACGAAGGCGCGTTCACCGGCGAAGTCGGCGGCAAAACAGTAGCTGAACTCGGCGGCCGGTACGCCGAGGTGGGCCACGCTGAACGCCGCCGGATCTTTGACGAGGACCAGCGCGTGATCGGACTGAAGACCGCCGCGGCCTACCGCAACGGCCTGACCCCCGTCCTGTGCGTCGGGGAACTGCACCGCGGATCCGTTGAGGAAGCCATTGCCCAGTGCACGGCGGAAATCGATGGCATCCTCAAACGCGCGTCATCGCTGGCAGCGGCCGCCAGGACCATCGTGGCATACGAGCCGCAGTGGGCCATCGGCGCTCCGGAGCCGGCCACGCCCGGGTATATCAACGCCGTCATTTCGGGCCTGGACGAGCACCTGCGCAGCCTCCCGGGGCAGGAAGACAGCCGCGTCATCTATGGCGGCAGCGCCGGGCCGGGCCTGATCACCCAACTCGGTCCCGCCGTCGCCGGCCTGTTCCTGGGCCGCTTCGCCCATGACCCCACAGCACTGAAGGCCGTCCTTGACGAAGCCGCGGCGCGGCTGCAAACGATGGCGGTGCCGGCATGACCTCACGGATTGGGCTGAGCAGTTACGCCTTCTTCTGGCAGCTTTCGGCCAAGGTCTCCCAGCCGCTGAGCCTTCATGATGTCCTGGAGCGGACCGCGGAACTGGGCGTGGACCTGTTCCAGGTTTGCGACTACGCACCCCTGGAAGCCATGGCTGACACGGAACTCCGAGCCGTGCGGGACACCGCGGACAGGCTGGGAATCTCCCTGGAGCTGGGCACCAAGGGCATCCGACCGGACCACCTGCGAAGGTTCCTGCACATCGCCGGCATCCTCGGCTCGCCGCTGCTGCGCACCATGTTCAACGCCCCCGGCCACAGCCCCACCACCGAGGAAGCGGTGGCGATCTTCAAGGGCGTGCTGCCGGAATTCGAAGACGCCGGCGTGAAGATCGCGGTGGAAACCTACGAACAGGTCCCCACCGCCCGCATCCTGGACGTGATCCGCGGCGTGGACAGCCCGTACCTGGGGATCTGCAGCGACCCCGCCAACACCGTGGCAGCGCTGGAAATGCCCCGCGAGGTGATTGACGCCGTCGCCCCCTACGTCCTGAACATGCACATCAAGGACTTTGCCTTCAGCCGCAAGGACGGATGGGTGGGTTTCACCTACTCCGGCGCGCCGCTTGGCGAAGGCCTGCTCGACTACGCGTACATGGTCGAAAAAATCCGGCCGCACGAAAGAAACATCAACCAGATCGTCGAACACTGGCTGCCCTGGCAGGACACCGAGGCGGACACCATCCGGCTCGAAAACCAGTGGACCCGGCACAGCATCGAATTCCTAAGGAGCAAGTGAAATGTCAGCAGAAACTTTGACCGTCGCCGTCATCGGAGCCGGAGGCAAGATGGGGATGCGCGTTTCCCGCAACCTCCAGAAGTCCGGCCACACCGTCTTCTACAGCGAGAACTCCCCCGCCGGCCAGGAACGCGTCCAGGCGGAAGGCCGCCAGATCACCGCCACAGACGACGCCGTCAAGGGCGCCGACGTGGTGATCCTCGCCGTCCCGGACACCGTCCTGGGCATCGTCTCCGAGGGTGTGGTGCCGCAGATGAAGGCCGGCGCCATCCTGCTCACCCTTGACCCCGCCGCTGCGTACGCGGGCCTGCTGGCCAAGCGCGCCGACGTCGTCCAGGCAGTCGCGCACCCGTGCCACCCGTCGGTGTTCCTGGAGCGCACCACCAAGGAGGAATGGGCAGACACCTTCGGCGGCGAGGGCGCCCCGCAGAACGTCGTCGCCGCCATCGACGACGACGCGCCGGCAGCCACCCGCGACTCCGCGGAAGCCGTCATCCGCACCATCTACGCGCCGGTCATCGACGTGCACTGGGTCACCGTCAAGCAGCTCGCCATCCTGGAGCCCACCCTGGTGGAAACCGTGGCCTGCATGATCGGCACGCTGCTCAACGAGGCGCTGCACGAGACCGTCCACACGGCCGGCGTGCCGGAGGCGGCGGCGAAGGCCATGCTGTTCGGCCACGTCCAGATCGCCCTGACCAACGCCCTGCGCGGGTCCAATCCGTTCTCGGAAGCCTGCGAAATCGCCATCCAGTACGGCAAGGACACCATCATCAAGGACGACTGGAAAAAGATCTTCGACGACTCCGAACTCGACGGCGTGATCGCCAAGATGCTCAAGCTCGAAGCCGTCAAACGCTAGGAATCCCACCCACACGGCGGCTGCCACCCCGGTCTTTTCGGCCGGGTGGGCGGCCGCCCGTCGTTTAAATCCTGGACCGGCCAGGCCCCGGGCTTGCCGTCAGTCCGCGGGAGGTGCAGTGGATTCCCGGACGATCACCTGCGTGGCCAGTTCCACGCGGTGCGAATCCAGGACCTCACCGCGTGCTTGCCGCAACAGCGACCTCAGGGCAGCCCGGCCCATCTCCTCCAGCGGTTGGGCCACGGACGTCAACGCCGGCACGGACTCTTCACCCTGGATGGTGCCGTCGAACCCGATGAGGCTGATGTCCCCCGGGACCCGGAGGCCGTGGTGTGCAGCTTCGGCCAGAACCCCCAGGGCAATGCTGTCGCTTCCGGCGAAGATGGCCGTGGGTCGGTTTTCGAGGCGGAGCAGTGCCTTCAGGCCGGCAACTCCGCTGTCCCGGCGGAACCTGCCGCCGGCGACGATGTATTGGGGGTCCACGGGCACCCCGTGGGCCGTCAAGGCCGCCATGTAGCCGTGCAATCGGGCCTGGTTGCACTCCGCCCGCTCGATTCCGCCGATGTAGGCAATGCGCCGGTGGCCCAGGTCCAGGAGGTGCTCGGTGGCGGCCTTCCCCCCGGCCCAGTTCGTGGCACCGATGCTGACCACGTCCGCCGGCGGCGGATTGAGCGGATCGATGACGACGACGGGAATGTGGCGCCGCCGGAAGGCATGCAGCTGCGCCTCGCTGAAGGCCGAGGTCACCACGATCATTCCCGCCCTGCCTTCGTCGACCATGCGCTGGGCCCGGCGTTCGGCGCTTTGGGCGGAAGGTGCCGTGGGGCCCGTAACGCTCAGCATGACTTCGACGTCCTCGGCTGCGGCGAAGTTCAGTACTCCCGCCAGGACCTCGGAGGTATAGGCGGACGTGAGGACATCCACCACCACTTCGATCACCGTGCCTGCCCTGGTGGCGGTACGCCGCTGCACCGGCGACTGGTATCCGGCTTGTTCAAGGGCCCGGAGGATCCGTGCCCGGGTCTCCGGTGCCACGTCCTCACGGCCGTTGACCACCTTCGAAACCGTGGGAGTCGAAACCCCTGCCTGCAGGGCAACTGCCGCCAGAGTCGCCTTTTGCGTGCGCTCAGTCCTTACCAAGGGACCATCCCATCCTTCGAAACATTTCGACTACGGCAATCTTGCACCCAATAACCCGAGGGGTCAATGAAGTCCCCGTAAGAATGCAAAAAGAGGCTGCGTGTGGCCCTTGACTGTGATGCGGCTCACCGATACATTTTGACAACTGGCCGCAAGTTTTCGAAATATTTCGAGCTATCGTCGGTGCGACCATTAACCGAATCGATGTGGGTGATCCGCCTCGGAGCCGAGGCAAATGCCTGCTTCATACGTTACCGGGACCCAGCGTTGAGCCCGGAGGATGAACGGAAACGACATGACATTTCGAAAGTTGCGTTCGGCAGCCGTGGCAATCACTGCGGCAGGACTGGCAGTCAGCCTCGCCGCCTGCGGTTCTTCAGGACCGGCTGGTTCCAGCGTCAGCAGCGACTCGGCCAGCATGTGGGGCCTGACCGGCGGCAACCAGCCTGTGCTGCAGAAATCGGTGGACGATTGGAACCAGGCAAATCCGGACAAGTCGATCAAGCTCGATTTCTTCGCCAACGACGCGTATAAGACGAAGGTCCGCACGGCCATCGGCGCCGGCGAAGGACCCACGTTCGTCTACGGCTGGGGCGGCGGCGTGCTGAAATCATACGTCGATGCCGGTCAGGTGGATGACCTGTCCACGTTCGTCAAGGACAACCCGCAGGTCAAGGACCGCTACCTTCCATCGGTGCTTAAAAACGGTGAAGTAAACGGCAAGACCTACGCGTTGCCGAACAACAACGTCCAGCCGGTCGTCCTCTACTTCAACAAAGACGTCTTCGACAAGGTCGGCGCCCAGCCACCCAAGACCTGGGACGACTTGATGGCCCTGGTGCCGAAGTTCAAGCAGGGCGGCATCGCTCCCTTCTCCCTGGGCGGCCAATCGAAGTGGCCGGACCTTATGTGGCTCGAGTACCTCGTGGAGCGCATCGGCGGCCCTGAAGTCTTCGCCAATATCGCCGCCAACAAGCCTGGTGCCTGGTCTGATCCTGCCGTGAAGGAAGCGCTCACGAAGATCCAGGAGCTGGCCGGTGCCGGCGGGTTCATCAACGGCTTCTCTTCGGTGGCTGCCGACAGCAACGCGGACCAGGCCCTTATGTACACGGGCAAGGCAGCCATGATCCTGCAGGGCGGCTGGATCTACCAGGGCATGAAGAAGGACGCCGCTGACTTCGTCAAGAGCGGGAAGCTTGGCTACACCACCTTCCCCACCGTCTCCGGCGGCAAGGGAGACCCGGCGAACGTCGTCGGAAATCCCTCCAACTTCTGGTCCATTTCAGCCAAGGCGACTGACGCCCAGAAGAAGGCCGCCTTGGACTATGTCAAGGACGGCATGTTCACCGATGCGAATACCGACGCCCTCATCAGTTCCGGCGCTGTGCCGGTGGTCAAGGGAATTGAAGACAAGCTGGCCGCCTCGCCGGACAAGGATTTCCTGACCTTCGTCTATGGCCTGGCCAAGAACGCCCCCAGCTTCACGCTCTCCTGGGACCAGGCGCTCAGCCCGGCCCAGGGAGACGCCATGCTGTCGAACCTGGACCAGATCTTCCTGCAGAAGATCAGCCCGGACCAGTTCATCAGCACCATGAACGCCACGATAGGAAAGTAAGCGGCCATGGCGGTTCTTGGTTCTACCAACCGGGGGGTCCGTGACTCGGGCCCCTCGGGGTGGCTCGCGGTCCCGGCGCTGGTCTTCTTCCTCGCCTTCGCCGTCATCCCACTGATCGGCGTTGTCTTCCTCAGCTTCACAAGCTGGAACGGACTGGGCGAGATCAAGCTGCAGGGCCTGGCCAGCTGGACGACGGTACTGACCGATCCGGTAACGGGCAACGCGCTGGTCGTGACTGCCAAGGTCATGTTCTTCTCGTTCATCGTCCAGGCTCCCGTCAGCCTGCTGCTGGGGGTCTTCACCGCTGGCGGCCAGAAGTACCGGGCGGCCCTCGCCGTCCTCTATTTCCTGCCGTTGCTGCTGTCGTCAGCGGCAGTTGCCATCGCCTTCAAAGCCCTGCTCGATCCCAACTTCGGCCTTGGCCCCGGATTCAACCTGCCCATCCTCGCCCAGGACTGGCTTGGCAACTCGGATCTGGTCCTCTTCGTGGTGGTCTTCGTCATTGCCTGGCAGTTTGTCCCGTTCCACACACTGATCTACCAAGGCGGCGTTCGCCAGATCCCGGCCTCGCTCTATGAGGCAGCCGAAATCGACGGCGCGGGCCGGTTCCGCCAGTTCTGGAACATCACCCTGCCTCAGCTGAAATACACCATCATCACCTCCTCCACCCTGATGGTGGTGGGCAGCCTGGCCTACTTCGACCTGATCTTCGTGCTGACCGGCGGCGGACCGGGCTACAGCACCCGGCTCCTTCCGCTGCATATGTACCTCACGGGCTTCAAGGCCAATGACATGGGCGCGGCGAGCGCCCTCGGCGTCATGCTGATCGTCATCGGCTTGGGACTGGCGCTCCTGCTCCAGCGCCTCGGCGGAAAGAACCGCAACGCGAGCCAATTGGAAGGTGCCTGATGGCGTCCACGACACAACTCCCGATTCCCCCGTCGCCGGCCACCGGAACCATCGCGGAAAAAACGGCTGTCCGGCCAAAGGGGCCGGGCCGGATGCGGCCAAACCTCCTGGGCGGCTTGGGCGGCTGGCTTTGGCTCGCCGTCATCATCGTGCCCATCTATTACGTGGTGATCACCAGCTTCAAGAACCAGGCGGGGTTCTTCACGTCCAACCCGATGCTGCCGGCAACGGAACCTACGCTGGATAACTACAAGCTGGTGCTGGACAACAACTTCGCCAGGTACTTCACCAACAGCCTGATCGTCACGCTGGGCACGGTGCTGCCGGCGCTGCTGGTCTCCTTCATGGCCGCGTATGCCATCGTCCGCGGACGGGGAAAGTTCCTGAGCCTGACGAACAACCTTTTCCTCCTGGGCCTGGCCATCCCGCTGCACGCCACGATCATCCCCATCTACTGGATGATCACCAAGGCCCACATGTACGACACGTTGCTGGCGCTGATCCTGCCGTCCGTGGCCTTTGCCATCCCGGTCAGCGTCCTCATCCTGTCCAACTTCATGCGGGACGTCCCCAATGAGCTGTTTGAGTCGATGCGCCTGGACGGTTGCTCGGACTGGGCCATGATGTGGCGGCTTGCGCTTCCCATGACCAAGCCCGCCGTCATTACGGTGGGCATCTACAACGCCCTCCACGTCTGGAATGGCTTCCTCTTCCCGCTGATCCTGACGCAGAGTCCCGCCACCAGGGTGCTGCCCCTGTCGCTGTGGACCTTCCAAGGCGAGTTCAGCGTGAACATCCCCGCCATTCTCGCCTCCGTCGTGCTGGCCACCCTTCCACTCCTCGTGGTGTACGTCATCGTCCGCCGGCAGCTGCTCAGCGGCCTGACCGCCGGCTTCAGCAAGTAGAAAGGACCGATGCCATGAGCACCGCCAAACCCCTCCGCGTGGGCATGGTGGGCTACGCCTTCATGGGTGCCGCCCACTCCCACGCCTGGCGCACCGCGCCACGGTTCTTCGACCTGCCGCTGCAGCCACGGCTCACCGCAGTGGCCGGGCGGAATGCCGACGGCGTCCAGGCGGCCGCAGACAAGCTGGGCTGGGAGTCGGTGGAGACTGACTGGCGCCGCCTGATCGAACGCGACGACATCGACCTCATCGATATCTGCACGCCCGGCAACACCCATGCGGAGATCGCCATCGCGGCCCTCGAAGCAGGCAAGCACGTGCTGTGCGAAAAGCCGCTGGCCAACTCTGTGGAAGAAGCCGAACGGATGACCCTGGCCGCGGAGACCGCCGCCAAGCACGGCGTCCTCTCCATGTGCGGCTTCAGTTACCGCCGCACCCCGGCCCTGGCACTGGCCAGGCGGTTTGTGGAGCAGGGACGGATCGGCGACATCCGGCACGTCCGGGCCCAATACCTGCAGGACTGGCTTTCGGACGCCAACGCCCCCATGACCTGGCGGCTGGACAAGGCCAAGTCCGGGTCCGGGTCCCTGGGCGACATCGGAGCGCACAGCATCGATGCCGCCCAATGGGTCACGGGACAAAACATCGGCGGCGTTTCGGCGCTGCTGGAAACCTTCGTCCCGGAACGCCCGCTCGCCGGGGACCTGGTGGGCCTGGGCGGCCACGGCGACGTCAGCAGCGAGGCCCCGCGCGGGAGGGTCACCGTCGATGATGCGGCCATCTTCAGCGCAAGGTTCGACGGCGGCGCCTCCGGAGGCGCGATCGGCGTCTTTGAAGCAACCCGGTACGCCCTGGGCCGGAAGAACGCCATGCGGCTGGAGGTGAACGGCACCAAGGGGTCCCTCGCCTTTGACTTCGAGGACATGAACGTCCTCTCCTTCTACGACGCGGCCGAATCGCCCGATGCAGGATTCCGCCGGATCTTCGTCACCGAGCCCGAGCACCCGTACGTCGGAAACTGGTGGCCCACCGGTCACGGCCTCGGATACGAACACGGCTTCACCCATCAGGTGGTGGACCTTGTCACCGCCATCGGCGAGGGCCGGCAGCCTGAACCGTCCTTCGCGGATGCCCTGCAGGTACAGCGGGTCCTCGCCGCCGTGGAGTCCAGCGCCGCGAATTCGAGCCAATGGCAAAAAGTCTGAGCGATCCACAGCTCCAAGAACCCAAGGACCACCCAATGACACGACCAATCACGCTGTTCACCGGCCAATGGGCCGATCTGCCCTTCGAGGAAGTGGCCCGGCTTGCCGGCGAGTGGGGCTTTGACGGGCTGGAAATCGCCTGCTGGGGCGACCACCTGGACCCCCGCCGGGCAGCGGAGGACGACAACTACCTCCAGGGCCGGCTGGACATCCTCGAAAATAACAACCTCCAGGTGTTCGCCATCGCCAACCACCTGACCGGCCAGGCCGTCTGCGACGACCCCATCGATGAGCGCCACCAAGGCATCCTGTCGGCGGAAGTCTGGGGCAACGGCGAGCCTGAAGGGGTACGCCGCCGGGCAGCGGAAGCCATGAAGGACACCGCGCGGGCGGCCGCACGGCTTGGCGTCAAGACCGTGACGGGGTTCACCGGTTCCTCCATCTGGAAGGCCGTCGCCATGTTCCCGCCCGCCACGCAGGCAATGATCGACGCCGGCTACCAGGACTTCGCGGACCGGTGGAACCCCATCCTGGACGTCTTCGACGACGTGGGAGTCAGGTTTGCCCTGGAGGTCCACCCGTCCGAGATCGCCTACGACTACTGGACCGCGAAACGGACCCTTGAAGCAATCGGGCACAGGGAGAATTTCGGCCTGAACTTCGATCCCTCCCACTTCATCTGGCAGGACCTGGACCCCGTGATGTTCCTGCAGGACTTCGCGGACAGGATCTTCCATGTGCATGTGAAGGAATCCGTCCGGCAGCTGGATGGCCGCAACGGCCGGCTGGGTTCGCACCTCGCCTGGGCGGACCCGCGCCGGGGCTGGGACTTCGTCACGGCAGGACACGGTGACGTGCAGTGGAACCGGATCTTCCGGACCCTGAATGCCATTGGCTACGGGGGTCCCACCAGCATCGAATGGGAGGATGCCGGAATGGACCGCCTCGTGGGCGCCCCGCAGGCGCTTGCCATGGTCCAGGAACTGGGCCGCATCGCCCCGCCCGCTGCCGCTTTCGACGCCGCCTTCGCCAGCCGCTGACCAATGCTTGTCCGGCCTGCAAAGCCGGTAGCCAAACAAAGGAAATTCCATGACAGAACGCAAGAATGCACTGGTGGTCCGCGGCGGCTGGGACGGACACCAGCCCTATGAGGCCACCGAGCTCTTCATTCCCTATCTCAAAGACCACGGATACGACGTCCGGGTGGAGGAATCCCCCAAGGTCTACGCAGACGCCGCCTATATGGCCGGGGTGGACCTGATCATGCAGTGCATGACCATGTCCACCATCGAAAAGGACGAGTTCGCCGGACTGCGGGCCGCCGTGGAGAACGGCACGGGCCTGGCCGGCTGGCACGGTGGAATCGCCGATTCCTACCGGAACACCTCCGACTACCTGCACATGATCGGCGGCCAGTTCGCCTGCCACCCGGGCAAGCACCCGGATGAGTGCATCGGCGAGCAGTCGGACAACTATGTGCCCTATACCGTCAATATGCTGCCTGCGGCCGCCGAACACCCCATCACCCGGGGCATCCAGGACTTCGACCTGGAGACCGAGCAGTACTGGGTCCTCTCGGACGACTACATCGATGTCCTGGCCACCACCACCCAAAAAGTCCGCGAGTGGGACCCCTGGACCAGGGAAGTCACCTCCCCGGCCATCTGGACCCGCCAATGGGGACAAGGCCGGATCTTCGTCTGCACCCCCGGGCACCGGGTGGAAATCCTGCAGGACCGGAACGTACGAACCATCATCGAAAGGGGCCTGCTGTGGGCAAGCCGTTGACCGTGGGGATTATTGGCTGCGGAGCCATCATCGCCCAGTACCTCACCACTTTCCGCCGGTTGGATGGCATCCGGCTGGTCGCCGTCGCGGACCTCGATCCGGCGCGTGCGCAGGCCGTTGCTGATGGCTACGACGGCGTCCGCGCCATCTCAGTGGACGAACTCCTCGCCGCGGACGACGTCGAACTTGTCCTGAACCTGACCATCCCCGCCGCGCATGCGGAAATAGCCCTGAAAGCCATTGCCGCCGGCAAGAGCGTCTACGGCGAGAAACCCCTTGCCGCCACGACTGGGGAGGCGCGCCAGGTGCTGGACGCGGCACGCGAGGCCGGCGTCGCCGTCGGCTGTGCTCCCGACACCGTCCTGGGCACTGGAATCCAGACCGCGCGGAAGGCGATCGACGACGGGCTGATCGGCGCACCCATCTCGGCCACCGCCACCATGGCGACTCCCGGGCACGAACGCTGGCACCCGAACCCGGACTTCTACTACCAGCCCGGCGGCGGGCCCCTCCTGGACATGGGGCCCTACTACGTGACGGCCCTGGTGACGCTGCTGGGACCGGTGGTGTCCGTGGTGGGTGCCGCCAGCCATACCCGGAACCAGCGAACCATCGGGTCCGGACCGCGGCAGGGCGAGAAGGTAGCCGTGAACATCGACTCCCACGTCACGGGCGTCCTGGTCCACGCCTCCGGTGCACTTTCCACACTGTTCATGAGCTTCGACGCCGTAAAAACCAAGAGCCCCAACATCGAGGTCCATGGCGAACGCGGATCGCTGGTGGTACCGGATCCCAACCACTTTGATGGCGACGTCAAGGTTTTTGCCCTCGGTGCCGAGGACTGGGAGACCCTCCCGGCCTCCGCCGGATACATCGAATCCGGGCGCGGTTACGGCATCGCCGACCTCGCTGCCACCCCGCCGGACAAGGAACCTCGGGCGGGAGGTGCCCTTGCCTACCACGTCCTGGAAGTCATGGAATCCATCCTCGAGTCGGCCCGCAAGGGCGCCGCGGTGGCCATCCAGAGCACCGTCGACCGGCCGGAAGCCGTGGCCCTGACGCTTCTTGCCGGCCAGGCGGACGCCCTGCAGCCGCACTGACCGGTTGTCCGGAGCCGCGCCGTCCTACAGCATCTCGTCGCTGCGGGCGGCGCGGTTCCTGCCCAGCGACTTGGCCCGGTAGAGGGCGGCATCGGCCGAAGCGATGAGGCGGTCCACGCTGGAGGTGCCGGCGTCGTAAACGGAAATCCCGTAACTGGCCGTGGGCAGCTCCAGCGCGCCCGGCGCGGCGGCATCGGCGAGCCGCCTGCTGATTTCTTCTGCGATTGCCTCCCCCCGCTCGGCGCTGGCCCCTGGAACCAGGATCACGAACTCCTCCCCGCCGTACCTCCCGGTCAGGTCTGTGGAACGCACGGTGGCCACGCAGGCGTCAGCGAACGCCTTCAGGGCGAAGTCGCCGGCAGCGTGCCCGTAAGTGTCGTTGACCGTCTTGAAATGGTCCAGGTCGGCAAGGATCAACGCCCCGGACCCGCCGGTGATGGCGCGGTCGGCGAGCTGCTCGGCGGCAAGGTCCAGGAACGCCTTGCGGTTCAGGAGCCCGGTGAGGTCATCGCGGGTGGCCACCACGCGGAGGGCACGCGTCTGCTGTTCACTGCTCAGTGCAGCCATGCTGAAGGAGACCACCACCAGCAGCACCATGGTCACCAGGGTGGTCACGGCGGAACCGAAGACCGTGACGAACACCGGACCGTCCTGGCCGTCGAGGAGGAAGGCCACCCACCGGAACAAGTAGAAGACCGAAAGCCCTCCCGCAGCCACGGCCATGGGAATGCGGACCCTCGAGTAGCCGGGTTCCAGGCGCCACAGCTCATGGGATGCCAGCCCGATGGTGGCGCTCATGGCGGCGAGGAACACGGCGCCGCCGGACCACGTGTTGGTGGCCGGGTGGTCCAGCACGGAGGCAACCAGCGTGATCAGGGGAATGCCCGTGAAGGCCCACTTCGGCGGCGGCGCCGTCCGCAGGGAACGTGCCCCGGCCCAGACCGCCACCGCACCGTACACCAGCACTGTGTTCCCCAAGGGGTTGGCCCAGACCTGGTGGGGGGTGCCGTTCAGCAGGAAGCAGCCCGACCCCGCCAGGAAAAACACCAGCGCAACGCACCACCAGCCGCTGTATGGCGAGCGCGTCACCCGGTAAGCGGAAAAGTAGAAGAGGACCACCAGCGCCAGGGCCATTAGGCCAAACGCGATCCGCAGGGTTGCGGTGTCCAGAACCATATCCAGGAAGTCCCCCCAAAAGCCCGAATGCTGCCGCAGCAAGTATCACACCCCGTTGCGCCTGGCAGAAGAACCCGCACCATGATTAAGCGCTGAACCCCGCACTGGACGGCAGCTGGGGGCCCGCTGGGAACTTCGCCGGGGGAAGCGGAGTTGAACCGAATATGGACGACCCTCCTTCACATATGCCCTGGCCCCTCTGCCGCCTGACCGGATCACCGGCCACCACAGGAGAGGGGCGCCCCAATGTATGAATGGATCATGCTGGGCATCGGCCTGGTCCTGACCGTCGGCACCGGCTTCTTCGTCGCCTCCGAATTCGCCCTGGTGAACCTCGACCGGCATGACCTCGAGTCCCGCCAGGCCCGCGGCGAGAAGCGCCTGGGCCCCACCATCAAAGCGCTGCGGATCACCTCAACCCACCTTTCTGGTGCGCAGCTGGGCATCACGCTGACCACCCTCCTCACCGGCTACACCTTTGAACCGGCCATCAGCCGGTTGCTCAGCGCGCCGCTCACCTCGCTGGGTGTTCCCGAAGCGGTGGTTCCCGCCGTCGGCTCCGTTGCCGGGATCTTCCTGGCCACGGTCTTTTCCATGGTGGTGGGCGAGCTCGTCCCGAAAAACTTCGCCCTGGCACTGCCCCTGGCTACCGCCAAGGTGGTGGTCCCGTTCCAGGCCCTTTTCACGGCTGTGTTCAAGCCGGTGATCCTGCTCTTCAACAACACAGCCAACCGGATCATCCGGGGGTTTGGCATCGAACCGAAGGAGGAGCTCTCCGGTGCGCGCAGCGCGGAGGAACTGAGCTCCCTGGTGCGCCGCTCCGCCGTCGAAGGGGTCCTGGACCTTGACCACGCGACCCTCTTGCGCCGCACCCTGCGTTTTTCGGAGTACAGCGCAGCGGACGTGATGACTCCGCGCGTGCGCATGGCGGCTGTCGCGTCCGGTGACACCGCCGAGGACATCGTGGCCCTTGCAACGGCCACCGGTTACTCGCGCTTTCCCGTGATCGGCCGCGACCGGGACGAGGTGCTGGGCCTCCTGCACGTCAAGCAGGCGTTCGCACTTCCCCTGGACCAGCGCGCCGGGACCACTGCGGCCGGGCTGATGGTTGAACCGCTCCGGGTCCCGGAGTCGATGGGCGTGGACACCCTCCTGGGGCTCCTCCGCCGGCAGGGGCTCCAGGTGGCCATCGTCTCCGACGAGTACGGCGGTACCGCCGGAATCGTCACGCTCGAGGACCTGGTGGAGGAGATAGTGGGTGAACTCGAGGATGAACACGACCGCGCACGGGCGGGTGTGGTCCGGGTTGGCCGGTCCGTCACGTTCGACGCGGCGCTGCGCCCCGATGAACTGCTGGACCGCACCGGCATCGAGGTTCCGGACGGGGAGGAGTACGACACTGTTGGCGGGTTCGTCACGGACCAGCTGGACCGGCTGCCGGAGCTGGGCGACGAAGTGGCGGTCGACGGCGGCACCCTCCGTGTGGAGCGCGTGGCGGGGATGCATGTGGAGCGGCTCCGCTTCACTCCCGCCGGGGCCGCCGAACCGCCGCAGAGCCCGCATGACCGGATGATCGACAACCTGACCCAGGAGCTGGCCCATGAGTGACTACCTTCCCGGCATCATCTGGCTGGCCGTGCTCCTGCTGGTGAACGGCTTCTTCGTCGGTGCCGAGTTTGCCGTGATTTCCGCACGCCGGTCACAGATTGAGCCCAAGGCGGAGGCGGGGAGCAAGGCGGCCAAAACCACCCTCTGGGCCATGGAGCACGCCACCCTCATGCTGGCCACCAGCCAACTGGGCATCACTGTCTGCTCGCTGGTCATCCTGAACGTCTCCGAGCCCGCCATCCACCACCTCCTGGAAATCCCGCTGGGCCTGACATCCCTGTCCTATGAGGCGATCAGTATCATCGCGTTCGTTGTGGCGCTGCTGCTGGTGACGTTCCTGCATGTGGTGGTGGGGGAAATGGTGCCCAAGAACATCTCCTTCTCGGTTCCCACGCGGGCGGCCCTGTTGCTCGCTCCCCCGTTGGTCCTGGTGGCCCGGGTGTTCAAACCGGTGATCTGGTCGCTGAACGGGATTGCCAATGCCGTCCTCCGCCTCTTCCGGGTGGAGCCCAAGGATGAGGCCACCAGCGCTTACACGCTGGACGAGGTCGCCACCATCGTGGAGCAGTCCACCAGGGACGGGATGCTGGCTGACACCAGCGGCACCCTGACCAACGCGTTCGAATTCACGGCCAAGACCGTGGCGGATGTCCAGGTCCCCATGGCGGAGATGGTGCTGCTGCCGGAGTCGGCCACGCCTGCTGATATCCAGCTGGCCGTGGCCAGGCACGGCTACTCCCGGTACATCCTGACCAACGCGGCCGGAGAACCTGGCGGCTACCTCCACCTGAAGGACGTCATGGACCTGACCACGGCCGCGAAGTTCCAGCAGCCTGTGCCGGCCAAGCGGATCCGACGCCTCGCCTCGGCCTTTGCCGGCGCCGACCTTGAAGATGCGCTGGCCGCCATTCGCCGGACCGGGGCCCACGTGGCCCGGGTGTTCGACGCCGGCGGCAGGACCACCGGGATGCTCTTCCTCGAAGACATCATCGAGGAGCTGGTGGGCGAGGTCCAGGACGCCACCAGCGCCTAGCGGCCGGAAGGGGGCGGATTCACGGGAGTCCGCCCCCCTTGTGGTCCAGGCTCTGGTGCCCGACGCCGGCGGCTACTAAAGTGGGTCCCGGCCCCATCCTGCCGTTCCCGGCAGGGTGAAGGGACCCGCACGAGGGAGAGGAGGTGGCTTTGATGACTGCAACTGCCGCGCGCCGTGAGCGCCCCGCATCAATACCATCAACCATCCTTTCCCGTTGCACGCGCCATTCCTGAGATTCCTGTCCGGTACCTCGCGCCTGCTCTGGGATCCTTTCCAAGGAAACCAACGTGCATATTCCTTCAGGCAACGCCCTGGACAACCCTGGCATCAACACCCCTTCAACAGCCGAGGGCCCCTTCGCCTACGGCTACACGCCCGCCGTCGCCCGCCATTTCGCCGCGCACCCCAACCCCGAGGCCACCGGCACCGGCCGGGTGGTGCGCGTGGACCGAACGCTGCTTCTGGTGGCCGTCGCTGACGGGCTGCTCCACCTGCCCTACCCGCTCACCGGCGACCAGCCCGTTACCGGTGACTGGGTCTGGATCGGCCCCAACCGCGCCGGCGGGCGGCAGATCCTGGCCATCGTGCCCCGCCGGTCCGAGCTCAGCCGCAAACGTGCCTTCGAGGACTCGTCCGCCGAGCAGGTCCTGGCCGCCAACATGGACACCGTCGGCGTGGTGGTGCCTGTGGACCGGCCGCTCACCCACAACCGGCTGGAACGGACCCTGGTGGCGGTATGGGACTCGGGCGCCACTCCCCTGGTGATCATCACCAAGGCTGACCTTGCGCAGGTGGCGGACGACGTCGTCGGGAAGGTGGTCCTTCAGGCGGCAGGCGTGGACGTGGTGACCACCTCAGCCGAAAACGGCGACGGCATCGACGAACTGATGGGCCGTATTCCTGCCGGAGGCACCATTGTGCTCCTGGGGCCGTCCGGAGCCGGCAAGTCCACCTTGATCAACGCCCTGGCGGGGCAGGAAGTCCAAGAGACCGGTGCGGTGAGGTCCGGTGATTTCAAGGGCAAGCACACCACCACCGCGCGCGAACTGGTGCCGCTGTCCAACGGCACGGTGCTGATGGACACACCCGGCGTGCGCGGTTTCGGGCTGTTCGACGCCGGCGAAGGCCTGGGCGGGATGTTCGGCGACGTGGAGGAACTGGCCGCGGGCTGCCGGTTTGCGGACTGCGCGCACGGAACTGAGCCCGGCTGCGCAGTCCGGGAAGCCATAGACGGGGGCTTCCTGGAGGAGCGGCGCTGGAATTCGTACCTGAAGATGCAGCGTGAACTCGCAGCCCTGGCCCGCCGCTCCGACGCTGCTGCCCAGCGCGCTTACCACCGGGAATGGCAGCAGAAGGTGGTCTCCGCGGGAAAGTCGCAGCGCTCCGCTGAGCGCGAGGCCTTCGAACGCGGCAGCCGGAACGCCGGGAAAGGCCGGAACCGGAAGCGGTAGCGGCCCTTGGCTCCGACGCAGGGGTCCTGGTGGGGCATTCGGGAGGTGGCACCATCATCCACGGTGCCGTTGACGCACGGCCGGACAAGGTGGAGCGCGCCGTCTACGTGGACAGCGGCCCCCTGGGCGAAGGGGGTGTGATCAATGACGAACTGCCCGCCGAGGGTGACGACATTCCCCGTCCGCCCTGGGAAAGCTTCGACGACGCCGACCTGCCCACCGGCCACTGGCCGCAATTCACCAAGCCGGCGGAACTGGCACGGGCCATCCTGGCAGCAGTTGACCGGTCAGGTATGGACTGAATCGGCGTAACCCTTGCGCACGACGCATCCGCCTCCCCATAATAAATGAATGTCATTCATTTATTCGACCGCCGTTGGGGCCGCCGCCGCCCCCAACCACGTTTCCCCCTCCGCCGCCGGGATGCCCGCCGAATGGGAGGCCCACCAGCGCACCTGGATGGCATTTCCGCCACCCAACGAAACATTCGGTCCAACAGGCAGCCCAACCCTTGACCGCGCCCGCGCCGCGTGGACCAGGGTGGCACAGGCCATCGCCAGGTGCGAGCCGGTCACAGTGGTGGCCGATCCCCGGGACGCCACCGCCGCAAGGGAATGGCTTGGCACGGGCATCGACGTCGTGGAGGTCCCCCTCGACGACGCCTGGCTTCGGGACAGCGGGCCTACCTTTGTCCACCAACCGGACGGATCAGTGGCCGCCGTGGACTGGATCTTCAACGGTTGGGGCGCCCAGGAATGGGCGGCCTGGGGCAAGGACGAAGCCGTGGCAAAGGCCGTCGCCGCCACAACCGGTGCCCCCGTCCGGGCAAGTTCGCTGGTCAACGAGGGCGGCGGATTCCACGTGGACGGCGAAGGGACAGTGCTGCTGACCGAGACCGTCCAGCTTGATCCCAGCCGCAACCCCGGCGCCACCAAGGAATCCGTGGAAGCGGAGGTTTCCGCGGCCCTCGGGACCAGCAAAGCCATCTGGCTGCCGCGCGGACTCACGCGCGATTACGACGAATTCGGCACCCGCGGCCATGTGGACATCGTGGCAACCTTCGCTGGACCCGGCACCATCCTGCTTCACCGCCAAGACGACCCCGCACACCCGGATCACGCCGTCTACCTTCAACTGAAGGCGGTCCTTTCCGGCCAAATGGACGCCCAGGGCCGGCCGCTGCGCATCATCGACGTTCCCGCACCCACCACCCTCAAGGACGACGAAGGCTGGGTGGACTGGTCCTACATCAACCACTACGTGGCCAACGACGTGGTGGTGCTGTGCAGCTTCGATGATCCCAACGACGCCATCGCCGCGGGCATCCTCGAGCGCGCGTACCCGGGCCGGACGGTGGAACTGGTGGACGCCCGCGACATCTTCGCCTTCGGCGGCGGCATCCACTGCATCACCCAGCAGCAGCCTGCCCCGAGGGAGGAGGCCGCGTGAAACTGGCCGAGGAGCAAAAGTCCGCGCCCGCAGCCCGCCCATTCAACGTCGTCGAGGCCGGCATCAGCCGGCTGCGTGCGGCGCTCGAGTCCGGCGAGGTCACCAGCGAGGAGCTGGTGGAGCTGTACTTGGAGCGGATCAGAAAGTATGACTCATCAGGCATATGCCTAAATGCCATGGTGGTCATGAATCCGGAGGCGGTGGCCGAAGCTCAGGCGTCCGACCGGCGCCGGGCGGCCGGCTTCACGCTGGGCCCGCTGGACGGCATCCCTTACACGGCCAAGGACAGCTACCAGGTCCGCGGCCTCACCGTGGCCGCCGGCTCCCCGGCGTTCAAGGACCTGGTGGCGCAGTGCGACGCCTTCACCATTGAACGGCTCCGGGCAGGCGGCGCAGTCCTGATCGGGCTTACCAACATGCCTCCCATGGCCAACGGCGGGATGCAGCGCGGGGTCTACGGCCGGGCAGAAAGCCCCTACAACGCAGGCTACCTCACGGCCGCATTCGCGTCAGGTTCGTCCAACGGCTCCGGGACCGCCACCGCCGCCAGTTTCGCGGCGTTCGGCCTCGCGGAAGAAACCTGGTCCTCCGGTCGCGCCCCGGCGTCCAACAACGCCCTCTGCGCCTACACCCCCTCGCGCGGGGTCATCTCCGTCCGCGGAAACTGGCCCTTGGTGCCCACCATGGACGTGGTGGTTCCGCACGCCCGGACCATGGCCGACCTGCTCGAAGTGCTGGACGTCGTGGTGGCGGACGACGCCGAGGCACGCGGGGATTTCTGGCGCGTCCAGCCGTGGGTGCCGGTACCCAAGGCATCAAGTGTCCGCCCGCCGTCGTACGTTGACCTGGCCGTGCCTGACGCTTCCGCAGCGAGCGGCGTCCTCGCGGGCAAGCGGCTGGGTATCCCCCGGATGTACATCAACGCCGATCCCGACGCCGGGACGTCGGACCATCCGGGCATCGGTGGTCCCACGGGGCAGCGGATCAATACCCGGGACTCGGTGCTGGACCTCTGGAACGCAGCCCGGCAGGACCTCGAGGCCGCAGGTGCGGAGGTCATCGAGGTGGACTTCCCCGTGGTGTCCAACTACGAAGGGGACCGGCCGGGCGCACCCACCATCGCCACGCGGGGATTCGTGTCCCCGGAGTATCTGCGGCGGGAGATCGTGGACCTGTCAGCCTGGGCGTGGAATGACTTCCTTGATGCCAACGGTGATCCGCGGCTGAACCGCCTGTCTGACGTGGACGGCTCCGCCATCTTCCCAGCCCCCGAAGGTTCGCTGCCGGACCGCTACGACGGGTTCGATGACGACATCAGCGACTATCCCGCCTGGATCCGGCAACACGGCGTACCGGCGCTGGCCGATATACAGCACCTGCCCCAAGGATTGGCGGGGCTGGAGGAAACCCGCCGTGTCGACCTGGAGGAATGGATGGACCGGCTGGGACTGGATGCCGTGGTGTTCCCGGCAGCTGCCGACGTTGCACCCGCCGATGCCGACAGCAACGAGGCTTCCGCAGACATCGCGTGGCGCAACGGCGTGTGGGTGGCCAACGGAAACCTGGTCCCCCGGCACCTGGGCATCCCCACGGTCACGGTCCCCATGGGAATCGCGGCCGACCTTGCCATGCCCGTAGGCCTGACCATCGCCGGAAAAGCCTACAGCGACACGGACCTGCTCCGGCTGGCTGCAGCCTTCGAAGCCACCGGCAGCCGCCGCGTTCCGCCGCCGCGCACCACGCAGGCAGGAGATACAGGGGCCTCCTGACAGAGCAAGCCCGGAATGGCTATTCTGGTCGCAGTGACTTCCATGCATTCCCTGTGACCTCCCGCCGGCAGTTCTTGTCCTTCCGTACAGGAACGGTGATTCCGTGCGCCCCGGAGGGGAACCCAAACCCGGGTTCCCCTCCTTTCCGCACCCTTATCGGAACCACCCCACGGAGCCCCCATGGAACCCACTACCCCAAGCCTCACACCTGACTGCACCCAGTGCTTTGCACTGTGTTGCACCGCCTTCGGATTCACCCGCTCCGCGGACTTTGCCATCGACAAGCCGCCGGCCACCCCGTGCCCCAACCTGGCAGGCGACTTCTCCTGCACCATCCACCGCAGCCTGCGCGCCCGCGGGTTCGCCGGCTGCACTGCCTTTGACTGCTTTGGCGCGGGCCAGGCAGTCAGCCAGCGGCTTTTCGAGGGGACCAGCTGGCGCGACGACCCACGGTCGGCCAAGGACATGTTTGCCGCCTTCAAGGTCCTGCGGCAGCTCCACGAAATGCTCTGGCAACTTGACCGGGCGGAGTCGATTGCATACAGCCCGGAGACTGCACGGGAGGCGGGACAGGCGCACAACCTCGTGCAGGGAATCGCCGGGGGAAGCCTCGAAATGGTCCTTGCAGCCGACGTCGGGTCCCTCCATGAGAGTGTTGGCGCGGTTCTGCGGGAGGTCAGCGAGGAAGTCCGCGCGGGTTACTTCGACCCCGATCCGCGCGTGCGCCGCCTGGCTCCCGGTGCCGATCTGGCAGGCGCCGACCTCCGCGGTTGGCGGCTGTGTGGTGCGGACCTGCGCCGAGCGTGCCTGATCGCCGCCGACCTGCGCGGTACGGACCTGACGGCTGTGGACCTGCTGGGCGCCGACCTGCGGGATGCGAGGCTGGACGACGCCGACCTGGCGGAAGCGCTGTTCCTCACCCAGGCTCAGGTTGCCGCGGCGCGGGGCAGCGCGTCCACCAATCTCCCGTCGGGCCTCGGACGGCCCGGACACTGGCGGGCCGCCGCCCGTACAGCGGAAGTGCCTTGACAGCCCACTTTGTTAGCGCTGACAGTGGGATGACCCCAACACCAAGCGAAAGCCACTCAATGAAGAACTGGGCAGGAAACCTCGAATACTCCTCCGCCGATGTCCGGCGGCCGGAATCGGTCAGCGAACTGGCTGCCATCGTCGCCGGATCGACGCGGGTCAAGGCCTTGGGGTCACGGCACTCCTTCAACAGCGTCGGCGACACGGACGGTGTACACGTCCTCCTCGATGCCCTCCCCCAGCAGGTCGAGGTGGATTCGAACCGTTCAACGGTCCGGGTCAGCGGCGGGGTGAGCTACGGGGCCCTGTGCCGGAAGCTCGAAGAGGCAGGCGTTGCCATCCACAACCTGGCATCACTGCCCCACATTTCGGTAGCCGGCGCGGTGCAGACCGGCACGCATGGTTCCGGCGTCAACAACCCCGCACTGGCCGGCGCCGTGGAATCGATTGACTTGGTTCGGGCCTCTGGCGAGCAGGTCACGCTGTCCCGGAAGGACGGGGACGATTTCCTGGCCAGCGTGGTGGGCATCGGCGCCCTCGGCGTCGTCACCGGGCTGGAACTGGCGGTACGGCCAAGTTTCAGCATGCGCCAGCGCGTCCTGGAAGACCTTCCATGGGATGCCGCGCTGGAGGACTTCACCGCCATCGTGTCCAGCGCCTACAGCGTCAGCCTCTTTACGGACTATGCCGGTGACACCGTCAACCAGGTCTGGCTCAAAGCCCTTGCCGGGGAAGAGCCACTGGCCAACCTGTACGGTGCCACACCGGCCGAGCGCCCGCGCCATCCGCTGCCGGACATGTCAGCCGAGAACTGCACCCTCCAGCTGGACCAGCCCGGGCCCTGGCTGGACCGGCTGCCGCATTTCCGCCATGAATTCACGCCGAGCAACGGGGACGAGCTGCAGAGTGAGTTCATCCTGCCCATCGGGCAGGCCCCCGCGGCCCTCCAGGCGGTCCGGGCCCTCGCGGACGAGCTCGCGCCCCTGCTCTTCGTCTCGGAGATCCGCACCGGCGCCGCCGATGAGTTTTGGCTCAGCCCGTTCTTCCGGCAGCAGAGCGTGGCCTTGCACTTCACCTGGAAGCCGATGCAACCCGAGGTAGAGGGATTCCTTCCGGTCCTTGAAGAAGCCCTGCGGCCCTTCGGGGCGAGGCCGCACTGGGGGAAGCTGTTTACCGCGGACGGTTACGACTGGGAGAAGTTGTATCCGCGCTTCGCAGACTTCCGCGCCTTCGCCGCCGGGCACGATCCGGAGGGCAAATTCCGGAATGGGCTGCTGGACGGCATCCTGGGGGTTCCCGCCCGCCGGTAGGCTGGAACCATGATCCGCCGCCACGCAGCCCTCACCGCCGTCCTGTCCGCAGCTTTATTGTTGACCGGATGCGGCGCGGCAGGGGACGCGGCCGGCAACGCGGCCAGCGCCGCCGCTTCCCAGGCCGCCTCCGCCGTTGCCCAGGAGGTCACCAAGCAGATCTGCGCCAGGGTCCAGGACGGACTTGTCAGCGTGGACGATAAAAAGGCGCTGGCAGGGTTGGTGTCCGCGGCCCGGGAGGCCGGGGTCCCTGCGGAAATCACGACGCCGCTGGGCGAGGTGGCTGCATCCGGGGACCAGGTGCCGGCGGACTCGGTCAAGGCCCTCAAGGACGCCTGCCCGGCCTGACCGGCACGAGGGTTCCGCGGGACGTTCGGCACGCTCCCCGCGTGTGATCAGTTCTGCCGGGGCTGGTCCCAGCCGCGCATCCCGCCAGCTCGGCTGGCCTGGCCGCGGTGCCCCGCACGGTGTTCGGGCGGGGCGAAGGGAACCACTCCGGAGTCGTGGCCGGGCGGTACGGCGTGGACGAACTTTGTCAGCTCCTCGCGGAGGGCCTTCCACGAAATATCGGAGTCGTGCGGGTAGGCGTTGACCTCCGCTTCCCGTGCGGCTTCGACCGCGGCACTGCCCGCATCGGTCAACTCAACTTTGAATTGCCGGCGGTCCGTGACCTGGCGGGTCCGGGTAATCAGGCCGGCCGCTTCGAGCCGCAGGAGGACCCGGCCCAGCGTCTGGCTCTGGACCCTGATTTCCTCGGCAAGTTGTTCCTGGTTCAGCGGACCCTCCGTCAACCCCTCCAAGGCAATGACGGCGGCACGGGTGAGGCCAAGGTGGGCCAGGGCATCGTCCTGGCGCCGCTGGATCAGGCGCGCCGCCAAGGCGATCAGGCGGTAACTGCTCCGGGCATCAGGATCGAGGTTGCTGGTCATCGGGCCGCGGCCTTCCTGCAGGTGGCAAGGTGCTGGTCACCCCGCGTCGCTACCCTCCTACAATAAGCATGCTTAGCAACATATTCGCAAGTAGACTTATTATTTGGCCGAGACGGACCGGCAAAGGGTTATCTTTTGCCCTTTTTCCGCGATCCCCTGCCGCGGCCTTTGTCCGGGTTGGGAGCATAGCGCTGGGCTACTTTGGGAGCCTTCTTGGTACCGGTTCCCCGCCGGTCCGGCTTGGGGTCCTTCTTTTCCTTGACCGGCTGGGCGGAGGGCTGCCGCGAACTGTGGGCAGTGCGCCCGCGGACGATGCCGATGAACTCCTCAAGGACCTCGTCCGTGGCATCGACGGGCCAGGCCAGCGCGATTTCCGTCCCGTCCAGCCCGGTCAGCCGCCGCGCCACCGTGTCTTTGACGTTGAAGTGGCGCGCCACCGGCATGGGGAGGATCACCAGCCCGGCGCCGGCGGCAACCACCTGGAGCGCCGCCTCCGGTCCACCCAGTGCGGCCACATCCAGGATCGATTCCTGTTCCAGGTCGCCGAGCGCCACGTCCTCGAAGACGGAGATCTCATGGCCCTTGGGGGCCACCACCACGGGCTGCTCCTCATACAGCGGGATGACACTGAGGCCGGTCCGGTCCACCGGAAGCCGAACGAAGGACATGTCCGCCCTGCCGTCGCGAAGCACCTCAATCTGGTCGCCGTCGTCCACCATGGATGCGCGCAACGGAATATCCTTCATCCGCTCCTCCCACCGGCGGATCCACTTACCGGGCGTCACTCCTGCCACGTAGGAGATGCGTAGCATCCGCGGCTCTTCGCCGGCAACGGCATCCGGGGCGTCAGGGGCAGGGGTATTGTCGGCGGGCACGTCTTCACAGTACCCGCCGCCCGGATACCCTTGAAGCATGACCTCTGCAAACTCCCAGTCCATGAAGCCGGCCACCGTTGCCAAGAAACTTGGCATCTACCTGCCTGCCGCACCGCAGGAGTTCCAGGATTCAACCATCACCCGCGAGGAGTTCGCCGAGCTCCAGGCCAACCCGCCGGAGTGGCTCGCCGAGCTCCGCCGCAACGGCCCGCACCCCCGCCCGGTGGTGGCACAGAAGCTGAACGTGTCCATCAGCGGCCTGGCCCGCGGCGGCGTGGAGGAAGCGCTTACGACGGCGGAAATCACCGCCCTGCTGCAGGCACCGCCGCAATGGCTGGTCACCGAGCGTTCCACGCACGCAGCCGTCCGCGCCGAAGCCCAGCGGGTCAAGGAAGAGGCTGCGAAGAAGCAGGCCAAGAAGGACCGCGCGAAGGCGGAGTAGCCCTCAGTCCTGGTGGATCTGGATGTAGTTGCCGCAGCCGTCGTCGAACACGGCACTGGTGCCGAACGGATCCGTGGTGGGCGGCGTCTTGAAGCTGACGCCTGCCGCCGTCAGCCGTTCGAATTCGGCCTGGACGTCCGGGACGCCGAAGACGATGGCGGGCAGGCCCGCTTCACGCACGGCGTTCATGTAGTCCGCGCCGATCGGGTTGTCGCTGGGCTCCAGGAGCAACCCCGTGGAACTGCCATCCGCGCCGGGGTCCTTGATGATGTAGAGATTGTACTCAGGCATGGCCATGAGTGTGTCGAAGCCCAGGGTCCCCGTGTAGAAGGCATGGGCCGCTGCGGGATCCTGGACATGGATGCTGCACATTTTGATACGCATGGGTCCACGCTACCCACGTCCAGAGGCTTTGCAGTACCCCCTTTGGCTCTTCCCTGACGCCATTGACGCAGTGCCCGGAAGAGGATGCAATGGAATGACCAGCCCGGGCGTTCCGGCCGGGGCCCGCGGGCGCTGGAGGTGCAAAATGTCAGCCATGGCCGAATTCCTGTTCCAGGGACTGCATCAAGGCGCATGGGCGGTCCTGTTGTGCGGTCCGGTCCTGGTTGCCAGCGTGGCCACCACAGTTTTTGCCGTGCGACGCCGGGCGCTGGGAGCCAGGGGTCGCGCCGCGGAGGTGCCGGACCAGCTGTTCTGGGACCTCTTCCTGGGCTCGTGCGTTGCACTTCCGGCCTTGATCATCCCTGCGATGGTGTCCCCCTGGTCCGGTCTTGTCATGGCGGGCGCGGCTGTGGCCGCGGGAATTGCCGCCCACCACGCCACCCCCCGGTACCTGGCCTGGCATGCGGGCCGCCGCGAGCACCACCGGCAGCTCTCTGCCCATCAGGCCGCCGCGACGCGGCACGACGAGCTTTTGCTCCGCTGGCGCCGCTATGAGCTCGATCCGGCCAGCATCATTGACTACCCTGCCTTGACAGATGTGCGCCTGCCGGAGACCTCCGCCCTGATCAAGGCGATGCGCACGGCGGACCAGCTGCGCACTGCCGCGCACGCCACGTACCCGGACGCCGTCGGAAGCCTGGCGGCAACCCTGGCGGCGGCCGAACGGGCGGCGGGAATTCCGTCCCGCCGGCCGGCCGAACAGGCCGGCCGACATTAACTGCTGTGTCGGGGGCGGTGGATCGGGCCGCCGCACCGGCGATAGCATCCGAAGATGAAGCCTGAGGAAGTGCCGGTCCATGACAAGTTCGGCCGGCTGTTGGAGGACCGCGGAGTCTGGCGCCAAGCCACCACCCTGGAGGCCGCCGGGGAACTGACGGCCCGGTGGCTGGAGGGCGGGAGTTCTTACCAGCCCGGACACTTTGCCCCTGGCTCCGACGACGAGACCGGGCCCATTGCCGGAGCGTTGGCCGAGTTGAACCGGCACGGGCTGTTCACCAAGGAATCCCAACCGGGCATCCGGGACGGCGCGGCGGCGCAACGCGAATACGTCACGGGCTTCTGCAGTGCCGAAACCGCCGGAGAACTGCTGGCCCTGTCCACCCGCACCGAGCTGGTGACCGTGGCGCATGCACCGGGCGAGGCCAGCAGCGCAGCCATCCCGGTGACGCTTGCCGGATCGGAAGTGACCACGGTGCTGGGGTCCAGCGAAAACCCGGTGGAGGAGGAGCAGATCCGGGACTGGGCCGTGGAAACCAACGATTCCCTGGCCCTGCTCCTCGCGGACGCCTGGTACGTGGAAATCCTGGATCCGCTGTGGGGCCGCAATGACGTGCTGCTGCCGGCAGTCTTGCAGGCATTGAAAAGGGCGGAGCAGCCGTAGCCGCTCCGCCCCCCGGTACTGCTAAAGTTCCACAGTTCCGTTCTCGCCAACGCTCATCCGGCTGTTGGTGACCTTCGACTTCACCCACTGCAGCACGGTGGCCGCCGTGCCACCGGGGCTGGTCCAGTACTCCGCGGATTCCGATTCGACACGGAGCAGGCACACTTCGGGGGTGTCCGGACCATCAGGGAACCACGCTTCGACCACCTGGTTCCACATGTCGTGGATCTTGGCCCGGTCCGTGACCACCTCGGCGGTTCCGGCAACAGAAACCCATTCGGTGTTCTTGCCAAAGGCGACGTTGACGCGCGGATCGGCCCGGACGTGCGCCACCTGCGAGGTGCCCAGGCCGGTGAAGAACCACATATCGCCGTCGTCCATGACCTCCTGGACTGCCAGTGGCCGGCTGACGAGGGCGCCTTCTTCGTTGATGGTGGTGACCATCCCGATCTTGGCATCGTTGATGATCTCAGTAACCTTGCTGATGCTCTGCGCGTCAGTCATGCCTCACCTCGTTCGTCTGAAGTCGGGGACGCTCCCCGCCGCCAGCCTATTAGTAAGCATGCTTATTTACCAGCCGGCAGCGACCGGCACCTTTGCCACCTCGGCGATGCGCGCCGCGGTCAGGCGGCCCATCCGGACAGCACCGTCGACGTGCTGGTAGCCTTCCGCAGCCAGGTCGGACGAGGACCAGTAGATGGGACCCACAGGTGCCAGCTGGTCCTTGCCGTAGCGGTGCAGGCCGCCCAGGTCGTAGCTGGCAGCGTAGGCGCCCCGGGTCCATTCCTCCGAACCCCAGTCGGATTCGTAGTAGACCTCCGGAGCCAGGGCTTCGTCACCAAGGAAGCCGGCAATGGATTCCAGGATGGCCTTCTTCCGGGCGTCGGCGCTGAGTTCAAAGACGGCGTCCGCCTTCTCATCCGAGACGAAGCCCACCAGGGTGCCGCGGGAATCTCCGTGGTTGGTGTTGTCGTAGACCTCCTGCACCAGGGCATCCGCGCCAAAGCCGGTACCGGAAAGTCCCTTGTCCCGCCAGAAGGGAGTGGCGTAGACGGCATGGACCTTGATGACCAGGCCCAGGGACTGGTGCTGGTGCATCTGGTGCTGGCGTCGCGGCAACGGCGGGTTGAACGAGACTCGGGAGTAGAGGTTGGGCGGCACGGCCATGACCACAAAGCGGGCATTGACGGTGGCGCAGTCAGACTCGACGGCGACCCGATAACCGCCGTTGGCATCCTGCTCCCAGTTAATGGTGCGCACCGGGGAGTCCAGGACGACGTCGTCGCCCAGTTCCTGCGCCTGGAGCAGCGAAACCTGCTGCATCCCGCCCACCACCCGCCGGTCCAGGATGAAGTCCTCGTCTGTCAGGTGGGTGAACGAGCCGGCGGAGGCGGCCATCAGGACCGCCTGCAGGGCGGAGAAGGCGTGGGCCGGCTTGGTGAGCATGCCGCCTGCGATGAAGAGGCCGATGTTCTTGCAGGCTTCCTCGTTGGCCGAGTGTTGCCGCAGCCAGTGATGGAAGGAGATGGTGTCCAGTTCGCGGGCTTTCGGGTGGGCCCACGGCTCCGTGGCGCCAATCTCGGCAGCCAGTCCGTCCAGGAGGGCCACCAAGCGGTCCATTTCGACGGCGGTGTCCGCGTCCACGGGGAAGGAGTCGCCGGTGTACCGCACGGGAGTGCCGTCCGCACCGATGTAGATGGACTCGCCGTCGCGGTAGCGCGGGTAGGTCTCCAGGTTCAGTTCCCGGAGGAGTTCCAGGAGGGCGGTCTGGTCCGGGGAAACCCACTGGCCGCCAATCTCGAGCATGGCGCCGTCCACGGTGTCCGTCCAGGTGCGGCCGCCCACGCGGTCGCGGGCCTCCAGTACGGCAACGGTGAGGCCCGCCTTCTTCAGTTCACGGGCGGCGGTGAGTCCGGACGGCCCGGCTCCAACGACCACGACGTCGCGGTTCAGGTTCAGCATGATGTCCTCTCTTCGGCTTCCTTAGTGACGGAAACCACTAAATGAATGGCATTCATTTAGTAGAACTATAACCGGTGGCATCCGGGAGCGGAAGTCCCGGATGGAATAATGCTGGAGACCACCGACGAAAGGGCAGGAATGCCGGCACTATCAGCCGCACAGGGACGCGCCGCCACCAGCGGGGGCGCGCAGAGGAGGCGGGCGGGCAGGCCGTCGGCGGCGGTTCTGGACAAAGCGGGGATCACCTCGGCGGCGCTGAAGCTGGTCAGCCGCAAGGGCTATGACGGACTGACCATGGCCGCCCTCGCGAAGATGCTCGACGTTGCGCCGTCCGCCCTTTACAACCACGTGGCGTCCAAGCACGACGTGCTGCTCCTGGTGGAGGACCATCTGATGTCCTTGGTGGATGTCTCCGGATTTGGCCACGGCAGCTGGGAAGACGCCGTGCGCACCTGGGCCTGGAGCTACCGGGATGTCTTTGCCGAACACACCCCGCTGATTCCCGTCATCGCTGTCCTGCCTGTAACCGATGCCCCGCAGACCCTCGCCATGTACGAGACCGTCAGCAAGGGATTTTCCGACGCCGGGTTCCCCCAGGACCGGATCGTGCCATCCATAGTGGCACTGGAGTCCTTTATCTTCGGCTCCGCCTACGACGTCACTGCCCCCGAGGACATTTTCGACGCCGGTTCCATGGCGGAATCCACGCCCTATTTCACGGCCGCCGTGCGACATTCCGCATCAGGGCAGGAGGCCTCGGCCGGGCAGGAACGCGGCCGCCCGGCCGACACCGCCTTCCGCCTCGGACTCGAGGCGCTGATTGCAGGCTTCGGCGCAATCAGGAAATAACGGGCACTTGCGGACTCAGACTGTGTGATCCACCGTCACCACGATCTTGCCCCGGGTATGCCCCTCCATGTTGAGCCGGAATGCATCCGCGGCCCGGGCCAGGGGAAACACCTCGGCAACCTCCACCCGCATCTTCCTGTCGTCCACCAGGTCAGCCAGTTCCTGAAGCTGGGCGCCAACAGGACTGACCCACATCCAGGTTCCGCCATGCTCTTCAACGTCGCTGTCGGCGATAGAAGCATGCCGTCCGCCTTCGGCAAGCACGGCGAGGGTGGCCGCCAGGTTGCCGCCGACAAAATCGGCAACCACCTCCACTCCATCAGGACGGAGGGACCGGACCCGGTCGGCAAGACCCTCACCATACGTGACGGGGTGCGCGCCCAGGGAGCGGAGGAAATCGTGATTCTTTTCCGACGCCGTCGCAATCACCTCGGCGCCCAGTGCCACCGCAATCTGGATGCCCAGGGATCCCACTCCGCCGGCGCCGCCGTGGATCAGTACGGTCTCGCCTGAGCCGAGGCCGAGGCGCTTTAGCACCTGGTAGGCAGTCAAGCCCGCCAGCGGAAGGCCTGCGGACCCGTTCCAGTCAAGGGTGGCGGGCTTCCGCGCCAGGAGCCTTTCGGGCAACGCAATGTATTCGGCGAAGCTGCCGCCGTGGACGTAGTCCTTGCGCCCGTAGGCGATTACTTCGTCGCCGGGCTTGAACTGCGGGGAATCGATGCCCACCGACTCCACCACGCCGGCAACATCCCATCCCGGGATCGCCGGAAACTGCAGGTCCATGGCCGCATCCAGGTAACCCGCCATGATCTTCCAGTCCACCGGATTGACTGCAGCCGCCTTCACCTTGACCAGGACCATCCCCGGGCCCACCTTCGGCATGGGCTGCTCGGTGAGCTCGAGGACGTCGGGGCTGCCGTATTCGCTGTAAGTAATTGCCTTCATGCCTGGGTCAACAGCATCCCGGCCCGGCACTATTCCTGCGGCAGCGCCGGAGTGGGTTGCCCCACAGAACGGCAAACTTGTAATACAAGTTATCTACTCCGGCGCGTAATCTTGACCCATGAGCCGGAACCTCACCGCGGATCTCGCCGCTGACCTTCGAAACCGCATCGTCGACGGCGTCATCCAGCCGGGCGAGAAGCTGCCCAGCGAGAACACGCTCATCAATGATTTCGGCGTCAGCCGCACGGTGGTCCGGGCAGCCCTGACACGGCTGCAGGCCGAGGGACTCGTTGAAACCGAACGCGGACGCGGCAGTTTCGCCCTCACGCCGCCCTCGGACGCGCCGCCGGCCATGCCGGGTGGACGTCCGGTGGCCAGCACCGAGGACAGGCTCCACCTGCTGGAATTCCGCATGGGCGTGGAGGCGGAGGCCGCGGCATTGGCAGCCCGCAACCGCACCGACAGGCAGTTGCGGGCCGTCGGCACGGCATTGGAAGCCTTTACCGAAAGCTCGGGCCACCCTGCCCACGCCATGAAGTCGGACTTCGAATTCCACCGTGCCGTGGCTGCGGCCTCGTGCAACCCCTATTACTCCGACTGCCTGGCAGCACTGGGGCAGACCATGATCGCGATGCCGCGCACCCGCCTGATGACCGGCGTCGAGCATTATGCCCGGGACCATTTCGACCAGGTGGTACTGGAGCACCGCTCCATCCTGGAGGCCATTGCCGATGGTGACGAGGCGGCCGCGGCAGCTGCCATGCGGAGCCACCTGGCCAATTCACGACGCCGGTTCAAGGCGTCCGCGCGCCCGGCCACCCCGCAGGTCGCTTCGCCGTCGGATTCCTAAGCTTGTTCGCGCATCCGCTCTTTATAGGGACGGATCCGCGAACGGGCCCATGACTGGCCGGGAACACAAAAGAGCCCCGGTCCAAGACCGGGGCTCTTCCATTTGCGTGCGCGAGGGGGGATTTGAACCCCCACGCCCTTTCGGACACTGGCACCTGAAGCCAGCGCGTCTGCCGTTCCGCCACTCGCGCGCAACTTCTTCCATTCGGTCGGCCCGGATTTCCGTTCCTGCACCTCGTAAAAGCAGCGAGATCAAGCATAACGGACACATGCGGCAAATTACCAATTGGCTGCCAGGCAGCCGCCTCCGTCACCCCCGGACCCGGTTGGCGGCAGCGCAAAACCTGCGTAGGAACGGGCCGGGGAGGCCGCCGAGAGCCGGGCCGGCGGCACCGATGCCCGGTTGCGAAGACGAACTTTTGCCGGCGCCCGGCCGTTGTGGATTAAGGTCATTCACAGGGCTGGCCAGTAGTATCGGATACAGGAGCGGCTGCCGTCGGCGGCCACCCCTCAATGCACTGCACTGCACTGCAGGTGCTGGTCAGGAACAACCGTTGCCCCGGAACCGGGGAGAAAGGAGAAGAACCATGGGTCTGCTGGACAGGGTCGAACGCGGCATCGAAAAGGCCGTCCGCGGTGTCTTCTCCACCGGTTCCA
The DNA here is from genome assembly GCF_030209315.1 of Pseudarthrobacter sp. efr-133-R2A-89. NCBI lineage: Bacteria > Bacillati > Actinomycetota > Actinomycetes > Micrococcales > Micrococcaceae > Pseudarthrobacter > Pseudarthrobacter sp. efr-133-R2A-89. Next base: position 265,366 of record NZ_JARVSE010000002.1, on the reverse strand, counting down.
AGGCCCAGGTGGAGCCTGTGGAGATTGCTAGCAGGCTCCGCCGCGAAGTGGACCACAAGGCCCTTACCGTAGCTGCCGGCCGCACATTGGTGCCCAATGTTTTCGATGTCCAACTCAGTGACGAGGACTTCCGGCGGGCACAGGAGTGGGGTACTCCCCTCGCCGAGGAACTCTGCGACGTCGTCATCAACCATGTCCGCGGCCAGGACTACATTCTCCAAGGGCCGGTCAGGATTTCCTTTCGCCGGGAGTCCGGGCTTCGGGCCGGTGACTTCGAGATCGCTTCCTCCACCGAGAAATCCCAAGGCTCCCCAACTCCGGCACCCGCCCCGGCGCGGCCCAACGTTCCCGCAGCACCGAGCCGGCAGCCCGCGAGGCTCCAGCCTGTGCTCGATATCGACGGCCAGCGCTATTCGCTGAACGCTCCGTCCATCATCCTGGGCCGGTCCTCCGAGGCAGACATCCATATCGAGGACACGGGGGTCTCGCGCCGCCACCTCGAAATCCGCACGGCCGACGGCGTAACGAATGCGGTGGACCTTGGTTCCACCAATGGCAGCTACGTCAACGGGCAGAGGGTCTCCGGGAGCACCGAACTCACGGACGGCTCCACCATCACGATGGGACGGACAAAGATTATCTTCCGCCTGCTTCCTGCCAGCCCGGGTGGCCGCGCATGAGCGACCTCACCATCACCGCGCTGCGGTTCGGCTTCCTGCTGCTCCTCTGGGTGCTCATCTTCAGCATCGTCTCCGCCATGCGCCGCGACCTCATGGTGGGCCGCAAGGCAGCGGCCGGCGCACCCACGGCACGCCAGGTCCGGCGGAACCCGGAACTGGCCGAACCGCCGCAACAGCCTGTGAAGCAGCAGGCCCGGCAACTGGTGGTCGTGGAAGGCCCGCTCAAGGGCAAGACCCTTCCCCTGGCCGCCAGCCCCATCCTTCTGGGACGCGCCCAGGAAGCCACCCTGGTCCTGGAGGACGATTACGCCTCCGGCCGCCACGCCAGGCTGTTCCCGCAGGGAAGCCGGTGGTTTATCGAAGATCTTGGCTCCACCAATGGAACATACCTGGGAGACCAGCAACTGACCCGCGCCTTGCCGGTTGAGCCAGGGGTACCCGTGAGAATCGGCAAGACGGTCATCGAATTGAGGCCGTAGCCGTGGCCGTGACTGAAAAACCCGCACCCGGATCCGATCCGGCGGAGCGGCCCCTCATCATGCGCTACGCAGCGCGTTCGGACGTGGGCCGGATCCGCTCCAAGAATGACGACTCCGCCTATGTCGGCCGGCACCTCGCAGTGGTGGCCGATGGCATGGGCGGGCACGCAGGTGGTGACGTCGCCTCCGCCGCCACCGTCCTGGACATGATCCACCTGGACCGGCCCGACTACGGCGACGATGCCGGCACCATCCTGGCCGACGAAATACAGACCGCCAACTCCCTGCTCTCCGAACTGGTGCACATCAATCCCAAGCTCGCGGGAATGGGCACCACCGTGACCGCCCTGCTGCTGGCCGGGGGAAAGCTGCACTTCGCCCACATCGGTGATTCCCGCGCCTACCGGCTCCGCGACGGCGAATTCAAGCAAGTCAGCGTGGACCACACCTTTGTCCAGCGGCTGATCGACGAAGGCCGCCTCCGGCCCGAGGAAGCCGAAACGCACCCGCACAAGAACGTCCTGATGCGTGTCCTGGGTGATGTCGACGCCAGCCCCGAGCTGGATCTGGACACCCTCGAAGCGCGGCAGGGCGACCGCTGGCTGCTGTGCTCGGATGGACTGAACTACGTTGCTGGGCATGCCGTGGAACGGACAATCCGGGAAACCAAGGACCTGCGCGAGTGCGCGGAAACCCTGGTTGACCTGACCCTTGAGGCTGGCTCCCCGGACAACGTCACCGTAGTGGTGCTGGACATCGTTCCGGAAACGCCCGACGACGTCAGCACGGCCGCCGTCGAGATCATCATGCCGCCGCCGGGCACCAAGTCCGCTGCCGCGGCAGCTGCCGGAGGGACCGCCAAGCCTGCAACCCCCGCCGCGGATCAAGCCAGCCAAGCTCCCGCACCGGCGGATAGAGGCACCGGCGACGATGCGAACGGCTCCGCATCCACCGCCCCCGGGGACGGCGACGCCACCGACCCGGACTCAAGTTCCGCCGAGCCCGGCAGCACGGACCCGCACCTGGGCGAACACCTGTCCGCCGAGGTCCTCCGCGAAGAGCTCGCCTCCCGTCCACATGAACTGGTGGGCGCGGCTGCTTCCGCCGCTGAATCCGGGTCCATCCCCACGGTTGCCGGCCGCACCGTGGCCAGGCGCGCAGCGACACTGCTCACCCACAAAGCGGAACCTGCCGGCGACACCGCGGACACCCTTGTTCCGCTTCGTCCACGCCGCTGGATCGCGTGGTCCGTTGCGGCCGCCGTCGTGGTCGTGGTGGCGATCGGCCTCTGGCTGGGATACGCCTGGACGCAAACCCGCTATTACGTGGGCGAGTTTGACTCCCGGGTGGCCATCTACAACGGGGTTTCCCAGCGGCTTGGCCCCATCCAGCTCTCGTCCCTCGAAGCTGTGACTGATATCCGGATGGATTCCCTGCCGCCCTTCTCGCAGCAGCGCGTCCGCCAGACCGTGCCGGCGAACGACCTCTACGACGCCCAGCGGATTGTCAAGAACCTCGAGCTGACGGGCAGCACCTCACCGGAAGAGGAATGCCCCAGGCCGTCCGCGTCCGCGTCGCCGCCCGCACCAACCGACAGTGCGGCTCCCCCGCCGGCATCAGGAGCCCCAGCTCCGGCTCCCGTACCCACACCGACGGCACCGTCACCTTCACCCACACCCACCGTCACCTGCCAGGGGGCCAAATGAGCCAGGTCAATACCGCCCCCAAGCCCCGCCGCAATGTTGAACTCCTCCTGCTGGTGCTGGCGCTGATGGTGGGCATCGGCGCCAACATGCTGGTGGGCGTGGACCAGGAGAAAGCCTTCGACTCCGACTTCTGGTTCCAGTCAAGCCTGCTCGCCGTTGCCGCCTTGGTGTTCCACGGAGTATTGCGGTTCCGGGCAAAATATGCCGATCCTGTAATACTTCCAATCGTTGTTGCCCTCAATGGCTTGGGCCTCGCGATGATCCACCGCCTGGACGCTCCCGGCGAGGACACCGGCAACAACCAGCTCCGGTGGACCCTCATCGCCATGGCGGTGGCCATGGCGGTGGTCTTCTTCCTTAAGGACCACCGCGTCCTGCGACGGTTCACCTTCATCTCCTTGGCTGCCTCGGCCCTGCTGCTGATCCTGCCGCTTGTCCCCGGGATTGGCGCCGGCGAGATCCTTGGCGCGCAGGTGTGGATCAGGGTGGGTTCCATGACCTTCCAGCCGGGCGAGGTAGCCAAAATCACCCTGGCCATATTCTTTGCCGGGTATCTTTCCTCCAACCGCGACCTCATCCTGCTGGCTGGCCGCAAGATCGGCCCCATGCAGTTCCCGCGGTTCAAGGACATGGGACCCATGATCACGGCATGGCTGGTCAGCATCGGCGTACTTGTCTTCCAGCGGGACCTGGGTTCCTCCGTGCTGTTCTTCGGCCTGTTCATCGTGATGATCTACGTAGCCACGAGCAGGATCAGCTGGGTTGTGATCGGGATGGCCCTGCTTCTTGGCGGCGGCTTCATTGCTGCGCAGGTGTTCTCCCACGTCCAGCAGCGCGTCTATGGCTGGCTCAACGCGTTCTCCCCCGATGTCTACGAGAACGGCAGCCGGCAGGTCATTGAGGGGCTGTTCGGCATGGCCAACGGTGGGCTGGTGGGCACCGGCCTTGGCCAAGGGCGGCCGGACCTTGTTCCCTTCGCCAACAGCGACATGATCGTCGCCTCACTGGGCGAGGAGCTTGGCCTGATCGGCCTGTTCGCCGTGGTCCTGCTGTACTTGCTGTTCATCACCCGCGGCTTCCGTGCCGCCCTGGGCACCCGTGATTCATTCGGAAAGCTGCTTGCCTGCGGCCTTTCCTTCGCGATCGCCCTTCAATGCTTCGTGGTCATTGGCGGCGTCACCCGGCTCATTCCCCTGACCGGGCTCACCACACCGTTCCTTGCTGCCGGAGGTTCCTCGCTCTTGGCCAACTGGATCATCGCAGGAATTCTCCTGCTGATTTCGCACGCGGCGCGCGGCCCTGTGGACACAACTCCGCTCCCTCCCACCGGAACGGCGGCGGCAATTGGCATTGATACTCCAACCGAGGCGGTGAAACAGGCATGAACCAGGCGATCCGACACTCCTGGGTAGCCGCAGTGGCTATGTTTGCGCTGATCTTCGGCGCCATCAGCTTCGTGCAGGTGGTGGGGGCCGACGACCTCAAAACCAATCCGTTGAACCAGCGCGCCATTCTCCAGAACTACTGCAACGACCGCGGCGCCATTATCGTGGGCGGGACGCCGGTGGCGGAGTCGGTGGATACCGGTTCGGAGACCTGCAAGTTCCAACGTACCTACGCGCAGCCGGAGCTCTACGCCGGGCTCACAGGATACTTCTCCAAAAACTACGGGGCCACAGGGCTGGAGCAGTCCATGGGCGCCGAACTTGCGGGCAATTCCGACCAGCTCTTCCTGGACCGGGTGGGCCAACTCTTCTTGGGTAACCAGCCCAAGGGCGCGTCGGTGGAGCTCACCATCGACCCCCAGCTCCAGCAGCTCGCCTACAGCCTGATCCCGGACGGCCAGCGCGGTTCGATCGTGGTCACCAACCCCAAGACCGGCGCCATCCTGGCCATGGCATCCAAGCCGTCCTATAACCCGAACCTGGCAGCCACGCAGAACGCCGCCGCGGAAAGCGCCAACATGAACGAACTGGTGAAGGTCCCCGGCATCAACTTGAACCAGAACGTCAGCGGCCCCACCGGCGAACTCCTCGCTCCGGGTTCGGTATTCAAGCTCGTTGATACGGCGGCCGCCCTGGCTTCCGGAAAGTACAACAAAGACAGCGTCCTTCCCAACCCCGCGGAAATGCCGTTCGATGGCATCCAGTACAAACTGCCCAACTATGCCGGCGGCAACTGCTACACCAAGGACACCGCAAGCTTCGCTTTCGCGCTGCAGCAGTCCTGCAATACGCCGTTCGCCAGCATCGCCTTGGACCTTGGCCGCGACGCGATCGCGGCCCAGTACAAGAAGTTCGGGTTCGGCGAGGATGTTGGGGGGCTGCTGAAGCTGGGCCACGCGACCGGAAATGGGTTCCCCGACAACCTGGACAAGCCCGGGCTGGCCCAGTCCGCCATCGGCCAGAAGGACGTCCGGGTCACGCCGCTGCAGGTCAACATGATGACAAACGCCATCGCGAACGGCGGCGTCCAGATGGCGCCGAGCCTGGTCAAGACCCTGCGGTCCCCGGATCTGCGCGTCATTGACGAGCCCCAGCCGGCACAGCTCAGGACGTCCACCACCCCGGAAATCGCCAAGCAAATCACCGACTGGATGACCAGCGTGGTGACTGACGGCATCGCCAAGGGCGCCGCCGTCCCCGGGGTACAGGTCGCGGGCAAGACCGGCACGGCCGAGCTCGGAAACGGAACCAACAATTCGTGGTTCACCGGGTTCGCCCCCGCTGATAACCCGAAAGTCAGCGTCACGATTGTCATGGAAGGCGTAGACATCTACGCGGGAGCAAAGCTGACCAGTCCGAACGCGAAGAAGATTTTTGAGGCGGTGTTGAATAAGTGAGGCCTACAACCGGAATCACCCTCGGCGGCAGATTCCAGCTGACCACGCGGATCGCGATCGGCGGTATGGGCGAAGTCTGGAAAGCCAAAGACCTCGTCCTGGGCCGCATCGTCGCGATCAAGGTGCTGAAGGAGGAATACACGGGCGACCCCGGCTTCCTGCAGCGTTTCCGCGCCGAGGCCCGCCACACGGCCCTGCTGAACCACGTGGGCATCGCCAACGTCTTCGACTACGGCGAAGAAGAGGGTTCCGCCTACCTGGTCATGGAACTGGTCCCGGGCCAGCCGCTGAGCAGCATTATCGAACACGAACAAGTGCTCTCGCCGGACCGTACGCTCTCGATGATCGCCCAGACCGCCCGGGCGTTGGCCGTTGCCCACGCGCAGGGCCTGGTCCACCGCGACGTCAAGCCGGGCAACCTGCTGATCACCCCCGACGGCCGGGTGAAGGTCACCGACTTCGGTATCGCCCGCCTCGCCGACCAGGTTCCCCTGACCCAGACGGGCCAGGTCATGGGGACAGCACAGTACCTGGCGCCGGAACAGGCCACCGGGCAGACGGCTACCGGTTCATCGGACATCTATTCCCTGGGCGTCATCGGCTACGAGTGCCTCACCGGCCACCGGCCTTTCTCCGGTGAATCGCAGATCGCCATCGCCCTGGCCCAGGTTAACGACGCACCGCCCCCGCTCCCGGAGTCCCTGCCCACCCCGGTCCGTGCGCTCCTGATGTCCATGCTGGCCAAGGATCCGAAGAACCGCCCGGCCAACGCCATCAAGCTGGCCGAAGCCGCGGAGGCCATCCGCAACGGCGACATCAACGCAGCGCGCGCCGCCGTGCCGGGCATGCTGCTGTTCGATGCCGAGACCGGACCCATCACCGCCCCGGTGGAAACAGCTACTGCGCCCACCGGCGTGATCGGCGCGGAGCATGATTCCGCTCCCACCGCAACGTCGGCATTGCCGGTCCTGGGCGCCGGCGCCGCCGGCGCTGCGGCGGGGGTTGCTGCAGGCGCAGCGGCGGCCGGCTCGGGCGGACCGCAGGGTCCCCTCGCGCGCGCCAACGCCTTGGCGGCGGAGCGGAACTGGGACCGGGAGGAAGAGACGTACGACGACGGCCCCGCCGACGAGCCGCGGCGCAAGGGCCGCAGTCCCTGGACCTGGCCTTTGGTCGCCTTAATCCTGCTGCTCCTGTTTGCCCTGGTGGGTTTCCTGCTGAACCAGGTGGGCCTCTTCTCGCCGGCCGGCAACCCGACGTCCGGCACCAGCACCAGCGCCAGCGCCAGCAGCAGTCCTTCCCCGTCGGCCACCCCCACCCGCACCACCCAGTCGGCCACACCCACGCAGACCCGCAGCACACCGACGCCCACGCCCACCCAGGACACGGTCAACGTGATCCCCGCGGCCTACCTGGGCAAGGATTACCGACAGGTCCAGGCTTCCCTGGCAGGCCTGGGTCTCCAGGTGACGGTCCTGCCGCAGGAGAGTACCGCCACCCCGGGAACCGTCCTGGAGCTCAACCCCACCGGAACGGTGCCCAAGGGTTCGCTCATTACCGTCATCTACGCCACGGCTCCTAAACCCGCCCCCACCACGGCGGCCCCGACGCCTGCGCCCACCACCTCACCCGTGGCGGGGCCGACGCCCATCTCACCGCTGCCAACCTGTGCGGCCGGCCAAACGCCCGGAACGCCCCCAACCTGCACTCCCTGACCGCCGGGACCACCAGTGAATGAGTCATCACGCACACCGCTGCACCGGGAGGACAACCTGCCGGTGGATAACCGGCGTGTCCTGAGCGGCCGGTACGAGCTCGGCAGCCTCATTGGCCGCGGCGGCATGGCTGATGTCTACCGGGGAACCGATACCCGCCTCGGCAGGACCGTGGCCATCAAGCTGCTGCGCCCTGACATGGCCAGGGACCCCCAGTTCCAGGCACGGTTCAAGCGCGAGGCCCAGGCGGTGGCTGCCTTGAACCACCCCTCCATCGTGGCCATCTTCGATACCGGCGAGCACCTGGTCCACGACGGCTCCGCCGAGGACGTGCGGGTGCCCTACATCGTGATGGAGTTCGTTGAGGGCAAGACCCTGCGCGATATGATCCGCGCCAAGGAAGTGACCATAGATCACGCCATCGATTACTGCCTGGGGGTGCTGGCGGCCCTGGAATACAGCCACAAGGCCGGGATCGTTCACCGGGACATCAAACCGGCCAACGTAATGTACTGCCCGGGAACCAATTCGGTGAAAGTGATGGACTTCGGCATTGCCCGGGCCATTGCTGATTCCTCTGCCACCATGACCCAGACCCAGGCGGTGGTGGGCACGGCGCAGTACCTGTCTCCGGAGCAGGCCAGGGGCGAAACAGTCGACGCCCGCAGCGACCTCTACTCCGCAGCGTGCCTGCTCTACGAAATGCTGACCTCCCGGCCGCCGTTCGTTGGGGACAGCCCGGTATCCGTGGCGTACCAGCACGTTCGGGAAATTGCCGATCCACCCAGCAGCCTGAACCCCGACGTTTCCCCCGCCTTGGATACGGTCATCGCCAAGGCCCTGCAGAAGAACCGCGACGACAGGTTCCAGGATGCCGCAGCTTTCCGGCGAGCCCTGCGGGCTGCGAAGGCCGGTGTGGCCGTGCCGGCCGTGGCGGCTTCAGAGGCGCCCACGGATCCCAACGACCATGTACCGGATGCCCAGCCGCGCACCGAGGCATTCGCGGCGACGGGCGCAAGCTTCCTTGATGATGCTCCCACCGGACGGCTGGCTGCCGCCGGGCTGTACCACGACGACGACCCGGCCGGTCCGCTGGAAGTGGCGGACGCACACACCGCGGCTGAGCCGCTTCCGCTCGGCCTCCCTCCGGAACGCGAGCCCAGCAAACGCCAGAAGTCCCGTCGTCGTGCGTGGATTGCCACCCTGGTGATCTTCACCCTGCTGGTCCTGGCAGGGGCCGGCCTTTGGCTTTATGAAACAGTCAACCGCCCGGCGCCGGTTGCCAAGGTGCAGATACCTTCGGTGGCGGCCATGACGGAGAGCGCCGCGCTGCAGACGCTGTACAACGCGAACCTGCGTCCCAAGATCACCAGGCTGCAGAACGATACCGTTGCCAAGGGAACGGCCATCGGCACCGACCCCACGGCCGGGGCGTCGATGGATCCAGGTGCCGAGGTTGTCCTCAACGTCTCGGACGGGCCCAGCGCGGTGAAGATTCCTGACAGCCTCCCTGGCAAGACCGAGGCTGCCGCACGGGACATCCTTCGCCAGGTGGGCCTGGTGGGCGCTCCATCGACCACCACGGCCAACAGCGCCACGGTTCCGGCCGGAATTGTCATTACGTCGAACCCGGCTCCCGGGCAGAGCGTCGGCGTGGGCACCAGCGTCGAGCTGGTGGTGTCCACGGGCAAGGTGGTGGTTCCTGAACTGCGGGGCCTCTCCCGCGAGGAAGCCGAGGCCGCGCTGAAGGGGATCGGTTTGGTCCCCCTGGTGGTCGAGGTGGAGAACTCCCAGGTGGAACCGGGCAAGGTGACGGATCAAAGCGACCCCGTCAACGCCGCCGTCGAACAGGGAAAGACCATCACGGTGGTGGTTGCCAAGGCTCCCGCCCCGGCGCCGTCTCCGACGCCGACCCCCTCCGACACGCCGACGCCCACGCCGAAGCCCACCAAGAAGGGCTGAACGGCCGCCCGGCGGTCCTGCTAGTGCTGGATGAGGGGGCTTAGCTTCGCCGCACGCGCGGCGGCGCCCGTCATGCCCAGGGACTCAAGCCAGTTGCCAAGCATCTGGTAGCCGCCCTCGGTGAGGACCGATTCGGGATGGAACTGGACTCCGCAAAGCGGTGCGGTCTTGTGCTGCAGTCCCATCACCACCCCGGAAGCGGTTTGTGCCGTGACCTCCAGGACGTCGGGAATGGATTCCCGGACCGCCGCCAGCGAGTGGTAGCGGGTGGCCGTGATGGGGGAGGGGAGGCCCGCGAACACGCTGGTGCCGTTGTGCTCCACCTGCGAGGTCTTGCCGTGCATCAGCTCCGGGGCATGGGTGACGGTGCCGCCGAACCCTTCCGCCAGTGCCTGGTGGCCCAGGCACACACCGAACATCGGAACGCCGTGTTCACCGCACCACTTGATCAGCTCGATGCAGACGCCTGCCTCGGCGGGGTTGCCGGGCCCGGGTGAGATCAGGACGCCGTCCCGGGCGCCGGCGAGTTCGATCGCCTCGGCCAGGGTGACGTCGTCGTTGCGGACCACCGTGGTTTCTGCGCCGAGCTCCTGGAGGTAACCCACCAGGGTGTAGACAAAGCTGTCGTAGTTGTCCACTACGAGGATCTTGGTTGTGGTCATGGCTGGTCTGCTGAACCAATCGTCGAGTCGGTGAATTGGGTGAAGTGGGACATCCAGGGGAACAGGAACTGGACCATCAATACCAGGGCAAGGGCTACCAGTACCAATGAGAAGACAATCCTCAGCCAGAGCGGACCGGGGAGGTGGCGGAAAATCCAGGCGTACATGCTCAGCCCTTCCCTGTGGCGGCTGCAACCTGTGCCGCGATCTCAGCCGGCGGGCCGGCGGATGCCGGACGCCAGCTGTCCAGCAGGGCATAGGCAATGATGCGTTCTTCGGCGCCGAAGCGGGGGTTGCAGCTGGTCATGGTCAGGTAACTTTCCGTGGGTGCCACACCGGGTTGGGTGGGTACCGGTTCCAGGACATCGGTGCGGGACGGCAGCACTATCTGGTTGTTGCGGAAAACGTAAACGTAGAAGCCGTCCCTGGTCTGGACGTAGATCTTGTCGCCCGGAACCAGGGTATGGATATTGTCCAGCACCGCGCCGTGCGTCTGCCGGTGGCCGGCCACCGCGAAGTTGCCCACCGCGCCGGGCATGGCCGTGTTGCTGTAGTGTCCCAGCCCCAAGGTGTCCAGCACATCCTGGCTGGTCCCCTGGACGATTGGACGGGTGTAGGTGGCGCCGAACCGGGGGATGTACATGATGCCGATCGTGCCGGCGTGGCCCGGGGCGGTACCCACCACGGGCTTGCCGAAATCTTCCCCGCCTGCCGGTGGCGCGGCCGGTGCCGTTGCTGCCGGGGACGGCGCGGCGGTGCTGAGGTCCTGGGCAAATTCCTTGATGACCTGGCTCTGCTTGGCGTCGGATTCAACATTTGTCCACCACAGCTGCCACGCCACGAAGAGCAGGAGGATGATGCCTGCGGTGATCAGCAGTTCGCCGATGACCTGGATGGTTCCACGTAGCAAGGAGCCACGGCGGGCGGGCGGGGCCACGGGCCCGGCCTTCTCCTGCAATACCACGCGTTCTCCTCCGGGCGTCCACCCCGGGCACCGGGTGCCCATCAACTGCGGCTAGAATTGGCTGCTAGTAAGAATCCAGATTTGACCAAGATCGCGCAGACCGCTGGCAATTTCCTTCTTGCAGGATATCAAGCCCGGGCCGCCGAGCTTGCCCAGCCCGCCAAGGAGAGCCAGTGCCCGAGTCGAAACCTCGCAAGAAGACCGCCAGCACCGCCCAGCCGGCTTCCACCGAGTCCTACAAGCCCAACCCCGTCTGGTTCAAGCCGGTGATGTTCGGCCTGATGATCATCGGACTCTTCTGGATCATCACGTTCTACATCAGTGAGGGACGTTTTCCGGTCCAGGCGTGGCAGTCCTGGAACATCGTGGCAGGCTTCGGCATTGCCATCGTGGGGTTCCTGATGACCACCCGCTGGCGTTCCTGACGCGTTCGCAACGCTACTTTCGAGGAGGATCAAGCTGTCTCCCGATTCCGCCGGCGTAATCATTGGCGACGACGGCCTGGCCCGGCCCGCGTGGGCATCCACAGATCCGCTGATGCGCGCCTATTACGACCAGGAGTGGGGGCTGCCCGTCACTGACGAACAGGGCCTCTATGAACGTATTTGCCTGGAGGGATTCCAGGCGGGGCTATCGTGGGCCACCATCCTGCGCAAGCGTCCCGGCTTCCGTGCCGCCTTTGCCGGTTTTGATCCCGACGCCGTGGCCTTGTTCGGCGATGCCGACGTGGAACGGCTGATGCGGGACCCGGGCATCGTCAGGAACCGCCTGAAGATCCATGCCGCGGTCAAGAACGCCCGGGCCACCCTGGAGCTTCGGAACGACGGCGGCCTGGTGGACTTTGTCTGGAGTTTCCGCCCGGCGAGCACGCCGCGTCCGCGTGTAGCCTCGGACATCCCCACCCAATCGGCGGAGTCGGTCGCATTGTCCAAGGCTTTGCGGAAACGGGGCTTCTCGTTCGTTGGCCCCACCACCATGTTCGCCCTGATGGAAGCCGTGGGAATAGTGGACACCCACCTCCTGGCGAGCCACCGTCGGGGTTCTTCCGGGATCTGGGCCGAGTAGCGCCGCTTCGGCTGCCCCCAGTTGTGGGCAAGGTTATCCACAGTGTGGATAACCTTGCCGGTATCGTGCATCAGCGTTCTCCTGTGGCGCCCGGCTGCCCGACCGGGCGGAAATTGGCCCGGCAGATGTGGTTATTAACAGTGTGGAATACCTGTGGATAACCAGCGTCCCGGCCGGATCCGCCGCTAGGGGCGGTTGCGCCTGACTGGATGGTGGCTGGTGATGGAAACCCGGTTGAAGGCATTCATGGTCACAGCCACCCAGCTCACCGCGGAGAATTCATCCGCAGTGAGGCTCTGCCTTGCAAAGGCTTCTTCCCTCTCGCGCGATTCCTGGTCGGGCAGTTCCGTAATGCTTTCCACCAACGCCAGCGCAGCCCTTTCCTTGTCCGTAAACAGGGCCGTTTCCCGCCATGCCGGCAGCACCGCGAGCCGCTGGGAACTTTCGCCTGCCTCCGTGGCCTTCCGCACGTGCAGGTCCAGGCAGTAGGCGCAACCGTTGATCTGCGAGATCCGCACGTTGAGGAGCTCCAGCAGGCCGGCGCTCACGCCTGCGGCTTCCGCTGCCTCCTGCACCTTCAGTCCAAGGCCGCTGATCGCCCTCCACAGGGCTGGGTGCTGCTTGTCCAGGTACAGGTGCTCGGTGGCGCTCACGGGAGTCCTTCAGGGTAGAACGGCTGGGCAGGGCTCCATCATAGGCAGAGCCGCAGGCGGGGCCGGCGACGCGGTTATGCACTTAACAACATCCGGATACCCACAAGTTATCCACAACTGTGGGTAACGGCGTGGAAATAACACGCGGTTGGGCGGTCTGGCCTACTCGCACCGCGAATTTGGTGCGGGAAACTACAGGGTTGTTACTTATTAACAGTGTGCATAACGCTGTCGATAAGTGCGGGGATTGCCTCGTACGGGGCGGCCCAGGGGGGCCCGTGGGGGCAGTTATCCACATGTTGGCCCAGGATCGTCTGCTTATCCACTTACACACACCCCTATCCCCACAGGTTATCCACAGGTGTGGACAAATGGACGTTGTCCGGGGACGAAAAGGAAATTGAAGGCCACCCTCCGGGAAACTGCGTCTGAACTACACGCCTGTAAGTTACCAACATTGTGGATAAGGTCTGTGGAAAACACGAATGCCCGGCACCTGTGGTGCCGGGCATTCCGGGTTGCTGGTGGACCGCCGGGAGTTACAGGGCGACCCGCAACCACGTCAGGGCTACAAGCAGGGCCACCACCGCGGCGAGCCCCGCGGCTTGAATGAGGCCCTGCCGGGGTCCCCGCGGGGTGTAGGCGAGGACGGCTGCACAGAGCCCGCCGGTGATCAGTCCGCCCAAGTGGGCCTGCCAGGCGATTTGGGGGACCAGGAAGCCGATGACGCCGTTGATGGCGATCAGCGCCCACAGTTGGCGGGTATCGCCTCCGCGCTGGCGCTGGACCAGCAGCATGGCACCGAAGAGGCCGAAGATCGCTCCGGATGCCCCAACCACCCCAAAGAGTTGTTGGCCGGGAACGTAGAGCGGTGTCAGCAGCAGGTACCCCACGGAACCGCCCAAGGCCGAAACTGCGAACAGCGCCAGGAACCGCAGGCGGCCCAGGATTGGTTCCAGGGCCTGGCCGAAGATCCACAGCGTGTACATGTTAAGCAGGATGTGGAGGAGGTTGTCCGGCGAGTGCAGGAATGCCGAGGTGAGCATCCGCCATGGTTCGAACTCGTTGTACTTCGGTTCTGCGTAGATGTTGGCAAAGGCCAAGGCCCGGTAGACGCCTTCGTTGGGGATGACGAACTGCAGGATCTGGAGGAGCGCGCAGACTGCAATGATGGCAAAGGTCACCCTCGGCCGGCCGGTGGCCACGGCCCCGCCGTAGACCGTCCGGACTTCCGGCGTCGTCCGCCGGGTTTCGTTGACGCAGTCAACGCACTGGAATCCGACGGCGGCCGCCCGCTGGCAGTCCGGGCACGCCGGGCGGCCGCAGCGCTGGCAGCGCACATAGGAGGGCCGGTCCGGGTGCCGCGGGCAGACCGGAACCTGCGCGGACGGCTCAGCCGACGGAATTCCGTAACTCATGCTGTGGTGTTAGAGCTGTTCGATGTCGATGCTGTTGATGGTGACATCCTCAACGGGGCGGTCACCCATGCCGGTGCGGACGCCCTCGATAGCGTCGACCACCTTCTTGGACTCCTCGTCCGCCACCTCACCGAAGATGGTGTGCTTGCCCTGCAGCCAGTCCGTGGGAATGGTGGTGATGAAGAACTGTGAACCGTTCGTGCCTTTGCCCATCTGGATGCCGGCGTTGGCCATGGCGAGCTTGTAGGGCTGGTTGAAGCTCAGTTCCGGGTGGATTTCGTCATCGAAGCGGTAGCCGGGGCCGCCGGTTCCACGGCCCAGGGGATCGCCGGCCTGGACCATGAAGTCCTTGATGATGCGGTGGAAGATGGTTCCGTTGTACAGCGGAGTGCCGGTCTTGTCCTCACCGGTTTCCGGGTGGGTCCAGGCCTGTTCGCCGGTGGCAAGGCCAACGAAGTTTTTGACCGTCTTGGGCGCGTGGTTTCCGAAGAGGTTAACGACGATGTCGCCGAGGCTGGTGTGGATGGTTGCTTTTGCAGTTGCGATGGCAGTCATAAGCCTCATTCTTCCATGTCGCCTATGGGCGGCAACGGCTGCGGCAGCAGTTCCGCGCTGGGTGAAATCGGCCTAAAATCCGCAGAGTGAATAGCCCGGGGTGGTCCGGGCACGTAGGCTAGCGACAGAACCGTCACATTAATCGGGAGGTAGTTGTGAAGAAATCGGATCGTATTGCCCGTGACCTTGAGCAGTCGGTCACCAGTGCGGTGGAAAATGCCAAGGACTGGGCGGCCCCCCGGGTGGAAGCAGCGGTGGACTGGGCTGTTCCGCGGCTCCAGCACAGCCTGGATACCGCATCTCCCAAAATCCAGGAAGGCCTGAAGACCGCAGCGCACAACCTGGCTGACGGTGTTGCCACCGTGACTCCCAGGATCCAGGACGGACTGGCCCAGTTGGCGCCGAAGATCAACGACGTCGTGGAAAACGCATCACCCAAGCTCCACGACGCCCTGGACAAGGCAACGCCGGTGGTCCTGAACGCCCGTGACCGCGTGGTGGTGGACTACCTGCCCAAGCTCTCCGACCAGATCGGCGTGGCTTCGGACGCGGTGCACCGCACCCTTGAAGGCGCACCTGCCCGCGTCGACGCCGTCGCCCAGAAGCTCGGCGACGCGGGAATCGTGCATGCCATCCAGGAGCAGGCACAGGCCACCGGAACGCAGCTCAAGGCCGCCGCAACCGAGGCCGGCCGCACGGTCGGCCTCCAGCTGTCCCAGCCCGAGCCCAAGAAGAAGCGCGGCTGGCTGGTCTTTGGTGTGATTGCCGCGGCAGTGGCCGCCGGCGTTGCCGCCTGGAAGGCTTCCAAGCCCGTGGAGGACCCCTGGAAGACTCCGTCGCCGGTTACCCCCACGCCTGCTCCGGTGCCGGCCACCACCGTCAGCGAGGTCAAGGAGCATGTGGCCGACGCCGCCGGTAAGGCTGCAGATGCCGCAGGTTCCGCAGCGTCCGCCGTCGCGGACAAGGCAGCGGACGCCGCCGAAGCGGTCAAGGACAAGGCTGCGGACGCCGCTGACAAGGCCAAGCATGTGGCCGACGACGCAGCGGAGGAAGCATCCACCGCCGCAACTGATGCCAAGACGGCCACCAAGAACATCGCGTCGAACATCGGCAACGACGGCAAGGGCACCACCGGGGCCTAGTTCTTCACCACGCATAAGGGGCTCCGTTTTTTGAACGGGGCCCCTTTTGTGTGCCCGCGTAAGCTCCGGGCCCGGCCGCGGCAGGACACCGCCCGGATGCTAGATTTGAACTGATGTCAGCCGATCGATCCTCTGGGGATGCCTTGAACGACGCAGCCGAACAGCTCCGCGTGTCCATTGTCATTCCGGCGTACAACGAGGAAAGCGTCATCAGGCAGTGCCTGATCGCTGCCATCTACCAGTCGGTTCCGGCCCACGAGATTATCGTGGTGGACAACCTCTCGAGCGACCGCACGGCCGCGATCGTCAGCCAGATGCAGCTCGAATACCCGGAAAGCCCCATCATCCTGCTCAGCCAGGACCGGGAGCAGGGCCTGATCCCCACCAGGAACTTCGGGCTCAATCACGCCACGGGAGATGTCCTTGGGCGGATTGACGCGGATTCCATCGTAGAACCCGACTGGGTGGAACAAGTCCAGAAGGCCTTTGCAGATCCCGTCGTCCAGGCCGCAACCGGGCCCGTGGTGTATTACGACATGCCGATGCGCCGTTTTGGGCTGAAGGCGGACGACAAGATGCGCCAGCTCATGCTGAAGCTGGCCAAGCACCAGTACCATTTCCTGTTTGGCTCCAACATGGCGCTGCGCGCCAGCGCCTGGGAGACCATCCGGGCCGAGACCTGCCGGGACGAGAAAGACGAGATGCACGAGGACATCGATTTGTCCTTGCACCTGGCCGACCATGAGCTGCCGGTCCGCTACTGGCCGCAGATGGTGTCCGGCATGTCCGCGCGCCGGCTTGAGGACTCTCCGCGGGACTACCGCTACTACGTCACCCGGTTCGACCGGACCTACAAAGCCCACAATGTGCGCAAGATGGCATTGAAGGCCCCCATGGTGGTCTTCTTTTCCGTGTATTTCCCGGCCAAGCTCCTTCGGGCCATCCACACCGTCAACACCGCCCAGCCCGTCCGCCGCGGCGGACAGTAGGGCCCGGCGGCGGCAGGCTTCCTGTCAGTCAGTTCCCAGTTCGGCCAGTGGACGGCCCGACGGCGGTTCCTCCCCGGGCGGCAGCGGCGGCTTCCCTGCCCTTCCGGACCGTTGCCCCAGGACGACGACGGCGAGTCCCGCCAGGATGAGGCCCAGCCCGGCGTAGGTGCCCGCCGGAAGGGTCTCGTGCAGGAAGACGGCAGCCAGCAGCGCGGCCCCGGGAATTTCCAGCAGGATGATCATGGAGACGATGAGGGGGCTCATGGTGGCCAGCAGGTGGTTGAAGGCCGTATGGCCCACCAACTGGGCGCAGACCGTGATGGCAGCGATACCCAGCCACCCTGCCGGCTCGAACCCGGCCAGGGGCTGGCCGGCCACCACGGCCAGCACCGCCACGAGCAGCGCGCACATCCCGTAGCAGAGCGTGGTGTACGTCCCCGTGGTCATGCTCTGCCGGGCCTTGCCGCCGGCGAGCGTGTAGAGCCCCGCCAGGGCGCCACCCGCCATGGCCAGCAGGTCTCCGGTGAGTGCCTGCGGAGAGGTTCCCAAATCGAAGCCGGTAATCGCGACAACGCCGCCGAAGGCAATGCCCAGGCCGGCAAGGACCTGCCAGCGGTGCCGGGTTCCGCGGATGAGTTGGAAGACGGCTATCCAGCCGGACTGCAGGCACACCAGGGCTGTGGCCGCGGCAACGGAGGTCAGTTGCAGCGATGTGATGAAGCAGGCGAAGTGCAGGGCGAGGGCGACGGCGGCCAGCAGGGACCAGCGGAACTCGCGGGCAGTGATGCTGCCGAACTGGCGGGGCTCCCGGATAAGTGTGGGCGCAGCCATGACCACGGAACCGATGGCGTTGCGCCAAAAGGCGATGGCGAGGGCGCTGACGCTGGTGGCACCCAGGGTTGCAGCGATGAGGGGGCCCGACGAGGCGACGCCGAGGACACCCAGGGCCGCGAAGAAGAAGTTCATTGGATACCCCCTGGTGCCGTCCCCGGAGGGAAAGGAGAACAAAAAATCCCGGCCGGCGTTTCCGCTGACCGGGACTTTCTTATGGTGGAGGCACGGGGACTCGAACCCCGAACCCCCTGCTTGCAAAGCAGGTGCGCTACCAATTGCGCCATGCCCCCATAAGAAGCAACCCGTCCATCATACCCCAGGAAATACGAGGCCTTGACGGCTTCCGTACCTGGCGTTCAGGCTAGTCAACCGTGTCGGTTGACTTGCTCCAGACTGTTTTCCGGGCTTCGGATTCCTGTGCTTTCCGGAAGACCAGGAAACCTGCGATCGCCGCTGCGAGTACCAGCAACTTCTTCACATGCTCCCCGTTCCGGCCGGGTACCGGACGGATCCGGACCAAACCTCCGTTTGAAACCTGCACAGGTTCCGTGGGCGTACCAGGACTTGAACCTGGGACCTCTTCGTTATCAGCGAAGCGCTCTAACCGCCTGAGCTATACGCCCCGATGCCTCATCGGGCCGAGATATGACTTTACAGCACATCCCGGCCCGATCTCAAATCGGGCATTTCCACCGGATTAACCCCGGTGAAAGCGGGTTCTTAATCGTCCGTCAAGGTAACGCCAATTCCACCCACAAGCGTGGCGGAAATGTTGTAGAGGACGGCAGAGAGCATGGACAGCGCCGTCAGCAGCACAACGTTGACCACAGCGATGATGGTGGCAAATGAAGCCACCTGCCCCAGCGAAGCCACCTTCTTCAGTTCGAAGCCGCCGCTTTCGGAGCCGGCGAGCGTTCCCAGCAGGCTGTCCACCTGGTCGAAGATTCCGGTCAGGTCCAGCACCGTCCACAAGACAATTGCTGCCACCACGGTGACGATGCCAAGTGCCACCGACAGCAGGAATGCCATCTTCAGCACCGACCAAGGGTCAACCTTGCTGATCAGCAGCCGGGCCCGCCGTACCTTTGCCTTCGGTGCGGGCTTCACCAGGCCGGGATTGCCTTGTCCCTGGGCCGGCCGCTGGCCGGAGGCTGCAGGGCGTTGGCCGGGCTGGCCCTGGAAGGGCCGCTGACCGGGCTGCGCGGGGCGGTCGCCCTGTTGCGGGCGCTGGCCCGGCACCGCGGGACGCTGCCCGGGGGCACCTGCGGCCGCTGCCGGTCGCTGCTGCGGACGGACGGGGGCGTTCACGCGGGGCGCCGCTGAAGGCCGGTTCCCGTCAGGAACAGTGCTGTTCGGCTTGGGAAATGAGTCGGAATTACTCACTCGTTACCTCCGTGTTGTCTTCGTTCGGCTCAGCGTCGCCCGAGGCGTCCTCTGACTCAACGGCCGGTGATTCTTCTGCCATTGCTGGCTCGGCGGAATCCCCAGCGGGACCGCCATCTTCAGCCAACGTTACGTCATCCTCGGCGGATTCATCGTCCTCGAGGCCCCGCTCGCTGTTACGCGCCACCTCGATGATCCGGTCATTCTTGTCCGGTTTGGCGAAGATGACGCCCATCGTGTCACGACCCTTGGCCGGAACACCGGCCACGGAAGACCGGACCACCTTGCCGCCCTCCATGACCACCAGGACCTCATCCTCTTCCTGGACGATGAGGGCTCCCACGAGGTGGCCGCGTTCTTCCTGGTACTTGCCTACCTTGATGCCGAGCCCGCCACGGCCCTGGAGGCGGTATTCCTCCACCGCCGTCCGTTTGGCATAGCCACCTTCCGTCACGATGAAGACGAACGAGCCGTCAGTCACCACGTCGGCGGCCAGCAGTTCGTCGTCCTCGCGGAACTTCATCCCGGTAACGCCGGAGGTCGCGCGGCCCATGGGGCGCAGGGCGTCGTCCGTTGCAGTGAAGCGGATGGACTGGCCCATGCGGGAGACCAGGAACAGGTCGTCTGTTTCCGAAACGAGCTGCGCCGACACCAGTTCGTCGCCATCGCGCAAGTTGATCGCAATGACGCCGGCGGAACGGTTGGTGTCGTAATCCTCGAGCCTGGTCTTCTTCACCAGGCCCCGCTTGGTGGCGAGCACCAGGTACGGCGCCTGCTGGTAGTCCTTCAGGTCCAGCACCTGGGCAATGTGTTCGTCAGGCTGGAACGCGAGCAGGTTGGCCACGTGCTGGCCCTTGGCGTCCCGGCCCGCTTCCATCAGCTCGTACGCCTTGGCACGGTATACACGGCCGAGGTTGGTGAAGAAGAGCAGCCAGTGGTGCGTGGTGGTGACGAAGAAGTGTTCCACGACGTCGTCGCCGCGAAGCTGGGCGCCCTTGATGCCCTTGCCGCCGCGCTGTTGTGAGCGGTAGTTGTCGCTGCGCGTCCGCTTGACGTAGCCGCCGCGGGTGATGGTGACCACCATTTCCTCTTCGGGGATCAGGTCTTCCATGGACATATCGCCATCGAAGCCCATGAGGATCTTGGTGCGGCGGTCGTCACCGTGCTTGTCCACGATTTCGGCCAGCTCGACACTGATGATCTCGCGCTGGCGCTGTTCGGAGGCCAGGATCGCGTTGTACTCGGCGATCAGGGCTTCAAGTTCCGTGTGCCGGTCCTGGATCTTCTGGCGTTCCAAGGCGGCAAGGCGGCGCAGCTGCATGTCCAGGATGGCACGGGCCTGCAGCTCGTCGATATCGAGCAGTTCCATCAACCCGTCGCGCGCGGCTTCGGTGGTGTTCGAAGCGCGGATCAGGGCGATGACCTCGTCGAGCATATCCAGTGCCTTCAGCAGGGCACGGAGGATATGGGCTTCCTCCTCGGCCTTGCGCAGGCGGTACCGCGTGCGGCGGGCAATGACGTCCATCTGGTGGGTCACCCAGTGCCGGATGAACGCATCCAGGCTGAGCGTCCGGGGCACGCCGTCAACGATGGCCAGCATGTTGGCGGAGAAGTTGCTCTGCAGTTCGGTGTGCTTGTAGAGGTTGTTCAGCACCACCTTAGGTACGGCGTCGCGCTTCAACACGATCACCAGGCGCTGGCCGGTGCGACCGGAGGTTTCGTCGCGGAGGTCGGCAATGCCGGAGATCTTGCCGTCCTTGACCAATTCGGCGATCTTGATGGCCAGGTTGTCAGGGTTGGCCTGGTACGGCAGTTCCGTGACCACCAGGCAGGTGCGTCCCTGGAGTTCCTCCACGGCAACCACTGCACGCATGGTGACGGAACCGCGGCCGGTCCGGTAGGCGTCTTCGATGCCCTTGTGTCCCAGGATGGTGGCACCCGTGGGGAAGTCCGGGCCCTTGACCCGCAGCAACAGTTCTTCGAGGAGTTCCTCGCGGGTGGCACCGGGGTTGGCCAGGTACCACTGGACCCCGTCGGCCACTTCCCGCAGGTTGTGTGGCGGAATGTTGGTGGCCATGCCGACGGCAATGCCGGAGGAGCCGTTGACCAGCAGGTTGGGGAACCTGGCGGGCAGGATGGTGGGTTCCTGGTTCTTGCCGTCGTAGTTGTCCTGGAAATCGACGGTTTCCTCGTCGATGTCGCGGACCATTTCCATGGCCAGGGGCGCCATCTTGGTTTCGGTATACCGGGGTGCGGCGGCACCGTCGTTGCCGGGTGAACCGAAGTTACCCTGCCCGAGCGCCAGCGGGTAGCGCATGGTCCAGTCCTGGATCAGGCGGACCAGGGCGTCGTAGATGGCGGTGTCGCCGTGCGGGTGGTACTGGCCCATGACTTCGCCCACCACGCGGGCGCACTTGTTGAAGGAACGGTCGGGGCGGTATCCGCCGTCGAACATCGCATAGAGCACGCGGCGGTGGACGGGCTTGAGGCCGTCGCGGACGTCCGGGAGGGCACGTCCTACGATGACGGCCATGGCGTAGTCCAGGTAGGACCGCTGCATTTCCGTTTGCAGGTCCACCTGTTCAACGCGGTCGATCAGCACGTCGCCTTCAAGAACGGTGTCCGGTTCTCCGGCCTCGGGGGCGGGAATCTCGGGGGTTTCGTCGCTCATTCTTTATTTTCCGTTTCAGGTATATGTCTGGTTCCGAATACTTTGGAGCGGGTCCTTAGATGTCCAGGAACCTGACGTCCTTGGCGTTCTGCTGAATGAAGTTACGCCGCGACTCCACGTCTTCGCCCATGAGGACGGAGAAGATCTGGTCGGCGGCAAGGGCGTCATCCATGGTCACCTGCAGCAGGGTGCGGTGGTCAGGGTCCATGGTGGTGTCCCAGAGCTCGGTGTAGTCCATCTCGCCCAGGCCCTTGTAGCGCTGGATGCCGTTGTCCTTGGGGATGCGGCGTCCGGCCGCCTGGCCAGCCACCAATTTGGCGTCGCGTTCGCGGTCGCTGTACACGTAGTCGTGCGGTGCGTTGGACCACTTGATCCGGTACAGCGGCGGTTGTGCCAGGTAGACATAGCCGTTCTCGATCAGGGGACGCATGTAGCGGAACAGCAAGGTCATCAGCAGGGTGGTGATGTGCTGGCCGTCCACGTCGGCATCAGCCATGAGCACGATCTTGTGGTACCGAAGTTTGGCGAGGTCGAAGTCCTCGCCAATCCCGGTGCCAAACGCGGTGATCATGGACTGGACCTCCGCGTTGCCCAGGGCTTTGTCCAGGCGTGCACGTTCCACATTCAGGATCTTGCCGCGCAGGGGCAGGATGGCCTGTGTTTCGGGGTTGCGGCCGCGCTTGGCGGAACCGCCGGCGGAGTCGCCCTCCACGATGTAGACCTCGCACTTCTCCGGGTCCTTGGAGGAGCAGTCGGAAAGCTTGCCCGGCATGCCGAACGATTCCAAAGGGCTCTTGCGCCGGGCGTTGTCGCGGGCCTTCCGCGCGGCCATGCGTGCCTGGGCCGCCGAAATGGCCTTGCGGATGACGTCACGGGCTGGGCCCGGGTTGCGCTCCAACCAGTCACCCAGTCCGTCGGTGACCACGCGCTGGACGAATCCCTTGACCTCGGAGTTGCCCAGCTTCGTCTTGGTCTGTCCTTCGAACTGGGGCTCCGCCAGTTTGACGGAGATGACGGCGGTGAGGCCCTCGCGGATGTCGTCGCCCGTGAGGTTGTCGTCCTTTTCCTTGATGATGCCCTTTTCCCGGGCATACCGGTTTATCAGGGACGTCAGTGCGGCACGGAAGCCTTCTTCATGGGTGCCGCCCTCGTGGGTGTTGATGGTGTTGGCGTAGGTGTGCACGCTCTCGGAATAGGCGCTGGTCCACTGCATCGCCATTTCCAGGGCAATCCGGCGTTCGGTGTCCTCGGTTTCGAAGGCGATGACGTCCTCGTGGACCACCTCCACCTTCTTGCCCGAGTTCAGGTGCTTGACGTAGTCCAGCAAGCCTTCGTCGTACTGGTACACCACGGTGCGGTGTTCGGCGCTGATCTCGCCGTCGGTGCTGAGGTCGTCGAGGTCGAGGTCGCCGTCGGCTTCATCGCCGTCGGCGGCACGCTCATCCGTCAACGTTATGCGCAGGCCCTTGTTGAGGAAGGCCATCTGCTGGAAGCGGGCACGGAGGGTCTCAAAGTCGAACTCGGTGGTTTCAAAGATCGCCGGGTCCGGATAGAAGGTCTGGGTGGTGCCGGTGGCATCGGTCTCTTCACCTTGGACCAGGCTGCCCTGCGGCTTGCCTCCGTCGGCAAAGGACATCCGCCAGACGTGGCCCTGGCGCCGTACCTCGGTGTCCACCCTGCTGGAGAGGGCGTTGACCACGGAAATGCCCACACCGTGCAGGCCGCCGGAGACCGCATACCCGCCGCCACCGAATTTGCCGCCGGCGTGCAGGATGGTCATGACCACCTCGACGGTGGGCTTGTGCTCGGTGGGGTGCATGTCCACCGGGATTCCGCGGCCGTCGTCGACTACTTTGACGCCGCCGTCGGCCTGCAGGACCACTTCGATATGGCTGCAGTACCCGGCAAGTGCCTCATCCACGGAGTTGTCCACCACTTCATAGACCAGGTGGTGGAGTCCCCGAGGACCCGTAGAACCGATATACATGCCCGGGCGCTTGCGGACAGCTTCGAGGCCTTCAAGGACAGTGATGTCGCTGGCACCGTACTCCCTTGGGCTGGTAGACGCAGCCGGGGTGTCAGGGGTACGGCCATCCTCGACCGCTGTATCTGCTGCCAGAATATCTGTATTGTCGTTAGCCACAGGCGCTGCGACTCCTCTGTTCTCGATGATGGCCGGCTGATTTCTTTTCGCAGGGAAAAGTGACCCGCCAACAGGCACAAACCTATGGCGCCGGTGACTCGATGACGGTCGGTGATCCGCGCTCTGCGTGCGGGACGCGCGCGGAGAACGGACTGAAGTCAACGTTTCATCCGCGCCCAGTTATCTCGGTCAATTCTACCGCGAACACGCCCATATCCTCGCATTCCAGGGGCGTGGGCGGACGGTGAATGTGCCTGTGCGAGGCTCTTGGCCCCGCCTAGGGCGGCCCAGTGGTACGCCCTCCGGGTGCCTATACACGCCGCGGCCCTTACCGGCCTCTATACGCCTTTGGGCGAAGTTTCAAGAGCTGGGGCCCGGCTATCCGTAAGTGTCCCGGGGGCCACGCCCGTTGACGCTGCGTCCGCCCTTGCGCCAGCTGGGCGCTGTGGGACCGAGGACCTGTA
This sequence comes from Pseudarthrobacter sp. efr-133-R2A-89, assembly GCF_030209315.1. Lineage (NCBI taxonomy): Bacteria > Bacillati > Actinomycetota > Actinomycetes > Micrococcales > Micrococcaceae > Pseudarthrobacter > Pseudarthrobacter sp. efr-133-R2A-89. The sequence goes on along the minus strand of NZ_JARVSE010000002.1, from coordinate 241,042 downwards.
TCTTCGTAACCACGCCGTCACCCAGTTCCCGGCGGAATTTCTCCAGCAAGCTGTTGCTCAGCAGCCTAAGCTGGGTGGCCCAGGCCGTGGAGTCACACCGGACATGCAAGGTTGTGTCGGTAAAGCTTTCGGGCGTGCAGTGCGCTGAAATCTCCGGGCCCACCAAGGTGGCCCATTCCGCCATGACGGAACCCACCGCCACCGGGGAAGTCCAGCCGCGTTCTGCAACCAGCCGCCCAACAACCTTGCCCAGGCCGAGCGGGTCCCGGCCGGTGGCGTGGAACTGGCTGAAGCCGCGGGTGTCACGGATACTGCCCTTGGCCTTTTGGGAACCGGGCCGGGGCGCCTTCCTGCGGACTTCGCCGCGGGCGGCAGCCGCCTCCCGCATCCGGTTCAGTGCCGCCTGCGGGGCATCGATGTGGTCAGGTTCGCGGCCGGGCTGCAGCCCGGCATCCTCGTCACTGCTCATCGATTCCTCCCGGGATGACCTTCACCCGCCGTCCGGACAGCTCTTCCGGAATATCGGCGTCGACGGCGGCGGTCACCAGGACCTGTTCCGCGCCGGAGACTATAGCCGCCAGTTTACGCCGCCGCTGGACGTCGAGTTCGGCAAAGACGTCGTCCAGGATGAGGATCGGGGCGGACCCTCCGGTGCGGGCGTCATCAAGCATCACGTAATACGACGCCAACCGCAGGGAGAGGCACATGGACCAGGTCTCCCCGTGCGAGGCATATCCCTTCGCAGGTGCCTGGCCGAGGATGAGCTCCAGTTCGTCACGGTGCGGGCCGACGAGTGAGATTCCACGTTCCAGTTCCTTCTTCCGTGATTCCGCGAAAGCCTGGATGTAGCGCTCGGTCAGCTGTTCGACACCGAGCAAACGCAGGTCCTCCTGCGCGGCGGACGAAGCCACGGCCGTGGTGCGCTGGGCACGTGCGGCCGGAACGCCGTCGTCGTCCATCTGGTTCTGGAGCGTGGAGCGGTACAGGGCATCGGCGGGCTTGGAAGCATCCGTCAGCTCGGCGTAGGCACGGGCGAGGTGGGGGCGGAGCCGTTCCACGAGTTCAAGCCGGGCGTGCAGCAGCTGTGCTCCAGCACGGGCCATGTGCTGGTCCCAAACATCCAGGGTGGCTTCATGGGCAGCCGTGAACCGTCCGGCCCGCGCTGATTTGAGTAGGGCGTTGCGTTGTTTCAGGACGCGGTCATAATCGCTGCGGGTAGCTGCATGATGCGGAACGAGGCTGGCGAGCAGTTCGTCCAGGAAGCGCCGGCGGTTGGCGGGATCCCCCTTGACCAGTGCCAGGTCCTCGGGAGCGAACAGGACAGTCTGGCATATGCCCAGCAGGTCGCGGGCGCGGACCGGATTGCTGCGGTTGATCCGGCCGCGGTTGGCCCGGCCGGCATTAATTTCCAGCTCAAGCACCGTGGTCTGCTCTCCGCGGACCAACCGGGCCCGGACCAGGGCGCGCTCCGTACCGAACCGGAGCAGGGGGCCATCGGAACTGACCCGGTGGGAGCTGAGTGTGGCCAGGTAGCCGATGGCCTCCATCAGGTTGGTCTTGCCGATGCCGTTGTATCCCACCAGGACGGTGACTCCCGGGCCCAGGCTGAGGTCAACCTGGGCGTAGCTGCGGAAGTCCGTCAGGGAAAGATGTTCAAGATACACGCGGTGGTCGGCAATTCTGGAACCGGTGGCGGTTCCCGGTGGATGCTACTTGGCGGGACGGGTTGCATGGCCGCCGAACTGGTGGCGCAGCGCAGAAACCATCTTCATCGCGGGGGACGTGTCCTCCCGGGAAGCAAAACGGGCAAACAGGGCAGCCGTGATGGCCGGGGCCGGAACAGCATTCGCGATGGCCTCTTCAACGGTCCAGCGGCCTTCGCCCGAATCCTCCACGTAGTCGTCGATGGACTCCAGCCCTGGATCTTCATCCAGGGCTTTGACCATGAGGTCGAGCAGCCAGGAACGGACCACGGTTCCCTTCTGCCAGGCGCGGAACGTGCCCGGCAGGTCCGTGACAATGTCCTTGGCAGCAAGCAGTTCGTACCCTTCGGCGTACGCCTGCATCAGGCCGTATTCGATCCCGTTGTGGACCATCTTGGCGTAATGGCCGGCGCCGATTCCGCCAACGTGGACAAAGCTGTCGGCCCTGTCGCCGTCGGGCCGCAGTGCATCAAAGACCGGCATGGCGCGTTCAATGTCGCCGGCGTCCCCGCCTGCCATCAGGCCATAGCCGTTTTGCAGGCCCCAGACCCCGCCGGATACCCCGCAGTCGGCGAACCGGATGCCCTGGGCGGCAAGCACCTCACCGTGTTTTTGGTCTTCCGTGAACCGCGAGTTTCCACCGTCGATCACGAGGTCGCCGGGCTCGAGTTTGCCGGCCAATTCGGTGATGACGGCGTCCGTGACGGGGCCGGCCGGGACCATGATCCAGATGACCCTCGGCGCCGGGACGGCGGCGATCAGGTCATCGACGCTTGCGGCATCCGTGACGTGGGGATTCCGGTCGTAGCCGGTGACCTCCACGCCGCCCTTGCGCAGGCGTTCACGCATGTTGAAACCCATTTTGCCGAGGCCAATCAGTCCAATGTGCACGGTGGAACTCTTTTCTGCGCTGGTGTGTGAAGGCTAAGAGCCGGTGGGTGGGCCCACGCCGCCCGGGTTCCCTGGCCGAGTTTGCGGGGCAAGGGGGCGGTGGGGACTAGTTGGGGAGGCGGACAGGCATCACCAGGTAGCGGTAGTCATCCTGGTCTTCACCGTCGGCATCTGCCTGTGCCGTGATCATGGCGGGCTTGGGTGCCGTGGTGAACGAGAACCGGACAAACTTCGTCTCGATGACACTGAGGCCTTCGATCAGGTAGTGCGGGTTGAAGGCCACGGTGATGTCCTCGCCGGACAGCTGCGCCTCAAGCTCCTCCGACGCCTGGGCGTCCTCACCGGTCCCGGCATCGAGGTTGAGCAGTCCGCTGCTGAATGCCAGGCGGACCGGGGTGTTGCGTTCGGCGACAAGTGACACGCGGCGGACGGCCTCCACCAGCTCTTGGGTTTGGACCGTGGCATGGATCGGTGTGGACTCCGGGAAGAGGGACCGGATCTTCGGGTAATCCCCATCCACCAGCAGCGACGTGGTGGTGCGTCCGCCGCTTTCGAATCCGATCAGCCGGCTGTCATCGTCGGAGAGGGCGAGGTTGATGTCGCCGCTGTTTCCGAGGGTTTTGGCGACTTCGTTGAGGGTCTTGGCCTTTACCAGTGCACTCGTGGAGATTCCGGGGGTCACAGGCTTCCACGGCACTTCGCGCATGGCCAGCCGGTACCGGTCGGTGGCAAGGAGGGTGATCAGGTCATCTTCGATCTCCATCCGCACGCCCGTGAGGATGGGCAGGGTGTCGTCCTTGCTGGCGGCGATGATCACCTGGGAAACAGCTTGCGCGAAAGCGTCGCCGGGCACTGTGCCGCTGATGGCGGGAAGGGCAGGCAGCGGCGGATATTCGGCTTCCGGCATGGTGGCCAGGTGGAAGCTGCTTCGGCGGCAGGTGAGCGTGACCTTGTTGCCGTCGGTTTCGACGTCCACCGGTGCTGAGGGCAGGCTGCGGCAGATATCCGCAAGGAGCCGGCCGGAAACCAGGATGGTTCCTTCGTCCCTGATATCGGCGGCAATTTCCAGCCGCGCGGAGGTTTCGTAGTCAAAGCTCGAGAGGCTGACTGTTCCCGCTTCGGCTTTCAGGAGCAGGCCGGAAAGGACGGGGACCGGCGGCCGCGGAGACAACGAGCGGGCTGTCCAGGTGACGGCTTCGGCCAGGACGTCCCGATCGACTCTGAACTTCACGGAAGGGTGCCGCCTTTCATTGCTGCTGCCATGTAAACCCGGGAACTTCGCAGTGAAACTCCGGAAGATGTTGTGCGCGCCGCGGCCGGTGCATGGTCCGTGCAGACGGAAACCACACAAAACCCGGGGATGGGAGCGCTGCTGACAGCTTAGCCGGAAGATCCGCGATTAACCCATCCCCAAGCACCCGGCCCGGCCCTTCCAGGGGCCGGAGGGCCCGCCCCGTGGAGGTGCGGATGGATCTTGTTGTTTGAGGGAATTCAATTTTTTGGGATTCGTAGTGTTAATAACTGCTGTGGAAACTGTGGATAACCCGATCCTGACCCACGTTTCCGGGGTTAAGCCCTGTTCACGGACTGTGCGTTACCTGGGTTTTAAACAGGGTGTGGATGGGGACAACCCAAAGGGCCGATTTTGATGATCCACAGACGCCTTAAGGGTTTTAAGCCCATTAAGCGCGCTTGTCCCCTTAAGTATCCACAGGCTTATCCACATGCCCCTGTTAATAAGGTATAGAGTGCGTGGCCAGGTGTGGATTCAGGAGTCGCGCTGTTGCTGCTTGATCCGGTTGGTCAGTTCCGTCACCTGGTTGTAAATCACACGGCGTTCGGCCATCAGCTCACGGATCTTGCGGTCGGCATGGATCACCGTGGTGTGGTCGCGGCCGCCGAGTTCCTGGCCGATCTTGGGGAGCGACATGTCCGTCAGTTCCCGGCAGAGGTACATGGCGATCTGGCGTGCGGTGACCAGGGTTCGGGTGCGGGACTTGCTGCAGAGCTCTTCCATGCTGAGCTTGAAGTAGTCAGCGGTCTGCTGGAGGATCTGCGCTGAGGTGATTTCCTGCGCACCGTCGTCAGTGATCAGGTCCTTGAGCACCATTTCCGCCAGCGCAACGTCCACCGGTTGGCGGTTCAGGCTGGCGAAGGCGGTGACGCGGATCAGCGCACCCTCAAGCTCGCGGATGTTGCTGGAAATCTTCGACGCGATGTACTCCAGGGCGTCATCAGGTGCCGACAGTCCCTCGCTGAGTGCCTTCTTCCGCAAGATCGCGATACGCGTTTCAAGTTCCGGCGGCTGGATGTCCGTCAGGAGTCCCCACTCGAACCGCGACTTCATCCGGTCTTCGAATCCGGCGAGCAGCTTGGGCGGCTGGTCCGAGGTGATGACCACCTGCTTGTTGTTGTTGTGCAGTGAGTTGAACGTGTGGAAGAACTCCTCCAGCGTCCGGTCCTTGCCGGCCAGGAACTGGATGTCGTCGATCAACAGAACGTCCACGTTGCGGTAGGTGGTTTTGAAGCTGGCGCCTTCGTCGTCCCGGATGGAGTTGATGAAGTCGTTGGTGAACTCTTCGGAGTTGACATACCGGACCCGGATGCCGCTGTAGAGCCGGCGGGCGTAGTGCCCGATGGCGTGCAGGAGGTGCGTTTTGCCGAGGCCGGAGTCGCCGTAGATGAACAGCGGATTGTAGGCCTTGGCGGGTGCCTCGGCAACGGCGACGGCGGCTGCGTGGGCAAAGCGGTTGGAGGAACCAATCACGAACGTGTCGAAGACGTACTTGGGATTCAGCCGGCCGAACTCATGCGATGTGCTGGGCAGCATGGGCTGCGGCTTTTGTTCGATCAGCTGGTCCGGTGCGAACGCAGGTTCGACGACGGGCTCGGGCTCTTCGTGGATGGGCACCAGATCGGTGTCGACGTCGATGGCGCAGCGGATGTCCTCGGAGAAGACATTGTGCAGAGCGTCGTCCAGGGCGTCCTTGACCTGGGTCTGGAGCACTTCCCGGGTGAGTTCGTTGGGGACGGCCACCAGGAGGGTGGAGCCGATCAGGCCTTGGGCTTGGGCGAGGATGACGAACCCCCGCTGGCGCGGTGAAACACGGTGGTCCTGTTCCAGCAGGCTGACAACCCGGCGCCAGGAACTTCCGACAGTATTGGCGTGGTTGGCTTCGTCTACTGTCATCAATCGGTTCCCTCAAAACTTGCTATGCCTGCATTGCCTGCAGCCAAGTCCGGAACCAGGATGCTGGCCCAACTTAATCCACAGGGTTATGCACAGCCCGTGGATAATCGGCTACTGGGACACTCTAGGGGATCAAAAGCCTAGAAGATAGCTGGCTATCCGGCTGTGGATAATTACACGGTTGTGGTTCCCGGGAGGCCCCCGTGAGCCACTTCATCCACAGCCTGTTGGGGATACTTAGGCACAGCTGGGGATAGCACCCCAGGGGCTTCCCGGTTTGACTCCGGCCCTCAAATTGCCCTAACGTTGTGAAGTCCTTTGTGTCCGCTTTTTGGCCCCATCTGAACTTCCAGGCGCAGTGCGCTTGGACAGCCGGGGGAAGCGTGCATATACAAAACTTAGCGTCGGCCAGTTCTTCCCCATATTGATCGGGTGGGCGCACCTTTGATCCACTGGAGTAACTAACGTGAGCAAGCGGACTTTTCAGCCGAATAACCGCCGTCGAGCCAAGAAGCACGGCTTCCGCCTTCGTATGCGTACCCGTGCCGGCCGCGCCATCCTGGCAGCCCGTCGTGGCAAGGGCCGTACCGAGCTTTCGGCCTAAACAACTGACTTGTCGGTAGACATCCCTTTGCGAGTTTAAGGTGCTGGCCGCCCGCAACCGCCTGAGGACTGCAACCGATTTTTCAATAACCGTACGTTCCGGTGTCCGCAATGGACGCCGGAACGTAGTGTTATATGCGGCAGCCATCGCTGCCGACGAACCCAGCCGGATCGGGTTCATTGTTTCCAAGAGTGTAGGGAACGCCGTGGTCAGGAACCTCGTTAAGAGGAGACTGAGGGAAGCGGCTGCCGCCTCACTGAGCGAACATGCAACTGGACTCGCCATCGTGGTGCGGGCACTCCCCGCCTCCGCGTCTGCCAGTTGGGATCAACTGCTGGCGGATTACAACGCAGCACTGGAAACAACGCAGAACCGGCTGGCCGGACGGCCGCCACGGCCTGCCGCAAAAGGTTCGGCCGGTACAACACGGGAGGGGACAACGCGTGCCTAGCACCACTGCCGCCGTCGCCCGTTTCCGCGACGTGACTGCCGCCGTCGCAAAGTTCCTCTGGAACCTGCCCCGGAACATCCTCATTCTTTTGCTGATGGCCTACCGCAAGGTGGTGTCTCCCTTGTACGGCCCCGTCTGCCGATTCTTCCCTTCATGCTCGGCCTATGCCCTTGAAGCGGTCACCGTCCACGGCGCTGTCAAGGGAAGCTGGCTCGCAGTCCGGCGCCTTGGCCACTGCCACCCATGGAATGCCGGCGGAGTGGACCACGTCCCCGCCGGCGGCCGGGAATGGCCTGCGGGCCGAACCCCCACAATTGTTGTGCTGAACAATCCGGACAAGTACCTGGTTGCTCGGACTGATGAAGAAGGCCGCAGTGCGGCCTGACGAATAGGGATAAGTATGGACATCTTTGGAGCAATAATCGGCCCGTTCAAGTGGCTGGTTTCGTTCATCATGGTGGCGTTCCACGACGGGCTGAGCAGCATCGGCATGCCCGCCGCGAACGGCTGGACCTGGACGTTGGCCATCATCGGGCTGGTGCTGGTGATTCGTGCCGCGCTGATCCCGGTATTCGTCAAGCAGATCAAGGCCCAGCGCGGCATGCAGTTGCTGCAGCCGGACCTGAAGAAGCTGCAGGAGAAGTACAAGGGTAAAACCGACCAGCTGTCCCGCCAGGCCATGGCCCAGGAACAGATGGCCATGTACAAGAAGCACGGCACCAACCCGTTCTCCGCCTGCCTTCCCATGCTCATCCAGATGCCCTTCTTCTTCGCACTGTTCCAGGTGCTTTCGGGCATTTCCCAGGCCAAGGACCAGGGAGCCGGCATCGGTGCGATGAGCCACGAACAGGTGGTGGAGTTCGATGCCTCCAGCATTTTCGGTGCGCCGCTGTCCGCCGCCCTGCTGCACGGCGGTGCCGGGAACACAGCCGTGGTGGTGCTCTCGATCGTGATGATCCTGGCCATGACGGCGTCCCAGTTCATCACCCAGAAGCAGATCATGGCCAAGAACATGTCTGAAGAAGCCATGGCCAGCCCCTTCATGCGGCAGCAGAAGATGATGCTTTACATCCTGCCGGTGGTCTTCGGCGTGGGTGGCATCAACTTCCCCATCGGCGTCCTGATCTACTGGACCACCACCAACCTCTGGACCATGGGCCAGCAGTTCTTTGTGATCCGTCGCATGCCGACGCCGGGATCCCCCGCTGCCAAGGCCCTCGCCGAACGCCGCGCCGCCAAGGGCCTGCCCGCCTTGTCCGTCCTCACCGGCAAGCGGGATGAAGCAGCCGACGCCGCCGCGGCTGCCGCCGTCGAAGCCAAGGGACAGCGCGTCCAGCCCCAGCGTAAGAACAGGAAGAAGAAGTAATGTCAGCCGAGAGCACAGAGCACGTCCTTGCCGAAGAGATTGCAGACCAGGACGAGTCCGTGAACCAGGACGGGTCCCCCACCAAGGCTTCTGCGGCCAGCCGCCTCGAAGAAGAGGGCGACGTCGCCGCAGACTACCTGGAGGAACTGCTCGACATCGCCGACATCGACGGTGACATCGACATCGAGGTCCGCAACGGCCGCACCTACATCTCCATCGTCGCGGAGGAAGAATCCGAGGGCCTCGAAGGCCTGGTAGGAGAAGACGGCGAGGTGCTTGAGGCTCTCCAGGAACTCACCCGGTTGGCTGTACTCTCGGCTACGGAGAACCGTTCACGGCTTGTGCTGGACATCAATGGCTACCGCCAGGAACGTACCGGCCACTTGCAGAAGATTGCCGAAGACGCGGCAGCATCCGTCAAGGAGACCGGCAAGCCGGTTGCCCTTGAGCCGATGAGTGCCTATGAGCGCAAGATCGTGCACGACGCCGTGGCTGACCTTGGATTGGTCAGCGAATCCGAGGGCGAGGGCTCCGGACGCCACATTGTTGTTTCCGCAGACTAGAGAATGCCAGCACGATAACCATGGTTGATATCACGGCAGCAGAGCTTCGGGCTGCTGAGAAGATTTTCGGGGACCGCCTGGACCTGGCCAAACGCTATGTTGAGCACCTGGCCACGTCCGGGACCGAGCGCGGGCTGATCGGGCCCCGCGAGGTTCCCCGTCTGTGGAGCCGCCACGTACTCAATTGCGCGGTCATCGAAAGTGAGATCCCCCAGGGAAGCCACGTTGCCGACGTCGGAAGCGGGGCCGGCCTGCCGGGCCTGTGCCTTGCCATTGCCCGCCCCGACCTCGAACTGACGCTCATCGAACCCCTCGAACGAAGGGTCATCTGGCTCCAGGAAGTGGTGGACGACCTCGGCCTGGACAACGTCACCGTCATGCGTACCCGGGCCGAGCTGGCTGTGGGCCAGGTGGACGCCGACGTCGTGACGGCCCGTGCCGTCTCAGCCCTGACGAACCTCGCAGGCCTGACCATTCCACTCCTCGCCGGACACGGTGAAGTGGTGGCCATCAAGGGCCGCAGCGCCGGGGAAGAGATCGAAAAGGCCGCCAAGGTCATCCGCAAGCTTGGCGGTGTGCAGACATCGGTGGTCACCGTGGGTGACAACCTCCTTGAGGAGCCCACCACTGTGGTGCGCATCGTAGTGAACAAGTCCCAAAAGAAGTCCTAAAGTGGGCCCACTGACGGTGGTCAGACGGGTGGAGCAGTTAGGCTAGACAACGGCAGCAAAATTGGCTGAACGAGAGTGAGTGTGCCCCAGTGACGAGTAGTGAAGCCTCCGCACAACGGATCCCGCCGTTTGTGTCCCTGGGGTCGGCACGTTCCGTCGCTGGGTCCGGGTTGGCCGGTTTGGGAATGGCCCCGGCCCGGGGCGGAACCCATCCACGGCCGGCCACCAGTGCCGTTGGAAGCGCAGTTTCACGTGAAACAACCTCTTCCGGTAGGTCGAACGTGATCGATGCCATTGACGATTCGAGTCCTATCGCCCGCGAGCTCGCACACGAGACCAAGCGCCGGGAACGCCTGATGGGGCGCCAGCTCCCGCGTCCGGAGCAGACCCGGATCTTCACCGTCTCCAACCAGAAGGGCGGCGTGGGCAAGACCACGACGACCGTGAACATTGCCGCAGCCCTTGCGGCCGCCGGGCTCAACGTCCTGGTCATCGATATCGATCCCCAAGGAAACGCCTCCACCGCCCTCGGCATTGAACACCACGCCGATGTGGACAGCATCTACGATGTCCTGATCAACGACATCCCGCTGGCGGATGTTGTTGCCCCGTGCCCGGATATCGGGAAGCTGATCTGCGCTCCGGCCACAATCCATCTGGCCGGTGCCGAGATCGAGCTCGTCTCCCTGGTTGCCCGGGAACAGCGGCTGCGGCGCGCTATCGACGTTTACGCCAAGACCCGCGAAAAGAACGGCGAAGAGCGCCTCGACTACGTTTTTATCGATTGCCCGCCCAGCCTTGGCCTCCTGACGGTCAACGCCTTCTGCGCGGCCAGTGAAGTGTTGATTCCTATCCAATGCGAGTACTACGCCCTGGAAGGCCTCAGCCAGCTCCTCAAGAACATCGAGATGATCCAGAAGCATCTCAACGCGGACCTCGTTGTTTCAACGATCCTGCTCACCATGTATGACGGCCGGACCAACCTCGCCGCCCAGGTTGCTGCCGAAGTACGCCAGCATTTCCCTGAACAGGTGCTCTCCGCTGTTGTTCCCCGCTCGGTGCGGATCTCTGAAGCTCCCAGCTACCAGCAGACGGTCATGACCTACGACCCGTCCTCGAGTGGTGCCCTGTCCTACCTGGAAGCCGCCGCTGAAATAGCGGAACGCTAGAATCTTCAATACCGCAACGCATGGAGGCCCGGGTCATCCTGGCTTCACCACTGGAGGGATTTACCCATGAGCGATAAGCGACGGGGCTTAGGCCGCGGTCTTGGCGCGCTGATTCCAAGTTCCGCCGCAGCCAATGGTTCTGCCAACGGCGCAGCGGTATCGCGGCCAGTGGACTTGTTCTTTCCGGAAGGCAGGAAGAAGACCGAGCCCGTAGAGCAACCTGCACCGCCGGCTGCAGCCAGGGCTCAAGAAAAAGAAGGCCAGGCTCCCTCGGCCCGGAGTTCTGCAGCGAAGACAACCTCCGCAAAGGCGGCAGCCAGCGACAAGCCCGCTACTGCGACAGCGGCTGCCAACGGGGCAGCTGACAAGAAGGTCCCCGCCAGGAAGGCGCCGGCCTCGCGCTCGAAGGCTGCGGATGAGCCCGCCCCCGCAGCGGCATCAGCTGAGGCAACCCAGCCGGTTGTTGCCGCGACAGCTGATACCGTACAAGAATCAGTAGTCCCGGACTCCGGTGTTGAGCTGGTTGAGGTGCCCGGCGCCCGATTCGCCGAATTGCCGGTGGGCGACATCCACCCCAACCGTAAGCAGCCCCGAAATGTCTTCGACGAAGACGACATGGCCGAACTTGTTCACTCCGTTCGCGAAATCGGCGTCCTCCAGCCAATTGTTGTCCGTACTTCAACCGAATCTGGTAGCGAACCCTATGAACTGGTCATGGGTGAGCGCCGTTGGCGGGCTGTCCAGGCCGCGGGGCTTGAAACCATCCCCGCCATCATCCGCGACACCACCGATGATGACCTGCTTCGCGATGCCCTCCTGGAGAACCTGCACCGCAGCCAGCTGAATCCGTTGGAAGAGGCGGCGGCATACCAGCAGCTGCTTGAGGACTTCGGTACCACCCACGAGCAGCTCGCTGACCGGATTGGCCGTTCCCGTCCGCAGGTGTCGAACACGCTCCGCTTGTTGAAGCTTCCTCCGCTCGTGCAGCGCCGCGTAGCCGCCGGTGTCCTGTCGGCCGGCCACGCCCGCGCCCTTCTCTCGCTGCCGGATGCAGCTGCCATGGAACGGCTCGCCCAGAAGATCGTGGCCGAGGGCATGTCCGTGCGCGCCACCGAAGAAGCAGTCACGCTCTACCAGGATCCCGCTAAACCTGCGAAGAACAACATCCCCCGTCCCGGGGCGAGGCATGAGCGGCTGGACTACTTGGCGTCATCGCTTTCGGACCGCTTGGACACCAATGTGAAGATTTCCCTTGGTGTTCGAAAGGGTAAGGTCAGCATTGAGTTCGCCAGCGTTGAGGACCTCAACCGAATTATGGATGTGCTCGCGCCGGGAGCAACCAACTAGCGCTTCCAGTTACTGAATTCTAAAGGGGCCCGATTCACTGCGAATCGGGCCTCTTTTCATTTCCGGGACTTTACGTTCATCGGCTGGCCCGCAGTACTGGGTCCCTGGAAGCGAATTTTCTGAAGCGGTAGAGGATGGGTTCGGTTGGGAGGTGTCTTGGTGCGTATTCGTCTACCTGCATATTTCCTCCCGCTGCGAAGAATTGTCTAGTCCTCCAGTTTGATGTGGTTTAGGCACGTTTTTCGACGTGCAGCGCGGGTATTTTGTCGGGCTGCACGCCTTCCGTGCGCGCTGAGGGCGTAGGTGTGGCACTTTACCGGCTTTCGTGGCTTGTAAGGGATCATTTCCTCGCAAATAGTCAAACCATCGCTTTAGTACACCTGCGCTCTTTGGTACGCCCGCGAAGGCGGTCCCTGTGGCCTCGACGCGCCGGGCCACCATAGGAAGCGCTTGACGCTGGCCGCAGCCCGTCAGCGGCTCTTCTGCTGCCTCCGGGCGGTCTTCTTGGAGATTGTGCAGGTGCCTTGCGGACGCTGGAGCGTAGGAATGTTTAGCCGGAGGCGAGTTGAAACGGGCCAGGCCTCTATTGGCGACGCGGTCCGGTCCGTTGTTTCACGTGAAACGGGATCGGCGATTAGCGCTTTTTGGAGTTTCGTCGCACTACTTTGGGTGCAAGTTATCTTGGAGTGTTTCCGATTATTGGCCCCAAAAGTGCTTCCGGCCCAGGATGAAAATTCCCCGGGTACGCGGGAGCATTTTGCCCTGTGCGGCCCGAAATCCACTGCGATGAATAACGTCAGCTGTTGATCATTTTCGAGTACAAATCTTCGACACTGCCGTCTGCGCTTGTGGTTTTTCATATTCGACAAAAAGGTCATATCCGAAACCAGGCACCGCGCCATTTCTGCGGTTCCCGTGCGCTGCTTGTACGAACAACGTCATCGTATAAGCAGCATTGGAGGTGTCACCAGCTGGCAGTCGGACGTTGTCCCCACCTCAATCGGTGGTTGGCAAACCGGTCTTGGCCTAGGCGGGCCATGCTCGATGTATCAGTGTTTTCCTGTCTTGGGCTTTGAACCAGCAGGTCGCAGGTCTCTGATTCCTACCTTTAGTCAGCTCTCTGGCAATATCTACGCTTGCAACATGGACGAGATTCGTGAACTGGTGGTGCGGCCCGCCTCTAGATATCGGAGATCAAATACTGCTCGAAGGTGCTTTTCTGAACGATTGACGGATTATTGGGGTGTGCCTGAGTGGGACCACTGTTGGGTGCGGAGAGATGGTGTGCCCTGTGTTGCTGGCCGCGCTCATTGCAGTCGCTGTTTCACGTGAAACAACTCACCGCGGACCGGTGCTTCTAGCAGAGCAAGCCCTGTTTCACGTGAAACAGGGCTTGGTCCATGTCTATTTCACTTGCGACGCAAATGCAGGTTAGTGCGAGACAGAAAACGATGAGCGTCCATCACAACGCGGCTCTGCGGGTGTGCCTGATTGAGGCTCAGCAGACGTTGGCGGCGAGGTGGGTGGTGATGCCTCGTCCGTCTTCCAGTTCATTTGGCGGGACGGGTCTACCTGAGCTGTTCCCTACTTCTCGTAGACTTGTGAGGGGACTCCCCCGAGCACTCGGTCCCCCCATGGGTTCCCCGCTTACTCTTGAGGAGCAGTAGCCGCTCCCCCATCTTCGCCATCGCAGCCTACTGAGCATGGTGCACCGCGGATATCAGACGCAGAGATTCGGCGGCGCATGGCCCGCAGTGTCGAAGAGCGGCACTTACCGTTGGCCTCTGATATTGAGTTCGCTCGAGGTCAGACATGCGTAGCCTAAGCCTGGCATCGCGTGGGCGATGATCGGACCTGCCTAAAGTACCATCCTGGCTCTTGCCGGGCTGCCCAGGGACCACCTCCTCTCCCAACGATGAGCCGCCCTTTCGGTGACGGGATGCTTGCGCGGAATACGGAATACGGAATATGTGACGCCCCGATCCCGCGGGGAAATTTCGATGACTGGTTGAATGACCCTCCATTGCTATGACCCGAGGGTAAATGGACATGCGGACGAACCTCATCTGCTGACACCAGAGAGGGCCACAACTGGTCGTTGGCAGCCAATGGGCATCTTGGTCGGAAATTCAGACCGGCGGGTTCTGCATGGTATCCAAGAAGGTGGTGGGCCTGCTCGCGCCAAACACGGATTCTGGCGCAGTTGACGTGGTCACGGTTCGATTTGTACGGCGTGTACCTGGGGTCCGTGGGGGTCCAAGCTGCTGTTGGACGGCACGCGAAATGGGCAGCCACCAGCGTCTGGAGCAGCGGTGTTGCACCGGGAACGCCCGCCGAGCTCGGCAGTACGGTTCCAGCTCGAGCTGGCTGTAGGCGCATGCTGTCCGGAATGACCGATCCCAGAAGGGACCCAATAGCCGGACGCAGGCATCGGACTGCGGTGGATATTCCTGTGGATAACTTTGTGAATAAGTTGACTCCCCGCCCCACAGGCCGGGCTCATCTCGCCTGCCTCTTGGAGCGCAGGGTAGTTACTCACTGGACGACGGAGCGCCCTACAAGACTATCCTTACTCACGGTGTTTCACGTGAAACATCCTGAGGTACTTTCCAATTGAGACAAGTAGACAATTTTTAGTTGAATAGACGCGATTTTCAGCGTCTGAAGAGTTGACCTGCGTCCAGACTGTCCGCCCTCACTCCCGCCCAGTCGCTGTCCCGGCGTTGGCCTGATCGCCGTAGATGTCGAATTGGTTCTGGAGAATCCACCGTGACCCTCGGTAGACGCTTGGCATGCCTGTGGATATTGCTGTGCATAACTTGACGTGGCTGCTGTGGATAACATGTGAGTATGCGCACGGTCGGCAGACCAAGTATGGGATCGCGGTCAGGCTAGAAGCTCTCGGCGGAGGTGCTGGAGCGTTCGGTCTGATGCGTAGGATCGCGAATCCGAAGCCAGTTCGAGGCCCATGACATGTCCGAGTTTCCATTGCACGGTCCGGGACCCATTTGGCGGCGCATACCTTTACGCTCCCCGATTCACGGGGACCTGCCAGGCCTCCCAGGAGCGGTGCCCCCCCTCGCTTACCTGTTGCAGATATTCTTGGTGTTCACCACCGATAGGTCCTGGATCTTCCAGCTCGCACACGAGTCGTCAGCGTGCAGTGGCGTACTGATCCTTGCTGTCCCCTACCAATTTCTAGCGGTCATCTGTGCGGGTTCTTGTTTCACGTGAAACATCGAACCGAACCTCCACTTCGGGCGGGCGTCGACGGCTTCACGGGAGTTCTGAAGGCGCAGCATGAAAGGTCGTGTAGGAGTATGCGGCGTGAAATGGGGACCAATCACGACGAACCAGAGGATCTCCTACGCCCGATGCCGATCCAGATAGCTGGAGTGGCAGTGCGTTCCTAGGCGCGTTACATCGGGCAGGCCGCAGAGCCAGTCCCCTGGCACTGGGCTGATGGTGCGAAGCCTCGTTCGGGGTCCCGGTCAGCCTGCGCATCAGGGGCAGTGTGGATGGTTGACTCTACTGACTCAGGGCACGTTATGGACGACATCAAATACCGGATCTGGTGTGCGCCTTCACACGGCTGTGTAGGCAGGCACGCTGGACCGGGAGGGCTGACATCTTCAGAACTCCCCTCTCCTGGGCGCGTGACATCTGCGTGGATTACCCCGGGGCATCTATGCAGGGACGATGGCCATGGGCTTGGTTGGACATTTTCCTCTTCAGAGGGCTTGCGTAGAGGTGTGATGCATTCAGACCATTCCTCGTGAAACGGAGTGGACTCTCGTTCTGTGGGTTCGTGTAAGAGTCGTTGATCGCTAATGGGAGTGATGGTCCTCTGCTCGACTGGTAGACATTAGATCGCAGACGCTCAGAAGGCGGAAGTCGGCTTCCTGGTCCCGCTCGCTTATCGTGAGCCGCTGGATTAGCTCACTGCCACCGGTACACCACACTGTCTGTGACCGGGATTGGCCCAGAAGGGTAAGCTGTTTGGCCGGTTGAAATCATCCCAAGAGAGGCTTCCCAGTTAGCTGGGTGATCACAGGTGGACGCCAGACCGCTTGAGCGTACATTGTCTGCTCCCAGCGTGACATCGTCAGCAGTGTTTCACGTGAAACATGCTTACGCCTCGCCGGACATCGGTGCGCTTCCCGGTACGTTGTTCGGTGCCTACCAGGATGCGCACCGGCATATTTCGACGGCAGATCGTGGGCAGTGGACAACTGGAGTCAAAGTCCGACGCTACGAAGTAGGGCGCCGGCGAGGTATGCAGCTAGCCGAAAATATCAGATTCGGGGTAGACACCATGCCGCACCTAGGGTCTAAGTCTCACCGGTATAGCCAAGGAGTGTGGCCGCACTAATTGGTATTGAACCCTGTGGTTGGCCGAGCGAGATGGAAAATGGGCGAAGAGTGTTTCACGTGAAACGCACCTGTCCGGTACCGGCAGCTGTTATCCATGCAGCGCTGAAATCTTGAACTTATGAAATTGCTACCGAAGAACAGCAGGGAACACATAGAAAAGTGGCCCCCGCCAGGCGACGGGAGCCACTTTCAAATAACTTCAGGTCAGACCCATTAGGCCTGCAACTCAGGAGAGAACGTCAGAGAATTCCTTCTCAAAGAACTGCTTCGGCTTTGCACCGATAACCGTGCTCTTCACTTCGCCGCCCTGGAACAGATAGACGGCGGGGATTGAGGTGATGCCGTATTCGGCAGCAATTGCCGGGTTGTCATCCACGTTTACCTTGACGACGTCGACCTTCTCGCTGTACTCGACCGAGATCTCGTCGAGGATCGGGCCAAGCTTACGGCAGGGACCGCACCACTCAGCCCAGAAGTCGACGATGACGGGCTTTTCGGAGGACAGAACGTCAGTGCCGAAACTTGCGTCAGTTACATCTTTTGCGTTGCTCATAACCTTGTCTTTCTCTTCGGATAACAGTGGCGCGGATTAGGCGGGCAGATCGGCCAGATAGTGTTCGACGTCAATAGCCGCAACACATCCGGAACCGGAAGCAGTAATTGCCTGGCGGTAGGTCGGGTCAACAACGTCGCCGGCCGCGAACACACCCGGGACGCTTGTCCTGGAACTCCGGCCCTCCACGGCGATGGTGCCCTCGGGCGTCAACGCCAGGACGTCTTTAACGAGATCGGTCCGGGGATCGTTGCCGATGGCTACAAAGACACCCGTAACGGCAAGCTCAGACACGGATCCGTCCAGCAGATTCTTCAACCGCAGTCCGGTGACTTTGTCCTCCCCGAGGACATCGTCCACGGTGCTGTTCCACGCAAAGGAAATCTTCTCGTGGGCGAGTGCACGGTCCGCCATGATCTTGGAAGCCTTGAGCGAATCACGGCGGTGTACAACCGTTACAGATTTCGCAAACTTTGTGAGGAAGAGGGCTTCCTCCATTGCGGAGTCGCCGCCGCCAATGACGGCAATGTCCTGGTCCTTGAAAAAGAAACCATCGCAGGTTGCGCACCAGCTGACTCCATGGCCGGACAGGCGCTTTTCATTGGGGAGCCCGAGTTCCCTGTACGCCGATCCGGTGGAAAGGATGACAGCCTTCGCCCTGAAGGTCTCCCCCGTGCCGATGGTGACTGTCTTCACCGGTCCGCTGAGGTCGAGCCCGGTCACATCCTCAAACTGGATTTCAGTTCCAAACCTGGCGGCTTGCTTCTCAAAGTTTTCCATCAGGTCCGGCCCCATGATTCCTTCAGGGAAGCCGGGGTAGTTTTCCACGTCCGTGGTGTTCATCAACTCGCCGCCTGCAGTCACTGAACCTGCGAGCAGCAGGGGCTTGAGGTTTGCCCGTGCGGTGTACACGGCTGCCGTGTAACCTGCCGGGCCCGAGCCCACGATGATGACATCACGTACGTCGGACGCCGTGTTTTCTGCGATGGTCACTGGAACGTGAACCTCTTCCTTGTTCGACTCGCCTCCCCTTGGAGGCCGGCCACATGGCACAACCGTGCCCGCGTGCTGAATATTCCAGCGCCCGGACAAGGTGAACCACCGCAAAAGGTACAGGACTAGCCTTCGCAGGGCGCTCTTTCCAGAGTACATTCCCCGCACGGGGCGCCTGTCGCGGCTGTAACAGCCGCGGCGTCGAGGCGGCCTACTGGACCTTGATTTCCGCCAGGCGGAGACCGTAACCGTACCGGGTCTTCGGGGCCGCCAGCTTGGGAAGCGAATTGATGGAAACAATCACGTATTGCGCCTGGACCGGCTCGGAAAGGGGCATGTTCAGGTCCGTGGACGTGAAACTGCTGGTGCCAACGGACTTGGCTCCATCCAGGGATGGCTGGTCGTTGGTGTAAACGGTGATGTTGCCGCCGGATCCGCCGAGCTGGGAGAGTGTGACGGAAGAAACCGTGGCCTTGCTCTTCAGCTTTACCACCAGCGGAACGCCCTGCGGGGCCAGGCCGCCCCAGTTCTCCGTGGCGAATTCCATATCGGACCAGTAGCTGGCGTTGTTGCCGTCGTAAGCCTTGACCAGGTCGCCATCGAATGTCGCAGCAAAGTCGAAGTTCCCCTGCCGGGTCACACTTTCAATAGCGGGCGGCACCGCCGGCGGCGCTGACGGGGCCGCCTGGGTGGCCGGCGCGGACGCCTGGGGTGCGCTGGTGCTGGCGGGCGGAGTCGACTTGGCCTGGGGCTGCCCTGGGGTGAAGAGGCTGCCAAGGTTGGTGACGGCGAAGATCAGGCCTGCAATCAGCACAACGGCCAGGAGGCCGCCAACCAACCAGCGCATGGAACGTGGCTGGTTGTCGGACTCATCACGGTCGTCGTCGTCCTGATCGGCAAATGCGGTACCGGCAGCCGCCGGGGCCGCCGCACGGGCAAACAGGGCGGACCTGCCGCTGCCGCTGCGGGGCTCTTGGGGGGCGTCGCTGTCCTGGTGATAGTCCTCGTCGGCCGATTGGGCGTAGTCGTCATCAGACCACAGGGAAACCTTCGGCTTGGCGTCCGAAGCGGACTGCTGGGGGTGTGCCTGGGTGGTGTCGGTTGGACCGGTGTCCGTATCCTCAGTGTTTGCCGGCTTGAAGCCGCCGTGCTCGGCTGCAGGCTGTACGGGCTGGGCGGCAGTGGCATCGGGATCCACATTGGCGGGTCGTCGAGCCGCCGCGGCGGCACCGGCTGCTGCTGCAGCACCTGCCGCACCGGCGGCTGCTGCACTTGCGGCACCAGTGCGGCCTGAAGCCGGAGGTACCGCGGGAG
This sequence comes from Pseudarthrobacter sp. efr-133-R2A-89, assembly GCF_030209315.1. NCBI lineage: Bacteria > Bacillati > Actinomycetota > Actinomycetes > Micrococcales > Micrococcaceae > Pseudarthrobacter > Pseudarthrobacter sp. efr-133-R2A-89. Next base: position 221,853 of record NZ_JARVSE010000002.1, on the reverse strand, counting down.
CCTGGCCTGCAGGCCGGACCGGGGGCCTGGGCGGTGCGGCCGGCGCGGAAGGATAAGGATCAACCTGGCTCGGGTGCGAGTCGGCGTAGTTGATGTACCCGGCGTCGACGTTGTCTTCCTCGTCGTAGGGCTCGGGTTCGTGGGAACGGGCCTGGCCGAAGATCTCACTGCCCAGCGTGTCCGTGAAGAACGGTTCGACGTAGGGCGGGTTGGATGCCACCACAAGGTCCAGGAGGTCTGCGGCGGAGGTGTGGTTGGTGATGAGGTAGGTGGTGTCTTCGGTAACGCCGAGGTCCAGAACCTGTACCGTGCCGGGACGTTCGCCGGTGGCCACTTCGCGGGCGCTCTGGGCAACCTGCTCGGTGTTTTCCGGGCCCGCCACCAGGATGCTGACCGGCCGGTTGAGGACCTGGTCCACGCCGTCCAGCACCAGATCGTGGTCGTGGGAGGCCAATACCGTGGCTGTGACCTTGTAACGGCCACCCAGTACTGATCCGACATCGATCGGGTTGGACACGTGTTCCTCCTAGACTGTCCGGGATTGCCGGCCTCAATGACGCAACCGCCGTTCAGGCGCCGCGCACGGCCGAACCCTGAATGCAACTACCCCTGTACCTGTTCGATCCTAGCCGATCAGCCCCGGACGGCCGTGGAGAAGACCGGCGCCAGACCGCAACGGCATCACTTTTTCCGTGGGCGGCGGTTCTTGAAGTAAGGGTTCTCGCCGGCCTTCCCCTGGTACGTCCGGCGGCCCGGAAGGGGAATCTGTTCGCTGAGCAGGCCCCCACGCGCCGTGGCGGGCTGCTCCTCACCGGGCAGGTACTCTGCCGCCGGCTCCTGCCGCCTGCCGTCGTCGTGCACGTCCTGGCGGCGCACCCCGCGCTCCGGATCCGGGCCCGCCCGGAAGGAGACGGCATCGAACTCGCCGGAAATCCGTGGGATGAGGCCGGTGTCCACGGAGGTGGTGGCCCGTTCAGGACGGTGCCCGGAGGAATCTGTGGCGGGAGCGGACGACGGCGCGTCCCCGGTTTCGGCAGCGGGGGCTTGGTCCCCGCGGCCCAGCCGGCCCAGCAGCGGCCGGAGCATATCGCCCAGTTCGGTGACCCGGAACAGCCGGAGGAGGACGAAGTAGACGGCGAGCATGACCGGCCCTGCCACGGCGACCGTAAGCAGGGCCTGCAGGCGGCCGCTCCAGGCGAAACCATCAGGGTTGTAGCTGCCCATCAGCCAGAGCGCGGCCGAACCGGCGAACGCCGAACCAAGGGCCGCATACCCCATGCGGATGTACGAGTTGGCGATCCGCGGACCGTCCAGGCTGCCCAGCATGCGCCGCAGGAAGACCGCGCTGATCACCACCGAGAGGATGTTGCCCACCATATAAAGGACGGCGATGGCGTAGATGATCTGGCCCACTGGCAGGAACTGGATGGCGAACGCGCCGGCTACATAGACAACGGCGAGCAGCAGCTGCACGTAGAACGGCGTCCGGGCGTCCTCGTTGGCATAGAACACCCGGGACATCATGAAGTTGGCACTCATGAAGGGGGTGCTGAGGGCAAGGATGGTGAGCGTCTGGGCCAGCATGACGCCGTCCTGGCGCGAGCCGCCGGAGAAGAACATGCCCAGCGGACCTGCCAGGGCAAACAGCGCCAGGGCGCCGAACACTGTGGCTACGGCCATGGTCCGCAGCCCGTGCGAGAGCGCGTCACGAAGCTCCGCACGGTTGCCGTCCTGCGACGCGCGCGTCATCCGGTTGAACAGGACGGTGGCCAGCGATAGGGCAATGATCGAGTGCGGCAGCAGGTACAGCTGGCTGGCCACCTCCAGGACGGCATTGCCGGGGAGGGTGGAGGCGGACGGGTCCCCCGCCTCCTGCAACCGGATGCGTTCAGCGCCGGGGATGGTGGCGATGCGCATGACGTAGAGGAAGGCCAGCTGCCCGACGGCGGCCGTCAGGAGGGTCCATACGCTCAGCCGTGCAGCGTGCCCCAGCCCCACGCCCCGCCAGCCGAACCGGGGCCGGAGCCCGAGCTTCAGACGGAAGACCGGTACCAGCAGGATGGCTGTTTGGGATAGCACGCCGATGGTGGAGAACCCGGCCACCAGCAGCGTCTGCGTGGATCCCCAGTTGTCGATTGTGTGGCCGCTGAACTCGTTGGTCCCGAAGATCCAGATGAACATTCCCAGGCCGGCGATGGCAACCAGGTTGTTCAGGATGGGTGCCCACATGGCTGGGCCAAACGCGCCGTTGGCGTTCAGGACCTGGGTGAGCAGGGCGTACAGGCCGTAGAAGAAGATCTGCGGCAGGCACCAGAACGCGAACGTGACCGCGAGAGCCTTCTGTTGCGGCGAGTACCCCTGTGTTGTCAGCTCGATGACCCCCGGCGCGGCCAGTGTTACCAGCGCCGTCAGGCCGAACAGGAGCAGGACAGCAAGCGTCAGCAGCCGGCTGATGTAGTCCGCTCCCCTGTCCGGTGCCTTGCTTGCCTTGATGATCTGCGGTACGAGCACGGCGTTGAAGACACCGCCGGCCACCAGGAGGAAGATCAGGTTGGGCAGGTTGTTGGCGTTGATGAACGTGTCGTTGACCGTCGAGCCCAAGCCCAGGGCGGTGCCCAGCATCCAGGTCTTGCCGAATCCCAGGAAACGGGAAACGAGCGTCCCTGCGGCCATGATGGCGCTGGAACGGGACTCGCTGGGACCCGCGGCCGCGGGCTGCGCGGTCTCCGGTGCTGCCGCCTCGGCGGTAGCATCGCCGGGTGCGGCATCATCGGGCCGGCCGGACCGGTCGGAAGGAAAGTTGGTAGCTGACATCGAGTTCATCGTCTCACCCACCGGCCCGTAACACCGCAATGACGACGGCGGGGTCCGGGCTTAGAGGTGTCCGGGCAGGACCTCGCGGGCAAGGTCCGCGATGCGGCGCTCGTTCGGGAAGGACAGCTTGCGGGCCAACTCCTGGATGGGCACCCAGGCCACATCCACGGCTTCCTGGTCGGGATCGTTCTCGATGGTGAGCTCGCCGCCGGTGGCCCGCAGGAGGTAGTGGTGCACGGTTTTATGGACCCGGTGGCCGCTGACCGTGAACCAGTAGTCGATGCTGCCCAACGGCGCCAGGATGTCTCCCTCGATGCCGGTTTCCTCGGCAATTTCGCGGACGGCAGCCTGCTCGTTGTTTTCCTTGCCCTCCGGATGCCCCTTGGGGAGGCACCATTCCAACCGTCCGCCGCGATTAAGGCGGGCGATGATCGCAACCCTCAATTCGGCGTCGGACGTGTCCACCACAACGCCGCCGGCCGAGACTTCCTCAACCGTTGGCAGCGAGGCCGGTGCCGATTGCTGGGCAGGGGCAACGTGCGCCCCGATTGCCGATGGCAATGGTGCGTTCGTCCTCCTGCCGGGAGCGCTCGGTACTGGATGGGCCATGGAGTCCACTCTAACGACTGTTGCCCGTTCGTGATGACCGGAACATGACACCAACATGGACGGGATGTGACGCACTTTGAGGCCGGGAACGTCAATCAGCGCTGATCTTGACGCTTTTTTGGACTGCCGCGCCGCTGGTTTCTGCCAAGCTTAAGGAACTATGTCGCATGCAGATCACAAGATTGATTCCCACACCGTTGACTTCAAGGTGGACCCGGTGGTCCTGGAGCTCGGTCAGCGGTTCGTGGATGCCGGCCACGAGCTGTCCCTTGTGGGTGGGCCGGTGCGCGACCTTTTCCTTGGCCGGGTTTCGCCCGACCTCGACTTCACCACGGATGCCACGCCGGACCAGACGGTGGCGCTGATCAAGAAGTGGGCGGACAACTTCTGGGAGATCGGGCGTGCGTTCGGCACGATCGGCATGCGCAAGGGCGGCTTCCAGATCGAGATCACCACCTACAGGGCCGAGGCCTACGATCCCGACTCCCGCAAGCCCGTGGTGGCGTTTGGTTCCTCCCTCACCGACGACCTGCTGCGGCGCGACTTCACCATCAATGCCATGGCGTTGAAACTGCCTTCCCTGGAACTGGTGGATCCGTTCGGCGGGGTGCGGGACCTGCATGCCTCCCTGCTGGCCACTCCCGGGGCGCCGGAGGCCTCCTTCTCCGATGACCCGTTGAGGATGATGCGGGCGGCCCGCTTCGCCGCGCAGCTGGGGGTTTCAGTCCGCGACGACGTCCGCGAGGCCATGACCCACATGGCTGACCGGATCAAGATCATTTCCGCGGAGCGGGTGCGGGATGAACTGGTCAAACTGATCTGCGGTGCCCGGCCTCGCGTGGGCGTGGACCTCCTGGTGGACACGGGGCTGGCCGAGTATGTGCTGCCCGAGGTCTCCGCCCTCCGGCTCGAAGCCGATGAGCACCACCGGCACAAGGATGTCTACCAGCACTCCCTCCAGGTGTTGGAGCAGGCAGCGGAGCTTGAAACGGACGCCGAAGGCCCTGTGCCGGGCCCGGACTTCGTGCTGCGCTTCGCGGCGTTGATGCACGACGTCGGCAAGCCGGCGACGCGCCGGTTCGAACCGGGCGGGGCGGTGAGCTTCCGCCACCACGACATGGTGGGTGCCAAGCTCACCTCCAAACGGATGAAGGCGCTGCGCTTCGACAATGACACCACCAAGGCCGTTGCACGGCTGGTGGAACTCCACATGCGCTTCTATGGCTACGGCGATGCCGGCTGGAGCGACTCGGCTGTCCGGCGGTACGTCACCGACGCAGGCCCGCTGCTGGAACGGCTGCACCGGCTTACCCGGTCCGACGTCACCACCAGAAACCAGCGCAAGGCCGACCGGCTGTCCTTCGCTTACGACGACCTTGAGTCCCGCATTGCGGCGCTCCGGGAACAGGAATCCCTGGACGCAGTACGCCCGGACCTGGACGGAGCCCGGATCATGGAGCTGCTGGGCCTCAAACCGGGCCCCGTGGTGGGCCGCGCCTACAAGTTCCTCCTTAATGAGCGGATGGAACACGGACCGTTGCCCGCGGACGAGGCCGAGGCGCGCCTGCTCCGCTGGTGGGCCGAACAGCCTGAATCAGCACCTGCCGGGACCGAGCCCGGAACCCCTCCCGCCGACGTCGAACCTTCACCCGCTGAGGAGTCCAAATGACCAATCCCGCCTTCGCTCCGCGCCCCCAGCTGTGGATCCTCCGCCATGGTGAAACCGAATGGTCCAAGAGCGGGCAGTACACGGGCCTCACAGACCTCCCCCTGACAGTGGAAGGCGAACAGCAGGCCGTGGAGGCACGCAAGGTCCTGGACGGCGTCGACTTCGACCTGGTGCTCACCTCGCCGCTGCGGCGTGCACGGCGCACTGCCGAGCTCGCCGGTTTCCCGGATGCCCGGCACGAACCGCTCGCGGTGGAGTGGAACTACGGGGACTACGAAGGCATCAGCTCGGACCTGATCCGCAAGGACAATCCCGACTACCTGATCTGGACCCACGGCGTTCCCAACGGTGAAACCCTAGATGAGGTGGCCGCGAGGGCGGACAAGATCATCGGCCGGATCCTGGAATCCGGGATGGACAATGTGCTGATCGTGGCGCACGGTCATTTCTCCCGGATCCTTACCGCGCGCTGGCTGGAATTGCCGCCCATGGAAGGCCGCCACTTTATCCTCGGCACTGCCAAAGTGTGCACCCTGGGCTGGGATAAGAAGACGCCCGCTATTGTGCGCTGGGGCCTGTGAATCGCCTTTAGATAAAAACTTTTCCGTATTTCCCGGGAATTGCTGGCCTTTCGCGGATTCCTGGGGTAGCTTTATTCCTGACCACGCGGCAATCTGCCCGGGTCCAAGACCGCATTGCACACCACGCAGCGGACAGCAGAAAAGGAGGTTGGGAAAATGATGACTTTGACTGGCGAATGGAACACCCCCATCAATGCATTCCCGGCCTTTGCTGGTGCTGCGCGCGTGGCTACGGTAGGCACCGGGTGGCGGTCTGCCGCCCTCCCCGGTTCTCCACGGCGCCGCTAGCCGGAACCATGTTCCCCGGGACTCCGCCCTCTCAGGGCCAGTCCCCGGGATAACGGCCGGTACGCCGCACCTCCTGCGCTGACTCCCCGGAGCAGCACCTGCCCGAGCCCACGCTTCGCTGACGCCTGAAACCGCGTCCGCGCAAGCGAGAGTTCAAGCTCCGCGCCAGGTGCTTGCTGTCCGGCATTGCCGGCGTCCCCCGGAATTGTGTTCTTTTACGCAATTTCAACATATTTCCGCCATGGAATTCACGCGCCTTCTTTCCGCGCTTTTACGCGCCGAAAAGCGGCGCTAATTCGTCATGCACTTTTGTGACTCATTAAACGAAAGGAGGTGCCTTCCTTGATGCGAAAAATCCTGGGACTCCTGTCCCTCGCCCTGCAGCGACGCAGCTCATTCAACAGTGACCTGCTGGAGCAGCATCGAAACGAAGTTTTCGTGCTCATGCACCAGCAGCTCGGCGGCTTGCGCTGACTGCCGGCCCCCGCGCTTTGCGCAGGGGCCGGCTGTAAGCTCGACTCCATGCACGAGACCCAGCCGCCGGAGGGTGGACGACGGCCCCGAATCGTGGTGCCAAGCCGCAGCGATAAACTGCTCCGGAATTTTACGGAGGTGATCGGCGGGCCGCTCGGGACCAAGGCGGATCCCGGCGTTGCCTCCCCCGGGATCTACACCGTGCAGCGTGTGCTGGTGGTCCTGACGGCACTGGCCGCCCTGACGGGCATCCTGCTTAAGGGCTACTGCCGGGTCAACGGCTGGGAGACACCAACCCAGTTCTACGCCACGTGCTACTCGGACTTTCCGGAGCTGTTCCGGAACCGCGGCATGGCACAAGGGGTCTTCCCCATCCTCGGCAGCGGCAGCCAGTTTGAATACCCGGTGCTCATCGGCCTAATTGCGGGGCTGACGGCCTGGCTGGTTCCCGGAGGAGACGCCAACGCCAGGGCCTTGGCCTACTTCGACATCAATGCCGTGCTGCTGGCGGCCGTGGCCATGGTCACTGTCCTGGCAATTGCCCGCATGCCCGGCCGCCGTCCCTGGGATGCCGCCATGGTGGCGGTCGCCCCGGGGATTATCCTTGCCGGAACCATCAACTGGGATCTCTGGGCAGCCTGCCTGCTGGCTGTGGGCATGTACTTTTTCGCCAAGAACCGCCCCGTGCCAGCCGGCATCCTGATCGGGCTGGCCACGGCAACCAAGCTTTACCCGCTGCTGGTCCTCGGGGCCATCCTGCTGCTTGCCATGCGCACCGGCCGGTGGCGGCCGTTGCTGGTGACCGCCGGAAGTGCCGCCGCCACCTGGCTGGTGGTCAACCTGCCGTTCGCAGCGGCCAACCCGTCCGGCTGGGTCTATTTTTTCCAATACAGCGCGGACCGTGGCGCCGGGTACAGTTCCCCGTGGTTCGCCTACAACCTGGTGGCCGGCAGGCTGGGCTGGTCCGGGCTGGCACCGGACGGAGTCAGCGCACTTTCAGCCGGACTGTTCGTCCTGTTGTGCGCCGCCATAGCAGCCGTTGCGCTGACCGCTCCCCGCCGCCCCCGCCTGGCGCAGCTCGCTTTCCTGATCGTCGCGGCCTTCATCCTCACCAGCAAGGTCTACTCACCCCAGTACGTCGTGTGGCTGATCCCGCTGCTTGCCCTCGCCAGGCCGCGGTGGCGCGACTTCCTGGTCTGGCAGGGGATCGAAGCCCTGCACTGGGCCGCGATCTGGATGTACCTTGGACAGGTGACCAGCTCCGGTTCGTCCCAACACAACCTGGACATGCCGTACTACGTCCTCGCTGTCGCCGCTCACATGGCCGCGGTGGCCTACCTCATGGCGCGCATCGTGTGGGATATCTACGACCCCGCCTATGACCCCATCCGCCGCCACCACGTTGATGATCCGCACGGCGGGCCCTTCACCAACGCGCCCGACTGGTTCCGGCTGGATCCCGCCCGGCACTCGGAATCGGTGATCCCGTGGAAAGCAGGGGCCCGTGCCTGATGTCGCGGTAGTAGGCTCCGGTCCCAACGGACTCTCTGCAGCGGCCGTCATGGCAAGGGCAGGGCTGTCGGTGGAAGTCTTCGAGGCAGCCCAGACCATCGGCGGTGGCACGCGCACCACCGAACTCATGCAGGCCGGACACTTCCACGACGTCTGCTCCGCGGTGCATCCCATGGCGTTGGCATCCCCGTTCTTCCGTGCCTTCGAACTGACCCGGAGGGTGGACCTGATAACGCCCGAGGTGTCTTTCGGTTCCCCGCTGGACGGCGGCCGGGCTGCCTTGGCCTATACCTCGCTGGAGCGGACTGCGACGGAACTGGGCCGGGACGGCGCTGCGTACCGCCGGCTCATGGAACCGCTGGTCCGGCATATTGGCGACATCATGGATTTCACCCAAAACCAGCTCCTGCGGATCCCCCGCAACCCGGTGATGGCGGCCGTCTACGGACTGCGGACGCTGGAACAGGGAACCGGATTGTGGAACGCACGGTTCCGGGAAGATCTTGCACCCGCCCTCCTGAGCGGGGTTGCCGCCCACGCCATCTCGCATTTACCGTCCCTGGCGGCGTCCGGGGCCGGCCTGATGCTCGGTGCCCTGGGACATGCGGACGGTTGGCCCATCCCCCGCGGCGGTTCCGCCTCCATCGCGGCAGCCCTCGCCGACGATATCCGCGCCCACGGCGGCGTCATCCACACCGGCACCCCCATCGACCGGCTGGAACAACTGCCGGCAACCCGGGCCACCCTGCTGGATGTGGCACCCCGCGGCCTGCTGGACATGGCAGGCGATGCGCTGCCGGGCCACTATCGAAGAGCCCTCGAGGCGTTCCGGTACGGAAACGGCTCCTGCAAGGTGGACTTCATCCTGTCCGGTCCGGTGCCGTGGCAGGCCGGCGGACTTGCCGACGCCGGCACGGTCCACGTGAGCGGGACCAGGGCCGAGCTGGCGGCTTCGGAGAACGAGGTCAGCGCCGGCCGGCATCCCGGGCGGCCGTATGTCCTGGTGGCCCAGCCCTCCCGGTTCGACCCCGGACGGGCGCCGGACGGGCGGCACACACTGTGGACCTACTGCCACGTCCCCGCAGGTTCCACGCGGGACATGACCGGCGAGGTGATGGCGCAGCTGGAACGGTTTGCCCCGGGATTTCGAGACCTCGTGGTGGACTCGCACGCTATCACGGCGGCGCAGCTGGCGCAGTACAACCGCAACTACATTGGCGGCGACTTCAGCGCCGGAGTCATGGACGTACGCGGCCTGGTCCAAAAGCCCGTGGTGTCTCCCGTCCCGTGGCGGACCCCGCTGCTGGGCGTCTATCTCTGCTCATCGTCAACGCCGCCGGGCCCGGGCGTCACGGGAATGCCCGGGATGCACGCGGCAACGTACGCCCTGAAGGACATCTTCAGGCTGCCGCTTCCGGACCTTTCCCTCGGCTAGGTCCCGACGGCCGGCGGCCCTGCCACAACCGCCTGGCCTGCGACGGCACGGCGCAGCACGGTGCCGGGGCGGGGGATAATGGCCACATGGGGAAATCAACAAAACTTTCGCTTGCCGTAGCTGCGCTCGTCCTGGGTACCTCCCTGGTGGCCTGCGACGACGGAAAGAGCGGGGCTGAAGCCGCCGCCCGGCAATTGGCCGGCGCGGTCTCAACGCTGGACGTTGGCTCGGTGGCCTTTGACGGCAAGGACGCCGCCGCGGCCAACGACCAGCTGCACCAGGTCTTCGCTGCCCTGGATCCGCAGAAGCCCGAGGTCCAGGCAGGCGGACTCACCCTCGACGGCGATAAAGCATCCGCGCCGCTGAGCTACACCTGGAAGTTCGGCGACGCCGAATGGAAGTACACCAGCTCGGCGAACTTCAAGAAGTCAGGGGACAAGTGGCTGACGGTGTGGGACCCCGCCCTCCTGGCACCCGGCCTGACGGACAGCGAGATTGTTACCAAGGGCTCCCAGTCCCCCCAGCGGGCCGACATCCTTGGTGCCGGCGACGTGCCGCTGGTCACCTACCGTCCCGTGGTGAATGTCGGCATCGACAAGCCGCAACTGGGCGCCGCAGACCCCTCCGAGTCCGCCGGGAAACTGGCCGCGCTGGTGGGAGTGGACCCGGCCGCGTATGTGCAGCAGGTCAAGGCTGCCGGGGCACAGGCTTTTGTCCCCGCCATCACGCTGCGTGAAGAAGGCAGGAACATCTCGGATCAACAGATCCAGGCCATCCCCGGCGCGCGCGGTATCCCCGCGTCCATGCCGCTGGCTCCCAGCAGGACGTTTGCCCGCGCCGTGCTCGGATCGGTCGGCGAAGCCACGGCAGAACAGATCGATGCATCCAACGGTGCCCTGGACGCCGGGGATGTCACGGGCATCGGCGGGCTCCAGCAGCAGTACGACGCACAGCTCCGCGGATCAGACGCCGTGGTCATCCGGGCGCAGCGGGCCGACCTGACGCGCGAACAGATCCAGTCCGCCGGCACCGACCCCAGGCGCGTCCTTTTCGAGGTGGCACCCAAGCCCGGCACTCCGCTGAAGACCACCCTCGATCCGCGCCTCCAGACCCTGGCTGAGTCCACCCTGGAGGGTGTGGGCCCGGCGTCGGCCATCGTGGCACTCCGGCCCTCCACCGGGGCCGTGCTTGCCGCGGCCTCCGGCCCTGGCAGCAACGGCTACAACACGGCCATGCTGGGCCAGTACGCCCCGGGCTCGATCTTCAAGATGGTGGATTCCCTGGCCATGTTCCGGAACGGCATGAATCCGGACTCCACCGTCCAGTGCACCCCAACCCTCACGGTGGACGGGCGCACCTTCAAGAACTCCGAGGGCTACCCCACCACCTCCCTGGGCGCGGTAACCCTCCGGGATGCCTTTGCGCACTCCTGCAACACCGCCTTCATTTCCCAGCGCGACTCGGTATCCCAAAGCCAACTCGAAGCCGCCGCCACCTCCATGGGCGTCGCGGTCGAAGCGCCGAAACTCGGGGCGGAAGCGTTCTTGGGTTCGGTGCCGGGGCAGGCCCAGGGCACCGAACACGCGGCCTCCATGATTGGCCAGGGCAAGGTTTTGCTCTCCCCCCTGGCCGCCGCGATCATGGCCGGCTCTGTTGCCAAGGGCGCCCCCGTTTCGGCGCAGCTGGTCCTCAACCCTGACGCCGCTGCCCCCGCTGCGGGAACCACCCCGGGGTCCACCGCTCCGGCGGCCGAACCAACTGCCACGGCCACGGCCGAAGCACCGTCCACGGCATCGGACAAACCGATCACGGCAGCGGAGGCGGCATCGCTGGCTGACATGATGCGCGCGGTGGTCACCTCCGGCCACGCGGGGTTCCTCGCCAGCGTCCCCGGGGCTCCCGTGGGTGCGAAAACGGGGACCGCCGAATTCGGCACCGAAAATCCGCCCAAGACGCACGCGTGGATCGTGGCCGTCCACGGCGACCTGGCAGTGGCAGTGTTCGTGGAGGACGGCGGCCTGGGTGCCACCACCTCGGGTCCGCTGCTGAAGCAGTTCCTCACCGCCGCCGGCTAGGTTCCGCCGTGGGAGGATTGACGGCGTGGCCCATATTGACGTTTCCGGCATCGACTACTTCCTCTCCGACGGCACCCAGCTCCTGAACGGAGTGACCTTCAAGGTCCCGGACGGTACCAAGACCGCCTTGATCGGGCCCAACGGCACAGGAAAAACCACACTGTTCCGGATCATCGCCGGAGACCTGGTCCCGGACGAGGGCGTCATCGGGCGGTCCGGGAACATGGGCATCATGCGCCAGTTCGTGGGGCAGGTCCGAGACGGTTCAACAGTCCGGGACCTGCTGGTGTCCGCTGCTCCCCCGGCTTTGGCGGCCGCTGCCCGCGAGGTGGATGATGCCGAGCTGGCCATGATGGAGCACGACGACGAGCCCACCCAGATGCGGTACGCCCAGGCCATCGTGGACTGGGGCGACGCCGGCGGTTACGACGTCGAGACGGTGTGGGACGAAGTCTGCATGGCCGCTCTGGGACTGCCGTTTGACCGCGCACAGCACCGCCCGGCGTCCACCCTTTCCGGCGGCGAGCAGAAGCGCCTGGTGCTGGAAGCACTGTTCGCAGGCCCTGACGACCTCCTCCTCCTGGACGAACCGGACAACTATCTCGACGTTCCGGGCAAGCGATGGCTGGAGGAAAAGCTCAACGAGTCGAAGAAGACGGTCTTCTTCATCAGCCACGACCGCGAACTCCTGAACAACGCTGCCGGGAGGATTGTCACCCTCGAGCCCGGGATCAACGGGGCCGCAGCCTGGATCCACGGCGGCGGGTTCGGATCTTACGTGGAGGCCCGCGCGGACCGGAACGCGCGCTTCGAGGAATTGCGAAAGCGCTGGGACGAGGAGCACATCAAGCTCAAGGAACTCGTCAACATGTACAAGAACAAGGCGGCCTTCCGCTCTGACATGGCCAACCGGTACCACGCCGCCCAGACCCGGCTGGCCAAGTTCCTCGAAGTGGGGCCGCCGGAGACGCTGCCGATCGAACAGAACGTCCAGATGCGGCTCAAGGGCGGCCGCACCGCCAAGCGCGCCATCGTTGCCGAACGGTTGGAACTGACCGGCCTGATGAAGCCCTTCTCCACCGAGGTCTGGTTCGGCGACCGGGTCGGCGTACTGGGCTCCAACGGCTCCGGCAAGAGCCACTTCCTGCGGCTGCTCGCCACCGGTGGCACCGACCCCGAACGGGAACACCTGCCGGTTTCCGACGTGGAAATCGCCGAGGTCCCGCACGAAGGGACCGTCAAGCTCGGTGCGCGGATCCGGCCCGGATTCTTTGCCCAGACCCATGTCCGGCCGGATCTCCTGGGCAAGACGCTCCTGGAAATCCTGCATCGCGGCGACGAACACCGTTCGGGGCTGGGCCGGGAGGCGGCCGCCGGCGCCCTGGATGGCTACGGCCTGGCGGGACAGTCCGAGCAAAAATACGAGTCGCTGTCCGGCGGCCAGCAGGCGCGTTTCCAGATCCTGCTCCTGCAGCTCAGCGGAGCCACCCTGCTGCTGTTGGACGAGCCAACGGACAACCTGGACCTCCACTCCGCCGAGGCGCTGGAGCGGGCCATTGACCACTTTGAGGGCACAGTCCTTGCCGTCACCCATGACCGCTGGTTCGCTCGTACGTTCGACCGGTTCCTGGTATTCGGATCGGACGGGAAGGTCTACGAATCAGCGGAGCCGGTCTGGGACGAACAACGGGTGGAACGCGCCCGCTGAGGAGCCACTGAGCAGACTTATGAGCAAATGATCATAAATTGATAGCATTTGATCATGAAGACGGATGAGCGGCACAGAACCATTGCCGAAATCCTCCGGCGGCAGGCCGAGGCGAGCGTCGAAGAGCTGATGCTGGCCTGCGACGCTTCCGGGGCCACGATCCGACGCGACCTTGAGGCGCTGGCAGGCAACGGCGTCCTCCGGCGGATCCACGGCGGAGCCAAGAGCCTGATCGGGCAAGGGCAGCACCCCGGTTACGGGCTCCGGGAGCTGGAGGACCGGGACGCCAAGAGGCGCATCGCCGCCGCTGTCGCCACGCTGCTGCTGGAACGCGAACACGTCTGGCTGGACAGCGGGAGCACGGCAACCGAGGTGGCCCGTGCCGTGACCGGCCGGGAACTGACCCTGATGCCGATGTCCCTGCCGGGACTCAATGCGGCCGCCGGCGGGGACACTGCCGCAGGCTCCAGGCCTGCACTGTTGCTGCCAGGAGGGAGCCTGGTGCCCGGTGAGCTATGTTTCCGCGGGCCACTCGCGGAGTCCAACATCAGGTCGCTGCGTTTTGATACCGCCGTGCTCACCCCCTGTGCCGTTGACTTCACTGATGGCCTCCTGGCCCACGACCTGGACGATGCCGCGGTCAAGAGGGCCGGCCTGGACGCGTCGGCGCGGGTGGTGGTTGCCGCATCGGCGGCTAAATGGCAGGCGCACGCGAGGGTCCTCATCGGCGGCCTGGACCGGGTTGACGTGATTGTCACCGACCGGAAATTCAGTGGCCAGGAACAAGCCCAACTCGACCAATACTCTGTGGAAGTAGTGAACGTATGAGCATCAACGCCGGCACCGAACAGCATGCTGGACTGAAAGCGGCGGCCGCGGCCACGTTCGTGGTCTTTGGCATTAATGGGCTCGTGTTCGCCAGCTGGGCAGCACGGATCCCCGCCGTCACGCAGACGCTGCACATCACCTCCGGCCAAATGGGCACCCTGCTGCTGTGCACGGCCGTAGGGTCGCTTCTGGCACTCCCCACGGCGGGCATGGTGGTGGGCCGGATCGGAACAGCCAACACCGTCCGCTTCGCCGGCCTGCTTGCTGCCGCCGCGGGCATCGGCATCGCCACGGCGCTGTCAGCCACCTCCATACCCGGAACCGCGGTCTCGCTGTTCTTCTTCGGAATCGGCATCGGCCTGTGGGATGTTGCGCAAAACATCGAAGGCGCCGACGTGGAACACAAACTCCGCCGGACTGTCATGCCGCAATTCCACGCGGCCTTCAGCGGCGGCGCGTTCGTGGGCGCACTGGTGGGCGCCGGCCTGTCCAGCCTGGGCGTGGACCTTCCCCTGCACCTGATGGTCATTGCCGGTGTGGTGGTGCTGGTGGCCCTGACCGCGCCGCGCTTCTTCCTCCCCCACATTTCCACCGCAGCCGCGCCCGGGGAACCCAAAGCCGCCAAGGGTCCCTCGGCATGGCGGGACAGCAGGACGTTGCTGATCGGCGTCGTGGTCCTGGGAGCCACCCTCACCGAGGGGGCCGGCAACGATTGGATCGCCAAAGCCTCCGTGGACGGCCTGGCCACTTCTGAGTCCACGGGCGCACTCATGTTTGCCCTCTTCGTCCTTGCCATGACGGCCATGCGCTTCCTCGGCGGCCGAGTGATCGACAAGTACGGCCGGGTGGCCGTGCTGCGGGCCAGCATGGCCGCCGCAGCCGCCGGGCTGGGCCTCTTCGTCCTGGCGCCGAATATCTGGCTGGCCGGTGTCGGTGCGGCTCTTTGGGGCGTCGGTGCAGCGTTGGCCTTCCCAATGGGGATGTCCGCAGCCTCCGACGACCCCAGGCATTCGGCAGCACGTGTATCCGTTGTATCCACTTTGGGTTATATATCGTTCCTGGCCGGACCGCCGCTGCTCGGCTACCTCGGCGACCTCACGGGCATCCACACCGCGCTGCTGGCGATCATGGCACCGATCCTCGTCGCACTGCTGCTGGCCGGTGCCGCCAGGCCCCTGCGGCTCGAAGGCACCAAAGAGCCCTGACGGGATACTGCCGCCGCGCAGGAGGACGCGGAGCGGGATGCGAAAGCGCCCTGGGTTTAGGGTGATCACATGGAAAGCACGAGGCACCGCCGCCGGAGTTTGCCCAGCCGCATCGACAGATACCTTCTCCAGCATGTTTCGAACCTGCCCGGCGGCAGCTACGACGTGTTCTTCAGACGGCTCTCGGCCTCAGCGAACCAAGGGAAGCTCTGGCTCGGAATCGCAGCCGTCCTGGCCTTGTTCCCCGGCAAGACCCGGCGGGCCGCCGTCCACGGACTGATCGCCCAAGGCGTCGCCTCTGCCGTTACAAACCTGGTGTTCAAGACCCTGCTCCCCCGGAACCGGCCGCAGCCGGAACACCTCCCGGTGTTTCGCTTTGTCCATCCCCAGCCCCGGAGCTCGTCCATGCCTTCGGGCCATTCAGCGTCCGCCGTCGCCTTTGCGGTGGGCGCCGGCCTGGTCCAGCCCGCGATTGGGGCGGCCTTGGCTCCCGCGGCCCTCGGCGTGGCCTATTCGAGGGTCCATACCGGCGCGCACTGGCCGTCGGACGTGATTTTCGGCTCGGTACTTGGTGCAGGCGCCGCCGTGCTCACCCGGCACTGGTGGCCGGTCCGGCCACCCATTCCGCAGACAACCCGGACCTGGGCCGAAGCGCCCGGGCTGCCCGATGGCGAAGGCCTCAGCATCGTGGTCAACACGTTGGGAGGGTCCTTCAAGGAGGAAACTGCCTCCGCCCTCAAAGAAGTATTCCCGAAGGCTTATATAAATACCGTGCAGCCCGACGAGGACCTGGTGCAGGAGATCAACGCGACCGCGGACGTCCCTGGGACCGGGGCCCTGGGTGTCTGGGGCGGCGACGGAACCGTCGGTGCTGCGGCCGCTGCCGCCGTCGCCCGTTCCCTCCCCCTGCTGGTACTGCCCGGTGGAACCCTGAACCATTTCGCGCGGGACGCAGGGACCGGAAACCTCAAGGATGCAGTGGAAGCGGCCACCAGGGGTGAGGCCGCACTGGCGGACATCGGCCTGGTGACCGCGGAGCGTGGCCTCGCGGGCAGTCCCGAGGTGTCCGAACTGGTCATGCTTAACACGTCCAGTGTGGGCCTCTATCCCAATCTCGTGCGTCGCCGGGAGCACCTGCAACCCGCGCTCGGAAAGCCGCTGGCCGGCGTCGTGGCCATGTTCCGCACGTTCGCCGCTGGAACCCCCATCACCCTGTCCGTCGACGGCATCCGGCACAAGGTGTGGATTGCCTACCTTGGACGGGGCCGCTACTACCCACGGGACCACGCGCCGCTGATCCGTCCCGTCATGGACGACGGCGTACTGGACGTCAGGCTGATCACTGCCGACGAGTCCTTCGCCCGCGTGCGGCTGCTCTGGGCCGTCCTGACCGGCACGGTGGCAAGTTCCCGGATCACGCACCTGCGCGAGGCCTCGACGGTCACCATCGATGCAGGCGGCGCACCCATGGCCCTTGCCGTGGACGGTGAAGCACTCGCCGGAGTGCGCCGGGTCGCCTACACCGTGCGGCGCAAAGCGTTGACGTACTACTCTCCACGCCCCTGAGCAGGGATGGCGTTGTTCCGGAGCAACCCTGATTCTCCCCTGAATCATCCCTGAGTACGGCGAAAAGCGGTGATGGCCCCGTTAGCGTAGGGAGTGAACTCCCACAGAACGCCATCCGCAGCCGCGCGCTGCCGTCAAAAGGAATATTCATGATCGAGGCAAACGGGCTGACAAAGGTCTACGGGGCGAAGACCGCCGTAGCCGGCGTCAGCTTCACCGTCAGGGCAGGGCAAGTCACAGGATTCCTGGGCCCCAACGGGGCAGGAAAGTCCACCACGATGCGAATGATCATGGGACTGGACCGGCCGACGTCGGGCTCAGTCACCGTGAACGGCCTCCCCTACGTCAAGCACACGGCTCCGTTGCGCCAGGTGGGTGCCCTGCTGGACGCGAAAGCGGTCCACACCAGCCGCAGCGCCTACAACCACCTGCTGGCCATGGCAGCCACGCACGGGATTCCCAAATCCCGGGTGCACGAAGTGATCGAGATGACCGGCCTTGATGCGGTGGCGCGAAAGAAAGCCGGCGGCTTCTCGCTGGGCATGGGCCAGCGGCTGGGCATCGCTGCGGCGTTGCTCGGTGACCCGCAGACCCTGATCCTCGACGAACCCGTCAACGGGCTGGACCCGGAAGGCGTGGTCTGGGTGCGAAACCTGGTCCGCTACCTCGCCGGGCAGGGACGGACGGTGTTCCTCTCCAGCCACCTCATGAGCGAGATGGCCCAGACCGCCGACCACCTCATCGTCATCGGCCGCGGCCGGGTGATCGCCGATGCTCCCATCCGCGACATCATCACCGGCAAGGGCCACGCCCGCGTCCGCGTCCGCACCGACCAGCCGGACCGGCTGCAGCAGCTGCTGGCCGGCCGCGGCGCCTCGATCGAGGTCGCGGAACGGGAGCTGCTCGAAGTGACCGGCCTCGAACCACGGGCGATCGCTGCGGCAGCCCTGGAAAACCAGGTCATGGTCTATGAACTCACTCCCCTGACGGCCAGCCTCGAGGAAGCGTACATGGAACTGACCAAGGACGACGTCGAATACCACTCCCTGCCCGCTGCGGAGGTAAGCAAATAATGAGCGCCATGACCACAGAATCAACGGCTTCGCCCGAACCGGCATCATCGCCCGCTGGCCACAGCCACGGCCACGGAAGGTCCCTCCCGGGCCCCACGTTCGTCCGGGTGCTCAACTCGGAAGTCATCAAGTTCCGGAGCCTGCTCTCAACGTTGATCCTGCTCGCCGCCACAGCGGTTGTGATGGTGGGCTTCGGTGCGCTGTCCGCATGGGGCACGGGCCAGTTTGCCAACGCGGCATCGCGGGATCCTCAGGCGGCCGTGCGGGCAGCCTCGCAAGGCGGGGATCTCGCCATCAGCGTGCCCACCTCGGGGATCGCCTTCGCCCAGCTGATCCTTGGGTCCCTGGGTGTGCTCCTGATGAGCTCTGAGTTCACCACCGGCATGGCACGGTCCACGTTCGCGGCGGTGCCCAAGAGGCTGCCTGCGTTCACGGCCAAACTGGTGGTGGTCATGGTTGTCTCCTTCGCGGTGACGGCTCTCTCCACCTGGGTGGCCGGACTGGTGGCGGTTCCCATCCTGGACAACTACGGACTGAAGCTGGACCTGTCCAGTTCCGAATCCGTGAAACTGCTGCTGGTCAACAGCATCTACGTGGCAGCCGTAGCCGCGATCGGCATGGCCCTGGGCACGCTGCTCCGGAACTCGGCCGGCGGCATCATGAGCCTGGTGGGCATCTTCTTCGTGGCGCCCATCGCTTTCCAGCTCATTCCAGGGGACTTCTTCAAGGAGGCCAGGAAGTACCTGCCCGGCAACACGGTTGAGCCCCTGACTGCCGCCCAGCACGTGCCGGACACCCTCGAAACATGGCAGGCGGCCCTGGTCCTGGGCGCCTGGGTGGTGATCCCCGTGCTGATCGCAGCCGTCCTGCTGAAGCGCCGGGACGTCTAGGAGGATTGACCTGCGCCGGCCGCCCGAGCGTGGCCGGCGCGTGGTTTCCGGCACATTACAAAAGTGCCTGGTGGGAAACATTATTTGCCTACGGTGGTTCCGCCTTGGAGTGCTGTCCTGTTGGGCGCAACCAGATCTGTTGGAGTGCACAAAGCAAGGCGCATAATGGCGGACCTAGGGTGAAACGACGATGTGGTGCACCACACGGCCTCCCGGTGGTGCATCAACGAACGTCGCACAACCTCTGCAATTTCCCAACAGGACGGCACTTCCATGCATGCTGACCAGCAACTCTCAAAGTCCCTGAAACCCAGGCACCTGTCCATGATCGCCATTGCCGGCGTCATCGGTGCAGGGCTCTTCGTCGGCTCGGGGGCCGCGATCCAGCAGGCCGGCCCGGGCATTCTTGTCGCGTACGCAGCCGCCGGCCTCGTGGTCATCCTGGTGATGCGCATGCTGGGTGAGATGGCCGCCGCCAACCCGGAAACGGGTTCCTTCTCGACCTATGCGGACAAGGCCCTGGGCCGCTGGGCAGGGTTCAGCATCGGCTGGCTCTACGCCTGGTTCTGGATCATCGTCCTAGGCATCGAGGCCACCGCCGGTGCGGCCATCATGCACCGGTGGGTGCCGGGCATCGACCAGTGGGTCTGGGCCCTGGCCCTGATGATCCTGCTGACCCTGACCAACCTCGGCTCGGTGAAGTCCTACGGTGAGTTCGAATTCTGGTTCGCCTCCATTAAAGTCGCCGCCATCGTCCTCTTCCTGGTCTTCGGCGCCGCCGCCATCCTGGGCCTGATCCCCGGCGTGCCGGCTCCCGGCCTGAGCAACCTTCTCGACAACGGAGGGTTCATGCCGAACGGGCCCGGCGCAGTCCTGGCCGGCATCCTCGTGGTGGTCTTCTCCTTCTTCGGCGCCGAGATCGCCACCATCGCCGCCGGCGAATCCGAGAACCCCGTGGACGCCGTCAAGAAGGCCGTGAAGTCCACCGTCTGGCGCATCCTGGTGTTCTACATCGGCTCCATCGCCGTGGTGGTCACCCTGCTGCCCTGGAACTCGGCCTCCGTCGCCAAGAGCCCCTACGTTGCGGTCATCGAACTGTTCGGCATCCCCGGTGCCGGTACCATCATGGACGTCGTGGTCCTGACCTCCGTCCTGTCCTGCCTCAACTCAGGGCTCTACACCGCAAGCCGCATGCTGTTCTCGCTCTCCACCCGCGGGGACGCCCCACGCTCCTGGACGAGGATCTCCCGGCGCGGCGTCCCCGCCGCCGCCGTGCTTGCCTCCACGGTGGTCGGCTTCATCACGGTAGGCCTGAACTACATCGCACCGGACACCGTATTCCTGTTCCTGGTCAATACCTCCGGTGCCATCGCCCTGTTCGTCTGGCTGGTCATCTCCGTGTCCCAGCTGATCCTCCGCCGCCGGATGGGTGCCGCCGCCCAGGACCTGCAGCTGAAAATGTGGCTGTTCCCCTACCTCACGTGGGCAGCCATCGTCAGCATCGTGGCCCTGCTTATCGGCATGGTGATCGTGGAATCAACCCGCGAATCACTGCTGCTCTCCATCGCGTTGGCCGTGGTGGTGGTTGCCGTGGGCGTGCTGCGCTACCGGCGCAAGGACGCGGCCAACGCGGCAGAACCTGCCGTGGCACCCGAGGTCGCCGCACCGGTGGAGTAGGCCGCACTAGACTCGGGACCATGCCTTTGACTTCCTCTGCCGCAGACCACATCCAGGACCTTGGCGCCTACGTCAGCGCATCGCCGTCGAGCTTTCACGCCGCCCACGAGGGCGGCCGGCGGCTGGAGGAAGCCGGCTTCCTCCGCCTGGACGAGCTGCAGCCGTGGGAAGGCGGGCCCGGCTCCTTCTTCATGATCCGCGACGGCGCCCTAATCGCCTGGGTGGTTCCCGAAGGGGCCGGACCCGCCACCGGCTTCAATATCCTTGGCGCGCACACCGACTCGCCGTCCTTCAAACTCAAGCCAAAGCCCACCACCGGCGCCCACGGCTGGCTGCAGGCCGGAGTGGAAATCTACGGCGGGCCGCTGCTCAACTCCTGGCTGGACCGGGAGCTCCGGCTCGCCGGCCGGCTGGTGATGCTCGACGGCACCCAACACCTGGCCGCCACCGGACCGCTGCTCCGCTTTCCGCAGCTGGCCATCCACCTGGACCGTGCCGTGAATGACGGGCTTACCCTGGACAAACAGCGCCATATGAACCCGGTGTGGGGGCTGGGAAACCCCACCGATGCGGACCTGTTGAGCGTCCTCGCCGCGTCCGTTGATGGCGCCTCCGTTGATCCGGCCGGCATTGGCGGGTACGACGTCGTCATTGCGGACACGCAGGCGCCTGCGGTTTTCGGGGGCAAGGGGGAGTTCTTCGCATCCGGGCGGCTGGACAACCTTTCGGCCACGCACGCCGGGCTGGCTGCCTTGGCCGCGCATGCCGCGTCCGGCACGGCCGGCGGACCCATTGCCGTGCTCGCAGCGTTCGACCACGAGGAAATCGGCTCCAACTCCCGCTCCGGTGCCTGCGGACCCATCCTTGAAGACGTGCTGGTGCGCATCTCCGACGGCCTGGGTGCGACGGTGAGCCAACGGCGACAGGCCCTTGCGGCGTCGTTCTGCCTGTCAGCCGACGCCGGGCATGCGGTCCACCCCAACTACGCCGAGCGGCACGACCCCGCCAACCACCCCGTGCTCAACGGGGGACCGCTCCTGAAGATCAACGCCAACCAGCGCTACGCCACTGATGCGTTTGGCGCGGCCTTCTGGGCCAGGCTTTGCGGCGAAGCGGGCGTGCCGTACCAGGAATTCGTCTCCAACAACATGGTGCCCTGCGGTTCCACCATCGGACCCCTCACGGCCACAAGGCTGGGCATCCGGACCGTGGACGTGGGCGTGCCATTGCTGTCCATGCATTCAGCACGGGAACTGTGCGGAGTGGAGGATCCCCGCCGCCTCGCCGCCGTCTCGGAGCTGTTCTTCCGGACTGCGGCCTAGCCAGGCAGTTTGTGGCACCACAAAGGTTCGTGCGGGTACCCACATAGGTAGCCTGCCGGACTCCGGATAGAGGGTTCCCCCGGCCTACGGTGGGGAAACACGGATGCCGTTGGGTGTCCGGCCCACGGTTCCGGGCCGGACACCAGGTCCTCGCAGTCCTGCCAACGATGGCATCCGTCGACCACTGACAGATGCGACAGGTGCCGTGCCGGGTGACCGGTGCGAGGCTGAAACGGGGAGTGCAGACCCCTTTCCAGCCGACGTGCTCCTGCGCTGTGACCATGGAGCCGGAATGACATCTGCACTTGGACGCCTGCCCCGCCGCATCCACAAACTGGGGATGGCCGGGTTGGTGGCACCGCGGGGAACATCGGCCCCCGGAGGCCCATTGAAGCGGGCTGTCACGCTGGGTGGCGTGAGGGTTGACCTGATGAGCCGTGAGGACGCCCTGGCCGCCATCATGGCACGAGCCGCGGGTTCGCCCGAAACCCCCTTGGGGGTGCTCTCCGCGAACCTGGACCATGTCAACCACTTCGGGACCGGCAGCCGCTGGGAAGGAACGCTGGAGATCCCGCAGCTGGAGTGGCTGACGTTGCTGGACGGCGCGCCCCTGGTGGCCAAGGCGGCCGAACTCACCGGCCAACGCTGGTCCCGCCTCGCCGGAAGTGACATGATCGGCCACATCCTCGATGACGCCGCCGCACAAGGACGGACCGTCGGTTTCCTGGGCGGGAGCCCGGAAGCCCAGCAGTTGGTTGCCACGCGGCTCGGGGCAGAGCGCCCCACCCTGCGCGTGGCCGGCTGGTGGGCGCCGCCCCGCCAGATGCTGGGCGATGCAACCGCGGTCACGGAACTGTGTGCAGACATCCGTGCCGCCGGAGTGGACATCCTGGTGGTCTGTTTGGGTAAACCACGGCAGGAACTCTGGATCGGGGAGTACGGGGCGCAGACCGGGGCGAAGGTCTTGCTGGCGTTCGGGGCCGTCATCGATTTCCTCGCCGGCCACATACGCCGCGCGCCGGAGCAGGTCAGCACCATGGGCCTTGAATGGGCATGGCGGCTGGCCCTGGAGCCGCGACGCCTTGCCAAGCGGTACGTCGTGGAGGGGCCCGAGGCCTACCTGAAGCTCCGCCGGTACAGTGCCAACGTCGCGCCCGGGGAAGGTGCCGGCAGTGCCCCCCGATCCGCTTCCGGTCCCACCGGAAGGGCCGGCGCCACGGCAGGCGGCTTCACCCCAACCGACCAGCACGCCGATGTTGCCGCGCTGGTGGTGACCTACAACAATGGCGCGGACGTCTGCGGGTTGCTGGAGACCCTCCGGCTGCAGACCCGGGAACAGTCCATCAAGGTGGTGGTTGCGGACAACTCGCCGAACCCGGAGACGCTTTCCTGCCTGCAGGAGTTTCCGGCCGTGGCCGCCTTCCCCACGGGCGGGAACCTCGGGTACGCGGGCGGCATCAATGCGGCCTACGCGAAAGCGGGAAGTGCGGATTCATACCTGGTCCTCAACCCGGACCTCAGGCTCTGCCCCGGCGCGGTGATGGCCCTGCGGAAATCCATGGCGGCCACCGGTGCGGGCGTGGTGGTTCCCTTGTTGCGTGACGACGACGGAAGCGTCTACCCCTCGTTGCGCAGGGAACCGAGCATCTCGCGCGCACTGGGCGACGCCTTCCTCGGAAGCAGGTTCCAAGGACGCCCCGGATGGCTGACCGAAATGGACTTCGACGCCGAAAGCTACGCCCACCCGCACAAGGTGGACTGGGCCACCGGTGCCGCGCTGCTGATCCGCTCCGACATCGCCAGGCAGGTTGGCGGCTGGGACGAGTCCTACTTCCTGTACTCGGAAGAGACCGACTACCTGCACCGTGTCCGCCAGCTCAAGGCCGACGTCTGGTTCGAGCCCCTTGCGGCCATGGTCCATTCCCGTGGTGCGTCCGGGAGCTCGCCGTCCCTGGATGCCCTCATGGGGGCGAACCGGATCCGCTATGTCCGGAAATTCCATCACGGAAGCTACGCACGCATCTTCCGTGCCGCCGTCGTACTTTCTGCCCTGCTGCGGGCGCCGCTGCCCGCCCACCGGGGAATCCTGGGACTGGTCGCCAAGGAGTCACGATGGGCCGACCTGCCGCACGCCGTCGCCTACCCGGGTGCCCCCGGGCAGGAAGGGGACTTTCCCTCCGGCACGGTCATCATTCCAGCACACAACGAGGCCCCGGTCCTCGGGCGGACGCTGGCCGCACTCACCGCACCCATCGCGAGCGGGAACGTGGACGTGGTGGTTGCCTGCAACGGTTGCACCGACGGAACTGAAGCCGTGGCTGGTTCCGTGCCGGGCATCCGTGTTGTCTCCGTGGACACCGCGTCCAAGACCGCTGCCCTCAACGCCGGCGACCAGGCCGCCTGCGGGTGGCCGAGGCTGTACGTTGACGCCGATATCGAGGTGCCGCCGGCCGCGCTGCGTGCCACCCTGCAGACACTGTCCGACGACGACGGTCCCCTTTGCGCCCGCCCCGCCTTCACCTATGACACGGCGGGCGCCTCCTGGCCGGTCCGCGCCTACTACCGGGCGCGCAATCGGCTTCCGCAGGCATCGGCGTCGATGTGGGGTGCCGGCGTTTACGGCCTGAGCCGCAAAGGGCACGAACGGCTCGGTGAATTTCCGCCCGTCACGGCCGACGACTGTTACATCGACCGACTGTTCGACGCCTCAGAAAAAGCAGTCGTCGCCTGCCCGCCGGTCACAGTCCGCACGCCGCGGACCGGAAAGGCCCTGCTCGCCACCCTTAAGCGCGTGTATCGCGGTAACAACGAACTCCGCGACATCCCGGGCGCCCGGGCGGGACGCACGGCCAGGCAACTGGCGCATTCAATCAAGGGTCCCGGCTCCGCTGTGGACGCCGCAGTCTATGCCGCCTTCGCCCTTGCAGGCCGTGCGGCCCGCCGCCGAAAAAACCCCGCCTGGGAGCGGGATGACAGCAGCCGCAATTATGAATTGCATTCTTGGGGAGTGGGTTGGGGATAAATTCCCTGAATAACACGCCGAACTAATCTCCGCATTCCTCAACAGCCGCCTATTCCTTGATCCGGGTAGTGCAGGCACCTGGCGCTATTCACGTCTCGAAATGGAGTTAAAGTGTTTGCGAAATCAAATCCCGTTGAAAACAGGCTGCGCGCGGCAGCAAGTTTTTCCGTATTGTTCCTTATCGCCACGATGCTGTCTTTCAGTTCCACTCTTTACCAGGCGCCGGCGGCCCACGCCGATGCCTGCACGCCCCCCGTTGCCAGCGCCGTCGCCTGTGAAAACTCACTGCCTGGCACCCCGTCCTCGGACTGGGAGGTTTCCGGATCGGGCGACTCGTCCATCCAGGGCTTCGGAACGGCGATGAGCGTCAACCTGGGCGAATCCATCAGCTTCAAGATCAAGACCACCGCCAGCGCCTACCACATCGACATTCTTCGCTTCGGCTACTACCAGGGGGACGGGGCCCGCAAGATTGCTGCCAGCATTCCGCTGACGGCCAAGCTGCCACAGGCCCAGCCCGCCTGCCTGACCCAGTCCGGGACGGGCCTGGTGGACTGCGGAAACTGGGGAGTATCCGCGTCGTGGACAGTCCCGGCGTCCGCAGTCTCCGGTGTGTACTTCGCCCACCTGATCCGCAACGACACCGGCGGAGACAGCATGATTCCGTTCGTCGTCCGCAACGACGCAGGAAAGAGCGGCATCGTGGTCCAGACGTCCGACACGACGTGGCAGGCCTACAACACCTACGGGGGCAACAGCCTCTACCAATGCACTGTGGCATGTCCCACCGGCAATCCGCAGGCCTACAAGTCAGCGTTCAAGGTGTCCTACAACAGGCCGTTCCTTTCCACGGGCGACCAGGGCCACAGCTGGCTCATGGACACCGAATACCCGATGATCCGCTTCCTGGAAGCGAACGGCTACGACGTCAGCTACATCAGCGGCCTGGACACTGCGACGCGCGGCACCCTGCTGCTCAACCACAAAATGTTCATGTCCTCCGGACACGATGAGTACTGGAGCGGGACACAGCGCAGCAATGTGGAAGCCGCCCGGAACGCAGGCGTCAACCTGGCCTTCTTCAGCGGCAACGAGGCGTTCTGGCGCACCCGCTGGGAGGCCTCGATCGATGGCAGCCAGACCTCCGGGCGCACACTCGTTTCGTACAAGGACACCCACTACAACACGCCCGTAGACCCCGTGGAATGGACCGGCACCTGGCGCGACCCGCGCTTCGGCACGTCCACCGGTGGCGGAAACCCGGAGAACTCGCTGACCGGCCAGTTCTTCCTGGTCAATTCCGGCTCCGCGGACATCAAGGTCCCCGCGCAGTACGCGGGCATGCGGCTGTGGCGCAACACTGCGGCTGCCAAACTGACGGGAACCCAATCGCTCACGCTCGGGAGCGGCCTGGACACCCTCGGTTACGAATGGGACATCGACGCCGACAACGGATTCCGGCCTGCCGGTGCATTCAAATTGTCCTCAACCACTGTTTCGGTGCCTGAGGCATTCACGGACTACGGCAGCACCACTGCTGCCTCCAGCCAAACACACAACCTGATCATGTACCGCGCGCCCAGCGGCGCACTTGTCTTTGGCGCCGGCACCGTCCAATGGGCCTACGGCCTGGACAACTTCACCATTCCCACAAGCACCCCCGATAAGAACATGCAGCAGGCAACCGTCAACCTGTTTGCCGACATGGGTGTCCAGCCGGCCACCCTGATGACGGGGCTGGTAGCGGCGGCAAAGTCCACCGACACCACCGCCCCTGTTTCGACTATCACATCCGGGCTCAACGGCCAGACCCTTGCCGACGGCTCCAGCGTCACCATCTCGGGAACGGCCACCGACGCCGGCGGGGTAGTGGCCGGCGTCGAAGTATCCACCGACGGTGGAACCACCTGGCACCCGGCCACCGGGACCACCAGCTGGTCCTACACCTGGACAGTGCACGGCAGCCCGACAGTGACCGTGAAGACCCGCGCCACTGACGACTCGGGGAACACCGAGGTGCCAGGGTCCGGGGCTGCGGTCAACGTTTCCTGCCCGTGCTCCATCTTCGGGTCCAGCATGATCCCCGACATGCCCGATTCCGGCGACGGCGGAAGCGTGGAAGTCGGAATGAAGTTCACCGCCCAGGCGGCAGGAACGGTCACCGGCGTCTCTTTCTACAAGTCAAGCCTGAACAAGGGCACTCACGTCGGCAGTTTGTGGACATCGGGCGGTACCCGGCTGGCCACAGCAACCTTCACCGGTGAGACGGCAACCGGCTGGCAAACGGTCAACTTCGCCACACCCGTGGCCATCACCGCAAACACCACCTATGTGGTCTCCTACTTCGCTCCCCAAGGGCATTATGCGCAGGCGGCTGGCTTCATGTATCCCAACCCGTCGCCCATGCCGGCCGGACACTCGTCCCTTGACAGCGGCGTGCTGCACGGGCTGAGGAACACCCCCAGCTCTGGCAACGGCGTCTATACCTACGGGGCCAGCAGCGTCTTTCCCCAGTCCTCCTACAACGCCGAGAACTATTGGGTGGACGTCAAGTTCGTTCCGTCGGCTTCAGTGCCGCCGACGGTTTCTTCGACCGACCCGGCCAATGCGGCCACCAACGTCGCAATCACCAAGGCGCCGTCGGCCACCTTCAACCAGGCCGTAACAGCAGGCAGCATCACCTTCACGCTGAAGAAGCCTGACAACACGGCAGTGGCCGGCAACGCCGCCTACAGCTCGGGCACCGTCACCTTCACCCCCTCCGCCGCGCTGGCGTACAACACCACGTACACGGCGACCGTCAGCGGCGCCACCAATGCGGCCGGGCAGGCTATGGCGAGCCCCTACACCTGGACGTTCACAACCGGGGCACCACCTCCCGCTCCGGCGGTCAGCAGCACATCACCGGCAAACCAGGCCACGGGCGTACCCGTCTCCGTGACCCCGTCAGCGACCTTCAACCAGGCAGTGGTGCCCACCTCGGTGGTCTTCAGCGTGCTGGATCCGTCCCTGAACTCGGTGCCCGGAACGACCAGCTACAGCTCCGCGACCAACACCTCCACCTTTGCGCCCGGCAGCCCGCTGGCGTACAACACCACCTACACGGCTACGGTCAGTGGTGCCACGAACAGTTCCGGCCAAGCGATGGCAAGTCCGTACTCGTGGACCTTTACCACCGCCACAGCACCTGTCCCGCCCGCGGTGGCGTCAACGCTGCCGGCAGACAAGGCGACGGCGATTGGCGTCAATACGGCACCAAGCGCCACGTTCAACCAGGTGGTTTCCGCCAACAGCATTACCTTCACCCTCCAGGCCGGAACCACCAGCGTGACGGGTACCAGCAGCTACTCGGGGACCACCGTGACGTTCACGCCGGGCTCAGCCCTGGCCTACAACACCACCTACACGGCGACCGTCAGCGGGGCGACGAATGCGGCGGGACAGGCAATGACCGCGCCCTACAGTTGGACCTTCACCACGGTGGCCCAACCTACGGCCAATTGCCCCTGCAGTGTGTTTGCCGCGAACGCCCTGCCCGGGACCATTGACCAGCCGGACGGATCGTCGGTGGAACTCGGGATGAAATTCCGCTCGGATATTGCCGGGAACGTCACCGGCGTCCGCTTCTACAAGAGTTCCGCAAACACCGGGACGCACACCGGAAAGCTCTGGACCAGCGGAGGGCAGTTGCTGGCCAGTGTGACCTTCACCGGAGAGTCGGCGTCCGGCTGGCAGCAGGCAAACTTCTCCACACCCGTGGCCATCCAGGCGAACACGACGTACATCGTTTCGTATTACGCACCCAACGGGCACTATTCGGCGGACGGAGCCTTCTTCACCAAGGGCGTGGACAACTATCCGCTTCACGGCCTGGCCAGCGGGGTGGATGGACTCAACGGCGTGTACCGTTACGGCACCTCCGCGTTCCCCTCCAGCAGCTACAACAACGCCAACTACTGGGTCGATGTGGTGCTGAACGGGTCGGCGTCGGTCAGCGTGCCCACAGTGTCATCCACATCACCGGCTGCCGGTGCCACCAACGTGGCCACCACCACCACGGTGAAGGCGACATACGACAGGGCAGTTGACCCCAGCACCGTGGTTTTCAACGTCAAGGACGCTGCGAACGCCAACGTGCCGGGGACCCTCAGCTATGACACGCTGACCAACACCTCGGTGTTCACCCCCGCGGCTGCGCTGGCCTACAGCATGACATTCACGGCTACGGTATCGGGTGCCAAGGGAAGCAACGGACAGGCCATGGCGTCGCCCTACACCTGGTCGTTCACCACGGCTCCGCAGCCAACGGCCGGCTGCCCGTGCAGCGTCTTCGCTCCCACCGCGGTTCCATCCACGGTCACCGCCCAGGACAACTCATCGGTGGAACTGGGCATGAAGTTCACCGCTGACACCAACGCCACCGTCACGGCGGTCCGTTTCTACAAGGGAGCGCAGAACACCGGTACGCACGTTGGCAAGCTCTGGACCTCAGGAGGCCAACTGCTGGGCTCGGTCACGTTCACCAATGAGGGCGCATCGGGATGGCAGCGGGCAACGTTCGCGACGCCGATTCCGATCAGCGCCAACACGGTCTACGTGGTGTCGTACCTGGCGCCCAATGGTTACTACTCGGCAGACGGCGCGTTCTTTGCCGGCAAGTCGGCGGACAGCGGCGTCCTCCACGGTTTGGCTGACGGCACCAGCGGTCCCAACGGTGTCTACGCCTACGGCGCCGGGGGGTTCCCGAGCAACACCTGGAACGCCACCAACTACTGGGTGGATGTGGAAGTCACCACCCCCTAGCAGGCGGGGACAACCGGCGGGGCAGCCACAGGGGCCCGCGACGCAATCCAGCGTCGCGGGCCCAACCCGTGCCAGGGGTGGGATGCCGGGACATGATGCTTAGCCTGCGGAGCCGTCTTCCACGAGGTCGGCCTCCACAAGGACCGGGAACGGGGCCTCAGCCAAGGCCGCAGGTGTTGCCACCGTTGAGGCGGTAGATGTGCACCGCATTGCCGTCGCCGAAGGTGTCCGTAAAGGCATTCTCCGACACCGGCACCGAACGGTTTTCATCCAGCACTTCTGCCTGGTCCGGCCCGCCGCACCGAACGGAGAAGGTCACCGACTGGGGCCCGGGGCGCGTGGCTGCCGCCAAAACATAGAAGTGGCCCGCACTGGCCTTCACGGAGAAATCAACGTCCTTGCTGCTTGACGTCACGAGCCCTGTCACCGAACCCGTGTTCAGCGCCGGAGCCAGGGCGGTGACGAGCTTATTCACAGCCGCTACCGTAGGACGGATCTCGGTGCCGCATTCATCCCGGAGCACATGCTGGGACTGGCACTGGCCGCCAAAATTGTGGTTGAAATAGACGATTCCACGGGCGCCGTGGATGATGCTGCTCCAGACCGCGGACCGAAGCTGGGCGGGACTGATGGTGAGTGAATCACTTTCGGAAAACGGATGGCCCACCTCAACAAATGCCCAGACGGGTTTGGATCCCGCGGGCTGGACCAGGGACCGTACCCGGTCAACCGTCCAGCCGTAGTGGGCTCCGGTGCGGCATTCCGCGTCAGTGAGATCCCGCCCATCCGCGAAAACGGCCCCGCCCTCGACATGGCTGCAGATATAAGGATCCGTAAACCAGTAGTTATCCGCGGAGACGACGTCCTGGTAGCTGTTGACGAATTGCGCGGCCTGCGGATTCTTGAGTTGGAACGTAACGCCCTTGCCGTAATTGGAATAGAGCAACGCCCGGGGCGGGAAGAGTTTCACCAGCGCCTCCTGGACGGTGTAACCGCATTCGGAGTCCGCAGGCTCGCAGATCACACCTTCTCCTTGGGACTTGCCGGTCCACGAGGAGTTTCCCCCGCCCGCCCACATGTCCACTTCATCGGACACGACGAACCCGGAAGCGCCGGGGACCACCGTGGAAGGGAGGGCATGAAGGCCGCTGCTCCGCACCAGCTCCACATTCGAGTCATCGGTGAGTTGCACGTAGGTATTAAGGCCGGCACCGCGGTCCGCGGCGATATCAGATTCCTGCAGGACGCTTTCAAACCACACGCCCAAGGGAAAGTAGTTTGGCTCGGCCGGCAACGTCGGCGAGAACTTCCCGTAGAAGTCGGGGCCGCCGTCGACACCCAGCACGCTGACTCCTTCAGGAAGCGGATCTTGAGCCGATCCTGAGGACGCGGAGAAGGCGCTTGACGACAGGCAGGACGTTCCTAAAAGGCAAGTCAATAGAATTGCGGTTTTCTTGATAGATTTTGTGGAATTGCGCATGTCCCGGACGGTTTTTCCAGGTGCTTCGAACAGGGTTTTCATGGCAATTCCTGTCGTAAAATCATGGGTCAAATGTCATACTGGATAAAAGGGAAATATGCGGCGACAAGCAATGATTTTGGAGCTACGCTATCACCCTGAACATTGGGTGTATAAGGGTATTTCAACCCCGGCAGGAAGATTGGGGGGATGTGGGAAAGCATCTGCCAGCTCCATCCGTGCTGGGCCCGGAAGTCCGACTGGACGCCCCCTTGCGCGTTGATGGCGAGGAGCAAAAGCCACCGCTGCTCCTGCGGGTGACAGCTGTGGCCTGTTTTGTTTTCCCGTCCAACCTGGTTCTGGAACCGCTGGGTGCCGCCGGCTATGTGGCGCACATTCTTGCGTTGCTGGTTTTCGCCCTGTGGGTGACGTCAGTCATGCTCGGCCTCCACAAAACCATCGACCGGGAGCACCCCGGACGCTTCGCGCTGGCAGCCCTTTTCGCGGTGTCGTGTGCCTCCTACGCCGCGATGTACGTGGGTATCAGCGGGGGCACGACGGACGCGACACGTGCGAGTGCGGACCGTTGGATGTTGTTGATGGTCGCCTCGTCCGGCCTCGTGCTGGTAACCACGGAGACAACGCGGACCGTGGACGCGGCGATGATGCTGGTGCGTGCGCTCCTGCGCGGTGCCGTGTTCTGCAGCATGGTGGCGGCAATCCAGTTCACCACCCACGTGGATCCCATGGCATGGTTCCAGGGGGTCCTGCCCGGGTTCAAGGACAACGGCGGGAACCAGCCGTTCCAGGAACGCGGAAGCTTCCTCCGGGTGGCCGGCAGCACCTTCCATCCCATCGAGCTGGGGGTTATCGCCTCGATGCTCCTTCCCCTCTCGCTGTGGCGCGCACTGTATGACAAGTCGGGCCGCGCCTGGATGCATTGGACGGGGACGGGCTTCATCGTGTTCGCCATCGCCGCCACGATCTCCCGCTCGGCGGTCCTGGGCGTCCTGACCGTGGCACTGGTCTTCTTTCCGTTCCTTCCCTCCAGGTCCAGGCAGTGGACCGTCCTGGGGTTCGCCGGGGCTGCCACACTGCTCTTCCTGGCGGTTCCCGGATTTGTCGCAACGCTGTTTGGCTCCGTCACCGCGGGGACGGCCGATCCTTCCATCACCGCACGGCTCGAGGACTACCCCAGGGTGGAAGCCATGGTCTCGGCCCGGCCGTGGCTTGGAATAGGCCCTGGGGCGTACCTGACACGGAACGCCATCGAGGTCCTGGACAACCAGTACCTGAAAACCATCGTCGAACTGGGCGTGCCGGGGTTCCTTGCACTCCTGCTGTACATGGTTGTTCCCGGGATCGCGGCCTGGTTGGCGGCCTTCAACGCCAAAGAGGAACGCTTGAAGACACTTGCGGCCGCAGTCGCGGCCGCCTGCCTGGTGGCCGCCCCCGCGTCAGCCGCCTTTGACTCGCTGGGCTTCCCCGTCCTGGCACTCGTGTACCCGATATGCGTCGGGCTCTCCGGGACGGTCTGGCTGCTCGTAGCCGGCGAACGGCGGGCACTTGGCCCAACTACCAAGGAACAAGGCGCCAGCCTTGCAGAATCTGAAAGGCTCCCATGACTCCCGTCTCGGTTCTCAAAATCCTGTGGCGCCACAAGGTCTCAATGATTACCGTCCTGGTACTCACCCTTGCTGCGGCAGCCTACGTCTTCTTCTTCGCGCCCCGGAGCTACATGGCGTCGACGGTGTACGTCCTGGTGACTCCCCGCGTGCCCAGCGCGGAAGAAATGCGCACCGACCCCGCCGTTGCCGCCGCAAACTCGGACAACCCCTACCTGCGCTCGGCGGACAGTTCCCTGATCACACAGGTGATGGCGACGAAGTTGAGCTCAACCGACGTGGTCGACTCACTCAAGGCCGCCGGGTTGTCACCCGATTACACGGTGACGCTGCCGGCCACCACGGGGGCGGGCCAACTCATCAGGATGGAGGCCACGGGTCCCAGCCCGCAGCTGGCCATCACGACGGCCGAGGCCCTGGGCCAGCATCTCACCGTCAAACTGCGGGATGCGCAGAAAGTCAACGGGGCAGACGACCGCTACCTCTTCACGGCCCTCCAGATTGATCCGCCCAGCAAAGCGACAGAGCAATTCTCCAGCCGGCTCCGGTCGATGATCGTGGTGCTGATTGGCGGCGTCATCCTCCTGTTCGGCGCCGTCTCGATCGCCAGGATGGCGGAAAATTCGCGGGCTGCCCGGAACGACGCAGCAGAGAAGGGCAAGCCTGCGTCCCGGCGCAGGCGCTCCGCCGACCGCCACACCGAACCGGTGACAGTTGCGAACGAGGATCCGGACGGCGAACCCGGTGGCGGCAGCGATGTGGCGGCGCGGGCGGCGGGGGACAGGAAGCCCGCAAGGTATGCGGTGGATGAGCCGCCCTTCCTGTTGCCGCAGCCTCGGCTGGAGGACCTTTCCTTTGAGGAGCGACGCACTGATGTGCCCGTCAAACGCTGACCGGGAGGGGCGGGTCCCGGTCTCTGTCGTCTGCGTCTTCAACAACCCCGCAGTGCTCCAGGAGTGCCTTACGGCTTCCGTCGAGGCCGGCCTCCCTGGTGCCGTGGACCTCGAATACCTGCCCATCGACAATACGGCAGGGCAATTTTCTTCCGCCGGGGCGGCATTGAACCATGGCGCTGCCTTGGCGCGGAACGATGTGGTGGTCTTTGTCCACCAGGACGTCTTCCTGCACTCCATCCCGGCCTTGGAGAAGATCGCCGCCGCATTGATGGCAGATCTTTCACTTGGCATGGTGGGCGCAACCGGGATGACCGGAGAGGGCCGCCTCGTGGGGCGGATCCGCGACCGCATCGTTTTATCCGGCCATCAGGAATCCGGGCTGGCGGACGTGGACAGCCTGGATGAAGTGCTGTTCATGGTGCGGCGGGACCACATCCGCCGGCAGCCGCTCAGCGAGGAGCCGGATCTGTCCTGGCACGCTTACGCCGTGGAATACGGAGCCCGGCTCCGGTCCACCGGCCACCGCGTGGCGGTAGCCAACATCCCCCTGACCCATAACAGCCTCACCATCAATCTTGACCGTCTGGCCGAGGCACACCAGTGGATAGCCGGGGCGTATCCCGAGCAGTTGCCGATCGTGACGACGTGCGGGACAGTGCAGCAACGGCGCCGCGTACCCTCCATCCTCTCCGGCCTGGTGGACTCGCAGAAGTGGCGGTACCGGTGGCTCCGGGAATCGGTATCGGCGCACAAGCTCCGGAATAAAGCCCCGCTGCGCCCCGTCACAGTCCTGGGTGACCTGCGCCGCGACATTGACGATATCTGTGCCGCAGCGGGCGCAGGCGCTGCCACCGTGATCAATGTGCTCCCCGGCGGACCCGGAGGGCATGAACTGGGCGAGCCCCTGGAGCTGGGGCGGCGAGGTGTCCGGTTCCGTTTCCTTGCAGCGGACGAGCGGGCCGTCGCTGCCCTGGTGCGCGCCCAAGGGCCGGACGTCACGGTCGCCGTGACCAACATCAGCTTTGACACCGCCGGCGAAGTGGCCGGCGCCCTGTCGGGCCGGAAGGTCATCCTGGGATTCCACGAAAATACAGGGCCATGGCTGCTCACCGGCCCGGCGGTTGATGCGGCCGGGGAACACTACAGCACTCCCCGCTCGACACCCCTCGCTATGAGGGTTGGCTAAGGCGCCTGCGTGAGTCCGACACCCACGCGCGGCTATGGTCCGGTACCAACTGTGCCAGGCCCACATGGGGTGACTTCCGCCAGGCCGTCCACTGCCTGATGCGCTGGGCCGTTCCGAGGAAGGGCAGGATGTCCGCCCAGGCCGCATCCAGGCCGGCGAAGCCGGTCTCCTGCTGCACCAGCCCCACCAGCTGGTCCAGGGGTCCGTCCGCCCAGGGAGTAGGCCCCGGTGCGATCGGTCCGCTTCGCGCCAGGGCGGCCTCGGTGTAGACACGCTCCGCTGTCTTCCGCCAGGCTGAGGGGCTGTGACCTTCAACGATTGCCCTGCGGGTGTCCGAGCCCCGTGCCCTCCTGATGGACACCGCACCTGCCAGGTCCGCCAGCGTTGAGACGAAACCCGCCGGAGTCGAGGGCGTCAGGAGGAGGTCATCGAGGCCTGGTGAATCCGAGCCAAGGACCGCACATTCGGCCGGATGGCCCCTGTACGTCACCAGCGGCAGCCCGTGGGCACCGGCCTCCAGCATTGAGGTCAACGAAGCGAAGGGAAACGAGTCAACGTAGGCATCGGCGATGGACAGAAGCGACGAGATGTTGGCAAGCCGCCCGACGGCCCGGATCCTTCCATTGGTGGCAGCCGCCGCGGCAGCCCAGGCCCCGGTGGGGGAGGGGCCGGCCACGAGGAGGTGTGCATTCGGGCGCCGGAGCAGGAAGGACCGGAAGAGGCCTATCAGCGAGTCCGGGCCGACGGGATCGTATTTGCTGGCTGCCGCGGCGGACACCACGACGAAATCCGTTGCCGGGACCCCCCATCCGGTCCGCGCGGCCAGCGCCTTAGATTCCTCTGCGGGCCCGGCAGGCGCAAGTTCGAGCGGCCGGTTGGCCACCACACAGCGGCCGGCATCAACCCCGCGGCGGCGGACGGTCAGCTCCCGGCCGCTGGCCCGCAGGCAAAGGACGACGGCGGCCGCCGAGGTTCCCTGCCAAAAGACGTGGTCGGCATGGTTGACGTAGACGGCCGGAGGCGCTCCGGGGACACCCAACGCAAGGGAGGGGACGACGTCGTGTGGATGCGCGTGCACGACGACGACGCCAGCCGGGGCGATGACCCGGCGCAATGCTGCCGCCCGATTCATGAGCCCCCCGGGCCGGCGGTCCAGCAGGACCAGGTCACGGGGATCCGGCAGGCATGCCGCAATCTTGGCTGGACATTCGGTGCTGCCCTGGCGGGTGAGGACAACTTGGTGCCGCGAGCCAGGATCCTGGCTGATCCAGTGCGCAATGCTCTGGGTATGGCCGCCGGTCCCGTACAGCTGGGTGGCCACGTGGACCACAAGGCGCCTGGCATGACCTCCCGGGTCCGCGGGCGGAAGCTGGGGAATGGAGGACCGGAGCGTGCCCAGGACCTCTTCGAGTCCCTGGTGGCCGAAATACCCGGTGTGGTCGGTCCAGGCGAAACGGGCGGCAAGCTGTGCCTGCACCGCTGCCTGCTCCCACAGCCCTGCTGCTGCCAGACGGCCGGCAACCGCCACCAGGCGTTCAAAGATTTCCCGGTTACCGCTGATGCTCTGCAAGGCCCCCGCTCCTTCCCAATTTCTTCAACGTGGCAACGTCGGCCCGCTTGAACCAGAGCAGGCCGGCCATGACGGAGCCGGCAGCTGCCCCGGAGAGCAGGAGGGCCCAAGGGACGCCGAGGTCCATCCGGCCGATGAGGGCAGAGGCGGCCAGCAACGCTGCCGAAGCGGCCGAGGGCAGCAGCAGTTGCCGGATCACCCCGACAGGTGGGACACCCACGGCCCGCAACCGCCAGAGATACAAGGGCAGGACCAGCGCGGCGACGACGAAGAATTGGGCCATGGCCACCCCGGCGATGCCGGTACTGGCGCCAAGGAACAGGGCCGGTACCAGGGCCACCAGCCAGCACACTTGGATGGACATGATGGAGCCTGTCATTCCCGCAACCACCAGGTAGTCGTAAATCAACTCGAAGAGGATCCGGAATCCGGCCACCATGGCAAGCCAAAACAGGGCGCTGCTTGCACCCGCCCAGACGTCGCCGTACACAATGCGGACGACGGTTTCGGACTCTGCAGCCAGGAATGTGACGGCGGGGAAGACAACGCAGGACATCACCCCGATCAGGGCCGTGACTGTGGAGCGCATCCTTGCGGGGTCATGCTGCAGCCGGGCCAGGACCACCGGAGCCACGCTTCGGAGCGGCTGGGAGAACATGGTCACCGGCCAGCTCGACAGGTTGAAGGCCAGCACGTACATCCCCAGCATGACCGGACCGAGCGTACTGCCCGTCACCAGTTGGTCCAGGTAGCCGACGCAGAAGACTATGATGCTGGTCCCTGCCAGGGGCAGCCCGAACCGCAGCAACGGCATCAGGACGGTCCGGTCAAGGCCCAGCCGCAGGGGAAGCGGCGACCGGAGGACGAAGAGCACGCCCCCCGCCACCGTCCCCGCCAGCCGGCCAACAGCAAGGCTCATGGCACCCATGCCGGCCAACACCAGGCAAATCGAAACGATGGCCCCCACCCAGACATTCACCTGGTCGATCAGCATCTTCGTCTTTTGGTCAAAGGCCCGCTGCATCAGCGCGGCCGGTGTGGCGACCACCCCGCTGACCAGGAC
Source organism: Pseudarthrobacter sp. efr-133-R2A-89 (assembly GCF_030209315.1). Taxonomy (NCBI): domain Bacteria; kingdom Bacillati; phylum Actinomycetota; class Actinomycetes; order Micrococcales; family Micrococcaceae; genus Pseudarthrobacter; species Pseudarthrobacter sp. efr-133-R2A-89. Next base: position 184,503 of record NZ_JARVSE010000002.1, on the reverse strand, counting down.
GCAGCACACCATGACCCGGACCACGTCGGTGGCGCCAGGGTCGCCCATGCGGTCCGCGAACCAGGGGGCGGCGGCAAGGCCGGCCCCGCAAAGCACCGCACTGGAAAGGATCGAGATGGTCGTCACGGTGGGCGCGATCCGTGCGGGATCCTCCGGCCACCTCACGATCGCGAGGCTGACCCCCAGCTCGTTGACGGTCAGGACCGCGAGCAGCGCCACCATGGCCACCGCGAAGCTGCCGTATGAGTCGGGACCCAGCAGGCGGGCCAGGACGATTCCGATTCCCAGCGTGCCGAACCTGGCCACCGCAGTGTTCAGCAGGCTCCAGCCCAGTGCGGAGGTGGCGCCGGACGCATGCCGCGACCCGCCCGGTTGCTGCCCGGCCTCCTGGACGGATGCCAGGCCGGGGCGCTTCACCGCCTTCCCCGCACTGACGACCTCAACGGACTACGGCTTCGTCACTGCGCATGACAACGCCCCAGCAACCCGTTCCTGCTGTTCGGCGGTGATATGCGGGAAGAGCGGGAGGGACAGGATCCGGCCGGCAGCATCCTCGGCCACGGGGAACGAGCCGGATGTCCGGCCCGCGTACGCCCCGCTGCGGTGCACCGGCACCGGGTAGTGGATTCCCGCCTGGATCCCGGCCGCGTGCAACGACTCGAGGACGGCGTCCCGGTGCCGGACACGCACCACGTAGAGGTGCCATACATCCGCGTTCCCCGGCGCCTCCTGGGGCAGCTCAACATCCGGCACATCCGCCAGCAACTCCGCGTAGCGTTCCGCCGCCGCCCTCCGGCGCATGTTCCAGCCCTGCAACCTCGCCAGCTTCGCTTTCAGGACCACCGCTTGGACGGTGTCCAGGCGCGAATTGAAGCCGATGGCGTCGTGCCGGTACTTCACCGAACTCCCGTGCGCACCCAACAACCTGACCTGGGCATCCACACCGGGGTCGGACGTCAGCACCGCTCCCGCGTCCCCGGCCGCGCCAAGGTTCTTGCCGGGGTAGAAGCTGGTCCCGGCGGCAAGGCCCCAGGTGCCCGCATGCCGGCCGAACCTTGTTGCGCCCTGGGACTGCGCGGCATCCTCGATGATCACCGCGCCGCAGGAGTCCGCAATAGGGATCAGTTTTTCCACGAACGCGGTTTGCCCGAACAGGTGCACCGGCACGATCGCCTGCGTGCGGGAGGTTACGGCGGCGGCGACGGCGTCGGGATCGACCAGGAGGAAGGAAGGGTCGACGTCGACAGGCACCGGGACTGCCCCGATCCGGCTGACCGCCTCGGCTGTGGCGATGAAGGTATTGGCCGGCAGGATGACTTCCCCGCCCGGCCGCACGCCTCCGGCACGCAGGGCAAGTTCCAGGGCATCCGTTCCGTTGGCAACGCCGGCGCAGTGCCGTGCGCCCAGGAAGGCGGCGTACGCCGCCTCGAACGAAGCAACGGCCGGCCCGCCAATGAAGGAGGCAGAACTCAGGACTGTGTCCAGTTCGGCCATCACCTCGTCATGGATCTCAGCCTGCTGTGCTGCCAGGTCCACCAGCGGGACTGCCTGTACCTCCACGTCGTAATTCATGAAATCCCCCCAACACTGAATCTTTCGCCGTCAATTTCGTGGGCCGGCACCCCAACCCACGTCTGTCCGTCAGGCACGTTGCTCAGCACCGCCGCTCCCATCCCTACGGTCGCGTAGGCGCCCACTGAAGTGCGTTCGCGCACGCTGGCGTTCATTCCCACGTAGGCTGCCCGGCCAATCCGGACTCCGCCGCCCAGCGAAACACCCGCGGCGAACGTCGCGAAGTCGGCCACGTCGTCGTCGTGCGTGAAGGTCACCGAGGGCATGGCCACCACGTGCGCTCCCAGGGTGACGGAGGCGGTGAGCGTGACGTTGCGGAGCAGGATGCTTCCCCTGCCCACCCGGCACCCTTCCGGGTACTGGACCGAGGGGTCGATCGCCGTCGCGTAGCGTGCCTCGGTGAGGCCCATGGCCGTAAGCCGCTCCACCACGGCTTCCCGGATCCTGCCGGAACCAATGCACACCAGGACAAACGCATGCGTGTACTTCGCGGCGTCATCGATGGTCCCCAGGACGGGTGCCCCGTCCACGGTGACGCCCGCCATCTCCTTGTCGTCGTCCAGCAGGCCGACGACGTCGTACTGGCCGCTGCTGCGCACCATCGCCAGGACTTCGCGGGCCAGGCCGCTGGCAGCTATCAGGATCAACTCACTCACGGGCGTATCCTGCTGCCGCGGCCCGGATGGTGCCGATGATCCGGTCCAGCCCTTCGTCGTCCAGCTCGTGGTAGACGGGAAGGATCAGGGTCCTGTCGTTGAGCCGCTCGGTTTGTTCTAGCAGGGAGCCGCCTGAGTTCCGCCACCGGTAGGCCGGCTGGCGGTGGGCGGCCATGATGCCCCGCCGTGCAGAGATCCCGGCGTCTGCCAGCCGCTCCATCAGCCCGTCCCGCGTGGTCCCGAAGCTGGGCAGCACCTCCACCCAGAACGACTGGAAGTTGGTGGTGCCGTACGGCGGGTCCGACACCAGCCGGAGGCCCGGCACCCGGGAAAGGCCGGCCACGTAGCGCGCCGCGATGCTCCGCCGCCGCTCCAGCACCTCAGGCAGCCGGCTTAGCTGGACTATTCCGACGGCGGCCTGCAGGTCCGTCATCCGGTAGTTGAACCCCACTTCCAAGTACACCTCCGGCGGGGCCAGGAGCGATCCGTGCCGGTCCGCGGCGGAGACGCTCATGGAGTGCTCCCGCAGGGTCCTGGCCCTTGCCGCCCAATCCGCCCTGTTGGTGGTGAGCATGCCGCCCTCACCGGTGGTGAGGATCTTGCGCGGATGGAAGGACCACACCGCCACATCCGCGCCCGCGCCCACCGGCCTGCCCTTGTACCTCGACCCCACGGCGCAGGCGGCGTCCTCGATCACCATGATCTCGTGCCGGTCGCAGAGTTCGCGGATGGGGTCCAGGTCCAGTGGCACGCCGCCCTGGTCCACCACAATCACGGCCCTGGTGTCCAGGGTGAGGGCCGCGTGGAGGGTTTCCGCCGTCACGTTGCCGGTGGCCGGGTCCACGTCGCAGAACACCGGCCTGGCACCGACATAGGTCACCGCGTTGGCCGTGGCAATGAAGGACAGGGAAGGGACCACAACGTCATCTCCGGGGCCGATTCCGGCCACGACCAGGGCGAGGTGCAGGGCCGTGGTGCAGCTGGAGGTGGCCACCGCATGGCGGACACCCTGGTATTCCGCGAATCGTGACTCGAACTCCTTGACCTTGGGCCCCTGCGCCACCCAGCCGGAGGCCACCACCTCGGCCAAGGCCCTTGCCTCCTCGTCGCCGAGCCAAGGCTTCATGACATTGATCCGGGCGAGGACTGGTTCGGCAGTCATCAGGCACCCACTTTCCGTGTGGCGGCAATTTCGTTGCGCAGCGGCATCCACCAGCTGACGAGTTGGCGCAGTCCTTCGTCGAGTTCCACTTCCGCCTTGAAGCCAAGGTCGCGGGCGGCCGCGGACGTGTCGGCTAGCCGGCGCACCACGCTGTTCACCTGACGTGCAGGGCCGTGCTCGACGCTGAGCTCCGAGCCCATGACCCGCAGCAGCGTGCGGGCCATGTCCAGCAGGCTGGTCTCCGTCCCGCTGGCCACGTTGTACGTGCCTTCGGCAATGCCGCTGCCCGCGGCCAGCACGTTGGCCCGGGCCACGTCCGCCGTGTAGATGAAGTCCATGGTCTGGAGGCCGTCGCCGAAGATCAGCGGCGGCTGCCCGTCCATGATCCGTTCCATCCACCGCACCAAGACCTCCGTGTACAGGCCGTGGACGTCCATTCGCGGCCCGTAAACGTTGAAGTAGCGCAGAATCACGTAGTCCAGGCCCGTCATGGCACGGAAGCTCCGGGCCATCCCTTCGTTGAAGGATTTTGCGGCGCCGTAGAACGTGTCGTTGTTGGCGTGGTGGTGCCGTTCCGTGGTCGGGAACTCCTCGGCCATCCCGTAAACCGACGCGCTGGAGGCGGCCACGAGCTTGGCAACCTTGTGTTCCGCAGCGGCCTCCATGACGTTGAAGGTGCCGTCCACCAGCACTTCCAAAGCCAGCCGGGGTTCCTCAGCGCATTGGGTGATCCGGATGGCCGCCTGGTGGAATACCAGGTCCTTGCCTCGGGTGAGGTCATGGACCAGGTCGCGGTCCTGGATGCTGCCCTGCACCAGTCCGACCTGCCCGGTGGCCAGGGCGCCGGAGAGGTTGTCCAGCCTGCCGCGGACCAGGTTGTCCAGGACGTCGATGCGGCGGACTCCCGCGGCCAGCAGGGCGTCCACCAGGGTGGAGCCGATGGTGCCGGCACCGCCGGTGACCAGGACGTTGGCGCCCTCCAGGGTGCTCACCGGGCCCCCTCCAGTTCAGCGCCGGTGCCGGCCATCGCGGCACCCGCCACGGGGGTTGGCCGGCCGTCCAGGGTCAGGCTGCGGGTGACCGCTTCGAGGACGGACAACACCCGGAGCCCGGAGGCGCCGCCTGTCCGAGCCTGCCGTCCGGTGCGGATGCAGGAGGCTAGTTCCTGTACCACCTGGCCGAGGGCCTCACGTTCGGGCAGCGCCGGGGACCACGTGTCCCCCAGGCGGTAGGAGACGGCGGTGGACGCCTTCTCGCCTGCCGTTCGCGGTTGCCGGTCCAAGCTCACCCCGCGGTCGTAGACGCTGAGCCGCTGCTGGGGGTTCAGGTCGTCCCACACCAGCGTCCGCAAGGATCCGCCGATCACCATCTGGCGGATTTTCGTGGGACTGAGCCAGTTCACGTGCACGTGGGCGGTGGCATCGTTGAGGAGCCGGAAGTTCAGGTGCCCCACGCAGTCGCGGCCGGTCCCCAGCGGGTCCGCCCCGAACGCCGAGACTTCGGCGGGGTTGAGGCCGCCCGGGAGGACGAAGTCCAGGATGGACAAGTCGTGCGGGGCGAGGTCCCAGAAAACGTCGACGTCTGGCTGCACCAGGCCCAGGTTGATCCGGGTGGAGTCCACGAACAGGATCTCGCCCAGGGATCCGGACTGCACCAGCTCCTGCATCTTCAGCACCGCCGGGGTGTAGCAGTAGGTGTGGTCCGCCATCAGGACCAGGCCGTTCGCCCGTGCTTCGGCCACCATTTCCAGCCCGTGTTCCCTGCTGTCCGCCAACGGCTTTTCCACCAGGACGTGCTTTCCGGCGCGCAGTGCCGTCATGACCGCGCCATGGTGTGTTCGCGCAGGCGTCGCGATTGCCACGGCATCGACGTCGAAGCTGTCCAGGAGTTCGTCCATGGACTCGACGCAGGGTATCTGCCCCAGCGTGTCCGCCAGCTTGCGGGCCCGGTCGATGTCGAGGTCGCAGATGGCCACCAGGTCCCAGTCCGGGCTGGCCTGGAGGTTGCGCGCCAGGTTGGGACCCCAGTAGCCGGCTCCGACGACGGCGATGCGGAGTTTCGGTGCAGGTTGCGGGTGGTTGGCGGAGTGGAAGGGACTGCCGAATTTTCTCATGTCATTTTCTTCCCATTTTGTGAGTGTGTCAGTAAGCGCCGGACGGCCGGACGACAGCCCGGAACGTCCGCCAAAGAATCAGGAGGTCACCGGCAAGGGACCAGTTTTCGACGTAGTAGAGGTCCAGCCGGACCGCTTCTTCCCACGCAAGGTCTGAGCGGCCGTTGATCTGCCAGAGGCCGGTGATGCCCGGCTTGATCAGCAGCCGGCGGTGGGTGTGGCGTTCGTAGCCGCTGACCTCCCGGTCCAGCGGCGGGCGGGGACCCACCATGCTCATGTCGCCCAGCACCACGTTCCAGAGCTGGGGGAGCTCGTCGAGCGAATATTTGCGCATCCAGCGGCCGCAGCGGGTGACCCTTGGATCGTCCTTCATCTTGAAGAGCACCCCGGCACCCTGGTTCTGCTGGTTCAACCCTGCCAGCCGCGCCTCGGCGTCGACCACCATGGACCGGAACTTGTACATCCCGAAGACGTGGCCGTCCTTGCCTATCCGGGCCTGCCGGAAAAGGACCGGGCCGGGGCTGTCCCGTTTCACGATCAGCGCCAGCACCACGAGGACGGGTGAGAGCACCAGGAGGGCCGCCAGCGCCGCGGCCACATCCATGATCCGCTTCATGGCGTGTTTTGCCCCGCCATACTGCGGGATGTCCACGTGCATGAGGGGCAGGCCGTCCACTGGCCGCCAGTGGATGCGGGGGCCGGCAACATTGGTGAGCGTTGCTGCGAGGATCAGCTCCGCGGAGGACTCCTCAAGTTTCCAGCCAAGCTCGCGGATAAACCTGTTGCCGCCCGGCAGGGGGCCGGCGATGATCACCGAGTCCGCGTCGGCGAGGCGGACAGTACGGGCAATATCGTCCGTCGAGGACAGGACCGGCACCGTGCAGCCGTCCACCCTTAGTCCTGCGCCGCGGCGCGCCCCCGGAAGGCAGGCGCCCAGGATCTCGTAGACAGCCCCGGACTTGCGGACCTGCTGGACCACGTACCGGACGTCCTCCGGCTCGCCTACCACCACGGCACGGGAGAGGTGGCGGCCCTTGGCCTTTTCGGCGGTCAGGCGGCGGCGGAATGCCCGCCTGTTGAGCGTCAGGGCCGCCAGGCCAAGGGGAAGGGACACGGTCACGAACGCGCTGGCACCGTGGACGGAAAAGATCACGGCGGCGAGGGCCAGGAGGCCAAAGATGCGAAGCGTGGCAGCGGCCACCCGCTTGTACTCGTCAGCGCCGATTCCAAGCACTTTCGGATCCCTGGTGTGATAGATCTCCAGCGCCGCCAGCCAGGTGGCCGTCAGCGCGGCGGCCGCGGCAGCAGCGCCGCCGTCCCTGGGACCCTCGGGCGAGAATCCCGCCTCGGACAGCAGGAAACCGGCATAGGCGGAGAGCATGACAAGCACCGCGTCCGCGGCCCGGAGGAGGTTGGTGTGCCGGTTGATCCAGGCTGCCGTTGCCTTGCGGGGCCGGGCATGCGCTGCGGGAAGAATGGGGGCTGCCGGTGGCAGGGGAAACCGGGTTCCTGCGGTTTCCCCTGCCACCGGCTGCTGTGTTGCCACCCGCTGTGCAGCAGCGGGCGGAACAAGCCAGTCGAAGGCTGAACGTCGGGTCCTGACAACTGGTATCTCTGCCATGATTACCCTTTCGGTCGTAGCGCCTGTCCCCTGGCTGTGAAGCAAAACTAGCCGCGGAAAGTCGGCTTTGAAGGGGGCCGGCGCGGCCTTTGTGGGTCTTGCAAGGGAAGGCTGCGGAAACTGCGGGTACCGCAACCGAAGGGATTTTGGCTACAAAACGGGCAGCACGTAGGGTTCCCTGGCGGCTGGCCCCTTGTCCGCCGCGAGGGCGGTGAGCTGGGCCCGGGACTCGACGCCAAGCTTTCGGTAGATGGCAGTCAGGCGTACTTCCACGGTGCGCACCGAGACGTACAGCGTGGCGGCAATTTCCTTGTTCCGCATGCCGCGGGCCACCATTTTGGCCAGTGAGCGCTCGTGGTCTGCGAGCATCAGCAAGGCCGGGTTGCCCTGCTGCCGGACCGGTTCCACGCGTTCGTCCAGGAGCAGGGCATCCACGTGCTGGGTCCAGGCATCCGCCCCTGCCTCGTCGAACATCACCTTGGCCCGGAGCAGGGCGTCCCGTGCGTCGCGCAGCTTGCCGAAAGCATGGAGCCGCTCCGCGTAGCACATCAGTGTCCTGGCGTGCTCCAGCATGTGCCCGTTCCGGCCCTGGAGGGCCTGGGAGAAGAGCTGCAGCGACTGTTCGCCGTCGGCCAGCATGGCGCGGCTCCGGGTTACGGCCATCATCAGCCAGGGGGAACGCAATCCTGCGGACCGGCCCTCGAGGCGCATTAACGCCTGGGTGGCCTCATGGTGCCGGCCAAGGCGGATGAGCACTTCCACCAGGTCGGCTTCGCACCGCAGGAGGGTGGGGTTGCCGAACCCCATGCCGATCTCGACGGCCCGCGACAACTGGGCAACGGATTCCGCCAGGTCACCGCGGAGCAAGGCGAAATGGCCCTGGCAGGCGGCGAGCTGGGCGGTAAGGGCCGGGTGGCTGTCCGCGCCCGCGTACCGGTGGGCCTCGACGGCGTGCGCCTGGGCGCGTGCGGCATCGCCTGTGGCGTAGGCGCGCCATACCCGGTAGTAGTGCCGTATGCCACGGTGGTATTTGATTTCCGGTTCGGTGCGCTCCAGGTCGTCGATCAGCGTGACTGCGGCGCGGACATTCCCTGCCCTGATTTCGTTGTCGACTGCCATCAGGGCTGCGGTTTCGCGCCAGTTGACGTGACCGGGTTCCGCCGAGCCCCGGAGCATGGCAAAAGCCTCCTGGGCGCTCTCATAGTGCTCGGCGTAGGTCAGCGCGCGGCCTTGGACCAGGAGCCCGGCGACCCGCGCGGTGCCGGATTGCTCATACTTGGAGGCAAGGTTCGCGGTGTTGCCGCTGATGGATTCCACGAGGGTGGCGGCCCGGCCGGCAATGGCCAGGCACTGTGCGGAGGCGGAGCCTTTGAAGCCGCTGCCGCACCGGAGGAGTTCGGCGGCGTCCTTCAACTCCCACCGCTCGGCGTAGTAGAGGGCTCCAATGGCCAGCAGGCCCGCCGCGTAGGCGGGATCGTGCTGGCCGAACTCCTTCACGAGGCGCAGCACCATGCTGGAGCGCACGGCGGCGCCCTGGGCGAACTGGATCTCGAAGGACAGGCCGGTCAGCCGCAGGATCAGCGCCGGATTCCGGGTCACCCGCTGCGCCCATTCCAGGTAGCGCCGGGCATAGACGAATTCACCCCGGTTGAACAGGAGTTCCGCCAGCGTGGTGAGGCGTGCCGCCGTTTCGGCTTCCCAGGGGTTGATGGTCAGTGCCCGTTCGATGTACTCCACCGCGAAAACCACCTCGCCGCCGCGGATCAGGTCGACGGCGTGCCGGAGCAGCTGGAACGGGGTTTTGCGTTCCAGGGCGGTAAAACTCAGGTGCCACCTGCGGGCGTAGGGGTCGGTGTTGTTGGATGCTTCCGCCAGGGCACGGTGGTTGGCGGTGCGCACCGCAGGGGTCATTGCGTTGAAGACGGCTCCACGGAGCAACTGGTCGCCAATCCCAAGGTGCGGCCCGGTGCGCTTGACCAGGCCGGCGCTGAGGAGCTCGTCCACGCTGGTCCACACCTCGTGGTCGATCTTTTCGATCGTGGAAATATCGCTGCGGTAGGACAGCGCCAGCAGGTCCAGGACGCCGCGGGCGCCGGGGGTCAGGGCACCCACCACTGACGCGTACTCGGCGTCAAAAGTTCCCACCGATGCGAGCGGGACGGGCAGGGCGTACTTTCCTTCAGCGTGCCTGTCCATGAGCTGTTTGTAGAGTTCGACGGCGGCAAGCGGGTTGCCGCGGGTGGCTGCGGCCACCGCGTGGGCGGCCGCCGTCGTGGTCCGTTTCGTGGGGATGCTTTCCAGCACCCGCACGGTGTCGCTGTAGGTGAGCGGGCCAAGCTGCAGCACGGGCAGGCCGCTGAACGGGCCTTCGGGCAGGTCCGCCCGGAGTCCGAAGACCAGGACGACGTCGGTGCCGGTGAGGCGGCGGGCCAGGAACCCAAGGACTTCCTGGCTGCTGTGGTCCAGCTGGTCGGCGTTGTCGATCACGATCACGGTCCTGGACGACGAGCGCTGGTGCAGGCCGTTCAGGAGCATGCCGGACACGGCGGGTACGTTCAGTTCTCCGGCGGTGTCGCGGAGAAGATCGTCGGCGATCCGGTTGAGGACGGGATCATCCATGTTGTTCAAGAGCGCCGTCAGTCCGGACAGCGGCCAGTCCGATTCGGCGGCGCTGGCGGCCATGAAGACGGTCCGGTAGTCGGACAGGGTGGGGATTTCGGCAAGGAGGGCTGATTTTCCGGTTCCCCTGCTGCCGGCGATGGCCAAGGCAGCTTCCTTGGGTCCGCGGACGACGGACAGAATTCGGTCCAGTTCTTTGTTCCGGCCCACTAGCGGCATGGCGTTCCCCATTCGTCGAAGAAGGAGACCGCATTCTTGCACTGCCAATTCAAGGTTGATTCACGCGCCCCAGCGCGGGTTCATCCGGTATGAGTGAATATAGCCCGGAGCGAACTATTCCACCACAGTGTAAACGCTGGATTTCATCAAGATTTAATGCAGCTATTGCTCAAGAATGCATATAACTCGAGATGTAGCGAATTTACTTCGCCATTTTCTGTATTTCGTCAAACGGCAAAGAGCGGCCCCGGGGCCCGGTATGGTGCCCCCGGAACCGCTTTCCTTGTCGCTCGTCGGGTATGCCTAGGCTGCAGGCTTGAGCGCCGTCCGCCAGGCAACAACCGCGCGGGCGGCACTCAAGCTCCAGGTGGCCGTCCCGCTGGCCCCCGCCGTGGCCTGCGGTTTGTCCGCCTGCTCGGCAATCTGGCCGGCAGCGGCCTCCCAGCGTTCGGTCCAGCCCGATGGCGCGGTGACCACCGGAGCACTGCAGTCGCAGCCCACTCCGCCGATCAGCATGGCGCCATTGGTGGCCGTGGTGATGCTGCCCACCGTGATGCTGGTGGCGGAGTAGCTGGTGTCAGCCGCCGTCACCACCGGGCTGTCCAGCGGCGTGGTGTTGTTGACCCCGCGGTATGCGGTGATGCCGCCGCCCCACTTTGCCGCCGAACTGAGGGTCCAGTTGTAGGTGGCCGGGTCGGAGGCACCCACCACCTTGTAGAAGGCGTAAGCCCGCGCTCCGGAGGTGGAGGATGCGTTGATGGACTGCCCGTTGACGAGCGCCGTCCAGCCGGCCGGCGCCGTCAGGCCGGGGTTGAGGTCCACGGTGATGGCTGCAACCAGGACGTCACCGGCGGAAGTGCCGGCGGGAACCGCCAGCGAAGCCGTGGTCACGGCGGTGCCCGAGTTCGCCGTGTTGGCGTTCACCACAGTGATCCCGCCGGATGTCGGCGGCGGTGGTGTGCTGGTGACGCTGATAGTGGCCGTCGCGGAGGACGAACCCGTGCTGTTGGTGGCCGTGAGCTTGGCGGTATAGGTCCCGGCCGCCGCGTAGGAGTGGGCGGGATTCTGGACTGTTGCCGTGCCGCTGTCGCCAAAGTCCCACGCCCAGGATGTAGGCGTGTTCGTGGACGTGTCCGTGAAGGTGACGTTAAGCGGCGCCGTGCCGGTGGTGGGGTTGGCGGTGAACGATGCCACCGGTGCCTGCCCTGCCGGCGGCGGAGTGCCGCCCAGGGGCCGGTCGGAGAACCAGTAGCGCTTGGCCACGTTGTCGCTGGCCATGACAACCAGGCCGGTGGTGTTGTTCACGCTCTGCTTGCTGGTGGTGACGTCGTTGATGTTCGACGACGACGCAGCCTGCATGATCGGCGTCCCGCGGCCCGACCCAAAGACAGGATTGTCCATGGAAGCGGTCTTCTCGTAGATGCTGCCGGCAACGCCGGAAAACGCGCAGCCGGACGCCGAGGTGGGCGGTGCCGTGTGGAATGCCCGCACCAGGTTGTTCTGGGTATCCAGGACGATCTGGGGGCGGGAGACGCAGTCCCCGGTGGTGGCAATGGTGGACTGGGTGAAGGCGCCGGTGCCCGGCTTGAAGACCAGCAGGAGCAGTTGCGGCAGTGTCTTGTTGGAGGACGTGTCGTTAAGGCTCGTCTTCACCGCGGCGAAAACCCGGCCCGAGGTGTCTGCCTGCAGGGTCTTGAGGTTCAGGTGGTCATCGGCCTGCCCGTTGCCCCTGATTGCCGGCTGGAGTTTCCAGTTGGAGTTTGCGGGTTTCCCGTCGGCGTGCGTGGCCCACCACATGGTGTCCGTCCGCTGGTCGCTCCACATGACGCCGATCTGGCCGCCGCCGAACGCCACCACCGCCGAAATATCATCAGGCGCCGGATTGGGACTGGCCACCGGGAGGACGAACGGGGTACCCCACGTGGCGCCATTATTGCTGGAGTAGTTCACGTAGACGGTGTTGGTGAAGCCGGACGTCGAGTTCCCGCCCACCTGTGTCCAGGTCGCCCAGATTCCGCCGATGGAGTCCGCGTCGATCGTCATGGATTCACTTGAATTGTTGGTGATCGTGGAGGGAAAACCGCTTTCCAGCGTGTACTTGCCGCCGGAATAGCTGTACCGGTAGAGCTTTGCCGGCTGGCCGGAAAGCGAGGGTTTGGGAGTGCCGTCGGTGCTGACGGTTACAACATGCGAGGCGATGAACAGGTGGGTGCCGTCCCAGAATGTATCCGCGAGCGTGCTGCCCCTGGTGTCGTTCACGGTTCCGGTGTCCACCCAGCTGTTGGAGGTCCGGTCCAGCCGGTAGATACTCCACCCCGTGCCGGTCTTCCACATGTCCGCCCACCAGGAGCCGTCGTTCCACCACAGCTTGCTCTGCGGTTTGTCCGATGTGGGTGGATTCGCCACCCCGGAGTAGGCCATGCCTTGGGTGCCGTAGACGGTGTCGGCCACAGCGGCCCCGGGTACGCCGAGGATGGAAGCTGCGAGAACGAGTGCGACGACGAGGGCCTGGCCCATCCGATTGGGGAAGTGTCTGAGCTTCATAAGGGAACTCCTGGGGCATGAGGAAAAGTTCAGGGGACGTCTGCCCGTTGGCCCAGAAACAAAGAGCTCAAGCCCCCAAGTACCGAGAAGCGTAAGCCCGAACGCCGCCGCGGGCAATGCGGGTGGCATACCTAAATGGGGGTTATTTGCCCTCCCCTACCTAATGGATTCGGGTGCGCAGTAATCCCCTATACCTAATCCGAACGGCAAACACCGAGCCCTCTACTTGCCTAACAGGGGGTAAACACCGGGTAAAAAGTGAGTACCTACTACTCGTGATACCCGGATTAGGTAGGGGGTAGTCTTCCGGGAACGGCCAGAGGATTGGCGATGGGTTGCTGGGGGATCAGCGACCAGACCATGACCGGATCAAGCGTATGTGCCGCGGCGAAACCGCCGGCGGCATTGTCCAGAATCCGAACTGTCATGAAGTGGTGAGGCAATTGTCGATTTCGCCCCAACTGCCGGCTTTGTTTTCCCAGCCGGGACTCTTATTTCCACAAGCTTCAATCAGCGTTGTTATTCCCACGTTGAACGAGGAAAAGAACCTTCCCTGGGTTCTGCGCCGGATGCCCTCTTATGTCGATGAAGTGGTGATCGTGGACGGGCGTTCGCAGGACAACACCGTCGAAGTGGCCAGGGCACTTCGCGCGGACGTAGTGGTGGTCAACGAACCCCGGAAAGGCAAGGGCGTGGCCCTTCGTTCCGGGTTCGCGGCCGCCAGCGGGGACATCATCGTCATGCTGGATGCCGATGGCAGCATGGATCCGCAGGAGATCGGGTGGTTCGTGGCACCCCTCCAGCACGACTTCGATTTCGTCAAGGGATCCCGGCACGTCACCGGCGGCGGGTCCGAAGACCTGACCCGGCTGCGGAAGGCAGGCAACCGGGCGCTGACGGGACTTGCGAACGCCGTCCTGCACAGCAACTACTCGGACCTCTGCTACGGCTACATCGCCTTCCGGCGCGAATGCCTGGAGGTGCTGGAGCTTGAGTCCGACGGTTTCGAAATCGAAACCGAACTCATCGTCCGGGCCGCCAAGGCGGGACTGCGGATCGCCGAGGTCCCCAGCCTGGAGCTGGACAGGATCTCCGGTGCCTCCAACCTCCAGACCTTCCGGGACGGGTGGCGCGTGCTGCACACCCTGGCCCGGGAATGCGCCGTGTGGGAGGCGCCGACTGCCGGCGCACGCCCCGAGGCCCTCCGCCGCGTGAAGTACACCTATTCCAACGTCCGCTTCCCGCGCCTGCCCGTGGACCCGCATAGCGTCCTTACTCCGGCGGTGAGCCATCATGCTTGATCGCATGAAACCCCTCTCCGTGACGGTGGTGATCTGCGCGTACACCTCGGCGCGGTGGGGGATGTTGCTCGATGTCATCGAATCGGTGCGCCAGCAAACACTGGCCCCGGACCAGGTGCTGGTGGTGGTTGACCATAACGAGGACCTGTACGAGAGGCTCGTCGAGATCGTCGACGACGTCACGGTGGTGGAGAGCACCGGCCAGGCCGGTCTGTCCGGAGCCCGCAATACCGGCGTCGGGCTCGTTGAGTCGGACATAGTCGCCTTCCTTGACGACGATGCCGAGGCAGCGCCGGACTGGCTCGAGCGCCTGGTTGCGCTGTACGACGATCCGGACGTCCTGGCCGTGGGTGGCAAGGTGGTCCCGCTGTGGGAGGCCGGCCGGCCGGGCTACTTCGCCGAGGAACTGGACTGGATCGTGGGCTGCAGCCACCGGGGCATGCCGCGGGTGGCATCCGAAGTCCGCAACGTCATCGGCGCCAACATGTCCTTCCGGCTCGAGGTCCTGCGCCAGGTAGGCGGATTCAACCTCTCGCTGGGACGCAAGGGCACCTTGCCGCTGGGCTGTGAGGAGACCGAAATCTGCATCCGGTCCCAGATGGGGTCGCCCGGTTCCCGCATCGTGTACGAACCGGCGGCGCTGGTCCGCCACCACGTCCCCGCCTCCCGCGGAACGTTGAGGTACATGATGTCCCGCTCCTGGTCCGAAGGGCTCTCCAAAGCCCAGGTCAGCCAGTTGGTGGGCCACAAACGGGCCCTCGGGCCCGAGCGCCGGTACGTGCGCAGTGTCCTTCCGCGGGCGGTGTTCACCGGGCTGCGTTCCTGGGGCCGCGACGGCAGCCCCGACGGCTTGGGCCGTGCGGGCGCCGTGATTGCGGTGCTTGCCTGCACCGCGGCCGGGTACTTCCAGGGCCGCCGCCTCCAGCACTGGACGGGGCCCGATGAGTCCGACGACGCGCTGGTTCCGGCCGGCGGACAGTGGAGGGAAGTGCAATGAGCGAGGGCGCCAGCCATGTGCTAGAGGGGCTTCAAGGCGAAGCACTGATCCTGGTGCCCGCCATGGAATCCGCGTTGCCTCCGGTCTGGCCGGGGGCCCGGTGGATCGGGTCGGTGGACCTGGAGGATCTTGCGGATTGCTCGCATTTTGAACTGGAGAACCATGCCGGATACGAACGGGCACGGCTGTTGGTGCGCGCGTCGGGGGTCGTGCGGGGATTCGTCGACGTGCCGTCGCCGTCGGGAATCGTGGATCGGGTTGTATTCGAGGACGCCTTGGCGGCCTTGCCACGTGTCACTTCATTCCCGCCGGCGGTGACGGCCCCGCACATCACGGTGGTCGTGTGTACCAGGGACCGCACGCCGCAGTTGAGGGGGGCCCTGATGACCATCCTTGCGCTCGACTATCCCCGTTTCGACGTGGTGGTGGTTGACAACGCACCGGCGACGCACGACACGGAAGAACTGGTGCGCCGCGACTTCAGGGACAAGCGCGTGCGCCTGGTCACCGAACCCGCTCCCGGCCTGTCCAATGCCAGGAACACCGGCCTGGAACACGCGAGGGGAAGCCTGGTGGCGTTCACGGATGACGACGTGGTGGTCGACAGGTCCTGGTTGTGGGAGATCGCCGCTGCGTTCGAAGCCGCTCCCGAGGCTGCCTGCGTCACGGGCCTCGTCCCGGCAGGGGAGCTCAGGACCCCCACCCAGGGCTACTTCGATGCGAAGGTGAGCTGGTCGCGGAGCCTGGTGCCGCGGGTCTATTCGCTGGCAGACCCGCCGGCGGGGTTGCCGAAGTTCCCCTTCAGCCCGGGGGCTTTCGGGACCGGAGCGAATTTCGCCCTCAAGCGCCACGCCGCCCTCACCCTCGGCGGATTCGACCCGGCCTTGGGCGTGGGCACCCCCACGGGCGGCGGCGAGGATATCGACATGTTCACGCGGGTCATCCTGGCCGGATACGCCCTGGTGGTCCAGCCGGCAGCGATCGTGTGGCACCGCCACCGGGACGGACTCGAAGACCTCCGGGTGCAGGCCCGCGGCTACGGAACCGGCTTGGGCGCCTGGATGACGAAAGTGATGACAGATCCGCACACCGCCAGGCTGGCGCTGGCCAGGAGCTGGGGCGTGGGGATGGAATACCTGGCCCACCAGCACCAGGCCCGGCCGGCCCTCCAAGGTCCACCGGCCCACGGTTCCCTCGAAGCCCAGGTGGCCAGGCTCGCCTGGCTGCAGCTGTTGGCCGTGGCCGTCGGCCCCTACAAGTACCTGCAGTCCCGCCGGACAGCCGGCAGATAACAAACAGTCCACCCAGTGCTGGTGCGGAGAACCCCTCCGCCAGTGGCAAGCCAACCCAGGAGTTGAAACAGTATGGCGCTTCTTATCAGGGGTGACGTCTCCGGTCCCATGAACTCCCACACGTCGCGCCGGCGCAGGCCCGGATACGTCGATTACGCCCTGGCCTTATTGAGCGCAGTGACGGCGGCCCTGATCCTGTTCGACATAGGGGATGAGTCCTTTGCCGGCGCCAAACTCCTGGCGTGCCTGGTCCTGCCCGGCTGGGCGCTGGCGCGATGGCTCCCCAGCGTGGAGCCGGCAGCCCGCCTGGTATTCACGGTCGTTGCTGGCGCTACGGCCTTCGCCCTGACCGCCGCGGCCATGGGTTGGCTGCAACTCTGGAATCCCCGGCCGGCCGCCGTCGGGATCATGCTGGCAGCCGGCGTCGCCCTCCTGGTTCCCGGCCCGGCACGGATCCGGGCCGCTTCCGTCCCGCAGCCCCGCCCGCAACCCGGCACCTATGTGCCGTGGCTGGTCCTGGTGGCCGCCATGGGCATGTGGGTGGCCTCCCTAGCGGCCACAAACCCGCGCCTGGGTGACTACGGGCTGATCACTGCCTTCCCGGTGACCTGGTACGCCTCGCTGGCTCTGGTGGTGGCCCTCTGCATCTGGAGCATCTCGCGTCAGCGGCTGCATTCAGGCAGGCTCGCGGGAGCCTCCCTGACGGGGCTGGTGGTGATGTTGTACGCCTCTGCCGGCTTGCTGACCGCCGTCCCGCGGCTGCCGTGGACGTACAAGCACATTGCCGTCACGGACCTGATCCAGACCACGGGGCATTTCGATCCCAGCATCGATATCTACAACCGCTGGCCCGGATTTTTCCTCTTCAGCGCCTTCCTTGGCGAATCCAGCGGATACCAGGACCCCATGGCGTACGCAGGCTGGGCTGAACCGGTCTTCGCGCTCATGAGTGTTGCGCTGGTGCTCGCAATCGCCAAGACCCTGACCCGGAACCCGCGGATCTACTGGACCGCCGCTCTGGTCTTCACCCTCACCAACTGGCTGAACCAGAACTACTATTCACCGCAGGCCTTTGCCTACACCCTGCACCTGACGATGTGCCTGGTGATCCTGACGTTCCTGCGCGGCACACCGGCCGGCTGGGTACTCAAGCTGGAGCGCCGGGTGGCGGCCAAGCTCTCCAAGTCCGGGGCCCAGGTGGAGGAACCCAAGACGTACAGCGGCCGGCAGCAGGCACTGGCAATCGTTGCGGTCCTTGTCCTGCAGGCAATGATCGTGATGAGCCACCAGCTCACTCCCTACCTGGCCATCCTGGGACTCTTCCCCCTGTTCCTGACCCGCTACTTCAAGCCCGCGTGGGTTGCACCGGCACTCCTCCTGATGGCTTTGCTCTATCTCCTGCCCAACGTCGATTTCGTGGCGGGCAAGTACGGTCTTTTGAGCGGCTTCGATTTCTTCGCCAACGCCGGCTACAAGGCGTCCAACGGAAGCCCGGGCCCCTCCCTTCTCTCCGGGCGGTGGCTGGCCCGCGAGGCGCTCGCCCTGTCCTTGTTCACCGCGCTGCTGGCCGGTCTTGGATTCATCCGCAACATCCGCCTGGGCAACATCCGCACCACCCTGATCGTGGGGACTCTGGCGGCAACGCCGATCCTGGGGCTTTTCGGCACCTCCTACGGCGGCGAGGGCAGGCTCCGCGTGTTCATGTTCGCCCTTCCGTGGCTGGCCCTCGGCGTGGCCTGGTTCCTCTGGGGCGGCAGGGTGCCCACCCGGAGGGCAGTGGTCGGGGCGGCGTCGGCGGTTACGGTCCTGGCGGTCATGTTCACTGCGGTGTATTTCCAGAATGAGGCCAACGTCAGGGTGCCTGCGGCGGATGTTTCGGCCAGCCGCTGGCTGGATGCGAACATCCAGAAGGGCGATGCGGTGGTGGAGACCAACTACCACCTGCCGCTCCTGATCGGCCCTCACTATTCCTTCTACCTCCACACCGGCCAACTGGTTTCGGTCGCCTCCAAGCTCCACAGTTCCACCCAGCCCTTCACCGGCGACGACATGGTGGCCTATGTGGACAAGACCCGGGCCGGAGCGAATTTGCGGGCCTCGGACCGGCTGTTCGTTGTGGTCTCGGACCTCCAGCAGCGGACCTCGACCGGTGTCCCGCGGCAGTTCCCCAAGGACGCGATGGTCCCGTTGGAGCACGACCTGAACGTATCCAAGGCCGCCCAGGTGGTCTTTGAGAACAAGTCGGTGCGTATTTATGAGGTTTCCCGTGCTGACTGGGGCAACTAGCGGCCGGGTGTACCAACTGTCGCTCGTAACGGTGACGTCCCTGTCCCTGCTCGGCGCGGCCCTGCTGGCCCTGCACGCGGATTCCTCGCAGGTCAGCGGGGCGCCCCGCGGGGACCTGCCGTCCTGGCGCCAGACCATGGTCCAAGACTTCAATGTCGCTGCGGCAACAGGGGCCGTCGGCGGCGTCTACGGCCCGGACATGCGCGGCTACGACGGGCTCTCCGATTCCTCGGGGTTCGGAACGTACACCCCTGACGAGGTCCTGTCGGTCCACGACGGCTACCTTGATTTCCACCTCCACTATTCGAACAACAGGCCGCGGGTGGCCAGCGTCATCCCGTTCGGGTATTCGGGCCAGACCTACGGAAGGTACTCTGTCCGGTTCAGGTACGACTCCCTTCCGGGCTATAAGGTGGCATTCCTCCTCTGGCCGGCCAGCGACGACTGGAACGAAGGAGAGATCGACTGGCCGGAGGGCGCCCTTGACGGGTCCCTCTATGGAAACTCCGCGATCAAGGGAACCCGGACGCCGGCCGGCATGCAGTTCGACCCCGGTGACAGGCGCTATTCGGCGGCCCGGCCGGGCCAGTGGCACGTTGCCACCATCGAATGGCGTCCCGGCCTGGTCCAGTGGTTCCTGGACGGGAAGTTCGTGGACCAGACCACCAAGCCGGCGGGAGTGCCGGACACCCCGATGCGCTGGACGCTCCAGGTGGAAACGGCCGACGACGCCTCCAGCGCCTTCCCCGCCCCCGGCACGGCCGGGCACCTCCAGGTCGATTGGGTGGTGCAGTATGCCTACACACCCTAGGCCTGGGCCCTCCGAACAGCTTTGCACCGTACCCCCGGAGTTCGCTCCGGCAACCGATTGGAGGGTGGCGCCGTGGACGTCCTGAACAACCTGCCTGGCTCCGGTACCGCTGCGGAAATCCTGCGCGTCCATCCCCGGCTGGCCGCCATGTTCGATGCCCTGAATGCGTCCGACTGGCCGTGGCTGCTGCTCCGCGGCGAAGATGACCTCGCCTTGCCGGCCGGCGACGTGGATATCCTCGTCGATAGCCGCGTCCTGCCCGTGCTGGATGAACTGCTGGCTGGCGCCGGGTTCTGCCGGGTCCGGGCGCCGGGCCACGGCAGCCACCGGTTCTACTTCTTCTATGCGGTGGATGACGGAGCCTGGATCAAGCTCGACGTCGTCTCCGACCTCGCATTCGGGCCCTACCAGCAGTGGCGCACCCCGTGGGCGGCCCGCTGCCTGCGCCGAAGGGTGCGCCGCGGCACGCACTGGATGCCGGACCCGGCCGACCAGGCATGGCTGCTCCTGCTCCACCTGTTCATGGACAAGGGCAGCATCTCCCCGGAACGGCAGCCGTTGGCGCTGGCCGCAGCAAGGACAGCGGCCGACGGCGGGCGCATCGCGGAATCGGTCAGGCGCCGGGTGGGTGCCGGGCCGGTGGCCGAAATGGTGAACCTGGTCCTGGACGGACGGTTCGACGAGGTTCCCGCGACGGCGGCCCGCATGCGTGCCGCCTGGCGCGGCGGCATGAGTCCGCGCCTGATTGCGGGAATCAACAGGCTGCTGAGGCGTGCCGGGGCCCAGGTGCGCGGGCACACTCCGCTGCTTGGCGTCATGGCACCGGACGGGGCAGGCAAGACAACGTTGCTCAATGGCCTGCACGCCGACGTTCCGCTGCCTACCAAATACGTTTACATGGGCCTGTGGGGAGCCGGCCCGTGGGACAAGGTCCTTGGCCGGATTCCCGGCGGACGGACCGGGAAGAAAATCTACCGGCTGGTGCGGGGCGGAGTGCTGGCCAGGTTCTACCGGCGCATGGGCAAAGTGGTGCTGATGGACCGCGTGGCGTACGACGCGCTGCTGGGCGGGTCCGGCGGCGGACCCCTGGCCGGGATAAGCAACGCACTCGCGCTGGCGGTGATCCCGGCCCCGGACGTCCTCCTGGTACTGGATGTACCCGGCCCTGTCATGTTTGAGCGGAAGGGCGAGCACAGCCCGGAGCTACTGGAATCGTGGCGGCAGGACTACCTGCAGCTGGCCGGGCGCCTCCCCGGCGGCCGGGTGGTTGATGCGGCGCAGCCGGCGGAGGCCGTCCAGCGGGTGGCCACCGGCATTGTCTGGGAAACGTTGTCCCGGGCCGGCACCCGACCGGCCAACCGACGTCGCCATCCCGTTAACGGCAAGACTCCTGCCGCACCGGAAAATGGGGCCCAGGCGGCCCCTGGACCCGGCGCGGCGGAGGCCTTGGCCCTGCACCTCTGGCGCCTCCTGGACTGGCGCTTCCTGATTCCAGTCTTGCAGCCCCGCAACCTTGGTTTCGCCGGAGAGGTGAGCCAGGAAACGGAGGCGGCGCTGCGGCTCCTGGACCCGGACGCCGTCAGCCTCGCCGGCCCGGCCGGCGCGTCATGTGACGTGGTGCTGCTGGCATCTCCGGGCCGCGGACATGTGGAAGCCGCCGGCCTGGCGCTGGAACCCGGAGGATGGATTTGCGTGGAAGCCAGCCGTTCGTTGCTCCAGCGTTCCGGCCCCCGGACCCTCCGGGGATGGAAGCGGACACTGGAGCGCCGCGGATATCAGGACGTCACCCTCTACTGGAATGCCCCCAACCGTGACCGCACCGCCAGGCTGGTTCCGGTCCGGTCCGCGGTGGCCATCCGTGACACCCTGGCGTTGAGGAAGGATGTGCGGTTTGGAGCGCTCAAAGCTGCCGCGGCCCACCTGGCCCTGGCATTTCACGTCTTCGACCTCATGGTTCCGGAGGGCACCGTCACGGGCCGGCGTCCGGAAGGGGGCGGCCGGCCATGAGCTTCGTCGACCAATTCCTCCGGGAACACTTCGAGGATTTCGCCCTTGACCGCTACGGCCTTGGCCGCGGGTGGGAAACCTTGCTGCTTACCCCGCGCTTCACCACCTCCCGGCACGTGGTGGCCCTCGTCTTTCCGGCCCGCGGAAGCGAACCCGCCCTGGTGGTGAAGATCCCGCGCCAGCCCGGAGACAGCAGTGGAGTCAGGCGCGAGGCCGCCATGCTGGACCAGCTCTCGGCCGTCGTGGACAGCCCGGGTGTTCCGCGCCTGGTGGGAATCCGGGACGAGGGGCCGTACACGGTCCTGGTCGAGACGGCATTGACCGGCATTCCCCTTGATCCGCGGAAGGTGGCCGCGGACCTCCCCGCCGCCGTCGCGGCCGGGACCGGCTTTGTGGGGTCCCTGCCCTGCACCCATGCTGCAGCGGATAACCTGGACTGGTACCAGCGCGCCGTCACCGCCCCGTTGGCGGCCCTGGAGCGGCTGGCCGGACCGGACGCCCAAACCTGCCGGCTGGTTGAACGTACCCACGAGCTTCTCGAACCCCTGCGTGCCGCCCGGCTCCCGGCCGTCATCGAGCACGGCGACCTGAGCCATCCCAACCTGCTGGTCAAGCCCGGGAGTGGCCTGCAGGTCATGGACTGGGAACGCTCCCTGACGGACGGCGTCCCCGGCCATGACCTGGTGTTCTACCTCCAGTACCTCAGTGAGTCCAGCGAGCAGGCGTTCGCCAGGGACGCCCAGATCGCAGCTTTCGACAAAGCGTTTGGCCCCGGCGGCTGGGCGCTGGACCCGCTGTCGCGCCACCTTGGCACGCGGGGAGTGGAGTCCTCGCTGCTGCCGCTGCTGGTGATCACCACTTGGGCGAGGTCCACGGCAACGCTCGCCGACCGCCTGGCACAGGAAACTGAGGCTGATCCGTCGCAGGGCAACGACAAGGTCCGTGCCGCACTCCAGGCGGACCGGGACTACTGGCTGTGGCGCCACGCCGTCGCAGCCGCCTAGGAAATGGCGCCGCCCGGCTCAGGACACGGGGTCGTGCGCAGGACCTGATGGTTCGTGGCGGTGCTTGAAGAGCCCCAGGATCTCGTCGTGCAGGTCCCGGTAGCCGAACCGCAGGACCGCGTAGACCAGGCCCACGCCCGCAACAACCATGACGGCGAGCGTCAGCACCGGTCCCAGCGCGGGCCGTGACAGGTTGAACAGGCCTACCAGGGCGACGGCAGCCCCGCACGCCAGGCCGGGTCCCGCGGCGCGGAGCATCCGGCGCATCCTTGTCCCCATGACCTTGGCGGCCACGGCCTGCATGCCGAAAGCGAAGACCACCGCCACCACCATCTGGGCACACGCGACACCAACAATGCCCCAGCGCGTGGCGAAGGCCAGCGCCGGGAGCAGGACCACCAGTCGGACTACGGAGATCCAGATGGAAAGCCCTGGCCGGCCCAAGGCTTTATAGACGTCATTCGCGCCGGCACCGAGCGACCGTGCCGCCGCGTACAGGGCAAGGAACACCAGCGGCGTCACTGATTCCTCCCACTGCTGCCCGAACAGGACCGGCACCAGGACCGGGGCCACCACGGCAAGGCCCACCCCCGCCGTAATGCCGTAGAGGGCCTGTACTTTGACACTTTTCAGGTACCCGTCGCGCAGCCGCTGCTGGTCCCCGCGGACTTGCGTATAGAGCGGGAACAAGACGGTGGAAAGCACGAAGAACACGTTAAGGATCAGGGCCTCCGGCAGCCGGAAGGCGAGCGTGTACAGGCCGAGCGCATGGGCCCCCAGCACGATCCCGATCACCAGGTAATCGACGTCGAAGATGGCCCGGGCCAGCATGTTGCTCCCCGCAACGGGAGCACCGAAGCGGATGTTCTCGCCCAGGGCGCTCCTGCTGACCCGCCAGAGTTGCCACGGCGCCTCGTGGCGGATCAGGAACCAGCAGGTGGCGGCGTAGGCCACCGAGCCTGCGGCGGTTCCGACGGCGAGCGACCACGCGCCGTGGCCGGTGAAGGCCAGGTACAGGGTCACCGTCCCCATGGTCGCGGCGCGCAGCACGGGGGCGGCGGTGAGTTGACGGAATTTCAGGTCCCGGCGCATGATCGCTTCCGGAACGGCGCCGCAGGCGGTGGCCAGGACGGAGATGCCGAGCACCTGCACCAGGGGTGCCACGCCGTCGAGCCCGATGAGGTCTTCCACAGCGTCGGCCGCGAGCACGGCGGCCAGGGCCAGGGCGGCGCCCAGCGCCACCGAGAGCAGGAGCGCTGAACGGGCAATCACCTTCGTTTTGGGCAGATACACCAGTGCCTGGCCCACCCCGGCATCCGCGATGGTCTCCGCGTATGCCATGAGCACCAGCGCCAGGGCTACGAGGCCATACTCCTCAGGAGAGAGGAGCCGGGCCAGCACCACCGTGGTGACCAGCACGATGACCCGTCCGGAGGCGAAGGCCAGCCCCTGCCACAAGGCTCCCCGGACTCCCTTGCGTTCCAGCTCGCCGGGCGCGTAGGTCACAGTTGCCTTGATGTGCCGGATAAGTCCCCGGCGGGGGATGACGCGGCCACGGCCGCCCGCACCTCTGCCAGGTACTCCGCGGCCACCGTGTCCCAGGACCGGACGGCGCCGGTGCCGTGGCCCGGTGCGCCGCCGGGAGTCACGTGCGGGGGCCGCGGTGCCCTGAGCTGTTCCACGACCTTGCGGACCATCGCGTCCTGGCCGGCCTCGACGGTGAGCAGCGGGTGCGGCGGGAGTTCCCGTGCCGCCACCGGGGTTGCCACCACGGGCAGTCCGGCGGCAAGGGCCTCAAGCACGGAGTTCCGGACGCCTACGCCGTGCTCGTCGGGGAAGACGGCGACGTCGGCCCCGTTGAAGACATCCGGGAGTGAGGGCACGTTGGCCTGGATTTCAATTTGCGGACCGGCCAGCGCCTGGACTGCCGCCGTGGGTTGCCGCCCTGCGATGACAAACCGTGCCTCCGGGACCTCCCTCCACACGAGGGGAGCGATCCGGGTGGCCAGGACTGTGGCGCTGTCCACGTTGGGGGCGTAGTTGAGGCTGCCCGCGAAGCAAACCACCGGCGCCTTCCGGTCCGGACGCGGCCCGGCGGCCACGCTGGTTCCGTTGGGGACGCTGTTCACGGCCCTGCCGAGTTTCGCCGACCAGGCTGCAGCGTCCTTTGCCCCGACGGTGAGCAGCCGCGCTTTGGGGGGCAGCGACCGTTCCGCCCGTTCGGCGAGGAGTTCGCGCAGCCGGTAGGCCGGCCGGAGGGAGTGTGCAATATCCGTGTCCATGGCGGCCCGGATGGACCAAGGGTCCACCGTTTGCAGCACCACGGGACCCGCCACATGGTGGGAGAGGAAGAGGGCGTGCGGGCCGTGGATGAGGGTGGCGTCATTGTTGCGGGACAGGGTGGCTGCTGCTGCCCGCGCTGACGGGGTGGAGCGCCGGTGTTTTCCCAGGCCGGCAAGGCCGCCGAGGGAGCGGACGAATGCGGCGGGGTCGTTCCGCGGGGCTATCTCGTGGACGGTTTCGCAGCGGGCCCGGACCTCCGGCGGAAGCGGGACGGGGCCGGAAAACGTCAGCAGCGTGACCGCAACATCTGCGGGAAGGTGAAGGATCACTTCGTACGGGATCATGGAGCTTCCATCACCGAGCTGCGGGTCCCGGTTTGGCACGCTTTCGGTCACGTACAGGAGCTTCATTGCAAGAGTGTACTGGATCATACTCGGGTGGCAGGGTTGCTTTGGGCAACTTTGTGGGGAACCGCAGGAAGCCAAAAAGGGCGACGGCGGGAAGTCCCGCCGTCGCCCTTTTCAACGGGCCGTGCGGCCGGCTACTGCCAGGCGCGTACGTAGTCCACCAGAAGCTGGGACTGCGGCCCGTACACCGGGTTCGTTGACGAAGCGCCGACGTTGAGCACGATGTACTGCGGGGCGTTTCCGTCGTCCGTGGGATAGGACTTGACCTTCACGCCGTCGAAGTAGACGTCCGTGGAGTTGGCCATCCGGTGCATGCCGAAGGTGTGGTACTGATTGGCCCAGTCACCGCCGACGGCCCCCTGGTTGTGTGACCCGGAGCTTGAGTGGTAGTTGACGGTCATCTTGCCCTGGAGGACCTCTGCGATGTCGTTCTCGCCGGTTGCGGGCCAGGACTGCCCGGTGGTCCAGAACGCGGGCCAGTTGTAGAGGCCGTTGGCGTTGCCGGGGAACTTGATGCGGGCCTCGACGTACCCGGTGGTGAACTGGTAACCGGTGCCCGCTCCACCCTTCGGGTTCGTGGAGACCAAGGACCCGGAAGACGAGGAGCCAAGGCTGAGGGCGAGGTTGCCGTTGGCCACGGAGACGTTGGCGGGGCTGGTGGACACCTTATTCATGCTTCCGCAGCTGGGGGCGAACCAGCAGTTGGACCACTTTCCGCTGTCCAGGCCTGAACCATTGAACTCGTCGGCGAAGGTCATGGTCCAGTTCCCGGGGACCCCCGCGGGCATCGGCGTTCCGCTGTTGGCCAGCGGTGCCGAGGCGGGCGCCACGGCGATGGGGGACTGCGGGGCAGGAGCCGCGGCGGCGGGCGCCGGAGCGGGTGCCGCGGGAGCCGGGGGAGCGGCGGGAGCCGGAACCTGCTCAGGGGCAGGAGCGGCGGCCGGTGCCGGGGCTGGGGCCGGAGCGGACGACAAGGTGGCGGGCGGGGATTCCTGCTCCTGCACGTCACTGCCGGCCTCGGCGGCGCTGGCTACGCGGGAGATATTTGCCTCTTCATTGCCGTTGGCCAGGCCGAGGCCCAGGGAGGCTGCGCCGAGGATGGCTGCTGCCAGGCCGGCGGCCAAGGGCAAGCGACGGCGGGAATCTTTGGTTGTCAGAAACTGCCGGCGTCCGGCCGGCGTGGTCTCATTTTGATAACGGCGCGCACGTTTGGCGCTCAATTTAGGGGATGCGGGCATGGGGAATTTACCTCTCAACGCCTGCGGAGTTAGCTGTCGGGTTCGAATGCTGCCATCCGGCCGCGCACTGCGGCTTCACCCCGAGGGCAGGCGGAAGCCATACCCGTGACGCTTGGGTCCCCCGCCTCTGCCTTGAAACCTTGGGGATCGCCGGAAGCGGCAGAGTTGGGCGTCTTCCGGGATTGGGGCCGGCTGGGGCGGCCCACCCGAAGACCGTACACGACAATCAACGCGGAATCACAATTGAGTAACGGAAGTACTGTCCTGGGCGTGGCGCGCCGCTGTGTGCCCGAGTTGACGTATAGGGGCGGCCGGCGCACTCACGCGTTTTCCACATACGCGTCCGGTCGGGCTGCCTCTGCCGCATCACGCGGCTAGCCTTGAGTCAAGCGCGAATCGCCTATCAGGTCCAGATGCACTAGGATATTGAAGTCTGTGCTGCGCCCTGCCTCCGTACTGGTGGCAAGGCACTGCGCGGAATCGCAAATGAACCTCCTGTTACGGAAATGCCGTAACCGCTTAGCCCAAAGGAGGTGGGTTCACATATGCGTCCTTACGAATTGATGGTAATCATCGACCCCGAGGTCGAAGAGCGTACCGTTGAGCCGTCGCTTCAGAAGTTCCTGAACGTCATCACCAACGATGGTGGAACCATCGAAAAGGTTGACATCTGGGGCCGTCGCCGTCTGGCTTACGAAATCAAGAAGAAGTCCGAAGGTATCTACGCCGTGGTGAACTTCACCGCCAAGCCGGAAACCGCCAAGGAACTTGACCGCCAGCTGTCTCTTAACGAGACCATCATGCGCACCAAGATCACCCGCCCCGAAGAGCAGAAGGTTGTTGCTGAGTAATCAGCACCAAAATTCATTCTTTACCCCGCAGGAACGCACTCTTCACCCAGGATCGAACAAGGAGGCAGTAGATGGCAGGCGAGACCACCATTACGGTCATCGGTAACCTCACCAATGACCCGGAATTGCGGTTCACACCGTCCGGTTCCGCAGTAGCGAACTTCACCATCGCTTCCACCCCCCGCACCTTTGATCGCCAGTCCAACGAGTGGAAGGACGGGGAGACCCTGTTCCTCCGCGCCGCTGTATGGCGTGAAGCTGCCGAGAACGTCGCCGAATCCCTGACCAAGGGCATGCGCGTGATCGTGACCGGCCGCTTGAAGAGCCGTTCCTACGAAACAAAAGAAGGCGAAAAGCGCACCGTCATCGAGCTTGAGGTTGACGAAATCGGCCCCAGCCTGCGCTACGCCAACGCCAAGGTCAACCGCACCCAGCGCTCCGGCGGACAGGGTGGGGGCGGCTTCGGCGGCGGCAACGGCGGCGGTGGCTTCGGAGGCGGCAACCCTGGTGGAAACCAGGGCGGCAACTCCGGTGGAGGCTGGGGCGGCGGCAACCAGCAGGCTGCACAGGACGATCCCTGGGCCACGCCCGGCGTGTCCAATGCAGGCGGCTGGGGCAACGGCCCCGATTCCGAACCTCCCTTCTAAAACCCAAACAACGGCCCGACTCCGGGACTGCCCGGGAGCCGCAAGGCACCCAAGGTTTTGCCGCCGTCGGACCACCACCATCCCGTGGATCAATATCCACGGGCTCCCTAGAATAGGAGCTCCACGATGGCTAAGGCTGAACTCCGTAAGCCCAAACCAAAGTCCAACCCCTTGAAGGCCGCTGACGTCACTGTCATCGACTACAAGGACGTAGCATTGCTGCGCAAGTTCATCTCCGACCGCGGAAAGATCCGCGCCCGTCGCGTCACTGGCGTCACGGTGCAGGAACAGCGCAAGATCGCCCAGGCAATCAAGAACGCCCGCGAAGTTGCTCTGCTGCCTTACTCCGGCGCTGGCCGCGGCTAAGGAAGGGATTAACTAACATGGCAAAGCTCATTCTGACCCACGAAGTAACCGGTCTCGGTGCTGCTGGCGATGTTGTCGAGGTCAAGGACGGTTACGCACGTAACTTCCTGCTGCCCCGCGGCTTCGCCCTGACCTGGACCAAGGGTGGCGAGAAGCAGGTTGAGTCCATCAAGGCTGCCCGCGCCGCCCGTGCACACGCTTCTGTTGAAGCGGCACAGGCCCAGGCCCAGGCTCTGTCCTCCAAGAAGGTCAAGCTCGAGGTGAAGGCCGGCGAGTCCGGTCGTCTCTTCGGCACCGTCAAGCCTGCTGATGTCGCTGCTGCTGTCGAGGCTGCCGGCCTCGGAGCCATCGACAAGCGCAACGTTGAACTGCCGAACCACATCAAGTCTGTCGGTTCGTACACGGCCAACGTCCGCCTGCACGAGGATGTTTCCGCTGTCATCGACCTTGAGGTCGTTGCCGGAAAGTAGTTTCCGCACCGCAGTTGAATGGCCCCCGCCCGGGATTCCGGTGCGGGGGCCATTTGCGTGCAAAGTCACCGCCGGGGCTCACGGCGGCGGGCTGCGTGCGCCATTAGCTTAGGGAAAAGGCCACCGTCTCTGGCCTGCAGCACTCCACCGTCTCCACGGAAGGTCACCCAGCATTGCCGTTCCTCGTCGTCAGCTGCATCCTCCTGGTGGCCGCAGTCATCAGCTTTGCGACCGACCGGAGGCGCCTGCGTAACGGAGTCTTCCTTGTCTCCGGGGCGGTCATCGGCTGGCTTGGGCTCCTCCTGGTCTCCGGCAACAATTCCCTCCCCGTCCTTCTGACCTTGGCCCTGGGCCTCCTGCTCATCGTCTCAGTGCCCGTCCTGTCCGTGTTCCTGGTCCTCAACGGTCTCATCATGCTGCGCCGCGAAGGCCGCAGCCTGGCAAACCTCTTGTCCCTGCTGGCGGGGCTGGCCGTGGTGGCCATTCCCCTCGTCCTGGCCGCCCTGCAAACGGCCGTACCCGCGCTCAGGGCGCTCACGTCGGCGGCTGCCTTGCTGTCCGGCTACGTGGGCTTTGTGTTCGTCAGCTACCTGGTCTACTCGCTGATTTACTCGACCCTGCCGCCGCGCCGCCACCCCGAATACGTGGTGGTGTTGGGTTCCGGCCTGGCCGGCAGCTCCGTTCCGCCCCTGCTGGCCGCCCGGCTTGACGCGGCAGTGCGCCTGTACCGGGGCAAGCATGGCGGGTCCATCCGGGCGCTGATTCCCAGTGGCGGGCAGGGCTCCGATGAACTCCTCGCCGAAGGGACAGCGATGGCCCGCTACCTGCAGGAGAAAGGTATTCCTGCCAACAGGATCATCGTGGAGGACCGGGCAGCCACCACCATGGAGAACCTGCACTTTTCGCGCGCGCTGATGGAGCGGCCGGACGCGCCCGTCACGGTGGTCACCAGCAGCTACCACGTGTTCCGCGCGGCCATGTTCACCCGGCGCGCGGGTCTGCGCGCCCATGTGGCCGGGGCCAGGACGGCGGGCTACTTTATCCCCAGCGCGTTCCTTCGGGAATTCGTTGCCATCCTCGCAACCTACCGGTGGATCAACCTGGGCTTCTGTGCTGCGCTCATCGCCGTTCCGTTGGCCGCCATGGCCCTGCCACTGCCCCCTTCCTAGGGCGGTCCGTCCTGGGGCCGGTGGTAGCCTGCTCCGGTGAATCCGACTCCCAGAAACCGTCCCTTCCACCAGGTGGATGTCTTCGCCGGCAATGCCTACCGGGGCAACCCGCTCGCCGTCGTTCTCGATGCCCGGGGCCTTGACGCGGCAACAATGCAGCACTTTGCCAACTGGACCAACCTCTCCGAAACCACCTTCCTCCTGCCTGCGGAGGATCCCCGTGCCGACTACAAGGTCCGGATCTTCACGGGGAGCGAGGAGTTCCCGTTCGCGGGGCACCCCACGCTGGGATCAGCACATACCTGGCTGCAGGCGGGTGGAGTTCCGAAGTCCAGCGATTTCCTGGTCCAGGAGTGCGGTGCCGGGCTGGTCAGGATCAAGCGGGACGCCGGCCGGCTGGCTTTCGCCGCACCGCCCTTGACCCGCTTTGGGGCCGTGGACGAGCCCCTTCGGCAACAACTGGCCCACGCCTTGGGGATCCCGGCCGCTGACATCGTGGACGCGTCCTGGCTGGTCAACGGCCCGGAGTGGATCGGTGTCCTGCTGGGCTCTGCGGACCAGGTGTTGGCGCTCGTGCCGGATCCGGTGGCCATGGGAAGCCTGAAGGTCGGAGTTATCGGTCCGCATGCTCCCGGCACGGATGCCGACTTTGAGGTGCGGACGTTCATCCCTGGCGACGCGATGGTGGAGGACCCGGTGACGGGCAGCTTCAACGCAGGGGCCGCCCAGTGGCTGATTGGAAGCGGGAGGGCACCCCGGCGCTACATCGCCGCGCAGGGCACCGTCCTGGGCCGGGCAGGCCGCGTGCATGTCACTGCCGAGGACGACGATGTGTGGGTGGGCGGAGAGTCCACTACCTGCATCCAGGGCACCGTCCTGCTTTGATCCGGGTCCTGGGAATACTTGAGGGGGTACCACCGTTCAGGGATATAGATGCAAATGCATGTATGATGAAGTGAACGAGCACCAGGAGAATGCCATGGAAACCCGCCGTATTACTGTCCTCTCCGCCGGACTTGGCGTCCCGTCGTCCAGCCGGCTTCTGGCCGACCAGCTCGCCGCCGCTGCCGGGCGGCGGCTCAGCGCGGGTGGCCACGAGGTGGTGGTTGACGTCGTAGAACTCCGGGACCTGGCCGTGGACATCGCCAACAACTTCGTCACCGGATACGCAGCACCCCGCTTGGCGGAAGTCATCGCCGGAGTGGAGGCCTCGGATGGGATCATTGCCGTGACGCCGGTCTTCAGCGCCTCCTACAGCGGCCTCTTCAAATCGTTCTTCGACGTTCTGGATCCCAAGTCCCTCGACGGCAAGGCTGTCCTGCTGGGTGCCACCGGTGGCACGGACCGGCACCAGATGGTGCTGGATTACGCCCTGCGCCCGTTGTTCAGCTACCTGCGCACCCGCACGGCCGCTACAGGAGTCTTTGCCGGGCCCCAGGACTGGGGGACGTCGGAAGAGGGGGGCTCTTCGCTGGCCGACCGCATCGAGCGCGCCGCCGCCGAATTTGCCCTTCTGCTGGAGGGTCCCCAGCCCGGCCGGAAGCCCGCACCCCTGGAGTCCCTGCCGTTCGAGCAGCTCCTGGCCGGAATCGCCGGATCCCGCTAGTCGTCCAGCAGCGCGATGAATTCCCGGGCCTGGACCGGGGAGATGTCCGAGTGGCGCGTCAGGGCGGTAACGGCAGCCTCGGTGTCACCGCTGCGGGCCAAGGAGCGGATCCGGCCGTAGATTTCGTCGTTGAGCATATTGCTGCTCACTTCACGGGTTACGTCACCCTTGCTGGCGATGGCCCGGTAGCGGTAAGGGAAGCGTTGTGGCTCGTCGTCCTCCGGCACCGCCTCCACCGGCTCCTGGTGGCGGTAGGGCTGGGGGTGGGCCGCCAGGGCGCCGACGGCGTCGCGCGAGGCCCGGAGTCCCTCGCCGGTGACCTCCCGGTACAGCCTGATGGCGGCCAACGGCTGCCCTTGCGCGATCATGGCGTACAACCGCCGGTGTTCGCTTTCGGACAACTTGCCGGCCGCGGCGCGGGCCAGTTCCGGTGCCTGCGCTTGTGCCGGTCCGGCCGGTCCGGACGGGGTACCTCCGCCAGCCGCCCTGCGACCCTGGACTGCGCGGTAGGTGACGATGACCCCCGCAACGACGGCGAGCAGGATAAGGACCGGGACCACTAGGGATTCCATTTTACGAGCCGTTCTGTGTACTTCCTGGCGGTCGCCAAGGCGGTTGCATTGCCGGCTGTCCGTCCAGCCATGGCCATACCTAGAGCTTAATCCAGAACCCGGTTATCCACAGCAATATTCACCGTGCTGCATACTGCAGCGTTCCACTGCCGGTCAAGCTCCGCCA
This sequence comes from Pseudarthrobacter sp. efr-133-R2A-89, assembly GCF_030209315.1. Classification (NCBI taxonomy): domain Bacteria; kingdom Bacillati; phylum Actinomycetota; class Actinomycetes; order Micrococcales; family Micrococcaceae; genus Pseudarthrobacter; species Pseudarthrobacter sp. efr-133-R2A-89. The sequence goes on along the minus strand of NZ_JARVSE010000002.1, from coordinate 152,524 downwards.
ACGGAATATGAGCAGCGCCACGCGGCCTGATGCGGGCATGGCACGACTGGCCCCCGGCCGGTTCCGGCCCGCTGGTGCACGCGCGGACCTGTGGATGAAATTCCTGGAAAGAAATATTTACTCCACATGCTGGTGAAGATGTTTCCGCAGGTCAGTGCACTTTTGACCAATAAAAAAATCCTGTATCCACAGGCTTCCCCACAGGCTGTGCACAAGCTATGCCCCGTAGTGCACAGGTTATCCACAAGTGTTCCGGCCTACTGGCTTTGTCGCTGGACCGGTGGCGGCTACCGTAGCGGGGTACCTGTTTTTCACGGCCGGCCACGGCCCGTAATCCGCGATCCAGGGCCTCTCCCATCGCCCTTTCCGGGCGCTCTGTGGAAAAGCTGTGGAAAGTGGGGATAACTCCTGGCCGGAGGCGGCATCCGGCCCGCGGGTGCCTCTTTGTCAGAGCCTGCGGGTAGTACTGGACGCGTAGAGGTTCCGTTTCGGATCCGCACACAGGATGGATCACCGGGCGCCTGGCCCGGAACAAATGGAGGACGGCAACTTTGACAATCGCGCATCTGGACCCGGTGGAAGCGACCCGCGGATCGGACGCGAGCCGGAAACCTCCCCAGGACATCCCCGCTGAACAGTCGGTCCTGGGCGGCATGATGTTGTCCAAGGACGCCATTGCCGATGTCGTGGAGATCCTCCGGGGCCAGGATTTCTACCGCCCCGCCCACGAGACCATTTATGAGGCCATCATCGACCTCTACGGACGCGGGGAACCGGCGGACGCCGTCACGGTGTCGGACGAACTGACCAAACGCGCCGAAATCAACAGGATTGGCGGCCCTGCCTACCTGCACGAGCTCATCCAGACCGTACCCACTGCGGCCAACGCCGGGTATTACGCCGAGATCGTCGCCGAACGGGCCGTACTGCGCCGGCTGGTCAACGCCGGCACCAAGATCGTCCAGTTGGGCTACGGCTCGGACGGCGAAGTGGAAGACCTGGTCAACCAGGCGCAGGCCGAAGTTTACGCCGTTGCGGAACGCCGCACCGCGGAAGACTACGTGGTCCTCAAGGACGTCATGGAATCCACGGTGGACGAAATCGAGGCGTCCGGCCACCGCGGCGAGGGCATGACCGGTGTTCCTACCGGCTTCTACGAACTCGACGAGCTGACCCACGGCCTCCACCCGGGCCAGATGATCGTCATAGCGGCACGCCCCGCCGTCGGTAAGTCAACCTTCGCCCTGGACTTCGCGCGGTCCGCGGCCATCAAGAACAACCTGTCCACCGTCATGTTCTCCCTGGAAATGGGCCGCAACGAGATCGCCATGCGCCTGCTGTCCGCCGAGGCCACCATTGGCCTGCAGGACCTCCGCAAAGGCACCATCAAGGACGAGCAGTGGTCCAAGATTGCCACCACCATGGGCAGGATGAATGATGCCCCGCTGTTCATCGACGACAGCCCCAACATGTCCCTGATGGAAATCAGGGCCAAGTGCCGGCGCCTGAAGCAGCAGCACGACCTCAAGCTGGTCATCCTCGACTACCTGCAGCTGATGAGCTCGGGCAAGAAGGTGGAATCGCGCCAGCAGGAAGTGTCCGAGTTCTCCCGTGCGCTCAAGCTCCTCGCCAAGGAACTCCAGGTGCCAGTGATCGCCCTGTCCCAGCTGAACCGTGGCTCGGAACAGCGCCAGGACAAGCGGCCCATGGTCTCTGACCTCCGCGAGTCCGGCTCCATCGAGCAGGACGCCGACATGGTGATCCTGCTGCACCGCGAGGATGTCTACGACAAGGAATCACCCCGTGCCGGCGAGGCGGACATCCTGGTGGCCAAGCACCGTAACGGCCCCACCAAAGACATCGTGGTGGCGTTCCAGGGCCACTACTCCCGATTCGCCAACATGGCGGGCGACTCCGGGGGCGGCGGCTTCTAGGCTCCGTTCGCGGCGGTGGCGGCAGGAGCCGCGCCTGCCAGCAGGTGGTTGGGCAGCCGGTTGCCGGGCGCCGTTCCCCGGATCTCCAGGAGTTCGCGGGCGTGGGCATGCAGCCGCTTGTCCTCGTCGCTGACCGGGACCCAGGGCGGGACGGGCACTGAATTTCCCTCGTCGTCGCGCGCCACCATCACGGTAAGGCAGTAGGTGGTGAGGTTAAGCTCACGGCCCTTCGGGTCCCCGGAGCGGACGTGGACGGCGATGTGCATGCCCTTGTTGCCGGTGTACACCAGCCGGGCCTCCACCTCCACCACATGGCCGATCAGCAAGGGCCGGTAGAACCGGACGCCGCCGGAGAAGACGGCCACGGTGTCGCGGCCGCAGTAGCGTGAGGCGCACAGGTACGCGGCCTCGTCGATCCACTTCATCACGATGCCGCCGTGGACCTTGCCGCCCCAGTTCACGTCGGTAGGGGCGGCCATGAACCGGAGCGTGACGCGTTCGGCGGTGCCGGCGTCCGTATATTCCTGATGGTTCATGGCTTCCACGATCTGTTCGCGGACCTTGATCCTTGCCAGCGCGTGGTCGCGCTGCTCAACCTCGGCGGGGGTGCCGGGCTCAAACTGGGGCACCGGGATGGGTTTCCCGTCCGCCCCTACGGCCACGAAGATCACCATGCATTGGCTGCGCATGGTGGCCGCGCCGCCTTTCGGATCCCCGGATGAGACTACGGTGCGGATATGCATCGAAGAGCGGCCGGTGTAGACGATGGTGGCTTCAACCTCCACCATGTCGCCGCTGTTGACGGGGTCGGCGAAGTGGATGTTTCCCACGTAGGCGGTCACGCAATAGGACTTGGCCCAGCCCACCGCCGCCGCATACGCGGCCTTGTCCACCCATTCGAGCACCGTTCCTGCATCCACGGAGCCGCTGTGCCCCACATCGGTGGGGGCGGCGAGGAAGCGGAGGGTCACGGAGTTGGGGTGGCCGGTCTCAGTCATGCTGCGATCATACTGAGGGTCCGGGTTACCGGCCGGTTCAGGCCGCAGCGGCCCGGGCCGGCGTGCAGCCGCCGGGTAAGCGCCGCTTAACGCCCGACGGCGGCCGGTCACCATGGCGTGGCCGGCCGCCGTGAGGCGTGTGGGGACGGAAGCGGACTAGGCGAGGACGGCCAGCCGTGAGGTGCGCCGGCCGAAAAGCGCCCGGTCGACGGAGAGCCGGCCGGGTCCGGCCAGTGCCAGCGCGAAGGCTGCCGCGGCCAGGAGGAGGACCAGTTCGTAGCCTCCGTTCGCCGCGAAGACGCCTGCGGGAGCGTGGACAAGGAAGAGCGCCCCGAGCATGTCGAGGACCAGGAGGGCTGCCACCACGCGGGTGAGGATGCCCAGGATCAGGGCTGCGCCGCCTGCCAGTTCAAGGACGGCGACGGCCGGGGCCATGACGTCCGCGGCGGGGACGCCCATCTTGGCGAAGGAGGCCTGGGTGCCGGCGATGGTCCATTCATTGAACTTCTGCCAGCCGTGGGCCGCGAAGAGGAAACCCAGGATGACACGCAGGACGGTAAGGGCAACTGTGGTCAGTCGTGACTGGTTCATGGAGTCAACCCTTTCCCACATATGATTGAAGAGTCAACAAAATCCGGGCGATTGTGGGCTTTGTCATGCTCTCTTCCGGAGTCATTGCGCCCGGTTAAGCTGGCACGGTGCCAACAGAACCCTCCTCCGCCGCCACGGCCCCTCCCCGGAGCCATTCCCGGGAGATACTCCGCCTCGCCGTGCCAGCCTTCGGAGCCTTGGTTGCCGAGCCGCTGTTCCTGCTGGCGGATTCGGCCATCGTAGGGCACCTCGGCGTACCCCAGCTCGCAGGCGTGGGCCTGGCCTCAGCAGTGCTGCAGACCGTCGTCGGACTCATGGTGTTCCTTGCCTACTCAACCACCCCGGCTGTGGCCCGCGCCGTTGGCCGGGGCCAGGTGGGGAAGGCCTTGGCCGCCGGGCGCGACGGCGCCTGGCTGGCATTGCTGCTGGGCGTGCTGCTGGCGGTGGCAGGGTTCGTCGCCGCGGAACCGCTCATCGGCCTGCTCGGCGCCGAGGGCAGTGTGCGCAGCTTTGCCATTGACTACTTCCGATGGTCCATGCCCGGACTCGTGGCCATGCTGCTGGTCTTCGCCGGGACCGGTGTGCTCCGCGGGTTGCAGGACACCAGGACGCCGCTGGTGGTGGCCACCGCGGGGTTCGGCGTGAATATCGCCTTGAATTTGTGGCTCGTGTACGGGCTGGGGTTGTCCGTGGTGGGTTCGGCGATGGGCACCAGCCTGGCGCAATGGGCCATGGCTGCCGTCTACCTGGTGATGGTTCGCAGGTACGCGGTCCGCCACGGCGTCACCCTGGTGCCCAGCTGGCGGGGCATCCGGAGCATGGCGCGCGTCGGGTCCTGGCTGATGCTGCGCACCCTCAGCCTGCGCGCAGCCATTCTGACCACCGTGGTGGTGGTGACGGCCCAGGGTGAGGTCAACCTTGCCGCGCACCAGTTGGCCATGACCATCTTTTCCTTCCTGGCGTTTGCGCTGGATGCCCTGGCCATTGCCGCCCAGGCGCTGATCGGCAAGGAACTGGGCGCCTCCAATGCGGCCAAGGCCCGGGAGTTGACCCGGACCATGGTCCGTTGGGGGGCGGGGTTCGGGGTGGTGACGGGCCTGCTGCTCGCCGCGGTGGCGCCCTGGGTGGGGATCTTGTTTACCCCGGATGCCCACGTGCAGTCGGTGCTCGCCGTTGCCCTCTGGGTGCTGGCGGCGGGCCAGCCCATCGCCGGGTATGTCTTCGTGCTGGACGGGGTGCTGATCGGTGCCGGCGACGCCCGGTACCTGGCGCTGGCCGGCTTGGTGAACCTTGCTGCCTACCTGCCGCTGCTGGCGGCGGTGGCGCTGTCCGGTGGCCCGGGCGCTGCCGGGCTGGGGTGGCTTTGGGCGGCTTTCGCCCTGGGCTATATGGCGGCGCGCGCCGTCACCCTCGGACTGCGCGCCCGGTCAGACCGCTGGATGGTGCTTGGTGCGGCCTGAATCACCGGCTGCCGGGGCCCGGTTCGACCTTCCAGCTGCCCCCACTAAACTGGACCGGTGACGCAACCATCGACTCCAGCGGGCGCAGTTCCCGGAACCACACCCCGCCCTGAACTCTGGAAGCCAATCCTGCTCCGTTCCGCGGTGGCGCTGGTGTTCGGCGCCGTAACGGTTTTCTGGACCTCTCCGTCCGTGGAGGTCATGGGCTGGGCGGGAGGGCTCTACCTGCTGGCCGCCGGCGTCGTGTCCCTGCAGGCCATCCCGGCCGCCGGGTTTGCCCGGAACTCCGCTCCCGGCAAGCTGCTGTCCGCGGCGGGGTCGGCGCTTGCCGGCGCCGGTGTGGCAGTGATCCTGCTGCACAGCGACCTGCTGTTTGGTGTCATTGCCGCCTTGGGCCTAGGCGTGGCCGGGGTTCTTGAGCTGGCGTGCGGCCTGCGGCACCGGGGGTGGCACGTCCTGGCGCGGGACTGGATCGCATCCGGGGCAATCGGGATCGGCACGGCGGTGCTGCTGCCGTTCTTCATCAACCTTGGTGCCCATGCACTGCTGGGCGTGGCCGGCGGCGGCGCGATTATTTCGGGTGTGCTGTGGGTGCTTTCCGGCCTGACGCTTCGGCACGATGCCCGCGCCGGTGCCGTCAAGCCGTAAACTAGGAAGAGCGCCCTTCTACTAGTTGTAGAAATTTTGGTGCTACACCGCAATTCGTGAAACCAGGCCGGCCGCGTGCCGCCTGCAGGGAGGAACCACAGTGGCTGACCAGCATCCAGGAAAACCGCGCAAGCTGCGGACCTCGGTGAAGGGGCCGCTGATGTTCTCGGCGTTCTGGGCCGTCGTCGCTTTCGTTGCCGTGCTGATCTTCGCCTCCGGCGGCAGCGCCCGCGCCCCCCGCTTCGATCTCGCCTTCACCGCAGCCGGGATCGCCTTCATCGTCACCCTGGTGGTGGCCGCCATGTTGTCCATGAGCTACAAGGAAAACGCCGAACACCTCGGGAAGGGATCCGGCGTGAACCTCAGCTCCGCGCCCAAGCCCGGCCATGGTTTCGGTGCTCCCACCACCCAGGACCCCGAGGGCAACACGGACGGCACCGCCCAGCGCTGACAGTGTCTCCGGCTGGTGAGCGGGCCCCGCTGACTATGCTGCCGAGGGCAATGCCTGGTCCTCGCGCTGATCCAGCCCTCGGCATTGGAGATAGGAACGGCCGTTGGCGGTCAGATCCGTCGCAGGTCACGCGGCTCCCTAACGCACGCCTGCAGGCGCGGTCGATGTGACCGGTGTCGTTCTGCTTCCACCTTGGAGGGATACCGCGCAGGGGTTCGCAGTTCCGACGCAATGCGGTCAAGACGCTTCGGATCGCGGAACCCCTATCGTATCCGTGGCATCCAAGGTAGCGGTGGAATCTGGGACGGGCGTAGACCTTGGTCGCTCAAACTGGCTTCACGCTGATTGTTAGGCACTTCTTGGCTACAATCCGGAGTATGCGGAAGCTGCTGGGGCGTCGCTCGGCATAGGAGGTGCATTCTGCATGGTATTCAAGATCGGCGATAGAGTGATGGCCCATCGGGACATAAACGTACAGGGCCGACCTCCGGTCGTCCGGACCAACAAGGGCATCGTCCTCGACGCTACGATGTCAGGCTTCTTTACCGTGACTACTCGCTACCGGGTTGTTTTCAATTCCAGCGACCCTGAAGCCAAAGGTTATCCCGTGATTCTTGACTCCGTGGGAGATGAGCAAATAACTCCGCCACCGCCCGAGGACGGACCACTTCGACGCTGACCTTGATGTCACTGCGCGACAGCCCGGACAGGCTCCTTCAAGGCGGGATAAGCGGCCGCCACTCCAACGGAGCGTCGCATTAGAGCTACCGGAGGCGCCTTCCGGCGCTGCTGTTCCCCCGTCGTTCAACGAGCGCTGGGAGTCCTTGGCTCCTTCTGTGCGCCACAAAGCTCCCAGGGGGCTTTCCGGCTTAGGAAACAAGTCGCGCCGAATGTGTCTCACCGCCAAGTAGTGGTGTCGTGAGGCGACGGAATCCGGCTGACAGGACCTAGGGACGGCGATGTCTGTGGATCGCTGTGCGTTCAGTCGTACGGTGACGCCGGACTTGAGGACCAGGGTAGGGCGGCAAATATCAGTCGCCTTTTTCCACTGAACAGACTCCAGCCGCCGGCACGTCATAAAAGTTTTATGCATCCCACGCTGACATAGGTTATCTTCACCGGGTCGATTCCGGCAGAAGCGGCCAGGAGGCATGGATGAATTACGACACGACGGATTCTGACGGAATCGCCGTGAGCTACGGCGATCCACGCGACCTTTCCGATATCGTCACCAACCTTGCGCGGGTGACTGCAAAGGGTCGTCGAAAGTTGGCTAACGATCCCTTGACGAAGGCGTTTCTTGAATCGGCTCTGCTCTTGACGGAGGAGCTCTTCATTTCGCCTTCCAGTGATGACGAGGGAGTCCGCCCGACCTTGTCTTATCTGTCGCGACCGAAAGTACTTGCGCAAACAATCACCAGTGCACCGGCGCTCGTACCTACCGCCGGAAAGTTCCGAGACCGGTGGACCTCCCACCAAGACTTTCTGGCTGACTTTATTTCGTATGCGCTCACCGCCCGGCACTGGAGCCTACACATAGCTCTGTCGCAAAGTGCCGAAACGATGCTGAGCTCTCCCGAGGACTTCTCAAAGTCGGTTCATCGAATTGCCTATGAAGATTTGAAACTAGTCCTCGAGCTTCCCGCTTACAGATTTCAGCTCTTGGCAGTTGCATCGGCAACGTCGGATTCGGTGGCCTCGGAAGCGCTGGCCAAAATGTACTCAACGCTCACCGACGCATGGACCGCGCTGTACTCCCAAGTATTCCTTGCACACGGAATCCGGTTCCGGCCAGGTGTGACTCTCGACATTTTCAACATCATTCTTCAGTCCACCGCTGAGGGCCTTGGCATGAGGCTACTCGCTGGCGTCCATGAACCGATATTGGACCACGAGCAAAAAAAGACAATCCTGGGCACAGCCGCCTTGGCCCTGTATCTCGCCTTCGTAGATGCCGGGGACGGGCTGACCGTTGAGGAAGCGGCACAGAAACGCATCCTTACCTAGGCGTAAAATCACCTCCCGCGCGGGAGGACGTATCTCTGAGGACTTTGCAAAGTGCCCCCGGTTTGGCCACTAGCTTGCGACTTTGCGTGCTGATCGAATAGGTCTACCCGCACAACTCAGCAAGGGAGTCCACATGAAACGCAAGATCGCGTCAATGGCTGCAGCAGCCACCCTCGCGGCCACGGTTGTATTGCCCCTGACGGCTGTCCCAGCGTCAGCTGCCCCGAACGGCTGCCGGGCCGGAGGCGGATTCACCTATTCGACCGCCTACTGCTCGGGCGGCACTGGCGCATACCAAGCCTACGCCGTATGTTTTCAATCCTATTGGCCCTACTATCGAGCGTTCGTAGAGAGTGATTGGAAGCGCGCAGGAAGCGGACAAACTGCATGGGTTTGGTGTCCTTTTGGCTACAACGTTTGGTCGCGCGGAGTAGGTATCCGAAATTAAGGCAGAAGGGTCGTCAAAATCCCCGGTCGGATTTCTCTCCACAGCGTTTCTTCTTCGGCTGAAGCCGGCACCTTGGCAGGTGTCGGCTTTAGTTTGCTCATCAGTCCTGGTTTGGGAATTCGGAAAAGTCAACAGATATCTGCCGGCCGTGCCCACAGCATCCAGCTTCAATTCGCCCAAGCGGGGAGAGAATGCCGGCGGCCAACAACGTCTGGCGAGCCCTTGCTCTCCTAACCCGCCGCTGCCTGCCTGGCACGGTAGGCGGCAACGTGCGCACGATTGGCGCAGTTGCCGGTATCGCAGTACCGCTTGGAACGGTTCCGGCTCAAGTCCAGTACGGCAGCATCGCAGTCTTCCGATTCGCATGTCCGCAGGCGGTCCATCTCCTTGCTGCGGATCACATCTGCCAGGGCCATGGCGGCCTCGGTGCTCATCCTGTCCGCCAGCGGGGCCTCGGGAGCCGTGGCATGCAGGTGCCAGTCCCAGCCGTCGTGCTTCATCAGCTGCGGGAGGGCGTTGGCGTCCCGCAAGAGCCGGTTGACCGTGTCCACGGCGGCGTCCTCGCCCGCTGTCCACACCCCTGCCAGTAAGCCCCGCAACTGCCGGACGCTCTTCAATTCCGCGGCGTCCCGTGTCCTGGCCCCCGAAAAGCCCTCGGCCGCCAGGAAGCTGTCCAGGTCCCCGACCGAGGCCAAACCTTCCCTGCCGTTCGCGGCCGTATTGATGAGGTTCACCACCGTGCGGAGGGCCACCTCCGTGTCAGGGGCGAAAACCATGTTGACTCCTTACAGTGCGGAAGCGTACTGTCATGACCATTACCCCACTTTACTCCTGACAGGAGGCGACGGTGCCTGCCGCCACGAACCATACACACCCCCAAGCGCCCTTCAGGCGGCCCGGTTTCCTCGCCTCCGGGCTTGGCATCGCGCTTTTTTCCTCCGCTGTCTTCGGCCTGTCCGGGTCCTTTGCCAAAGCGCTCCTCGAAACCGGCTGGTCCCCCGGGGCGGCCGTCACCGCCCGCCTGACAGGCGCCGCACTGATCCTTGGCCTGCCGGCGGTCTCCGCGCTCAAGGGCCGCTGGCACCAGTTGCGGGACAACTGGCTCACCATCGGGCTGTTCGGGCTGATCGGCGTGGCGGCCTGCCAGCTGTTCTACTTCAACGCCGTGGCCCGGCTGTCCGTCGGGGTTGCGCTGCTGCTCGAATACCTTGCCCCGGTGATCATCGTCCTGTGGCTCTGGGCCGCAAGCCGGCGGCGCCCCCGGGTGCTGACCTCCGGCGGGACGCTGCTGTCCCTGGCCGGGCTGGTGCTGGTCCTTGACCTCACCGGCGCCGTCAAGGTTGACCTGGCAGGTGTCCTGTGGGGTATGGCCGCCGCCGTCTGCCTTGCCATCTACTTCTTCATTACCGCCAAGGAAAACGACACCCTGCCGCCCATCGTCCTGGCCTCGGGCGGACTCCTCGTGGGGGCGGCTGTGATGTGGCTGGCGGGTGCCGTGGGGGTGTTCCCCATGGTCTTCAGCACGGCGGACACCCGCCTGGGCCCCTGGACTATGCCATGGTGGGGGCCGCTGGCGGGGCTTGTGGTACTGGCCACCGTCCTGGCCTACACCTCAGGCATCATGGCGGCACGGGCGCTGGGCTCCAAGGTGGCATCCTTCGTGTCGCTGACCGAAGTGCTGTTCGCCGTCGTCTGGGCGTGGCTGCTGCTGGGCGAGCTCCCGGGTGCCATCCAGCTGCTGGGCGGCGCGCTGATCGTCGGCGGCGTGATCCTGGTGCGGCTCGACGAGCTCCGCGCCGCGGCCGCGGTGCCGGTCGGGGCAGCGCCCGCAGCACCCGTTCCGGCGTCGCCCCTGGAGCACGCGAACGACGTCGAACCCGTGCCGTAGCCGCTGCCATAGCGGAACCCACGCCTTCAAAGAGAACGGCCCGGGCACCTTGCGGTGCCCGGGCCGTTTGGGCAGCACATCGTGCCGCCAAAGGCATTAGCCGTTCGAGGCCTGGCTCTGCTGCTCAGCGTTGCGCTTGGCCTGGCTGCCGGCGTCTTTCAGTGCCTCGGCAACCTTGGTCAGCATGGTGACGTGCTGGCCATCCCATTCGCCCTTGAACTTGTCCGCGTCCGGGCCCTTCCAGTCGGTCCCGTGCAGAAGTTTGGTAAGTGTGGATTTCTGCGTCTCGATCTCGGACGCCCCTGCCTGAAGCTTGCTGCCGAGCTGGCGAAGCTGCTCAACGTCTGCACCCCAAATAGCCATCAGTTTCTCCTTGTTAGAACGTGGATCCGAACCTGGTCGGCATCCCCAGCGGCCCCCCGGCTCATCCGGAAGATCCATTGCCTAAAACCTACCCCGGCCCGTAAAACGGTGTCGATGGGCAGCCCTGCCCATGCAGGCCTCCCCATGGCGCCGTGGCTGGATCCGGGAAAAAGGGGTCGATCCCAGGCGTTCGAAGAGCCTAGCATGGCGGTATGTGCCGGAATATCCGAACCCTTCACAACTTTGAACCGCATGCCACCTCGGAGGAAGTCCATGCTGCCGCGTTGCAGTATGTCCGCAAAATCAGTGGCAGCACCAAACCGTCCAAGGTCAACCAGGATGCCTTTGACGATGCGGTGCACGAGATTGCGCACATCACGCAACACCTGCTCGACGCCCTGGTGACGCAGGCGCCGCCCAAGGACCGGGAGGCCGAAGCGGCCAAGGCCAGGGCGCGCGCGTCCGTGCGGTACGGAACCGCCTGAGGCTCACTGCTGTGGTTTCCCGAAGCCGCGCAACCGCAGCGAGTTGGTAACCACCAGGACCGAGCTGGCGGCCATTGCGGCTCCGGCAATCATCGGGTTGAGCAGGCCGAAGGCCGCCACCGGGATGCCCACCGCGTTGTAGAAGAATGCCCAGAACAGGTTGGTCTTGATGGTGGCCAGGGTCTTCCGGGACAACTCGATGGCCTGCGCCACCTGGCCCAGGTCGCTGCCCATGACGGTCAGGTCAGCGGCCTCGATGGCGACGTCGGTTCCGGACCCCATGGCAATCCCCAGATCCGCCTGCGCCAGGGATGCGGCGTCATTCACGCCGTCGCCGGCCATGGCCACCGTGGCACCACCGGCCTGGAGCCTGCGCACCGCTTCGACCTTCCCTTCGGGCAGGACGCCGGCGTGGACATCGTCCGCGGCGATACCGACGGCGGCGGCCACGCGGGCGGCGACCGCGGCATTGTCCCCGGTCAACAGGATGGGCCGCAGGCCCAGCGCCTTCAGCCGGGCGACGGCGGCCGCGGAACCTTCCTTGACGGTGTCCCGGAGGCTGATGATCCCGGCCGGAGTGCCGTCCACCGCGACGCAAACAGCCGTGGCACCGCTTTCCTCGGCGGCCGTCAGGTTGGCCTGCTGGGCGGCGTCCAGGATGACGCCGTTCTGCCCCAGCCAGCCGCTGCGCCCCGCCAACACAAACCTGCCCTCTACGGTTCCGGACACCCCGCCGCCCGGGGCGGAACTGAACCCTTGCACTGGCGGCAGGCCGCCTTCGTCGGTTGTGCCCGCAGGATCCTGTGTGGAAGCCGCAGTTGCAACGGCCCGGCCCACGGGGTGCTCGGAGGCGGCCTCGACGGCGCCGGCCAGCCGGAGGATTTCCTGCCGGGTGAACCGGGGGAATGCCAGCACGGCGTCCACGGCCAAGGCGCCGGTGGTGACGGTGCCGGTCTTGTCCAGCAGGATGGTGTCCACGGTGCGGGTATCTTCGAGGACCTGCGGGCCCTTGATCAGCAGGCCCAGCTGCGCTCCGCGGCCGCTGCCCGTCAACAGCCCGGCCGGGGTGGCCAGGCCCAGGGCGCACGGGCAGGCAATCACCAGCACGGCGACGGCTGCGGTGAAGGCCTGCCGAAGGTGGCCGCCGTCCGCGTCCGGACCGGCGAGCAGGAGCCACAACACGAACGTGAGGACGGCAACGGCCAGGACCACCGGAACGAACACCGCACTGATGCGGTCCGCGAGGCGGGCGATCGGTGCCTTGCCGGTCTGGGCCTGGGATACCAGGCGGGCCATCTGGGCCAGCGTGGTCTGCGACCCCACCCGGGTTGCCCGGACCAGCAGGCGGCCGGAAGTGTTGATGGTGGCGCCGGTTACGCGGCTGTCCGGTGACACCTCCACGGGAACGGATTCGCCGGTGACCAGCGAGGTGTCCACGGCAGAATCGCCGTCGATCACCACGCCGTCGGTGGCGATCTTCTCGCCCGGCCGGACCACCAGTACGTCGCCCACCTGCAGGTGGTCCGCGGGGATCTGCTGTTCGCGTCCGCCGCGCAGGACCGTGGCGTCCTTGGCGCCCAGGTTCAGCAGGGCCTGGAGCGCGTCGCCGGCCTTGTGTTTGGCGTTGGCCTCCAGGTAGCGGCCAAGGAGCAGGAAGGTGGTGACCACGGAAGCCACCTCGAAGTACAGGCCGCCGGACATGGCTTCCATGCCCGGGTGCTCCGTCATGCCGGGGTCGGCCACCAGCTGCCAGGCCGAGAAAAGGTAGGCGGCGGCTACGCCGAGCGACACCAGGGTGTCCATGGTGGAGGCCAGGTGCCGGGCGTTGACTGCGGCCGCCCGGTGGAAGGGCCACGCCGCCCAGGTAACCACGGGAAGGGACAGCAGGGCCGCCACCCAGCCCCAGTTGGGGAACTGGAATGCGGGGACCATGCTCACCAGGAAGACCGGCACGGTCAGGACGGCGGCGAGGATCAGGCGCGGGCGAAGCTGTGCGGCGGCGTGTTCGACGCCGGGGTCCGCCGTGCGTGGCACGCGGACGCTCGCCGTGTACCCCGCGGCGTTGACCGTGTCCACCAACTGCTCGTCGGTGATGCCGTCCGGTGCCGTCACATAGGCCTGCTCCAGGGGCAGGTTGACCGTGGCTGCCACGCCGTCGAGCTTGCCGAGTTTCTTCTCCACCCGGTTGACGCAGGAGGCGCAGGTCATCCCCTGGATGTCCAGTTCCACCACGCGGGTGCCCGGCGGGTGCAGCAGTTCTTGGTGGCTCATGTCCGCTTTCCGGTACGGGAGGCTTTCAGGCCTCGTTGGCGACCATCAGGTAGCCGGCCTCAGCTACGGCCTCCCCGAGGTCCTGGGGCGAGAGGTCGCCGCTGGACGTGATGGTCACGGTGGAGATGCCGCCGTCGTTGAGGTCCACCTTCACGGCTTGGACCCCGTCCAGGGCTTCGATTTCTTCGCTGACCGCGGATACGCAGTGGCCGCAGGTCATGCCCGAGACGCTGATGGTGGTGGTGGCGGGGGAGGTGGTGCTCATGGCGTGCTCCTTCTTTTTGCCGGCGCTGGCCGGGTCGGGGGTTCTGTGGTCAGCGAAGCAGGCGGCCGATGGCGTCGGCGGCTTCCTTCACCTTGGCATCGATCGCCTCGGCGCGTGCGGCGGGGTCCGGTTCCGAGGCCGCCCCCACCACGCAATGGCCGATGTGTTCCTCGACCAGGCCCAGGCTGACGGCATGCAGGGCCTTGGTGACGGCGGAAACCTGGGTCAGGATGTCGATGCAGTACTTGTCTTCATCCACCATGCGGGCGATGCCCCTGACTTGGCCTTCGATGCGCTTCAGGCGCCGAAGGTAGGCCTCCTTGTTCCCCGTGTACCCGTGCTGGGGTGCTGCATCTCCGGCCGGGCGGGCGTGCTCCACCGCCACGACAGCTTCTTCGGTTGGGTCCATATACTCACGCTATACCCCATGGGGGTATCTTTCAAGTACCCTATGGGGGTATCGGCCGCCTTTGGGATTCTTGCTTGGCCGGCTGCTAAAAGGGCACAAAAAAGCTCCGGAGTGCGTTATTGGGGGATACGCACTCCGGAGCAGCATTTGGGCAGTTTCCCGTTTCCGCCTCCGCGGAACCGGCCTGCTTGAACCAGCTTACTGGCTGGTAGGGCACCGCGCCAGCTACGCGAATAACTACTTTCGCTTTACTTTAGGCGGTGGCCCGACGGGCTGTTTTTCGTTGGAATCTGAGGGTTACGGAGCGTCCTCATGGGCTGGCATCCGGTAGGGGACCACCAGGACGGGGCGGCTCTGGTGATGGCTGAGCCACGTGCCCGCCGAGCCGCTGAGGGCTTCCGAGAGGCGGTGCGAAAAGCCGCGTTCGGAGGTTCCGACGATGATCATCGGAGCGTTCAACTCGGCGGCGAGCTGCCCCAGGGCGCGGGCCGGATCCCCGGCGAGCGTGCGGAGCGACCACTCCGGCGCGCCGCCGCCGGACGCCGCCTTGTCCACGGCAGCCCGGATCTGTGCCTTCAGTTCGGTTTCAAGGCCCGGGAGGTCGCTGTCGTCGTCCGGATGCAGGGAAAGCCGGTGGGCGGATCGGGCAGGGTCCCACTCCACCAGGTAGCTGGCCTCATCCACGTAAGCGCACACCAGGGGCGCGGCCAGGCGGGTGGCAAGGTTTGCCGCGGTCTGGAGGACCTCCGGGTGCTGTTTGGGCGTAACCCCCACCAGCAGCGGTGCACCGTCAGTGTATTCCCACGTCATGCTGCCCATTGTCCGCCCACGGGGTGCGGCGTCAACAGGTACCTTCGGCCTGTCGCATGGAGTCGTTCGCCCTGCGCTGTGGCCGGTTTCGGAGCTAAGCCACCGCCGGGTAGGCAGTGACCACAACATTCTTGCCCCATGGATCTTCCGTGTAGCAGCTGATCAGGACCAGCCGGTTGGGCACCATGTCCCAGACCGGGCTGTCCTTCAGGGTGGACTTCTTGTAGGTGGTGACGCTGTCCACCTTGTAGGTGATGGTGCCGGCAGCGGTTTCCACCTCAAAGCGGTCGCCCGCGGCCGCCGCTGAACTGAGGTGGTTGAACGGGGCGTCCGCACCCTCCCAGCTGTGGCCGATCACGTATGTGGTGTTGCCGGAGCCTTTGCCCGGGATCCCGAACGGTGTCAGCCAGTAGCCGTCCTTGGTGGCAGGCGGCTCGATGGTCCGGCTGGACTGGGCCGCGCCATCGAGGTCCAGGGGATGGATGGCCACATCGAAGTCAGCGGAGGGGTAGCGGATGTGGACGGGTTGCGCTGCGGCCGGAAGCTGGGGTCCTGCCGGGGCCGGGATTGCGGCCGGGGACGCCTGGACGGGGGCGGGCGTGGCATCCGGCGTGCCTGTGACGGCCATCGGGGCGGCCGCACTTCCGGACGGTACGGCGCCTGGCGTCATGGGGGCGGTGACCGCGGAGCCGGTGTGGGGCGCCGCTTGTCCTTGGGGGAACAGCGGACTGCCAAAGGTGAACGACAGGAAGGCCACCACGCCGCAGGAGAGGATGGCCAGGTCGCCCCGGTTCACGCGCCGCCACGGCCGCCGGGTCCGGGCAGCGTGCCGGCTCCGTTGCTGTGGCATGGCACTCCTCCTGCGTTGGTTCGGTGGTGGAAGGAAGGCGTCCTGCCGGGCACTGGCAGGACGCCTTCCTTGTCGCGGGGCCGCTGCGAGCGGCCTGTACCGGCTAGCCGGCGGTGTTCACGGAGCGGGACCGGCGGCGTACTGCCACCGCGGCTCCGGCGGCCGCCAGTGCTCCCACGCCGGCGAGCCAGGCCGGGCCGCCGTCCCTGGCGTCAACCGCCGTCTGGGCGTTGAAGCCCTGGTTGGTTCCCACACTGACGGGTGCTGCCACCGGAGCGGGCTGGGCTGCGGTCTGCGGGACCGCGGCAACCTGCTGGGCGGGAGCGGGCTGGGCAGGAGCGGCCGCTGCGACGACGGGGGCCGGCGGGTTGACCACCGGAGCGGCGGCCGGCGGCTGCACCACGGGCTGATCGACGACGACCGGCGGGGTGACGACCGGAGGGGTTACGACCGGCGGGGTCACCACCGGCGGGTCGACGACGACCGGCGGGGTGACGACCGGCGGTGTCACCACGGGGGGATCGACGACGACGGGAGGATCGATGACCTCGCCCGGGGGCAGCGGCGCGCAATTGGCGACGTAGAGGATCTTTCCTGCGTTGGTCCAGTTCTTTCCCTGTGGAAGTTTGGGCGTCGGCGGGATGATGTCTTCTGCATGCTGGGCGTGTCCGCCAATCCCGTTGACGTTGAACGACAACGGCGACAGGCCGCTGCCGTCCCAGTGGCAGACCACCACTTGGTCGGAGGCCGCCATGGCGGGTGCTGTGACGCTGAGCAGGCCCAGGCCCATCACCCCCAGTGTGGCTAAGGTGCGTTTCATGTTTTCTCCCCATATATATGTGTGAAACGGACCATGGTGAGGAAAGGCAGCGGTGGCGCCAAGGGCCCCAGCAGCACGGTCAGCTTGCGTGAGTTTTCAGGCTAGGGGCGCCCCCCGAAGGCAGTCGCGAGTAGCGGCTACTCGTCTTTTCCGCGGCCGGGGTGGCCAGGTTACTTGCGGGTACCCTAAAAGCCGCATGGCCCACCTGCTTCCGCTGCGAAGCCTTGTCCGCCACCTGCGCCGCGCTTAACGTTTTAACTGACGCAGGGAGGTGAACATGGAAATCTTCATGTGGTGGCTGGACCTGGACCTTGCAAGCAAGGAGTGGCTCCGGGAAAACCTCTATGCGGAGGAGCTGCCGCTTCCGGTACTCCAGGGCATTGCGGAGGCCGGCGGACCCCACCCCGGTAATCCGGCGGCCGTCCTTAACGCCGCCGATTGGGACTTCATCCAGACCCAATCGGAGTTTGTGGACTGAAGGCCTTCGGGACCCTGAAACCGTTGCGCGCTGGTCCATCGGGTGGTTGCATGGTGCGCATGGCAACGGCGCAAACATACCTCTTGGCGATCGGCACTAAAAAGGGGCTGTGGCTGGCCACAAGCCAGGACCGGCAGGAGTGGTCTTTCACCGGGCCCCACTTCCTGATGGCAGAAATCCCCAGCATCGGCATCGACACCAGGGAGGGCCGCACCAGGATCATGGTGGGAGTCAGCAGCCCGCACTGGGGACCCACGGTGGCGCACTCCGATGACCTCGGCGCCACTTGGACCGAGCCTGAGCACGGGGCCATCAGGTTTCCGGAAGACACGGGCGCGGCCTTGGAGCGCGTCTGGCAGATCTATCCGGACACGGAGTCACGCCCCGGTGTGGTGTGGGCAGGAGCCGAACCCATCTCGGTCTGGAAGTCCACGGATGGCGGCGAACACTTCGAGCTGAACCGCGGTTTGTGGGACCACCCCCACCGCACCGAATGGGGAGCAGGCTACGGCGGGGCGGCGGCGCACTCGATCGTGGTCCACCCCGGAGGTGACACCGTCCACGTGGCCATGAGCACCGGCGGCGTTTACCGCTCGCTCGACGGCGGTACGTCCTGGGAAGCGCGCAACAAGGGAATCTCCGCGTACTTCATGCCGGATCCCAACCCCGAGTTTGGCCAGTGCGTTCACAAGATCGCGGCGGACGCGGCGGTGGACGGGCGCCTCTACGCCCAGAACCATCACGGGGTCTACCGGACGGACAACAATGCCGAGAGCTGGGACTCCATCGCCGAGGGCCTGCCGGCCGATTTCGGCTTCGTCATGCTGGCCCACCCGCGCAGGGCGGGGACGGCATGGGTGGTTCCGCTGAAGGCCGACGGCGAACGCATACCGCCCGGGGGCAAGCTCGCCGTGCACCGCACGGACGACGCCGGGAACACCTGGACGAGGCTCGATGCCGGCCTGCCGGACGAGGAATACAACAGCGTCCTCCGGGACGCGGCGTCGGTGGACACCGCCGAGCCGGCAGGGGTGTACTTCGGCACCCGGGGAGGGACCGTTTACGCGAGTGCGGACGAGGGCGGAACGTTCACGGAAGTGGCCACCCACCTGCCGGACGTCCTGTGCGTGCGGGCGGCAGTGGTGGCCGGTGCCTGACATTTCGTTGGTGCTGCCCAGTGTCCTGCAGCCCCTGGCCGGCGGGCAGTCCGTCCTGACTGCACCCGCCGACGGGCCGGTGACCGTGGGAAAGCTCCTTGATGCGGTGGCCGCGGACTATGCCATCCTGGGCAGGCGGCTCCGCGACGAGACCGGCGCCTTGCGGCGGTTCGTCAACATTTACGTGGGTGGCGACGAGGTACGGCGGCAGCAGGGCCTGGACACCGAAGTCGCGCCGGGCCAGGAGGTCCTGGTGATCCAGTCGGTGGCCGGCGGCTGAAAGGCAGGCCCGGTCGGCCTGGCGGCGGGCAGTCCTGACTGACTGCGCCCGCCGCCAAACATCCAGTGCCTAAGCCACGCGCCACACGCTGCATTCGTCCGTATTGATGGCTTTCCGGACCCCCGTGATCCGGTCCAGGATCCAGACCACGCCGATCCCGGGGGCGGTTTCCTGGACGCTGCCGCGGCGGATCACCACGTCGTCGTAGGAGGGCCCCACCGAGAGGCGGGCTTCGATTTCGTCACCGCGGTGGAGCTGGTCCAGTGCGCGGACTCTGGTTACATGCGTGGTCGCCTTCTTCAACATCGCGGGGCCTCCTGGCTGGAGCTGGTGCCGGCTCTTGCCTGCGTTAACCAGTGTGGGCGCGGATTGTTGCGTGCCGGTTTCCTCGCGGTTAGGGCGCGGTTAGTTCTTCGCGCCGCGGCGGTTTCATGCCGCTGTTCCGCCCCGGTAGGCGGCGAGGAAGCTGGAGATCCGCCGGACCGCTTCCTCGATGTCCAGTACCGAGGGGAGGATCACGAAGCGGAAGTGGTCCGGTGCGGGCCAGTTGAAGGCCGAGCCGTGGGAGACGAGGATTTTCTGGTCCCGGAGCAGGTCCAGGACGAACTGCTCGTCGCTCTTAATGGGGTAGAGCTCCGGATCCAGGCGGGGAAAGAGGTACATGGCGCCTGACGCCGGCACGCAGGTGACGCCGGGGATGGCCGTAAGCAGCTTATGGGCGAGGTCGCGCTGTTCCCGGAGCCGGCCCCCGGGCTTCACCAGGGCCTCGATGCTCTGGTAGCCGCCCAGGCAGGTCTGGATGGCGTGCTGGGCGGGTACGTTGGCGCACAGGCGCAGCGAAGCGAGCAGTTCGAGGGCTTCGCGGTAACCGGCGGTGGCGGCCAGCGGCCCGGTGACGGCCACCCAGCCGGCCCGGTAGCCAGGCATGCGGTAGGCCTTGGACAGTCCGCTGAAGGTCAGGCAGCAGATGTCCTCGGCGACGGCCGCGGTATGGATGTGCTGGGCGTCCGCGTACAGCACTTTCTCGTAGATCTCGTCAGAGAACAGGACCAGGTTGTGCTTCCGGGCCAGTTCCGCGAACTGCTCCAGGACGTGGCGCGGGTAAACGGCGCCGGTGGGGTTGTTCGGGTTGATGATCACGATGCCCTTGGTGCGGCGGGTGATCTTCGCTTCCACATCGGCCATCTCCGGCCACCAGTTCTCCGCTTCGTCGCAGAGGTAGTGCACCGGCTTGCCGCCGGTCAGGGTCACGGCGGCCGTCCAGAGGGGATAATCCGGTGCCGGGACCAGGATTTCGTCGCCGTTTTCCAGGAACGCCTGCAGGCACATGTTGATCAGTTCGCTGACGCCGTTGCCGATCACGATGTCCTCGACGCCGATATTCATCAGGCCCCGGGTCTGGTAGTACTGCGAGATGGCTGTCCGCGCCGTGAAGATGCCCTTGGAATCGCTGTAGCCCTGGGCGCCACGGAGGTGGTGGATCATGTCCACCACAACGGACTCCGGCGCTTCCAGCCCGAAAGGTGCGGTGTCCCCGAGGTTCATCTTGAGGATCCGGTGGCCCTCGGCCTCCATGTTCTTGGCCGCCTGCAGGATCGGTCCCCGGAGTTCGTACCGGACGTTTTGGAGTTTGCTGGAATGTTGCATGGCTCGCATGGTTGATTTTTTCACACACGCCGGTCCGCGGCGTGTGGCAGCCCACGTCGTGGCCGCCTGCCGACCGGAGGCCACTTGTTCGATAAGTTGGATACTTGTAGTCCCACTCGTCCCGCGCCGGGCAGCACAAGGGGGACCGGAAGGAAGTGCCTCCTATGGGCGGAGTGCTCATCGGCCTCGCCGTGATCGGCGTCGTCATCGCCGTCGGATACCTTGCTGCACGCTGCGGCCTGGGCGACGAACCCACCATCATGGCACTGACCCGTACCGCTTTTTTCATCACCAACCCGGTGCTCCTCTTCACAGTGGTGTTGAAATCGGATCTGTCAGTGGTCTTCTCTGCCTACGTACCGCTGGCCGTGATCACGGCCGCCGCCACCGCGATGCTGTATGTGGCAGCCAGCCGGATCTGGTTTCCGCGGCCGCTCGCGGAGACGGCCGTCGGCGCGATGGCGGGGTCCTACGTCAACGCCAACAACATAGGCATCCCCATAACGCTCTATGCGTTGGGGGATGCCACACCCGTGGCCCCCGTGCTCCTGGTCCAGCTGCTCCTGTTCGCCCCGCTGGTCCTCACTCTCCTGGACCTGTCCGCCGCGGGACGGTTCTCTCCGCGGCTGATGCTCACCCAGCCTTTCCGGAACCCCATGATCATCGCCTCGCTGCTGGGCGTGGTCCTGGCCGCGCTGCACGTGGAGCTCCCGGCCCCGGTGATGGCCCCGCTGACGCTCCTGGGCGGGGCGGCTGTCCCGGTGGTGCTGCTGGCGTTCGGGATGTCGCTGCGCGGAACCACCATGCTTCGAAGTGCCGGCCACACCCCTGAAATCCTTACGGCCACGGCACTGAAGTCCGCGGTGATGCCCCTGCTGGCCTTCGTCGTCGGACGCTTCCTGTTCAACCTTGACCATCACATGCTCCTGGGCGTGGTGCTCATGGCGGCGCTTCCCTCCGCGCAGAACGTGTTCCTGTTCGCCAGCAAGTACGGCCGCGGCGTGGCCGTGGCACGGGAAACCATCCTGCTCTCCACTGCCGCCGCGGCACCGGTGCTGGTGCTGATCGTCTGGCTTCTGGCCGCCTGAATCCGTGCCGCCCTACCGTCCGGGGGCCCGGCCGGGCAAGAATGGGCGCTATGGAACTTCCCGTGATGCCGCCCGTCCCGCCCATGCTCGCCAAGGCCGTCAGCGGTATCGATGGGATTCCAGGCGGCGGGGACCTCAGCTACGAGCCCAAATGGGACGGCTTCCGGTCCATCATCTTCAGGGACGGCGACGACCTGGAGATCGGCAGCCGCAACGAGAAACCGATGACCCGCTATTTCCCGGAACTGGTGGCCGCCCTGAAGGAGAACCTGCCGCCCCGCTGCGTGGTGGACGGCGAGATCATCCTGGTGGGCGCCGCCGGAGACCGGCTCGATTTCGATACCCTGCAGCAGCGCATCCACCCCGCCGCCAGCCGGGTGAAGCTGCTGGCCCAGCAGACACCCGCCTCCTTCGTGGCGTTCGACCTCCTGGCCTTGGGCGATGACGACTACACCGGCAGGCCGTTCTCGGAGCGGCGGGCAGCCCTGGAGAAGGCGCTCGCGGGCAGCTGCGCGCCCGTCCACCTGACGGCAGCCACCACGGACAAGGACACCGCGGCACAGTGGTTTGAGCAGTTCGAGGGGGCGGGTCTGGACGGCATCGTGGCCAAGCGCCTGGCGGGCCGGTACGAACCTGACAAGCGCGTGATGTTCAAGGTCAAGCACGAACGGACCGCTGACTGCGTGGTGGCCGGCTACCGGCTCCATAAGAGCGGGCCCGACGCCATCGGTTCCCTGCTGCTGGGCTTGTACAAGGACGACGGCGGCCTGGCCAGCGTGGGCGTGATCGGCGCCTTCCCGATGAAGCGGCGCAAGGAATTGTTCGACGAGCTCCAGCCGCTGGTCACAGACTTCGACCACCACCCATGGGCCTGGGCCAAGCAGGAGGAGGGCGAGCGGACGCCGCGGAACGCCGAGGGCAGCCGCTGGAGCGCCGGCAAGGACCTGTCCTTCATTCCATTGCGGCCCGAGCTCGTGGTGGAAGTCCGCTACGACCACATGGAGGGCGAGAGATTCCGGCACACCGCGCAGTTCAACCGCTGGCGGCCGGACCGGGATCCGGAATCCTGCACCTACGCCCAGCTCGAGGAGCCGGTGAACTTCGACCTCGCCTCGGTGCTGGAGACCGGCCGTCCGTAGCGGACTGCTGCCGAAGCAGCCCATCTTTCACAAAGGGAAGCCCGCCATTTGGGGGAATGGCGGGCTTCCCGACTCCAAAACCGGGCTGGTTTGACGCTTTCGGCGCCTACTTCATGCCCAGCAGCCTGGTGGGGGTCCGGAAGGACTCCTTGGCGGTCAGGGCCGAGACGGCGGCGATGGCGCAGATGATGCCGGTGAAGACGGAGATCTGCACCCAGCCGCCGGGCTGGATCCCGCCCATGGCTGCAACGATGGCGGGGGCGAAGCCTGCCATCAGGAAGCCGAGCTGCGTGCCGATGGCCAGGCCGGAGAAGCGGACCTTGGTGCTGAACATCTCGGCGTAGAAGGACGGCCAGACGGCGTTGGCTGCCGCGTAGCCTCCGGAGAAGTAGCCAATGGCGGCCAGGAACATCAAGGGGATGCTGCCGGACTCCAGGCTGAGCAGGAACACCGGCGTCAGGATTGCGCTGGCCACGGCGCCGTAGATGAAAACGGGTTTGCGGCCAATCCTGTCCGCCAGCATCCCGAAGAGTGGCTGCGTGCCCAGGGCCACCAGGTTTGCACCCACCACGAGCCACAGGGTGGTGGTGCCGTCCACGCCGGCCACGGTCTTCGCGTAGCTGATGGCCAGGGTGCCGAAAACGGTGGACACGGCGGCGATGAACGCGCAGCAGATGACGCGGAGGACGTCGCGCCAGTGACCCTTGAGCAGATCCGCGACGGGCAGCTTGGCGATCTGGGCGGTCTTGCGGGCTTCTTCGAACGCGGGCGGTTCGTGCAGGGTGCGCCGGATCAGGAACGCCACCACCACCACAACGGCGCTGAGCCAGAACGGGATGCGCCAGCCGATGCCGAACTTGATCTCGTCCGGCAGGGCCAGGACGGGGATGAAGACGAGGGCGGCGAGGATCTGGCCGCCCTGGGTGCCGGTGAGGGTCCATGAGGTGAAGAAGGAGCGGCGGTTGTCCGGGGCGTGCTCGAGCGTCATGGAGGAGGCGCCGGCTTGCTCGCCTGCGGCCGAGAGGCCCTGGCAGAGGCGGGCCAGCACCAGCAGGACGGGAGCCCACCAGCCGACGGTCTTGAAGTCCGGCAGGCAGCCGATCACGAACGTGGAGGCGCCCATCAGCAACAACGTAAACATCAGCACCTTGCGGCGGCCCACCCGGTCACCGAAGTGGCCCAGGATGATGGCGCCCACCGGCCGGGCCACGTAGGCGAATCCGAACGTCGCAAAGGACATGATCGCGGCGTTGGTGTCGGCGTCGGGGAAGAAGACCTTGGGGAAGATCAGGGCGGCCGCGGAGCCGAAGATGAAGAAGTCGTAATACTCGACGGCGCTGCCGAGGAAGCTGGCAAGGGCTGCCTTCTTGGGCGTCCCGCCGGAGGTGAGGGCACCCGCCCCGGCGGACGGAAGTGTCTGGCTCATGGTGTTCCTTTGGTGTGACGACATTGTCGCGGATGGATCTGGTGGTCGCAGCCGCCGCTGCCTGGGTGCGGGCGGCGAGATGCGGCTGGAGTCCGGAAAGACCCGGCAATTCGTAGCCACATGGTGAGAGCTACTTTTGCGATACAGAAACTATGTCTGTGAGGGCAGTCACTTGTCAAGAAAATACTCACGATCTAGAAATAGCTCTCACATTGTGGCAACATCGAGTTATGAGTGTGAACCAAACCACAGTGGCCGACGACGAATCCACTGGTCCCGGCCCGGCTGTCCCCGGCCAGGCGCCCGTCAATGCCCTGCCTCCCGAACCCAAGGCCGCCACCAAGGCTGCCGAGCGCCCGGACATGGTGGGCAAGGCACTTAGCCTGCTGGTCCTCCTGGGGGACGAACCCCGGGGGGCAAGCGCCGCCGAAATCTCGCGGCGCGCGGAGTTGCCGTTCAGCACCACGTACAGGCTGCTGGGATCGCTGGCGCGCGACGGCTTCGTTGATTATGAGCCTGAGGGTCGCCGCTACCACCTGGGCCTGCGGATCTTCCAGCTCGGCCAGCGGGTCTCCAACCATCACGGCTTCGCCGGCACCTCCCTGCCCATCCTGCGGCGGGTGACCGAGCGGACGGGGGAGGCCACCATCCTCAGCGTCCGCGACGGCCTGCACCACCTCACGGTCAGCAAGGTGGACGGCCCGCAGATCTTCCGCGTCACCAGCGACCCCGGCCACCTGGGCTCACTTTCCACCACTGCCGTAGGGAAGGCCCTGGTGGCTTTCGCAGACGATGCGGAACGCGAGCGGCTGCTCTCGGAGCTTCCGCTGGAGGCCCTCACCGAACGTTCCATCACGGACCGCGACGCCTTCCGCAAGGAAATCGATGAGGTGCGCCGCCGCGGCTACGCGGTCATGGACGAAGAGAACGAGGCCGGTATGCGCGCAGTGGCCGTCCCGCTGCTCAACAGCCAGGGGCACGCCTTCGCCTCATTGGCCACGGCAGTCCCCGTGTTCCGACTCAGCCTTGAAGAGCTGGAGGTGCATGTTCCCGTCCTGCAGGAGGCGGCTGCGGAGCTGGCTGACCGCCTGCCGCAGCGCGCCTGACCGCTTCGATCCGCGCCAACCAAGCCTGCGATCCATCACCTTGTTCGTATCTCGAACTAGAGTGCGCAGAGTGAACAATTGCTGTACTGTAATCCCTATCACCGGACAAGCCGCTCCCCGCGTGGAAGCAGTTCCCCGGTGCCGTTACCAAAGGAGCTGCACGGATGAGTAATCGAACTGAGTCCTACCTCGTGGGACTGGTCGGAGACGGCGTCACGCCATCACTCACCCCTCCCATGCATGAACGCGAAGGGGACGTGCAGGGCCTGCGCTACCTCTACCGGCCCATTGACCTCCTCGAACTGGGCCTGTCCGGCGAATCCGTCGGCACCATCCTGCAGAGTGCACGCACCCTGGGCTTCAACGGCCTGAACATCACCCACCCCTGCAAGCAGCTCGTCCTGGAGCACCTTGATGAGATCTCCCCGGACGCCCGCCGCCTGGGTGCCGTCAACACCGTGGTTATCAGGGACGGCCGCTTCATCGGGCACAACACCGATTTCTCCGGTTTCGCCGCCGCCCTGGCATCCGGCCTCCCCGGAGCCCGCCTGGACCGCGTGGTGCAGCTGGGCGCCGGCGGAGCCGGATCCGCCGTCGCCTATGCCCTGCTCACTGCCGGCGTGCGGACCCTTGACCTCGTGGACATGGACCCGGCCCGGGCGGCTGACCGGGCCGCCGAGCTGCAGGGTTTCTTCCCCGAGAACACCATCACGGCAGGCACGCCGGCGGACCTGCCGCGGCTCATGCCGCTGGCCGACGGCCTGGTGCACTGCACCCCGGTGGGCATGGCCGCGCACCCCGGCGTGCCGCTGGACCTGGACCTGCTGGAGCAACGCCACTGGGTCGCGGACATCGTCTACCGCCCCATCGAGACCGAACTGGTCCGCGGGGCCCGCGCCAAGGGCTGCGAGGTCCTGGACGGCGGCCGGATGGCCGTGGGCCAAGCAGCGCACGCCTTCCGGATCTTCACCGGCCAGGACGCGGACCCGGACCGGATGCGGGCACACTTCCTGGAGCTTGTGGCCGCCGAGGAGGTGGCAGCCTGATGCGTACGGGAATCGCCACCGTCTGCCTGTCCGGCACGCTGAAGGAAAAGATGCAGGCCTGCGCGATCGCCGGGTTCGACGGCATCGAGATTTTTGAACAGGACCTGGTCACCTCGCCCCTCAGCCCCGAGGACGTGCGGAAAATGGCAGCCGACCTTGGCCTCGGCCTGGACCTCTACCAGCCGTTCCGGGACTTCGACGGCGTCACCCCGGACCTGCTCAAGGCCAACCTCCGGCGCGCAGAGGCGAAGTTCAAGCTCATGTCCCGCCTGGGCATGGACACCATCCTGGTGTGCTCCAACGTTGCCACGGCCACCATCGACGACGACGCCCTGCGCGCCGAACAGCTCGCCGAGCTGGCGCAGCTGGCCGGGGACCACGGCGTCAAGGTGGCGTACGAGGCACTCGCCTGGGGCAAGTACGTCAACGACTACGAGCACGCCTACCGGCTGGTGGAGACCGTGGACCACCCCAACCTGGGGACCTGCCTGGACTCCTTCCACATCCTCTCCCGGGACTGGGACACTGCGCCGATCGAAAGCATCAACCCGGACAAGATCTTCTTCGTCCAGGTTGCAGACGCCCCCAAGCTCTCCATGGACGTGCTGTCCTGGAGTCGCCACTACCGGGTTTTCCCCGGCGAAGGCCAGTTCGAGCTGGCAAAGTTCATGGGCCACGTGGTCCGTGCCGGGTACACCGGCCCGGTTTCCCTGGAGGTCTTCAACGACGTCTTCCGTCAGTCCGACGTGGACCGCACGGCCGTCGATGCCATGCGGTCGCTCATCTGGCTGGAGGAACAGAGCGCCAACTGGCTCGCGGACGCCCCCGCCGCCGGTACCGTTCCCGGCGGCGGCGCGCCCCGCCGTCGTTATCCCATGGAACTGGCCACCCTGCCCAAGGTCAACGAACCTGCCGGCTTCAACTTCGCCGAGGTCAAGGCGGACGATACCGCGCAGCTGGAGAAGCTCCTGGGCCAGCTCGGCTTCGCGTTCGAGGGGCGGCACCGCACCAAGGACGTCCAGCTCTGGAGCATGGGCCAGGCCCGCGTGATCATCAACGAACAGGCGGCCTCGCACGCCGAGCCCGCCATCGCCGCGCTGGGGTTCGACGTCGATTCCCCCGTGATTGCCTCGGCCCGGGCCCAGCAGCTCAAGGCCCCCGTGGTGGCCCGCAAGGTCCAGGCCGACGAGGAAGTCTTCCAGGGCATCGCCGCCCCGGACTCCACCGAAATCTTCCTCTGCCAGGGCAGCCCGGACGGCACCGCCGCCTGGACCCACGAATTCGGCGAAGGCCTCGAACACCCCTCCGCGGGAGCCCGGGCCGTGATTGACCACGTCAACCTCGCCCAGCCGTGGCAGCACTTCGACGAAGCCGTCCTCTTCTACACCAGCGCCCTGGCCCTGGAACCCCAGCCGTTCGCCGAGGTGCCCAGCCCCAGCGGCCTGGTGCGCTCGCAGGTCATGCAGACCTCCAACGGCGCGGTTCGCCTGGTGCTCAACCTCGCCCCGGTGCAGCAGGCGCACGGCCAGAAAACGTACCAGGAACACATCGCCTTCGCCGTGGACGACCTCGTGGCCACGGCCCGCGCCGCCCGCGACAAGGGCCTCGAGTTCCTGCAGATCCCCGCCAACTACTACGAGGACCTGGACGCCCGGTTCGACCTTGAACCCGGGTTCCTGGCCACGCTGCAGGAACTCAACCTGCTCTTCGACCGGGACGCGGACGGGGAATTCCTGCACTTCTACACCGCCACCGTGGGCAGCGTGTTCTTCGAAATGGTGGAACGCCGCGGCAGCTATGACGGTTACGGCGCTCCCAACGCCCCGGTGCGCCACGCGGTTCAGTACGACTCCCTGCACCGCACCTGAGCCAACCCAGACCACAGACACTGCAAACCCAACAGATGAGAAAGGAGCCAGCCATGCCGGAAGACATCACCGCGGAGCTGGAGTCGGAGGAACTCGTGCCCCCGGCCGAACCGAAGGCTGCCCACCAGCCACTGGACAAGGCCATCGAATCGCAGGCGGACCTCAGTGCAGAGATCAACGCCATCGGCGAGGCATACCAGCGGGCCCTCAAAGACGGCGGCCTGCCGGAGACCCAGCCGCGGCTGGACTACCCGCCGTACCGCAGCAGCATCCTGCGCCACCCCACCAAAAGCCTGCAGCACGCCGACCCCGAAACCATTGAGCTCTACTCGCCGGCGTTCGGGCACCAGGACGTGCACGCCCTGGAGTCCGACCTGACCATCCAGCACAACGGCGAACCCCTGGGTGAGCGGATCATCGTCTCCGGCAAGGTCCTGGACGGCGAGGGCCGTCCGGTGGCGGGACAGCTGGTGGAGATCTGGCAGGCCAACTCCTCAGGCAGGTACATCCACAAGCGTGACCAGCACCCGGCCCCGATCGACCCCAACTTCACGGGCATCGGCCGCTGCATCACGGGCCCGGACGGCTCGTACCGGTTCGTCACCATCAAGCCCGGTGCCTACCCCTGGAAGAACCACCTGAACGCGTGGCGCCCGGCGCACATCCACTTCTCGCTGTTCGGCACCGAGTTCACCCAGCGCATCATCACCCAGATGTACTTCCCCGGCGACCAGCTCTTCCCGCTGGACCCGATCTACCAGACCATCGTGGACCAGGACGCCCGCGACCGGCTGGTGGCCACCTACGACCACAGCCTCACCGAGCCCGAATGGGCGCTGGGGTACAACTGGGACATCGTCCTGACCGGGCCCAAGCGGACCTGGACCGAAAACGAAGCGCTCGGCGCAGAAGGTGACGAGGAATAGGAAAATGAGCACCAAACTTGTTCCCACCCCGGGCCAGACCGTCGGCCCGTTCTATGGCTACGCGCTCCCGTTCGACAAGGACAACGAGCTCCTGGCACCCGGCTCGCCCGGCTCCATCCGCCTCCAGGGCACCGTTTACGACGGCGCCGGCCACACCATCCCGGACGCCATCCTTGAAATCTGGCAGCCCGACGCGCGCGGCAACGTCGTCCAGCGCACCGGTTCCCTGGTCCGTGACGGCTACACCTTCACCGGCTGGGGCCGCGGCGCCGTGGGCAACTCCGGCGTCTTTACGTTCACCACGGTGAACCCCGGTCCCACCAAGCCGGGCGCGGCCCCGTTCATCTCCGTGGCGATCTTCGCCCGCGGCCTGACCAACCGCCTGTTCACCCGCATTTACCTGCCGGAAGACACCGAGGCGCTGGCCAACGACCCCCTGCTGAGCTCGCTGGATCCCGAACGCCGCAAGACGCTGATTGCCCGCCGCGATGAAGACGGCGGCCTCACCTGGGACATCCGCCTCCAGGGCGAGGGCGAGACGGTCTTCCTGGACTTCCAGTGACCAACGCCGCCCTGGGAGATCTGCACGGCTTCGCGGAAGAGGCCGACGCCGGACTGCTCAGTCCCGTGTCAGCGTCACCACTGGTGGCAGCGCTGACGGGGGACCGGGCAGTGCTGGCGGCCATTCTCGCCGTCGAATCCGGCTGGGGCGCCGTGCTGGAAAGGGCCGGGCTGGCGCCTGCCGGTTCCGCCGCCGTCGTCGCCTCCGCTGCCGAGGCGGGCCGCTACGACCTCGCCGATATCGCGCTGCGCGCCCAGGGTGGCGGCAACCCGGTGATCCCGCTGCTGTCCGACCTCCGGAAGCACGTGGTGGTCCTGGATACCGCCGGGGTTGGGGCCGGAAAGGCCGTCCATACCTCCCTGACCAGCCAGGACGTGCTGGACACCGCCCTCATGCTGCTGGCCCGCAATACCGTCCACGCGGTGCTGGCGGACCTGAAAGGCACCACGACGGTGCTGGCGCAGCTTGCGGGGCAGCATGCGGACACGCTGTGCGTGGGCAGGAGCCTGACGCAGCATTCGCTGCCCTACACCTTCGGGCTGCGGGCTGCGCAGTGGATCCAGGGCGTGGCCGCCGCGGGGCGGCAACTGGAAAATTTGGAGTTCCCGGTCCAGTTCGGCGGCGCGGCAGGAACGCTGGCCGCCGGAACCGTGCTGACCGGTGGCTCCGCTGCCACCCCGTTTACCCTGGCCGATGCCCTGGCAGCCCAGCTGGGACTGGCCCCCGCGCCGGCCCCCTGGCACACCAACCGGCTGGCCATCACGTCCCTGGGGCACGCCCTGGCTTCCGTCCTGGATGCCTTCGGCAAGATTGCCGCTGACGTCCTGTTCCTGAGCCGGCCCGAGGTGGCCGAGGTCGCAGAGCCGCGCGCCGCCGGCCGCGGCGTGTCCTCCGCCATGCCGCAAAAACAGAACCCCGTGCTGTCCGTTTTGGTTCGCAGCGCCGCACTCCAAGCCCCCGGCCTGGCTTCCCAGCTGCACCTGGCCGCCGCCACCTTCAACGACGAGCGCCCGGACGGGGCCTGGCACACCGAATGGCCCGCACTCCGCCAGCTCCTGTCCCTCACCCTCGGGGCCGCCGGCCACCTCCGCGAACTGGCGGAAGGACTGCAGGTGTTCCCGGACGCCATGCGCCGCAACCTGGACCTCGCCGGTCCGCTGCTGTTGGCGGAGGGCATCAGTGCCGCCATCGCGCCGCTGCTGGTGGAGAACGCCGGCCGCAGCGGCAAGCAACAGCTGCAGGACGTGGTGGACCGGACCCTGCAGGCACCGGCAGGGGAGCAGGCGGCAACCTACCGGAAACTGCTCCGGGAGGCAGTCCCCCCTGACGCCGTCCCGGACGTCCGGCTGGAGGAACTCCTGGATCCCGCCGGCTACCTGGGCCAATCGGCGGAGATTTCCCGCCGCATCCTCGCAGCCTTCCCCGAATTTGTCACCCGCACCCCCAACGCGAACGGAGCTTCCCGTGGCTAAACCGGCCGTCAAAGCAGCGCTGCTCTCACCCCAGCGACCCTTGGGCGACCACCCCCTGCTGGTGGTCGGTCCTTCCCTGGGCACATCGTCCATCCTCTGGAACCGGGCGGCGTCCCTGCTCGGCAACGACTACGACGTGGTGGCCTGGGACCTGCCCGGGCACGGCGTCTCACCGGCCGCAACGGAACCCTTCGACGTAGCGGCCCTGGCTGACGCCGTCGTGGACCTGGTGGATTCTATCGCCCCGGACGAAGCCTTCCACTACGCCGGCGTCTCCCTGGGCGGCGCCGTGGGGCTGCAGCTCGGGATCAAGCACGGTGGACGGCTCAAGAGCCTCTCCGTGCAGAACAGCGGCGCGAAGATCGGCACCCCCGAAGGCTGGCTGGAGCGCGCCGAAACGGTCCGCACCCAGGGCACGCCCGTGATGATCCAGGGCTCCGCCCAACGGTGGTTCGCCCCCGGCTTCATGGACCGCGAACCGGAGTTCAGCAGCCGGCTCCTGCATTCACTGCGCGATGCCGACCGCTTCAGCTACGCCTTCTGCTGCGAAGCGCTGGCAGCCTTCGACGTGCGCGGCGAACTCGGCGGCGTTACCGTCCCTACCCAGGTCATTGCGGGCGCACTGGACGCCGTGGCCACGCCGGACATGGCGGACGAAGTGGCCACCGGCATCACCGCCGGGGGCGGCACTGCCACCGCCGTGACGGTGGAAGGCATCTCGCACCTCGCTCCCGCGGAAGCCCCCGCCCACGTCGCGGACCTGATGCGCAGCCTGATCAGCTGGGCCGAATCAAGGGAGGCCGCCAAATGAGCGCCGCCGAACACACCGGCCCGGAGCGCCACGGCGTGGTCCAGCCCGGCGCCACCAGCCAGGAAATTTACGACGGCGGCATGGTGGTCCGGCGCGAAGTCCTCGGAGACGCGCACGTGGACCGGGCCAACGCCAACAAGGACGAATTCACCGAGGACTTCCAGGACATGATCACCCGCATTGCGTGGGGTGGCATCTGGACCCGGCCCGGTCTCCCGCGCCGGATGCGTTCCGCGGTGACCATCACTGCCATGGTGGCCCACGGCCACTGGGAGGAGCTGGCCATGCACATCCGTGCGGCCATCACCAACGGCCTCAGCAGGGACGAGATCAAGGAGATCCTGCTGCAGACCGCAATCTACTGCGGCGTCCCTTCCGCCAATACCGCCTTCAAAACTGCCCAGCAGGTCTTCAAAGAAATGGATGCCCCGTCATGAACCAGGCTTTTGTGTACGACGCTGTGCGCACCCCGTTTGGCAAGTTCGGTTCCGGTCTTGCCGGGGTGCGTCCGGATGACCTTGCCGCGCACGTGATCAGGGAGTCCGTGAAGCGGGCTCCCGGGCTTGATGTTGAGCGGATTGATGAGGTGGTGTTCGGCAACGCGAACGGCGCCGGTGAGGAGAACCGGAACATCGCCCGGATGGGCACCCTTCTGGCCGGTCTTCCGGTATCGATTCCGGGCACCACGGTGAACCGGCTGTGCGGGTCGTCGCTGGACGCGGCGATCATCGCGTCCCGGCAGGTCAACGCCGGGGACGCGGACCTCATCCTGGTGGGCGGTGCGGAGTCGATGTCGCGTGCGCCGTGGGTGCTGCCCAAGACCGAGAAGCCCTATCCGGCAGGGGACATGACCCTGGCGTCCACCACGCTGGGCTGGCGCCTGGTGAACAGGGCCATGCCCAAGGAGTGGACCATCTCCCTGGGCGAGGCCACCGAGCGGCTCCGGGAGAAGTACGGGGTGACGCGGGAGGCGCAGGACGAGTTCGCTGCGGCCTCGCACAATCTGTCCGCCGCGGCGTGGGATGAGGGGTTTTATGACAACCTGGTCGCCCCGGTGCCCGGGACGGACCTGGTGCGGGATGAGGGCATCCGTGCGGGTTCGTCGGCCGAGAAGCTGGCCGGGTTGAAGACGGTGTTCCGGGCGGAGGACGGCACGGTCACTGCGGGGAACGCGTCGCCGTTGTCCGACGGCGCGTCCGCGGCCTGGGTGGGGAGCGAGGCGGCCGCCGGGCTGCTGGGGCTGGACCCTTTGGCCCGGATCGCGGGGCGCGGGGCGCACGGGAATGATCCGCAGTATTTCGGCTACGCCCCGGTGGAGGCGGCGAACAAGGCCCTCGCGAAGGCGGGCATCGGCTGGGACGAGGTGGGCGCCGTCGAGCTTAACGAAGCCTTTGCTGCGCAGTCCCTGGCCTGCATCAATGCCTGGGGGATTGACCCCGGAATCGTGAACCGGCACGGTGGGGCGATCGCCATGGGCCACCCGCTGGGCGCTTCTGGCACCCGGATCCTGGGCACCCTGGCCCGGTCGCTGCAGGCCTCCGGGCAGCGCTGGGGCGTCGCCGCGATCTGCATCGGGGTGGGCCAGGGCCTGGCTGTGGTGCTCGAGAACGTCACCGCCGCCCTGCCGGCAAAACCAGTGAAGGGCTAGGAAAATGCTGACTTTTGTTGATTCGGTCCGGGAGGCCGTGGCCGGGATCAAGGACGGTTCCACGGTGATGATCGGCGGGTTCGGCAATGCCGGGCAGCCGTTCGAATTGATCGATGCGCTGCTGGAGTGCGGGGCCACGGACCTGACCGTGGTGAACAATAACGCCGGGCAGGGTGACCAGGGCCTGGCCCTGCTGATCAAGGAAGGCCGGGTGCGGAAGATGATTTGTTCGTTCCCGCGGCAGTCCGATTCGTGGCACTTCGACGCCAAGTACAAGGCCGGGGAGATTGAGCTGGAGTTGGTGCCGCAGGGCAACCTTGCCGAACGCATCCGTGCCGCGGGTGCGGGGATCGGCGGGTTCTTCACGCCCACCGGGTACGGCACCATGCTGGCCGAGGGCAAGGAAACCCGCATCATCGACGGCCGCGGCCAGGTCTTCGAGACCCCCATCCACGCCGATGTGGCCCTGATCAAGGCCCTGAAAGCGGACGGCAAGGGCAACCTGGTCTACCGCAAGACCGCCCGGAACTTCGGCCCCATCATGGCCGCGGCGGCGAAGCACACCATCGTCCAGGTCTCCGAGATCGTGCCCACAGGCGGGCTGGACCCGGAGAACGTGGTCACTCCCGGCATCTACGTCAACACCGTGGTTAAAGTTGCCCGCAGCGGCAGCGCAGCAGAAAAGGTGGCCTGAGATGAGCCTCACCGGAACCAGCATCAAGACCTCCGAGACGCCCTTGGGCCGTGATGACCTGGCCCGGCTCGTGGCACGGGACATCGCCCCGGGCTCGTTCGTGAACCTCGGGATCGGCCAGCCCACCCTGGTGTCCAACTACCTCACCGAGGAACAGAACATCACCCTCCATACCGAGAACGGCATGCTCGGCATGGGCCCGGAAGCCACGGGCGGGGAGATTGATGAGGACCTCATCAACGCCGGCAAGATCCCCGTGACCGAACTGCCCGGCGCCTCCTACTTCCACCACGCCGATTCCTTCGCGATCATGCGCGGCGGGCACCTGGACATCTGCGTCCTGGGCGCCTTCCAGGTCTCGGCCACCGGTGACCTCGCGAACTGGCACACCGGGGCGCCCGGGGCGATTCCCGCCGTCGGCGGTGCCATGGACCTGGCCACCGGCGCCAAGGACGTCTTCGTCATGATGACCCTCCTGACCCGCGACGGCGCCTCCAAAATCGTCGAGGCCTGCACCTACCCCGTCACCGGCGTCGGCTGCGTCACCCGCGTCTACACCGACAAAGGCGTCTTCCTCACTGGCCCGGACGGTGTCACCGTCCGCGAAACCTTCGGCACCACCCTCGAAGAACTCCAGGAACTCCTCCCCATCCCCCTCAAAGCCGCAGCCGCCGCTGGTTGAGCCGGCGCCCACCACCGCTCCGGCCGGTGGTGGGCCTGTCGAAACCCCCAGCGCCCCTAAAATTGGTGACCATGACCGACGCCGTCCGCACAGACACCCAGGCCGCACCGCAGGCCAGCGACCAGTACGTCCAGTCGCTGGCACGCGGCCTGGCGGTGATCCGCGCCTTCGATGCCGACCGGCCGGTGATGACCCTCACCGAGGTGGCGGGCCGGACCGGCCTGACCCGGGCCACCGCGCGCAGGTTCCTGCACACCCTGGTGGAGCTGGGCTACGTGCGGACCGACGGGAAAACGTTCGCGCTGACCGCCAAGGTGCTCCAGCTGGGATACGCATACCTTTCCGGGCTGTCACTGCCGCAGCTGGCCCAGCCGCACCTCGAGGAGCTCTCCCTGAAGCTGGGCGAGTCCACCTCCGCTGCCGTACTGGACGGTGCGGACATCGCCTACATCGCCCGGGTGACCACCCGCCGCATCATGACCATCGGGATCACGGTGGGCACCCGCTTCCCGGCGTACGCCACGTCGATGGGCCGCGTCCTGCTGGCCCACCTGCCGGCGTCGGACCTCAAGGCCTACCTGGCGGCGGCCGACGTCAAGCCGCTCACCCCCCGCGCCCTGGGCAGCGTCCCGGAGTTGCTGGCCGTGCTGGAGACGGTCCGGGCCCAAGGCTGGTGCCTGCTGGACCAGGAGCTTGAGCTGGGCCTGATGTCCGTGGCTGCCCCCGTCTATGACGGTTCCAAGGTGGTCGCGGCGGTCAACGTGTCCCTGCAGGCCCAGTCGGTGGAAGCCAAACCGGACCGTGACGCCTACCTGGCCTCCGTGGCACAGGAAATCGTGGCGACGGCGAAACTCATTTCCGCCGACCTCACCGCCCGCGGTTAACAGGAAATTAGCTGGTCCGGGTCTGTGCGAACAGCCGGCGGAGTGTGAAGAAGCAGCCCAGCCCGCTGAACAGCAGGGCCATCAGGAAGTCGCCGCCGTACCCGTCAACGAGTTCGCGGTTGGTGGCCAGGTTGAAGAACAGGAGGTCCCAGGTTTCGGCATCCGCCAGCATTGTCAGCGGAGAGCCGCCGCCAAGGAACTTCGCCGCGTCTACCAGCATGCCGCCCCAGAACGCCAGCAGCACGGTCCCAACGGTCACGACCGCAACAACCCAGGCGCCCCGCCGGCTAATCAGTCCTCCGGTTCCGAGGACGTACAACCGGGCAGCCAGGGAAGCGGCGATGAGCGCGACGATGGAGGCCATCCAGCCCATGTTCCACAGCACCAGCCACGCCACTACGCCAACGGGTACGGCCGCAAGGGCATAGACAGCCCCTCGCACCACATCTTCCCGTGCGGCCGGTTGCGGCAGCGGGGGCTGAAAATGACCCGCAGGAGGTACCCACGCATCGGAAGATGTCTGGCCGTACTGCGGCAGTCGAGCTCCATGCCCACCCTCCCGGCCGGACGGTGTGGAATCGAAATCTGCGCGCTCTGACATGGGTCCCCCAAAATGTGTGATGTGTAAATCCCGCCTATTGTCACACAACCGCCCCCGGAGCGGGACGACACAAAAGGTCCGAATCGCCCTGCTCCCACCATTTTCACGGCATTTCTTCAGGTGCCCCTTTTAAGGTCCAGCCATGACCTCAAAATCCCTTGTTATCAACCTGGGCCTGGGCGCCGTCATTCTTGCCCTCGGCGCAGGCACCTACCTCACGGCCACGGCGGCTGGCTCCACCACCCCGTCGGCGGCCGCGCGCACGGTAACGGTGGGCAAGGCGGCCATTTCTTCGGTGGCCACGGCCTCGGGCAATGTCGCCCCGCAAACCACCACGGTGGTCAGCGCCCAGAACTGCAGCGGCGTGATCCAATCGGTGGCAGCGACGTTGGGCCAGCAGGTCACCGCCGGGCAGTTGCTGGTGTCCATTGATCCCACCAACGCCCAGAATGCCCTGAACGCGGCCCAGGCCCAGCTGGATTCGGTGACGGCACAGGCCAACCAGCAGCAGGTATCCGCCGCCGGGCAGGTGGCGACGGCGAACCAGACCCTGGTGAACGCCCAGCAGTCCGCCGGCCTGGACTCCTCCCAGCAGTCCGCTGCGGTGGCCGCGGCCCAGAAAGCTGTGGATGCCGACAACGCTGCCGTGACCGCCGCCCAGGCCGTGCCCGCCCCCAACCCGAAGCCTGCCAACTGGACGGACCCGGTGGCGGCGGCCCAGAACCAGCTGGCCAAGGACCAGGCCGCGCTGACCCAGGCGCAGAACCAATCCGCCTCCACACAGCTCAAGGACAAGCAGCAGGTTGCCTCCGCCACCACTGCCCTGGGCAATGCCCAAAACGCGGCGGCCTCGGCAGGGGGGACCAACGTCACCAGTGCCCAGCTCGCCGTCGAGACGGACAAAGCGAACCTCGCCGCGTGCAACCTGACCTCGCCGGTGGCCGGAACCGTCACGTCGGTGACCGCAACGGCCGGCGCGCTGACGGGATCCTCCTCGGGGTCCCCGGCAGCGTCGTCCGGGTCCGCCGCCAGCGGGGGCACCGGAGCGGCCACGTCCGCGTCCTCCGGGGCAGCGTCCTCCGCCGGGTCAAGCTCCGGCAGCGGCCTGGTCACCATCAGCGACACCGGCCACCTGCAGGTGGTGGCCGGGTTCTCCGAGTCCGATGTCACCAGCATGAAGCCGGACCAGACGGCCCAGTTCACCTTCCCCGCCCTGGCCCAGGATCCTGCCGCCCCACCCGTCACCGGCAAGGTGGTTTCCATAGCCCAGACCTCAAGCACCACCAACGGCGTGGTCACCTATCCGGTGACGGTCTCCATCGCGAACCCGCCTGCCGGACTGCGCCTGGGCCAGAGCGCCAACATTTCGGTCACCACCGCCACGGCCGACGACGCCCTGGTGGTGCCCAGCCTCGCCATCACCACCACCGGGAACCGGCAAACGGTCGACGTCCTCAAGAACGGCACCCCGACGCCGGTGACGGTCACCACCGGGATCAGCGCCAACGGGCGCACCCAGGTCCTGACCGGGCTGGCTGACGGGGACCAGGTGGAGCTTCCGGCCATATCCAGCACGCTTGACACCGGCAGCACGTCCACCGGCGGCGGATTCGGCGCCGGCGGACTGGGCGGCGCGGGCACCCGCGGCGGCGGCACCCGGAACGGCGGCCAGTGACCGTGGCAGCCGTCATCGAACTGTCCGGCGTCAGCAAGGTCTACGGCAAGGGTGAGGCAGAGGTGCGCGCGCTGGACGCCGTGGACATCGCGATCGAGCAGGGCGACTTTGTGGCCATTATCGGAGCCTCGGGGTCCGGGAAGTCCACGATGATGAACATCATCGGCTGCCTCGACGCGCCCAGCACCGGAAGCTACCACCTGGACGGCATCAATACCCGGGAACTGGACGAGTACCAGCAAGCGCAGATCCGCAACCGCAAGATCGGCTTCGTGTTCCAGAACTTCAACCTGATCTCCAGGACCCGGGCGGTGGACAATGTGGCCATGCCGCTCGCCTACGCCAAGGTGGGACGCCACGAGCGGCGCAGCCGCGCACTGGCCATGCTGGACACCGTGGGGTTGTCCAGCCGCGCCGGCCACAAGCCGTCACAGCTCTCCGGCGGCCAGAAGCAGCGCGTGGCCATTGCGAGGGCCCTGGTGACCAACCCCGTCCTCCTGCTGGCCGATGAGCCCACGGGGGCGCTGGACTCGCGGTCCTCGGCTGAGATCCTGGACCTTTTCGGGAACCTGCACACCAGCGGGCGGACCATCGTGATGATCACGCACGAAATGGATGTCGCCGAGCGGGCCGGCAGGGTGGTGCGGATGCAGGACGGCCGGATCGTCTCCGATGTCAGGCAGCAGCCGGTGCCCGCGGGAACCTTTGCGGTGGCGCCGTGAACCTCCTCGAATCGGCGCGCTTCGCCCTCTCCGGGGTGGCCGCCAACAAGATGCGCTCCGTCCTCACCACGCTGGGGATCCTGATCGGCATCGCCGCCGTCATCATCCTGCTCGCGGTCGGCGCGGGGACAAGCAACAACATCAAAGCCCAGATCGGCAAGCTGGGCACCAACGTCCTCACCGTCAGCCGCTCCACCAGCGTGGGCGGCCGCAGCACCGGCGGCCAGGCCGGGGCAAGCCGTACCCGCAGCACCAACCTCACCCTTGAGGACGAGCACGCCCTCACGGATGCCGTCCTGGCCCCCGATGTGGCCCGCACGGCGCCGATCGTCCAGGCGCAGGGTGTCACGGCAACGTACACCAGCGCCACCCACTCCGTTGCCAGCTTCCTCGGGACCACGTCCTCGTACTTCGATATCACCAACAGCGCCATGGCGTCCGGGGCGTCCTTCACCGAAGCCGACCAGCAGGCAGGGAACCCGGTGGCCGTCATCGGAAACACGGTGGCCAGTGATCTCTTCGGCGCCACCACAGGTTCCGCGGTGGGCCAGACCATCCAGCTGAACGGCCAGAATTTCACGGTGTCCGGAGTGCTCGCGGTCAAGGGCTCCACCGGCTTGAACGATCCCGACGACATCGTGGTGGTGCCGTTCTCCGCCGCGCAGAACAAGTTCACCGGCTATGCGCCCACACTCGCGTCCATTACGGTGCAGGCAGCCTCCGCGGACGTCATGAACCAGGCCCAAAACGAGATCCAGATGATCCTGGACGCCCGCCACCACGTCGACTCCACCAACCGGGACTACCAGGTCCGCAACCAGGCGCAGATCCTCACCACCGCCACCAACACCACCCAAACACTGACCATCCTGCTGGGCGCGGTGGCTGCCATCAGCCTCCTGGTCGGCGGCATCGGCGTCATGAACATCATGCTGGTCACCGTGACGGAACGGACCCGGGAGATCGGCATCAGGAAGGCCATCGGCGCGTCCCGGGGCAGCATCGTGACGCAGTTCCTGATCGAATCCCTGGTGATTTCGGTCATC
Organism: Pseudarthrobacter sp. efr-133-R2A-89; assembly: GCF_030209315.1. Taxonomy (NCBI): domain Bacteria; kingdom Bacillati; phylum Actinomycetota; class Actinomycetes; order Micrococcales; family Micrococcaceae; genus Pseudarthrobacter; species Pseudarthrobacter sp. efr-133-R2A-89. The sequence goes on along the minus strand of NZ_JARVSE010000002.1, from coordinate 112,868 downwards.
GGCGGGGTGGCCGGGATCGCCGTCGGCTTCGCGGGCAGTGCGTTCCCCGTGCTCGGCGTCCAGCCCGAGGTGCAGGCCTGGACAGTCTGGCTGTCCCTGGCGGTATCAGCCGTCATTGGCCTGGTTTTTGGGGTCTACCCCGCCAACAAGGCTGCGAAGCTGCGGCCCATCGATGCCCTCCGCTATGAATAGGAAACCCGTGAACAGCTCGAGCCCATACAACCCGGACACCGACGCCGCCACCGAAGCGCTGCCCGCTCCCGTTCCCCTGACCGCCCCCGGCGAGGACCACGGGTCCTTCCCGGGCCAGCCGGCCGAAATCCACGCCGACGACGAACCCTTCATTCCCCGGAAGCGGTACACCCCCGGCCGCACCACGAAAGTCCTGGTCTGCGTACTGCTGGTGGTGGCTGGATTCTTCGGCGGCTCGATGGTGCAGAAGCAGCTTGACCTCGGCGCCCGGGCCGGCCGGGCCAACGTGGGCAACTTCCAGGGAACCAACGGCCGTGCCGGGGCCGGTGCCGGCAACACCTCCGGCACCCCAACGCCCGGCCAGGGCCGCCGCAACGGCAACAACGGTGCGACCGCCCCGGCCGCCGCGCCCACGGGTGCTGCCGGCCAGTAGGGCGTGGGGCCCGCAAAGGTGAGGCCGACGGCGGGAGTTGCGTCCCGTCGTCGGCCTCGCTTTTCGCTGCGGGTCCGGGCAGTCCGGGTCTACCCGACCGGGTTGCCGAGTTCACGCAGCGGGGTCTTGGCGGTTTCCCGGGCCCACAGGGCGCCGGTCACGGCCAGGATGGATGACGCCGCAACGATCCAGGCCGCAGGGCCCCAGTTGGCCTTCTCGGCACCCACGAGGGCGGTTCCCAGCAGCGGGGTGAAGCCGGCGCAGAGGATGCCGATCTGGAGGCCGATCGCCATGCCGGAGTAGCGGACCTTGACGTTGAAGAGCTCGGAGAACCACGCCGGGTAGATCGCGTTGGACATGGCGTACGTTCCGGCGGTAATCAGGGTGCTGGTCAGGAAGATCATCGGGATGTTGCCCGTGGAGATCACCGAGAAGTACACGAAGATCATGGCGCCGGAGCCGAGGACCCCGGCGATGAAGATGGGCCGGCGGCCATAGGTGTCGGACAGCCGGGCCATCAGCGGCTGGCTGGCCATGGCCAGGACGTTTCCGAGGATGCTCACCCACAGCATGGTGGACGCGGGCACGCCCACGGACACGGCGTAGGCCAGGCCGAACGATTGCATGAAGGTGTTGGTGACCGTCTCGAAGGACATCAGCGCCACCTGGAAGAACTGCGCGGGATGGGTCTGGAACATCTTGGCGAACGGCAGCTTCACCAGTTCGCCGTGGTCCTGCTTTTCCTCGAAGACCTCAGGTTCTTCCAGTGAACGGCGGACCAGGTAGGCGACGATGAGCACCACGATGGACAGCCAGAAGGGGATTCGCCAGCCCCATGCGAGCCGGTCTGCCTCGCTCATGGCGGCCACGGGCAGGAACGCCAGGGAGGCGAGGACGATGCCGGCAGAGATGCCGCTCATCGAGAAGCTGGCGAAGAAGCCGCGGCGTCCCTCGGGGGCTTCCTCGGTGGACAGGGCCGAGGCGCCGGCGGTCTCCGCGCCGGCTGAGAGGCCTTGCATCAGGCGCAGCAGAACCAGCAGGGCTGGCGCCCAGTATCCGGCGGCGTTGAAGTCGGGCAGGGCGCCGATCAGGAACGTGGCGCTGCCCATGAGCACCAGGGTGAGCACCAGCGTGTTCTTGCGTCCGATCTTGTCACCCAGGTGGCCGAAGACGACGGCGCCGAACGGCCTGGCGACGTAGGCCACACCGAACGTTGCGAACGAGGCCAGCAGGGCGATGGTCGGATCGCCCGCCGGGAAGAAGATCTTCGAGAACACCAGGGAGGCGGCGGTGGCGTAGATGAAGAAGTCGTAATACTCCAGGGCGCCGCCAAGGAAGGCAGCCAGCGCAGCCTTCCTGGCGCGCTTGAGGCGGCGTTGGGCGTCCGGGGTGTACTGGGCCTGGGAGCCTGCTGCGATGTCTGTCATGGGGTGTCCTTCCGCGCTGAAGGTAAGCGTGAATTCTCATTTTGTGCGCATACCGAACAAGTGTGCGATATGCGTTTGAATAGAGGATACTAGCCAGTGAGGCCAATCACAATGGCACTACGCGAAAGGTGCGTCATGACGAATCCTTCTGTGGAGGCATCCCGCCTGGTCCTGATCGGGTCCGCTGCGTCCGCGGCCATGTCTCCCGATCTGTGGAACCCCGTCCTGCAGGAACTCGGCAACGGTTGGACCTATGAACCCTGGGACGTCCCTGCCGGCGGTGACCTGGTCCGGACCCGGCGCAGGCTCCTGGAACCGGACATCCTGGCGGCCAATGTCACCATGCCGCACAAGCACTGGGCCGCCGAGGCCGCGGACCGCATCACCGGCCCGGTCCGGCTGAGCGGCGCCTGCAACCTCCTGGTCAGGGAGGGCGGGGAACTGGTGGGGCACAACACCGACATCACTGCCGCGGAGGTGCTGCTGGGGGGCGCCACCCACCGGCACGCACTGCTCCTTGGCGCCGGCGGAGCGGCCAGGGCGGCGCTGATCGCCCTGCGCGGAAACGTGGGTGCCGTGTCCATCACCGACCAGGACCCCCGCGCCGCCAATGAGTTGACGGACCTCGGCCTGGAACTTGGCATCGAATCCCGGTCCGTCTCATGGTGTGCGGCGCAGGACCTCGCCGCGGACGCATCACTGGTGGTTAACGCCACCCCCATCGGCAAGGACAGTTCGGACGGGCCCGCGTGGGGCAGCGCCCCGCTCGCACCGGACGCCGTCCTCTACGACTTCGTGTACGCCCGCCACGCCACCCCAAGCGTGGCCCGGGCCCGCCGCCTGGGGGTCCGCTGCATTGACGGATGGGACCACCTTCGCGAGCAGGCAGTGGCCATGGTCCCGCTGCTGGACCTGGACGGGCGGGTCCGCGGGCTGCTGCAGGAAACGCTGGCGGATCTCCGGGCGAGGTCCTGACAGCCGCCACCGATATGATCGGACAGGCGCTGAAGCCCGGCAAACCTGAGCGGTGCGCCACCGACGTCCGGAGAGGAAACCGCAACGCCCATGGAGGAGCAGGCAGGCTACTTTGTGAAGTCGGTGGAGAAGGCCTTCGACGTCCTGCTCGCCTTCACCCCGGACCAGCCAAGGCTCACCGTTTCCCAAGTGGCGGCCGCAACGGACATGACGCGCGCCTCCGCACGCCGGTTCCTGCTGACGCTGGCCGATCTTGGCTATGTCCGGGCCGAAGGGTCCGCTTTCGAACTGACCGCCCGGTCCCTCGACGTCGGCCGTTCCTACCTGGCCGGCCTGACCCTGCCCAGGGTGGCAGAGCCGCACCTGAAGGAACTCGCGGAGCACCTGAACGAAACCACGGCCCTGTGCATCCTCGACGGCGGCGACGTGGTCTACGTGGCCTGCGTGCCCTCCCCCCGCCTCCTGAGCGTTTCCATCACCGTTGGCACCCGCTTCCCGGCCTGGGCCACCTCCATGGGCCGGGTCCTGCTCGCCGGCCTGCCCGCCGCGCGGCTGGAGGACTATCTCCAGTCGGTCCAGCTGCACCGCTTCACCGACCGCTCACTCGGCAGCGTCGAGGACCTGAGGGCCGAGGTGGAGGCCACGCGCCGGAAAGGCTGGTCCATGGTCTCGCAGGAACTCGAAGAAGGCCTCCGCGGCGTCGCTGTCCCCGTGATGCGCGGACACGAGGTTGTAGCGGCGGCCAACGTTTCCTTGCAGACGCACCGAGCCGCAGCCCAGGACATCGAGGCGACAGTCCTCCCCGAGCTGCTGGAAGCCGCGCGGCGGATCGCCCTGGATTACGGCGGGTCGGCGGGCGCTGCCGCGAGGTAACTGTTTGCCATCCAAGCCGGCCACCCTACTCCCGCCGCGGCGCGCAGGGCTCTAGACTCAAGCCAACTGCGTGCAGCAGAGCCGCTGCCACGCCCTTCAGGAAGAGGAGGCAGCGGGTGAAACTGGGCATTCCGCGGGAACGCCGGGAGGGCGAGCGGCGCGTGGCCGCCACCCCCGACACCGTCAGGCAGTTGACCGGAATGGGCCTGGGCGTCCTGCTCGAGACCGGGGCCGGGACCGCCGCGGGCCACTCCGACCATGACTACCGGCAGGCGGGCGCGGAGATCGTCGCGGAACTGGACCACGGCGCCCTCGACATCCTGGCCCACGTCCGCCCGCTGGACCCGGACACCGCTGCAGCGTTGAAACGGGGAGCGGTGGCTGTGGGGCTCGGATCGCCGTCGTCCGAACTGCCCACGGTGCAGGCGCTCGCGGACAACGGCGTCACCTCCTTCGCCCTGGAGCTGGTGCCCCGCATTTCCCGGGCCCAGTCCATGGATGCGCTGACCTCGCAGGCGCTGGTGGCCGGCTACCGCTGCGTGCTCGAAGCGGCCATCCGGCTGCCACGGTTCTTCCCGCTGTACATGACCGCCGCCGGGACCATCCCGCCGGCCCGCGTCCTGGTCCTCGGGGCGGGCGTGGCGGGGCTGCAGGCCATCGGGACGGCAAAGCGGCTGGGGGCGCGGGTGTTCGCCAACGATATCCGGCCCGCCTCCGCTGACGAGGTGGCTTCCATGGGCGGCACTTTCATCCGGCTGGACCTTGAAACCGCGGAAGCGGCGGGCGGCTACGCGCGGCAGCTGAGCTCCGATGCCGGCACCAGGCAGCGCCAGCTGCTGGCCCCGCACGTCGCCCAATCGGACGTTTTGATCACGACGGCGGCCGTCCCGGGCCGTCCCGCGCCCCTCCTGGTGACCCGCGAAATGGTGCAGGGCATGCGCCCCGGATCTGTCGTCGTCGACCTCGCCGCGGAGTCCGGCGGGAACGTGGAAGGATCCGTGCCCGGCCAGGACATCCCCATCCCCACCGCGGACGGGTCCGGGCAGATTACCCTGGTGGGCCTGAAGGACCCCGCCTCTGCGATGGCCTCCGACGCCTCCCGCCTGTACGCCAAGAACGTGGCCAACCTGCTGGCGCTGATGGTCCGGGACGGCGCGCTGGCCCTGGATTTCGACGACGAAGTGGTGGCCGGAGCCTGCCTGACCCACGACGGCGTGGTGCGGCACCAGCCCACCGCCGCGCTGCTGGCCGCACGGACCGGCGCAGCCGCCACGGCCCGGCAGGACGGAGCACTCTGATGGACGGGACAGCCCTGCTGACCATTACCGTACTTGCAGTGTTCGTCGGCTTCGAGGTGGTGTCCAAGGTCTCCAGCACCCTGCACACCCCGCTGATGTCCGGCGCGAATGCCATCCACGGGATCATCCTGGTGGGTGCCATCATCGTGGCCGGCCAGGCGGCAGACCCGTGGGTCCTGGCGGTGGCACTGCTCGCGGTGGTCCTCGCCACCGCCAACCTGGTGGGCGGCTTCGTGGTGACGGACCGGATGCTGCACATGTTCCATGCGAAAAAGGATGCCGGGCAAGCCAAGGGCGGCAGCAAATGAGCATCCTCGATCCCGTCTGGACCGCCCTGCTGTACCTGGCCGCAGCGGTCTTCTTCATCCTGGCGCTGCGCGGACTCAGTTCGCCCCGCACCGCCCGCCGCGGAAACCTGGTGGGCGCCCTGGGTGCCGTGATCGCCGTCGTGACCGTCTTCCTGTCCGCCCGGCTCGAGAACATTCCGTGGATCCTGGGCGCCATCGTGGTGGGCTCCGCCGTCGCCGCCCCCGTGGCGCGGCGGGTCAGGATGACGCAGATGCCGCAACTGGTGGCCCTGTTCAACGGGGTGGGAGGCGGCGCTGCTGCGCTGGTGGCCCTCCTCGAGCTGGGCCATGCGGGGGAACCGTGGGTCCGCGTGGCCATCGTTTTCACGCTCCTGGTGGGGGCCGTTTCGTTCGCCGGCTCGGGCATCACGTTCGCCAAGCTGCAGGAGCTGATGACCACCCGGCCCGTGGTGTTCCCGGGGCTGCCCGTGGTGATGTCGGTGGTACTGCTCGCGGCGGTGGCCTCCGGCGTCGCCGTCGTCGTTTCCGGGTCGCTGCCCCTTGCGGTCCTGCTGCTGGTCCTGGGCCTCGCCGCGGGCGTCCTGCTGGTCCTGCCAGTGGGCGGCGCCGACGTGCCCATCGTCATCTCGCTGCTCAACGCCTTCACCGGCCTGGCCGTCGCGGCGTCCGGCGTGGTGCTCGGCAACGTCCTGCTGGTGGTGGCCGGCACGCTGGTGGGCGCCTCGGGCACCATCCTCACCCGCGCCATGGCGGCGGCCATGGGCCGGAGCGTAGCGGGCATCCTGTTTGGCGCCTTCCGCGGAGGGTCGACGGCGGGGTCCACGGCAGTGAGCGAGCGTCCGGTCCGGTCCTCCTCGCCGGAGGACGTGGCGGTCCTGCTGGGCTACGCCCAGCGCGTGATCATTGTTCCCGGCTACGGCCTGGCCGTGGCGCAGGGGCAGCACACCGCCGCCGAACTGGCGCTGGCTTTGGAGGCCCGGGGCATCCAGGTGGACTTCGCCATCCACCCGGTGGCCGGCCGCATGCCCGGCCACATGAACGTGCTGCTGGCGGAAGCCAACGTGCCCTACGAATCGCTCAAGGAAATGGGCGAGATCAACCCGGAGTTCAAGACCACCGATGTCGCCCTGGTGGTGGGTGCCAATGACGTCGTCAACCCGGCGGCCAAGACATCCTCAGGGTCGCCGATCTACGGGATGCCCATCCTGGAGGTGGCGGAAGCGCGGCAGGTGGTGTTCCTTAAGCGTTCCATGCGCCCTGGGTTTGCCGGCATCGAGAACGAACTCCTGTTCGAGCCGCAGACGTCCCTGCTGTTCGGCGACGCCAAGGAGTCCCTGGCCCAGGTGCTGGGTGCCGTCAAGGCATTGTAGGCGCTGAACTGCAGCCGCTTCGGGTTACTCTTCTCTCAACAGCCTGCTTGCTTTCCACCCCACCAGAGGACGCCATGACTGACACCAGCTCCACTTCGCCCAAACGTGCCGCCATCATTGTCAATCCTGCCAAGCCGGTGGACTTCGACGTACGCGGCCTGGTGGCCAAGCACTGCGTCGAGAACGGCTGGGGCGAGCCCATCTGGCTGGAGACCACCAAGGAGGATCCCGGCGTCGGGCAGGCAAAGGAAGCCCTGGCTCAGGGGGCGGACCTCGTCATCGCGGCCGGGGGCGACGGTACCGTCCGGTGCGTCGCCGAGGTCCTGGCCGGCGGTGATACGCCCATGGGCCTGCTGCCGCTGGGGACGGGTAACCTGCTGGCGCGCAACCTGGGCATGGACGTGACCGATTACGACGGCGCCATGGCCGGCGCCCTGACCGGCGCCGAACGGAAGATCGACGTGGTCCGCGCCAAGCGGAGCGATCCGGACCAGGACCAGCTCTTCCTGGTCATGGCGGGCCTCGGCTACGACGCCACCATCATGGGCGACACCAACGAGGACCTCAAGGACAAGGTGGGGTGGCTGGCCTACGTGGATGCCGGCATCCGGAACCTGCCCGGGAAGCCCGTGAAGGCCACCCTCGCAATTGACGGCAAGACCGTGATGCACCGCGGCGTGCGCAGCGTGATGGTGGGCAACTGCGGCAAGGTCCAGGGCGGCGTGGAGATCTTCCCTGACGCCAAGATCGACGACGGCCTGCTGGACATCGCGGTCCTGGCACCCCACCACGGCAAGCTCGGCTGGCTGTCCGTGCTGGCCGGCATCATCGGCAAGGGCCGGAACCGGGATACGGCGGTGGAGTATTTCCAGGGCAAGACGGTTGAGATCACCCTGGAGCACAAGGACGACTACCAACTGGACGGGGACCACGAGGGTGAGGGCAAGCACGTGCTGATGAGCATCGAGCCCGGAGCCCTGACCCTGCGGATGTAAGCGCCCGGCGGGGCACGCCGGCTAGGCCAGGAGCCTGCCCCAGCACGGCTCCAACAGCGGAGCCCCCGCCAGTTTCAGGGCGTGCCAGAGGGTGACCGCCACGGAGTCAAGGACCGGAACGCCGGTGCTCTCCTCGATCTCGGCGGTGATGTTGGCGCCGTAGAGGTTGGTGCACAGGTACACCAGGGCGTCGGGCGCGGCGGCGGCGAGTTCCCGCGATCCCGGCAGCATCTCCGCGTCCGTGACCCTGGCGAACGACTCGTTGTCGCTGAGCCCGAGCGCCCGGTGGTCCACGGTTTTAATGCCTTCGCGCTCGTAGGAGGCGATGACCTGATAGTTCACATCGCCTGTATACGGCGTGAACAGGCCGATCCGTTCGGTGCCGAAGGCCCGGAACGCCTCAAGGTAGGCCAGCGTGGAGGTAGTTGCCGGGATGCCCGTGGCGCCGGTAATTTCCGCCGCAAGCTCCCGGTCGTGGGCCGAACCCAGCCACGACCCCGAGGTGCCGTTCCAGGCGATGACGTCCACGTCCGCCGTCGCCAGCAGCCGTGCGGCCTCCCGCATGACGGCGGGGTCGAACTGGCGGTTGGCGGAGTCGTCCAGGGCGATCCGGGTGACGGGAATGCGGGTGAAGTGGACCGTGACGTCGCTGCGGCCACCGAGGATCCGGTAGGTCTGCGGCTCCAGGCAGGTGTTGGAGGACGGCACGATCATGCCGATCCGGCGGGGGCGTGTGGTTGCAGGCATGGGAACTCCTAGAGGGCGGCGGCAGGCGCCGCGGCGGCGGAAAGGGACTGGTGCTCGCGGAAGCCGTTGCGGTTGATGAACCGGCCTGCGGGGCCGGGATCGTGGAAGCCGTCCGCGTCCAGCACCACCCGGCCGTTGGAAACCACGACGGCGGGCCAGCCGGTGAGTGCCTTCCCGTCGAAGGGCGAGAAATCGGTCCCCATGTGCAGGGCGGCGCCATCCACGGTCCGTTCCTCGGTGGGGTCGAAAACCACCAGGTCGGCGTCGAACCCCTCGGCGATGCGGCCTTTGCCGGGGACCGCGTTGATGCGGGCGGGGCCGGCCGCGAAGGCCTCGACGAACTGCTCCACGGAGGCGCCGGCGGAGGTCATTGCGGTGAACGTCACCGGCATCCGGGTCTCCACGCCGGGCAGCCCGTGCGGCATGGCGCGCACGTCATCGGTGCGCTCGCGCTTCTGGGACAGGTCGTAGCAGGAGTGGTCCGAGGACATCGTGTGGATGGCCCCGGAGGCCAGCCGCTCCTTGAGGGCGGCCACGGTTTCCGGGCTGCGCATGGGCGGGCAGCAGGCGAACCATTCGGGAAAAGCGGACGCGTAGACAGTGTCGTCCAGGGTCACGTAGTGCGGGCAGGTTTCCGAGTACGCCTGGAGCCCGCGCCCGCGTGCCTCCGCGACAAGGTCCACGGCTCCGGGCGTGGATTGATGGACAAAATACACGGGCGCCCCGGTGTATTCGGCCATGGCCAGGGTTTCCTTCACCGAAATTTCCTCGGCCAGCTCGGGGCGTGTCCGGTGCAGGTGTTCGATCCCAATCCGGCCGTCCTGGGCGTGCTGTTCGGTGCAGTCGGCGATGATGGGATCGTGTTCGGCGTGGATGTAGGCCAGGCCGTCCAGCCGGACCAGTTCCCGCATGACCTTCAGGATGGTGTCCCCGTCGGCCATGGTGGTGCCGCGGTTGGTGGTGTACATCTTCACGGAGCGGACGCCTTCGGCGGCAAGCTGCTCGAGCTGCCAGGGGATGGTTTCGTCCCAGGCGACCACCGCACCGTGGAGGGCGACGTCGCACCGGGATTCGGTGGCGAGTTCCTTCTTGTGCAGGGCGGCGGCGAGCGGGGTTTCCTGGGCGTCCCGGGGGATGCCGAAGTCGATGATGGTGGTGGTACCGCCCCACAGTGCTGCGGTGGACGTGGTCCGGAAGTCGTCAAGGGTACGGAAGCGTCCGGTGACCTGGGCGACGTGGCAGTGTCCGTCAACGCCGCCGGGGATGACGAGTTTGCCGGCGGCGTCGATGGTGCGGCCGGCGGCAGGGACCGGCTGGTCAACGTCGATGAGGGCGGCGATGCGGCCGTCCTGCACCACGATGTGGGCGGCCTGGCGGCCATGACTGTTGACGATCGTGGCGTTGGCAATGACAAGTTCTGGCTGGTGGGACATCGGTGTCCTCCTTGTGGGTGTGGTGGCGTCTGGCTTTAGGCGGCAGGCTGGGGCGCGCCGGCGTGCTCCTGGCGGGCCGCAAGGGTTGCGTCCAGGGTGCCGGAGAGGCCTTTGCGGTCCTTCGCCGGGGGAGGGGCGAAGGCGCCCGCGCGGTGCGGTCCGGACTGCAGCCCGGCCACCGCTTCGGCCATGCGGATGCCGGCGGAGATGCCGTCAACCACCGGAACGGGGATCTGTCCTTTGAGCTCGCGGGCGAGTCCTGCCAGCGGGGCGCCGGCGAGGATGACGACGTCGGCGCCGTCCTCCGCCACGGCCTGCCGGCTGAGTGCCAGCAGGGTTTCCTTGAAGTCCTGCTGGACCGAGCCGATGCTGGTGAGGGAGTCGTTGATGGAGCGGATGGAGGCCAGCCGGCCGGCGAGCCCGAAGCGTTCGACGCACTCGCGGTACCAGGGCCTGATCCGGTCCGAGATGGCGATGATGGAGAAGCGGTGGCCCTGCAGCGCCGCCGCGCAGAGTGCGGCCTCGGTGATGCCGATGACCGGGACGTCGGCCAATTCCTTCAGGGCGGGCATGCCGGGGTCGCCGAAGGCTGCCACCACGATGGCGTCAACCGGGTCCGCGCCGGGGCGGGTGTGCTCGGCGACGATTTCGGCGACGGCCCCGGCGGCGATGAGTGATTCGAACCGGGTTTCGATGTATTCGACGCCGTGGCCGGCGGTCCGCACCAGCAGGTCGGTGCCGGGGGCGGCGGAGCGGAGCGCCTCGGATTCGATCAGGGCCGTGACGTCGGCGCTGATGTTGGGGTTGATGACCAGGAGTTTCATTTTCTCTTCCGGTGGAATTCTGGTTCGGTTTTCTGGAAGTCCTCGGGGAACTGTTCCCGGTACTTTCCGATGTGGGAGGCGGATTGGGCGGCCGCCCGGTCGGGGTCGCCGCTGGCAATGGCGGCGTAGAGCTCCCGGTGTTCGCGGATCAGTTCGGGCAGGTCGCTGACGTGCCGGAACAGCCAGTGCATCCGGCCCTGCAGGGGTTCCAGGGCCGATTTGAGGAAGTTGTTGTCCGCGATCCCGGTGATGGCGTCGTGGAACTCGCTGTTGGAGCGGTGCGCTTCCATCACCGCTCCCTTGGCAAGGAAAGCCTCTGCGTTGTCCAGCAGCCCCTTGAGGTAGGCCAGGTCCTCAGCGGTGGCGCGGCGGGCGGCGAGCCGGCAGGCCAGCACCTCGAGGGACTGGCGGACGTCGAAGAGGTCCTCCACATCCTTGGGGCTGAGGCTGCTTACTTCCGCCCCGCGGGCCCCGCGGTCGCTGATGAGGCCTTCCTGCCGGAGCATGCGGAGGGCTTCGCGGACCGGCAGGCGGGAGACGGAGAATTCGGCGGCGAGGTCGCGTTCCACCAGCCGCGTGCCGGGAGCGTAGTGCCCTTCGAAAATGCGGGTGCGGAGGGTGTCCCGGACGGTCTCGCGGAGGGGGCGGTCCTTGTCCTGGGTCTCTTCTGCGGTCAGCATGGTGCTCCATTTTCGATTTCTTGTATGGCACTGCTCCCGGCTGCGGGGGCGTGGTTTGCAAGTTTCCTTGCGAGGGCCAGCTTAGACAGGAAGCCGCTTGTTGTAGTTCAGGGTGAGGACCGATGCGCCCATGATCACCGCGGAACCGACAAAGTACAGCAGCGCCCAGGTGTAGGAGCCGGTGGCCCCGACGATCAGGCCGACGACGATGGGGGTCACGAAGCCGGAGATGTTGCCGCTGAGGTTCATGGCGCCGCCCAGGACCCCGGCGTTGGTGCGTCCGCCCAGGATGGAAGGGATGCTCCAGAACAGGCCCACCCAGCGCAGGAAGAACAGGACAACGGAGAGCAGGACGACGGCGGTGGTGGCGTCGGGGACCACGGTGACGCCTACCAGGCCCGCTACGACGATGGCGCTGGAGATGCCCAGGAGGGTGCGCATGACGAGGTTGGCGGAGGCACCGGAGGCCCGCCACTTGTCGGCGATGGTGCCGCCGATGATTTCTCCGACGAACCCGGCTCCGAAGATCACCAGGGTGGACCAGCCGATGGTCTTCAGGTCGAAGCCCTTGGCTTGGGCCAGGTACAGCGGCCCCCAGGTCAGCAGGCCGTAGAACACTCCGTTGAATCCGAGCCATCCCAGGCACATGGCCCAGAAGGAGCGGAACTTCAGGTAGGGGAGGAGGCCTCGTTTGCCTGTGCTGCCGTCCATGGTGGCTTCGGCGTCCTCGGCGGCGTGCGAGGCTTCGATGTAGGACGCTTCGGCTTCGTTGACGGCCCGGTGTTCCCGGGGGTTGTCCCGGACGTACCACCAGACGGCAAGTCCCATGAGGACGGTGGCGGCGCCGGCGATCACGAAGGACCAGCGCCAGCTGCCGGTGGTGGCAATGAGGCCGGCGATGATGATGCCGCCAAGCCCGGCACCCAGGGGTGCGCCGGCGTCCAGGATGGTGGCGCCGCGGCCGCGTTCGGACCGATGCATCCAGATGGCGTTGAGCTTGCCGCCGGCGGGCATCACCCCGGCTTCGGTCACGCCGATTCCAAGCCGGGCGATGAACATGCTCAGGAATCCTCCTGCCATGCCGGAGGCTGCCGTGGCGGCGCCCCAGCCGAGGCAGGATGCGGTCATCACCTTGCGCGGGCCGAACTTGTCGATCAGCCAGCCCACGGGAACCTGCATCAGGGCGTAGGTCCAGAAGAAGGCGGACAGCAGCAGGCCCACCAGCTCGGGGGCGAGGTTGAATTCCTTTTGGATGACGGGCAACGCCACGGAGATGGAGCCGCGGTCGATGTAGTTGACGGACACGAGGACCAGGAGCAGCAGGAAGAGCCGCCACCGGACGGAACTGCGCCGTTGCAGTCCATCCTTGCGGGGCTGGGTGGTGCGGGATGCGGACTCGGCGGATGGCGCCGTTGTTTCAGTGTTTGGGACGGACACAGCTTCTCCTTCACGGGGAAGTTCACGAATGGGGGAGATTCGATTTTGGGATCCCAATTTGGGATCCCAAAAACAAAGGTAGAAGTGACTCCCGCCACTGTCAAGGGTTTTTTGCCCGGCAGCGTTCCGCGGCTCCTCCGAACGGATTGTGACTGGCGCCAGCACGGCCTCGACCGCTAGGCGGACGAGCCGGTCCGGCGGTGGGACAGGGTTTCGGCCAGCTCGGCGAGGCGGTGGGCCCGTGCGGATTCGGCCGGGGTAAACGGCTCGCCCGGCCGGGAAAAGGTGATGGGTCCCTGCCAGGCCGTGGGGATCTTCAGCCGCGTCCCGTCGTCGGCCGGTGACCCGGCATCGTGTGGCGGCACGATCTGCGCATGCAGCAGCTCCGCCACCGCCAGGGGCAGTTCGTCCGGCGCGGCGGCGATCCGCGCCGCGAGGCTGAGCGCCTTCGTCTGCCCGTCCGCCATGGCCAGGGACGTGGTGGGCCATACGTGCGAACGGCTGCCGCCGCCGTCGTGCAGGGCCGCCAGCAGCTCGCGCTCGCCCACCTCGCCCGGGACCGCGAGGACGAATTCGTCCAGGACCCCGTCGGGGGCGGGGTGCACGTGCAGGCCCAGGATGTTGGCGTCCAGCCGGGCCAGTGCCCGGGTCATCCTCTGCAGCGAACCGGGCTGGTCCGCCAGCAGGGTCCGTGCCCGCCACAACGACGGGGCTGCCGCCAGCTGGCGGCGGTGCCGCAGTGCCGGCGCATGGAGCCAGCTGCGCAGGATCCTCGCCGCCGACGGTTCGGCCACCCAAATCACCAGGACTGTCGCAGTGAACGTCAGGACCAGCACCTTGGCCACGTAGGGAAGATGGGTCTCCACCACGAGGGCATGGACCAGGAGTTCGATGGGCAGCATGACGGCCACGTTGGCAACGGTGAGCCGCGCCTTGGGCGGCTCGGGCATCCGGCCGCAGACCTCGCAGCTCAGGTCGGCAGTGGGCGTGTTGTGCGGAGGACGCTTCATGACTCAAGCATCACCGGGTGCTGTTTCCGCCCCGTTGCTTCCTGATTCCATTCATGGGAACGTACCGGGCGTCCCCGGTGCCTCCCGCCGTAGGATCTAGCAGGAACGTCAGCGCGGCCGCCCGACATAACCCACCCCCAAGGAAGGCGCTGCCCACGTGAAGATGTTTGCCGAGATGTTCAGCATTGGTCCCGGCAACAAGGACCACCATCCGGCGCTGAGGTGCGCCGTCGGTGTGTTCGTGCCGCTGATCACCCTGGTGCTCCTGGGCCGGCTGGACCTGGCAATCTTCGCGTCCTTCGGGGCGTTCACGGGCATCTACGGCCGCGGCGAGCCGCACGCGGTCCGGTTCATGCTGCAGTTGCGGGCCGGACTGCTGATGCTGCTGGTGATCTTCCTGGCGGCGCTCGCGGCACGAATGGAATCCGCCTTCGGCCTTGACCGCTCCACCACCACTTGGCTCCTGGTCCTGGCCACCACCCTGGTTGCCGGGGCCTGCTCGGTGGCCATCTCCTGGTTGCGGCTTCGCCCAGCCGGGTCCCTCTTCCACATCTTCGCCTTTGCCGCCATCGCTTCCATTCCCAACCAGCCGCCGCTGTGGCAGGGGATGCTGGTGGCCGTCCTCACCACCGTGTTCGCCCTGCTCATCGGGTTCTCATCCCGGATCCTTCCCAGCCACCGGACACCCTGGATCCGGCCGGTCCCGATCCGCCGCACCCCCGCAGAGAAGCGCGCAGCCCGGCTTGAAGGCTTCGGCTACCTGGTGGCTGCCGGACTTGCCGGGTCACTGGCCACCTGGGCCGGCAGCCGCCTGGGATTCGGCCACAACTATTGGGCCATGGTGGCGGCGGTGGTGCCCCTGGTGGGCCACTCCACGCGGCACCGGGTGCGCCGGGGTATCCAAAGGATCATCGGCACCGTCCTGGGCCTCTTGGTGCTGGCCGCCGTCCTGCTGCTCGGCCTGCAACCCTGGCAGACCGTGCTCGTCATGGCGCTGTGCCAGTTCGGCGCCGAAATGTTCATCCTCCGCCAGTACTTGCTGGCCCAGGTGTTCGTTACGCCCCTGGCGCTGGTGTCAACGCTGCTGGTGGTCCCGGCGTCGCCAACCCTTTTGCTGCGCGACCGCATCATCGAAACCGTCATCGGTGCCGCCGTCGGCATTGCCGTGGTGCTGGCTCCCGGCGCGTGGCGCCGCCTCAGGCAGGGTTCGACGACGGCCTGACCGCCTTCCCGCGCGGGTTCCGCCCGGGCGCGGTACGCTGGACTTCCCGTTGAACGGAAGGACTGGCGGTGGCAAACTCGAGCTCGGGCGACTCCGTGGTGGACCGGATCGTGCGCCTGATCTCCGCGTTCCCCCAGGACGTGGGCGCCCTGCGGTTGTCTGAGCTCGCGGAGCGGGCAGGCCTTCCGCTGACCACCACGCACCGGCTGGTGGGGCAGCTGGCAGGGCACGGGCTGCTGGAAACCGCTCCGGGTGGAATGGTCCGGCCCGGGCTCCGGCTCTGGGAACTGGTCAACCGCGCCTCACCCGCGCTGGCGCTCCGGCAGGCCGCCATGCCGTTCATGGAGGACATCCAGCAGGTGCTGAACCAGAACGTCAACCTGGCCGTGCTCGATGGCTGGGAGGCCCTCTTCGTGGAACGCCTGTCCCGCCGGGGCTCGGTGGCCAACCGGGCGCAGGTGGCGGGCAGGATGCCCATCCATATCTCGTCCGCCGGACTGGCACTGATGGCCCACCAGGACAAGGCCATGCAGGCCAGGTACCTCGCGGGGTTCGCCGACCCGGACGGCAAACTTACCGCGGATGGGGTCCGGGCGCTGCTGGCCGAAACCTCCCACCAGGGCTTCGCGCAGTTGAAGGGTGTGGTGGACCCGGACACCTGGGGAATCGCGGTTCCGGTCCTGGACCGCCGGAAGCGGGCGGTGGCATCGCTGGGCGTGGTGGTACCGCTGCAGGAGATGCGTCTCCAGGCCTTGGTTCCCGCGCTGCAGACGGCCGCCCGGGGCATCGCGCGAGGCCTGGCCGGAGCCTGACTCCCACCGCCTTTCTGTTGAACGGAATTGTTGTAACGCCAGTCACCCCTGCGGGGCCACACTGAATGCCAGGCAACCACTCCGGCCCCCACCCGGGCCCCGCAACGAAGCGAGACGCAGTCATGGCACGGAAGATCATCACCACGCAGGTGGCCATCATGGGCGGCGGCCCGGCCGGCCTCATGCTCTCCCACCTGCTGGCCACGGCCGGAATCGAGTCCACGGTGGTCGAGGTCCGCAGCCACGAGGAAATCTCCCACACCGTCCGGGCCGGCATCCTGGAGCACGGCACGGTAAACCTCCTCGTGGACAGTGGGGTCTCGGACCGGGTGCTGCGGGACGGGGACCGGCACGACGGCATCGAGCTGCGGTTCAACGGCGAGAGCCACCGCATCGATTTCAAGGACCTGGTGGGCGAGTCGGTGTGGCTCTACCCGCAGACGGACGTGTTCCTGGACCTGGCAGCGCGCAGGAAGGACGACGGCGGCGATGTCCGCTACAGCGTCAGCGACACATCGGTCCATGACCTGGAGGGCAAGCCGAAGGTCTGGTTCACCGATTCCGAGGGGGTTGAGTTCGAGATCCAGGCCGATTTCGTGGTGGGGGCGGACGGCTCGCGCAGCCACTGCCGCTTCCAGATCCCGGAGGCGCACCGCAAGTGGTACTTCCACGAATACCCCTTCGCCTGGTTCGGCATCCTGGCCGAAGCCCCGCGCAGTTCCGGCGAGCTGATCTATGCCAACTCCGCCAACGGTTTCGCCCTGATCAGCCAGCGCACCGAGACCGTCCAGCGGATGTACTTCCAGTGCGATCACAAGGAAAACGTGGCCGAGTGGGATGACGAACGGATCTGGGCCGAATTCCGTGGCCGGGTCAACGGCAACGGGTTCGAGCTCAAGGAGGGGCCGGTCCTGGAGAAGATGGTGCTGCCGTTCCGCAGCTTCGTCCACACCCCCATGCGCCACGGCAACCTGTTCCTCGCCGGCGACGCCGCACACACGGTGCCGCCCACCGGCGCCAAGGGACTGAACCTGGCCATCAACGACGTCAAGGTCCTTTTCGAGGGGCTGGACAGCCACTACAACGCCGGATCGGGACATCTGCTGGACACCTACAGCGACCGCGCCCTGGACCGGGTGTGGAAGGCGCAGCAGTTCTCGTACTGGATGACCACCATGCTGCACACCCCCGCGGACGCAGACGACTTTTCCCGGGCCCGCCAGCTTGGCGAACTGAATTCCGTGGTTTCATCGCGGCACGGCATGGCCTACCTTGCCGAGGCGTACACAGGCTGGCCCGCCGCGTCCTAGCGGCCCGGGAGGACGACGACGGACTGCCGGGTCCGCTTTACGGGGCCAGCAGGCGGCGGATCGCCGCTGCGGTTGCGGCCGGGTCGGGCTGCTGGTCCCGGCGGACGGTGAGCAGATGCAGCAAGAGACCGTCGGCGTAGTCGGCGACGTCCCGCGCCCGCCCTGCCGCGCCCGCCACTCCCAAACCATCCAGGGCCTGCTCCAGCCCGCCCACCAGCAGGTAGTGGCCGGCGGTCACCGCCTCGGGCCGGTCCAGCGACAGGGCCAACCGCGCCCGCGTGAGGCCGGCGTGCTGCCGGGCCAGGGCGAGCACCATGGCGGCCAGCTGGTCGGCCAGTTCCGGAATGCCCGGCGGCGGTCCGGCGGGACCGGCATCGCGCAGCAGTCCGGCATCAAGCTGCAGGAGGCGGTCCAGCGCGGCCTCCACGAGGGCTGCCCGGCTCCGGAAGTAATTGGACGTGGTGCCTTCCGGGAGGCCGGCGGCGGCGTCGACGGCGCGGTGGGTCAAGCCCTTCATTCCCTTGTCCGCCACCACCCCCAGGGCGGCGTCCATCAGTTCCGTGCGGCGGTTGGGCATGCGCCCAGTGTAAGTGCCTCTTCCATGCCACTACAAAAGTAGTAGAATCGCCTGCATGGAAGCGATCTCGATCGTGGGCGGCGGCATCGCGGGCTTGGCCCTGGCGGCCAGCCTGGACCCTTCACGCTACGACGTGTCCATCTTCGAGAAGCGCCCCGAACTGCCCACGGTGGGCACCGTGCTGGCCATGTGGCCCAATGCGCAGCGTGCGCTGGCGCGGGTGGGGGTCCTCGCCGGGGCGCGTGCGGCCAGCCCGGTGCTGGGAAACGGATCCATCCGCAATGCCGCAGGCAAGCCCTGGGTCACTGTCCGCGGCGGGGAGTTGTTCGGCATTTCCCGCGTGGACCTGTTGCGGCTGCTGGACGGAGCCGTGCCCGGAAGCGTCCGCAGGGTGGCTTCCCATGTGCGGCAATTGCCTCCGGTGGAGGGGCTGCTGGTGGGTGCCGACGGGGTGCACAGCGTTGTCCGCCACGAGGTGTGGGGTGCTGCAACGGATGCCAGGCTGACTTCCGCCCTTGCTGTCCGCGGCACCATTCCTTCCCCGGTAGAAGCCGGCGAGGTGGGGGAGTATTGGGGGCGGGGCGACCTGTTCGGCATTGCCGCGGCCCCGGGTGGAACCAACTGGTACGGGAGCTGGCGGTCAACGCTCGGCCCCACGGGAATCGACGTGGAAGAGGCGCTCACGCAGGCGAGGCGGCGCTTTGCGGACCACGCACCCGCCATCCGGCAGGTGCTGGCCGCCGCGAATCCGGAGCTTTCGTTGGCCCAAAGGATCTGGACAGTGCCCCCACTGCGCTCCTATGTACGGGGTGCTGCCGTGTTGGTGGGGGACGCGGCCCACGCCATGACGCCCAACCTCGGCCGGGGCGCCTGTGAATCGCTGGTGGATGCCGTGGTCCTGGCGGATCTGCTAAACAGCCTGCCGCGGGAAAAGGCGCTCGCCGCCTATGACCGGCAGCGCCGGCTGCGGACTCGCGCCCTCAGCATAGGGTCCGCTGCGATGATGAAGGTGGCGTTGGCGGACCGCGCCCAACCTTTCCGTGACGGCCTGCTCAACCTCGCCGCCCGGCTCAGTCCTGCTGCCGCATATCCGTGAGGTGGTGGGTGGGGATCCGGTCGCGGTCGTAGGTGATCTCCGTGTAACCGTGCGGTTCGGGTTTGCCGGCGGCGTTCAGGTTGACGAAGACGATCTCCTCGATGGTGAGGATGCTTTGCCTGGTGATCATGTTGCGGACTTCGGCCCGCATGGTCAGCGAGGTCCGGCCAAACCGGGTGGCCGTGAGGCCCATTTCGATGAGGTCCCCCTGCACCGCGGAGCTGACAAAGTTGATTTCTGAGATGTACTTGGTGACGGCCCGGCCGTTGCCCAGCTGCAGGATCGCGTAGATCGCGGCTTCTTCGTCGATCCACTTCAGCAGGCTCCCGCCAAACAGCGTCCCGTTGGCGTTGAGGTCCTCGGGCCTGACCCACTTGCGGGTGCGGAACGTGATGTCTGCTGTTTCCATAGGCTGAGGTTAGCCGAACGCACCGCGGGCGCTCCCACTGTGACGGGCCCGCGGTGCCGTCCGTTCCTAGGCCATGGCCGTGTGGGCGGCGCTGCGGGCGTTGATGCTCTTGGCGTAGCAATAAGAGTGCTGCAACCCGATATATGGCCCGAAATTCGGAATCGCCTCGAAGCCGGAATTTTCGTAGAAATTCCTTCCGTCGGGCTGGGCAGAGCCGGCCTCCGCCTTGATGCGTGTGATGCCTTGCCTGAAGGCCTCTGCCTCAAGGGCTGCCAGGATGGAGCTGGCCACGCCCGAACCGCGCGTGTAGGGCAGCACGTAGAGCCTCTTGATCTCCGCCGTCGACCCGTCCAGGAGCCGCAGCCCGCCGCAGCCCACGGGCTGGCCCGAGCCCTTGTCGTAGGCCACCAGGAAGACAGCACAGTCGGCGCCCGACGGCGGCGGGCCGGGTTCGTGGTCCGGCCGGCCAAAGCGGGCGTCGAGTTCGGCCTGCTGGGCGCGGCGAAGATCGGCGCCCACGGGGTTGGACCAGGGGACCTGCCTGATGTTCAGCCTGGGGTTTGTCTGCATATCTGCCTCGATTCGCCGGAGGGGTATGCCTGACAAGGCTAGGTGCCGGGGATTACGCGGGTGTTTCCTGGCGGTAAGCACCTGGATAACGCCGTTCCGCTGCATAACGGCAAGTTGCTTGGCAGGCTAGTTATCAGGTGGTCTAAAATGATTTCATGGTTTCTACGGGCAATGAAGGCTCCGGCTACTGGTATGGACCTGACGGGCAGCTGGACTACAGCGCGGCGGTTTTGAAGTCGCTCCGCGACTACCGGTCGGCGGAGACGGAAATCCGCCGCACCACCAGGGACTCCATGGGTATGGGCGAAACGGACATCCTCGCATTGCGGTACCTGCTCCGGGTGCAGGCGTCCGGCAAGAAGGCGGTCCCCAAGGACCTGAGCCAGTTCCTCAATATTACGAGCGCTTCCACCACGTCGTTGATCGACCGGCTGGTAGCCAGCGGCCATGTCCGGCGTGAACCTCACCCCACCGACCGGCGCTCCGTGGTGGTCATCGCCACCGGGGAATCGGACAAGGAAGTCCGCGAAACGCTGGGAGCCATGCACCGCCGGATGATGGCCGTGGCGGAAGGCCTCTCGGCCGAGGAAGCACGCATCGTGGTTGATTTCCTGCGGCGGATGACGGAGGCCCTTGCTGCACACGACGGGGAAGAGAAAAAGATTAGCTAGGCGGACTAGCTAGATCAACTAGTTATATGTAAGCTTACGATTGTTCCCCGAAGCTGCTTCCCAACGGAGTCGTGAGTGAGTTGGTTACTTTCACCGAATTTTCACCGCCTGATCCGCGCGACGATGCGGCCGCGCTGACCAATAACCTCCTGCTGCGACCCTCCCTGGACGGCAATTCCGCGCCGCAGGGAAAGTCCGCGGTCCACTGCGGGACGGCAATGCAACTGGTCACTCCCGCCGTGGGATCCGATGGCGCCAGCTACACATTCGCGCCGGCCGGCGGCGACGGCATTGAACTTCCGCCCGTGTGGCGCTGCGGCTGCGGGTTCCAGCTCGATGCGTGGCCTGCGAGCGGTGACCGCAAGCGATCAGCGGGTGCTCCCCGCCAGGGATCCTTCCCGGCTGTCGTTCCGGCATGACCGCCGTCGGGACGGTGATGCCCGCGGCACTGCAGCAGCCCCCCAATCCCGCCGCAGGCATGCTGTTGGCCGGCCGGTACCGTCTTGGCGAACGGCTGGGCCGCGGATCCGCCGCAGAGGTCTTCCGGGCAATTGACCTGGAAGGAGGCCCCGATGCCGCCGTCAAGATTGCCACAGCCGGCCACCGAAAGCACCAGCAGCGGATCCACAACGAGGCGGCAGTCCTGGCCGGGCTGGACCACCCGTCGATCGTGAGGTTCATTGCCGGAGGTGCAGTGCCTGCCGGTGGCCCCTCCGCCGGGCATGCCTTCCTGATTGAAGAACTGGCCCTCGGGACAAGCCTCGCGGAGGCCATCCGGATGCAGAGCATGCGCCAGGCAGATATTGCCGTGTGGGCGCGCGGTCTCTTTGGTGCGCTCGCCCACCTTCATTCCAGGGGCCTGGTGCACCGCGACATCAAACCGGCCAACCTGATGCTGAGCGGCCTGCGGCGGAGTCCGGTCCGGATCATCGACTTCGGAATTGCCGCGCCTGCAGGCTCCGCCCCCGAACCGGGCATCTCCTCCGGTACGGTGCACTACATGAGTCCGGAGCAGGCTTCCGGCCACGTAGCGGACCCGTCGTGGGATGTTTATGCCATGGGCCTGGTCCTCCTGGAACTCCTCACCGGGACCAAGGCGTTTCCCGGCACGGCGATCGAGTCCCTCGTGGCCCGGACCTTGAGGTCCCCGAAGGTCCCGGACCACCTGGGCGACTGGGGCGTCCTGTTGCGCGCCCTGACGGCGATGGATGCCGCGGAGAGGCCGACGGCGGCGGACGCAGCGGCCATGGCGGCCCAGCTTGTCCCCGCGGTTCCGCGGGGCAGCCAGGGCAATCCGTGCAGGACGCGGCGGATCTTCCCCGGCCGGCGGCACCGGCAGCAGCTCTAGGGAGCCGTGGCGTCCCGGCCGGTCGGATCCCCTGCGGCCGGGTCGGCCAAGGCAAGGCCGCCTACGGGGCTGCCATCCCAGTGGATCAGGTCCCACCCGCCATTCAGGCTGCCTTCGACCGCCACGATTCCGGTGTTCGCCAGGATGTGCCGGGCCGCAAACTCGTGGCCTGCGCCGCGGGCCCGCAGGCCGGCCCACGTGCGGATGGCGGCGCCGTGGCTGACCACGGCCGCCGTGCCGTGCTGGTCCCGCATCGCCCGCTCCACCACGTTCGCGATCGCCGCGTCGAAGCGGTCGAAGAAGGCATGGCCGTCCGGTCCCGCCGGCATGCGCTGGTCAAGGTCCCCTGCGGCCCAGGAGATAACGGTCCCCATGTAGCGCTTGTGCGATTCGTGGTCGGTGAGCTTCTCCAGGGAGCCTGCCTCGATTTCGTGCAGGCCGTCCAGGACCTCGACGTCCAGGGAGTGCAGCCGGGCCAGCGGGGCCGCGGTGATCTGCGTCCGGATCAGCGTGGAGGCGTAGAGTGCCCCGATGCGCTCGTTGGCCAGGGCCCGTGCCATGGCCTCGGCCTGGCGTTCACCCAGTTCGGTCAATCCAGGACCGGGGTGGTCGGTGTCCAGTTGGCCCAGGACGTTGCCGGGAGTCTCGCCGTGTCGGATCAGGAGCAGCCTCATGGTTCCAGTTTCCCACCCGATCGGACACTCGCTCGCACCCGCTGCAGCGGCAGGCCGGCACGCGGGCCGGGATGCACGGACGGCGCCGGACCCTCCCGGGCCCGGCGCCGTCGTCGTGCGTTGCTGCCCTGCTGCGGGCCTTACTTCAGGTGGTCCACCAGCTGGTCCGCGATGCCGGTGTACTTGCCGGGCGTGAGGGCCAGGAGCCGGGCTTCGGCCTCGGGGGACAGGCCCAGGCCCTGCACGAATTCCTGCATGCGGGCGGCGTCCACGCGGTGGCCGCGGGTGAGGTCCTTCAGCCGTTCGTAGGGGTTCTCCATGCCTTCGACGCCGGCGATCGCCTCGGCGCGCATGACCATCTGGATGGCCTCGCCCAGGACTTCCCAGTTGGTGTCCAGGTCCGCTGCCAGCACGTCCTCGGCAACGTCCAGCCGCTCCAGGCCCTTGGCAACGTTTGAGATGGCGAGCAGGGAGTGGCCGAAAGCGACGCCGATGTTGCGCTGGCTGGATGAGTCGGTGAGGTCGCGCTGCCAGCGGGAGGTGACCAGGGTGGAACCGAGGACGTCCAGCAGGCCGGAGGAGATCTCCAGGTTGGCTTCGGCGTTTTCGAACCGGATGGGGTTGACCTTGTGCGGCATGGTGGAGGAGCCCGTGGCGCCGGCAACGGGGATCTGCGCGAAGTAGCCGATGGAGATGTAGCTCCAGATGTCGGTGCAGACGTTGTGCAGGATCCGGTTGAAGCGGGCCACGTCGGCGTACAGCTCGGCCTGCCAGTCGTGGCTTTCGATCTGGGTGGTCAGCGGGTTCCAGGTGAGGCCCAGCCCCTCAACGAAGGACTTGGACACCTGCTGCCAGTCAGCACCCGGGACGGAGGCTACGTGGGCGGCGTAGGTACCGGTGGCGCCATTGATCTTGCCCAGGTATTCGGTCTTGGCGATCCGGTCCAGCTGGCGGGTCAGGCGGTGCGCGATGACGGCCAGTTCCTTGCCCAAGGTGGTGGGGGTGGCAGGCTGGCCGTGCGTGCGGGAAAGCATGGGAATCGCACGGTTCTCCTCTGCCATCGTGCTGATTTGCGCCACGAGCCTGCGGGCAGCGGGGAGCCACACGTCCTCCACGGCACCCTTCACGCCGAGGGCGTAGGACAGGTTGTTGATGTCCTCGGAGGTGCAGCCGAAGTGGACCATGGCGGTCAGGTTTTCGATGCCGATGGCGGGAAGGCGGCGGCCGATGTAGTACTCCACAGCCTTCACGTCGTGGACCGTGACGGCCTCGATCTCTGCGAGTTCGGCCACCGAGGCGGCGTCGAACTCCGTGACGACAGCGCGGAGCTGCTCCTGCTGTTCCGTGCTCAGCGGGCCGGCGCCGGGGAGGACGTTGTTGCTGGTCAGGTGGATGAGCCATTCCACTTCAACCGCCACGCGGTCCCGGTTGAGCGCTGCCTCGGACAAGTAATCGACCAGGGGCGCGACGGCGGGCTGGTAGCGGCCGTCGAGGGGTCCGAGCGCGATTTTTTCCGGCGACGCGGCGAGGGCCAGGCGTCCTGAGGGCGTACGGGTGTCAGCTGTGGCGGCAGTTTCAGGCATGTGTTGATTCTTTCACGAAGTCGGGCGGCGCCTTAAGCGGGCAGCGCACGTTACTTGTCCACATAGCCGACGGCGGCCCTTATGCGTCGCGGCCGGTGTTCCTAGCGTTGGGGTTGGCAGATGGCGGGGCGGGGAGCTATGAGTCCGGAAGGCAGGCAGGAAAGGGCATGGGGAACGATTTGACGGAGGGGATCTGGGGCAGTGCGCAGCGCACCGGCGGTGAGCTCGAGCAACTGACGGGCCGGATCTCTGGCTGTGAGGACCTGGTTGAACAGGTCCTGGCAGGCATCCGCGATACCCAGTTGCTCAACTGGGAGTCGCCGGCTGGCCGCGCCTACCGGGATGCGGTCTCAGTCCAGGCTGCCGCGTTGCACTCCGCAATCAGGTGGCTCGAGGATGCCAGGCATGCGGTGGGCCGCCGTGCGGGCGAGCAGGTTGCCCTCCTTCCCACCGGTTCGGGGTGGCCGGGATGACCACAGACTTCCCGCCCGGCGCCGAGGGCATAAGGCTGTCCCGCTCCTCGAGGGACGGGGACCTGACGGTGCGCGGCGGGGTCGGCGGTATCAGCGTCCAGCTCGAGGAACTGACAATGGGCGCCCGGAGGATTGACGACCTTGCCGGAGATCTCGTCAGGGCGGAGGCGGAGATGGGTCGTGTCCTGGATAACCTCTGCCTGCTCGACCATCAGCCCCCGTGGTCAGATGCGCCGCACGTGGGGGCTGTCCGGGAAAGCCACTCCCGGCTTCGCACGGTGCGCAGCGGGATGCAGGAGATTGCCGCCCACGTTCGGGCCTGTGTACGTGACTACGCTGACGCCGAGCATTGGGCCGCAGAGGGCCGGCGGATTGGCATCAACTGGTCCAGCGACGCCGGACCTTCCCTCGGACTCATGACCCAGGCCCGCGCCGTGGACCGTTCCGCGATGGAATCGATCATCGTGGGCTTGGGACTTGGGGCACCGGAAGTGCAGAGGCGAATCGAGGATGCACCCTATGCCAGGGACCTGGCCATGAAGCTCTTTGCCGGGAACGCGGTTCCACGGGCCATCTCTGTTCGGCAGGAGGAATCGGTGCAGGTGGACCTTGATACGTCACCTGCCGGTCTCCTGGAACAGATCCGCCTCATCGACGCACGCGGGGCCGGTTTTATCGAGGTCATCCAGGTCGAAAACGGCGGTCAAAAGACGTTCGTCGTCGTGATTCCGGGAACCCAGGCCGCCGGAAAGTACGCCGGCGGTTCAAACCCCTTCGATGAGGCCGGCATCGCCGAGGGAATGCTCTACGACTCCGAGCAGATCAACGCAGCCGTGCTCCAGGCACTGGCTGCCGCCGGGGCCGAACCCGGCGCACCCGTGGTGGCCGTGGGATACAGCCAGGGTGGCATCCACGCCATGAACTTTGCCTCCGACCCGCGGGTTGGGCAGGAATACGACGTGAAGTATGTGCTGACGGCTGGATCGCCGGTGGCAGGAATCAGCGTTGACGATAAGGTCTCGGCCCTGCACCTGGAGCACCAGGCCGATTGGGTCCCGGGCGCGGACGGTGCGGCGAACCCCGAAACCCGCAATCGCGTTACCGTCTCCGTCGACACTCCGCTCCGTGAGGTGGAGGGCGAGGGCGCCCTCGGGCTGGGCCACGGGTTGACCGGCTACGAGGACGGGGCTCGGCTGGTCTCGGCAAGCAGTGATCCTTCGCTCGTCCAGTCCACCGCTGCTTTGGGCAGTGTGTTGGGAGCGGGCGGGGTTGCCACCGCCACACGGTTTTCCTTGACCCGGGCAAAAGCGCCGTCATCCCTGGTTCCCCCTGATGCCCGCGCCAGGGAGCGCCACCTCGGCGGCCGCTAGGTCACGAGATCTGGGCGGCGTGCATCGCGGCATAGGCATCCAGCGGGGCCGGGGCCGGGTCCTGCGGCTGCAGCGGCGGCGGAGCCGCGGGGGCCGGGGCCGCGCCAGGGCACCGGTAGTTGTAGTCGAGATCCCCGTCAGTGAACTGGGTGAGGGCGACCGTGCCGCCGGGCGTGAGGGGAGCGGTCCCGCACAGCTCCTGCGCCGTGGAAGTGGATTCCGCACCCGCCAGCCAGCTCTTGAGCCCGGACAGGTTGCTGCCCGGATTAATGGCGCCGACGATTTCGCCGAATTGATAGGCCGTGGAGTAGATCCCCACCTCCGCGCCCGTACTTTCCAGGTACGCTGCCATGCCTTCCAGTTCCGCGGCGTTGGCGGCCTTGTCCCAGAGCCAGCTGTTTCCGGTTTCGACGTCCAGCCACCAGGTACGCCGCTCTCCGCCGCCCGCCTCCTTCAGGACCACCACGTCATTGAGGGCCATGGCGTATCCATGGACATAGGCGCAGGCCGGGGATGCCGAGCCGTCGCACACTCCGTAGGGGTTTCCCACTTCCTTGCCCTGGTAGGTGTTGCCCGCCGGCCACCACAAGGGTTCCCCCGGCCCGGTGGCGGCGGTGTTCACGTACACCGCCGCCGGAGTTCCTGCGATGGCATCGGAGGTGCGCTCCGCCCAGGCCAGTTGGGCGGACAGGCAGGGATTGACCGTGTCCGGGCGCCCGCCGTTGATCCCCACGACCGCGAAGGCCGGCGGTCCGGGAAGGCCGCCGCCGCATTGGGGCCAGGAGATGTCGTTGCCGAGCGCGGCCCCGTCGGCAGGGGCGGGCCCTGCCGTGACTGCCCCTTGTGCCGGGCCCCCCTGCCAGGCGAACAGCAGGCAGGCGGCAACCAGGATCCTTATGGCCTTCACAGATGGCCCCCGTTCCAGTTACTGACAGCAACGGGCCGCACGGCGGCCCCACTGGCAGCAGCCTAGGAGGCCGGGTCCTGCGGGTCATGGGTGGCCGGTACTGCATTTCCACCGGGGTTCAGCGGGAGCGCACCTGCGGTGTACTTGGTTCGGGGTGTATTCCTACTTGGGCGGGAGGGCCCGGACGGCCGGGGATCAGCGCCGTCCGCCCGGCAGGATGCCCGCCACCATGGAGACCAGGGAGATGATGACGGCGGCCAGCACCGCGGTCCAGAAGAAGGAGTCAATGGTGAGGTGAACGGGGGTGTAACTGCTGATCCATGCTGTCAGGTAGAGCATGGCGGCGTTGATGACGATGGCGAACAGGCCAAGCGTCAGGATGGTGATGGGCAGGGCCAGGAGCCTTACCAGTGGCCGCACAAAGGCGTTGACCACCCCGAAGATGAGGCCGATAAAGAGATAGGCCAGGACAATCCCGATGGTGCCGGTATCCTGCGATATCCCGGACCGGGCCACCGCATCGGACGTCGCGGTGCTTGAGATGTCCATTCCCGGCAGTATCCAACTGGCCACCCAAAGGGCTGCTGCGTTGACGATGACGCGAAGGATGAAGGAACCCATGCCACCATGCTTCCACATGGCCCGGGGCGGCGGCTTGCAGCAGGGCGTGGATTTTCGGGTTTGCCTCCCGGGTGCCCCCGGCAGCCGCGAAGTAGGCTGGAACCATGACCTCATCTGAGACCAGGGCAGGCGGAATAGCGCCGCGCCCGGTGCTGGACCGGCTGCCCCGTTACGCCGCAGGAAAACCGCCCGCCGCCGTCAGCGGACTGGCCAGTTACAAGCTGTCATCAAACGAGAACCCGCTGCCGCCGATCCCTGCGGTGTTGGAGGCCATCGCGCGGCAGGATGACTTCAACCGGTACCCGGATCCCCTGAGCAGCAAGCTGCGGGCAGCACTTGCCGGATTCCTTGGCGTACCGGCCGAGGACATCGTGACGGGCGCGGGAAGCCTGGGGGCCCTGGGCCAGATCCTTGCGGCCTTCGCCGGTCAGAATGAGGACGGCAAAGCCGACGAGGTGATCTATGCCTGGCGGTCCTTTGAGGCCTACCCCATCAGCGTTGGCCTTGCAGGTGCGGAAAGTGTGCGCATCCCTGTGCTCCCGGACGGCCGGCACGACCTGGACGCCATGGCAGCCGCAGTCAGCGCCCGCACCAGGGTCATCCTCCTCTGTACGCCCAACAATCCCACCGGGCCCGCCCTCACGGCAGCCGAGGCTGAGGCTTTCATCCGGTCCGTCCCCGCCGATGTGGTGGTGGTGATCGACGAGGCCTACCAGGAGTTCGTTAGGGCGGTAGGTGCGGTGGACGGGATCGACCTCTACCGCAAATACCCCAATGTCGTCGTGCTCCGGACGTTCTCCAAGGCCCACGGCCTGGCAGGACTCCGGGTCGGCTACAGCGTGTCCCATCCCCAACTGACCCAGTACCTTCGCATCGCGGCAACACCCTTTGCGGTGTCCCAAATTGCGGAGCGCGCGGCAATTGTTTCGCTCGAAAACTATGGCCAGGTTGTGGAAAGGGTACAAAAGCTCGTCGATGAGAGGGACCGTGTCACCGCCGGCCTGCGCGATCTGAGGTGGGATATTCCCGATGCGCAGGGAAACTTCGTGTGGCTGGCCCTTGGCGCCGAAAGTGCTGCGTTTGCGGAGCTGGCCGGGACGCGTGCCCTCTCCGTGCGGGCGTTTCCCGGCGAGGGTGTGAGGGTAAGTATCGGGGAGGTCGAAGCCAACTCGCGTTTCCTCCAGTTGTGTGCCGACTATACAAAGGCACCGGCCAGTTCCTAGCACTTAACAAGTAGCCCTTCCGCTACCTACCGAAGATAAAGTTAGGATCAGTAAGCCAATGTATATGCCGCAAGCGGAATGTATTCCATGTGCGGCATATATCCCAGCGACATTTGCATTGCATCCGGATGCGGCAAGCAAGGAGACGGTATGGGCACTCATCTGCCTTCCACCGAGTTCGACGGAACAGCGGTGGACGACCAGCGCGAAGCTGATGCGGAGGCCGTCTTGGGCGAGCCCGCGGCCCCGATGGTTCAGCTGCTCGGCCCCGATGGAAAGCTGGGCGCCGATCCGGTGTTCAGCAGCTATGCGGACAAGCTCACCCCGGACGCGCTGCGCGGCCTGTACGCCGACATGGCCGCGATCCGCCGGTTCGACGTCGAAGCCACCGCCCTCCAGCGCCAGGGCCAGCTGGCGTTGTGGGTGCCCCTCACCGGCCAGGAAGCTGCTCAGATCGGCTCGGGCCGTGCCAGCCAGCCGCAGGACTACATCTTCCCCACGTACCGTGAGCACGGCGTCGCCCTGACCCGCAACGTGGACCTTGCCGAACTCCTTCGCCAGTTCCGCGGAGTCTCCAACGGCGGCTGGAACCCCAAGGACACCAACTTCCACCTGTATACGCTGGTCCTGGCCGCACAGACCCTCCATGCCGTTGGCTACGCGATGGGAATCCAGCGCGACCAGAAGCTCGCCGCCGCAACCGATGGCGCAGGCAAGGAGCCGGACGCCGCCGTGATCGCCTACTTCGGCGATGGCGCCAGCTCCGAAGGCGACGTCCACGAATCAATGGTGTTCGCCTCCTCCTACAACGCCCCGGTGGTGTTCTTCTGCCAGAACAACCACTGGGCCATCTCCGTGCCCACCAACGTCCAGACCCGGGTCCCGCTCTCCAACCGGGCCAAGGGGTATGGCTTCCCGGGCATCCGGGTGGACGGCAACGACGTGATCGCCGTGCACGCGGTCACCGAGTGGGCGCTGGAGCATGCCCGCCAGGGCAACGGTCCGGTCCTGATCGAGGCCTTCACATACCGGGTGGGAGCGCACACTACCGCCGACGATCCCACCAAGTACCGCCAGTCCGCCGAAGAGGACGCGTGGCGGGCCAAGGATCCGCTGGCGCGGCTGGAGAAGTACCTGCGCGCCGAAGGCCTGGCGGACGACGACTTCTTCGCCAAGGTCAAGGCCGACGGCGACGAGCTCGCCTCCTACGTCCGGCGCACCGCCCACGACCTCCAGGACCCGGACATCCGGCAGGCTTTCGCCAACGTCTATGCCGAGGCGCACCCGCTGGTGGCCGAGGAACTGGCGTGGTTCGAGGAATACAGCGCAGGATTTGCCGGCGGGGACGAGTCCGCCGGGCAGGCAGCAAAGGCAGGCCACTGATGACCACCATGACCATCGCGAAGGCCATCAACGAAGGCCTCCGCGCCACGCTGGCGGCCAACCCCAAGTCGCTCCTGATGGGCGAGGACATCGGCCCCCTCGGCGGTGTCTACCGGGTAACGGACGGCCTGATCGGAGAATTCGGCCCCGACCGGGTCGTGGACACGCCCCTGGCCGAGTCCGGGATCATCGGCACCGCGATAGGCCTGGCCCTGCGCGGGTACAGCCCGGTGTGCGAGATCCAGTTCGACGGCTTCGTCTTCCCCGGCTTCAACCAGATCACCACCCAGCTGGCCAAGATCCATTCGCGCAGCAGCGGCAACCTCAGCGTGCCCGTCGTCATCCGGATCCCCTACGGCGGCGGTATTGGCTCCATCGAGCACCACTCCGAGTCTCCCGAGGCGCTGTTCGCGCATACGGCCGGCCTGCGGATCATCACCCCGTCCAACCCGCATGACGCCTACTGGATGATCCAGCAGGCCGTGGAGTGCAAGGACCCGGTGATCATCTTCGAACCCAAGCGGCGCTATTGGCTCAAGGGCGACGTTGACGTCCAGGCCCCCGGACCCTCCGCAGACCCCTTCAAGGCCCACGTCCTCCGCGAGGGGACCGACGCCACCGTGGTGGCGTACGGCCCCCTGGTGCCGGTTGCCCTGGCGGCCGCGAATGCCGCGGAGGAGGACGGCCGGAGCCTCGAGGTCATCGACCTCCGGTCCATTTCCCCTATCGACTTCGACACCGTCACCGCCTCCGTCCAAAAAACCGGCCGGCTGATCGTGACCCACGAGGCCCCCACATTCGGCGGAATCGGAGGCGAAATTGCCGCCCGGATCAGCGAGCGGGCATTCCACTCCCTCGAGGCGCCGGTGATCCGCGTCGGCGGCTTCCACATGCCCTACCCCGTTGCCAAGGTGGAGGAAGACTACCTTCCGGACATCGACCGCATCCTCGAGGCGCTGGACCGCGCCCTCTCCTACTAGGACACCATGACCCTTAACAAGTTCAACCTGCCCGACGTCGGCGAGGGCCTCACGGAGGCGGAAATCGTCTCCTGGAAGGTCAAGCCGGGCGACGCCGTCGCCATCAATGACGTGATCTGCGAGATCGAAACCGCAAAGTCGATCGTGGAACTGCCGTCCCCCTTTGCCGGGACCGTCAGTGAGCTGCTGGTGGCGGAGGGCGTGACCGTTGACGTCGGCACGGCCATCATCAGCGTCAGCGACGAAGTCTCCGGCGATCCCACTCCTGCCGATGTCCGCGCGCCGGAGGCCCCGGCGCAGCCGCTGTACGGCAAGCTCCCGGTGGACACGGCGGAAGAGCCGACGGCGGCCGGCAGCGGGAGCTCGCCCGCCAATGCTCCCTTGGTGGGTTCCGGACCCAAGGCCGACGCCGTCAAGCGGCGCCCCCGCAAGAACGCACCCGCCGCCTCGGTGACGCTTAACGCTCCTGAGGTTGAGCCGGTGCAGCCGCGGACGCCAGCCGAGGTGACCGGCAGCGAGACTGCCGCCGTGGACAACCGTCCCACTCTGGGCGGCACCATTACGGGCCTGGTCAACCGGGTCCTGGCCAAGCCGCCGGTCCGCAAGATCGCCCGCGACCTCGGCATAGACCTCGCAGATGTGGTGGCCACCGGTTCCCGCGGTGAGGTCACGCGAGAGGACCTGGTCAGCTACCAGGCGCAGCGCGATGCGGAACTGGACAAGGCTGACGGCTTCTGGGGCAAGGCCGGCAAGCCACAGGACCAGCGCATCGAGCGGATCCCGGTCAAGGGTGTCCGCAAGGCCACGGCCAAGGCGATGGTGGAGTCGGCTTTCGCGGCCCCGCACGTCAGCATCTTCGTGGACGTCGACGCCAGCCGCACCATGGAATTCGTCAAGCGGCTCAAGGCTTCCCGCGATTTTGAGGGCATCAGGGTATCCCCGCTCCTCATCCTGGCCAAGGCCGTTATCTGGGCCGCTGCCCGCAACCCCAGCGTGAACGCATCGTGGGTGGACAACGGAGACGGCAGCGCCGAGATCCAGGTCAAGCACTTCATGAACCTGGGTATTGCCGCCGCCACCCCGCGCGGTTTGATGGTGCCGAACATCAAGAACGCCCAGGACCTTTCGCTGAAGGAACTGGCCCTGGCGCTGAACAACCTGGCCACCACCGCCCGGGCAGGCAAAACCCAGCCCGCGGAAATGCAGGGCGGCACGCTCACGGTCACCAACATCGGCGCACTGGGCATCGACACGGGAACGCCCATCATCAACCCGGGCGAGGTGGCTATCGTCGCGTTCGGCACCATCAAGCAAAAGCCGTGGGTCCTGGACGGCGAGGTGATTCCGCGCTGGATCACCACGCTGGGCGGGTCCTTTGACCACCGCGTGGTGGACGGTGACTTGTCAGCCCGCTTCATGGCCGACGTCGCGGCCATCCTGGAAGAGCCCGCGCTCCTCCTGGACTAGGCCGTGCCTGTCAACACTGTGCCCCTGAGGGCGAAGAACCGCGCGGCCACCTGGATCACGGAGGTGTTCCAGCCGCCGGTGGTGGTCAGCATCCAGCTGCTGATCAGCCCGCTGGCCGAGCCGGGGTTTCCGGGAACCATCGGCTACGGCGCACTCGCGGCGTTGTTTGTCTGCGTGCTGCCGCTGATCGTGCTGCTGGTCCTGGTCCGCCTCGGCAAAGTCACTGACCACCACGTGAGCGACCGCAAGCAGCGCGCGCCCGTGCTCCTGATGGCGCTGGCGTGCATCGCCGTCGGACTGCTGGTCCTCGCGGCCGCAGGTGCGCCGCACAGCGTGATTGCCATGGTCCTGGCGGTGGTGGGCGGCGTGGCGGTGTTGGCCGCTGTCAGCCCGTTCTGGAAAATGAGCGGCCATGCCGCCGCCATGTCCTGCGCCGCCGTCGTATCGGTGTTGATGCTCGGTGCCGCCTGGGCACCGCTGCTGGTGCTGGTTCCGGCGGTCTGCTGGTCACGCGTGGTGCTCCGGGCGCATACGCTGGCCCAAGTGGTGGCCGGTGCCATCTTTGGCGGCGTGGTGATGGCCGGGATCTGGTGGCTGCTGCGCGGCTGGCTCGTGGGCTGAATGCCCCTCCCGGGGGCGGGGGAGCGCGGCGTGCGGCCTAGTAGGCGGCGTAGACCGTGAAGGCTTCGAGGACGGCCGGGTCGGCGCTGGTGCCGAGGAAGACGGCGGCGGCCGTCATCAGGCCTCCCAGCAGGGCGGCTGCGCCTGCCCAGGCGCTGAGGAGTTTCCAGTCTTCGCGCAGGACGCTCCGCACGGTCTGCGGCAGCTGCAGTCCGGGGGCGATCAGGTTTGGCGCGCTGTCCAGGCTGCCGTCGTCGAGCAGTGCCACCACCCTGCCGTTGCTGCGGTCCACCCGCATGGAGGAGATGTGGTTCCCGTGGCGGGCCAGGAGGATGTCGTGGCCGACGAGCTGACGGCGCTGCAGAGTAATCAAGGGAGGCCTTTGCTGGAGGTGAATGGACGTGTCCACGCCTTTGGGGGCCTCTCCAATTTTATCGTTGCAGACCGTGCCTGGCCGCCGTTTCAGCGGTGAGAACGGACACCCCCCGCAGCGATGTCCGCCACCACGGGGAGTGTCCGCCGTTACGCCTCAGTCGGCGTCGTAGGTGTTGGCGATGTAGACGTCGCAGGGCGCGTTATGCGCCACGCTGTTGGCCACGCTGCCCAGGACCCGGCCGATTCCGTGCATCCGCCGGTTTCCCACCACGATCATGCGTGCGTCCACACGCAAGGCTTCCTTGATGAGGGCGTCGGCCGGCCGGCCGCGCGCGGCCGAGTATGTCACCGTGATGTCCCGGCCCAGGGATTCCGCCACGGTGCGGGCAACCTGTTCGGCGGCATCGGCGTCGGACACGATCCAGCGGTCGCTGCCGCTGCCGAACACCTCAGTCTTGTCGCTGTCGAACGCGGACACCACGTGCAGCGAGCCGCCCAGCGCCGCCGCCAGGTCCTTTGCCGACTCGGCCGCTTTCTTTGCCGTTGCGCTGCCGTCGACCCCTACAACGATGATTCCACCCATATGCATGCTCCCTTGCTCGGTTTTCGGCACTCGTGAGCCTTACGCTACAGCGCCGCAATCGCTTCCTGAAGCACCGGCGCCAGTCGGCGGACACCCTCCGCGATGGCGTCCGGGGGAACGGCGCTGAAGGCGAGCCGCAGCTTGTTGGACGGCTCGTCCGACGGCGTGAAGGCGGCTCCGGGGATGAAAACCACGCCGGCGTCGATCGCTTTGTGCAGCAGCGGGTAGGTGTCCACGCCCTGGGGCAGCGTTACCCAGACGAAGAATCCGCCCTGCGGGCTGGTCCAGGTGGTTCCGGCCGGCATGTATTCCTCGAGGGCGGCCAGCATGGCCCGGCAGCGTTCAGCGTAGAGGACCCGGTAGGTTTCGATCTGGCCCTTCCAGTCATACTCGCGCAGGTACGCGGACACCAGCATCTGGTTCAGGGCCGGCGGGCAGAGGGTGACGGACTCGGCGGCCAGGTAGTAGCGCCGCTGCAGGTGTTCCGGGACCAAGGCCCAGCCGATCCGCAGGCCCGGGGCGAAGATCTTGGAAAACGAGCCCAGGTAGATCACGTCGTCGGGATTGGCGGCGCGCAGGGGTGCCTGCGGTTCGCCCTCAAAGCGGAGGAGTCCGTAGGGATTGTCCTCAAGCACCAGAATATTCGCCCTGCGGCATATATCCACCACCTGCTGCCTGCGCTCCTTGGCCAGCGTGATGCCGGAGGGGTTGTTGAAGTTAGGGATCGTGTACAGGAACTTGATGCTTTTGCCGGCGAGCTGGAGGGCCGCGATCCGGGCTTCCAGCAGCTCCGGGACCAGGCCGTACTGGTCCATCTCCACCGTTTCCACCTGGACCTGGTAGGCCTCGAACGTGTTGAGCGCCCCGACGTAGGTGGGGTCCTCCACCAGGACGACGTCGCCTGGGTTGCAGAAAAGCTTGGTGGCCACGTCCTGTGCCGACTGCGATCCTGCGGTGATCACCACATTCCGCGGGTTTGCATCCAGGATGCCTTCCGCGGCCATGACCTCGCAGATCTGTTCCCGGAGCTCCTCGGTGCCCTGGCCCGCCCCGTATTGGAGCGCCGTCAATCCGTCGTTGGCGATGATTGCGGCCGCCGTGTCCGCCAGCCGGTCCAGCGGGAGCGACTGCAGGTAGGGGCTGCCGCCGGCCAGCGAGACAAGGCCCGGGCGCAGCGAGATGTCGAAGACATCCCGGACGGCAGACTGGCGGATGTTCGCCGCACGTTCCGAGAAGAGCTCCTCGTGGCGGTGTGCCGAGGTGGCGGCACGCTCGATCGCATCGATGGCCTCCGCGGGCAGCGTGCCGGCGGACGCGTCAAGTGTTTCGTGGGTCACAGAGCCAGAATACAACCAGCTGTTGCTTGAAGGGCAACATCTGTTGATTCCTTATTTACGCTGCGGCGGGATGTGGAACGCCGGAGACGCCGGTGCCCGGCACGCGTGATGCGTACCGGGCACCGCAAGGAGGCCAGGCCGGCCTAGGCTGCCGGGGTGGAAGCGGCCAGCGAGTCGAAGATGCCCTTGATCTGTTCCACGATCTCCGCGTCGTCCTTGGGGTGGACTTCGGCGAAGCGGACCATGGAGCCCGGCACGGCAAGCTTGACGTCTTCCAGGACGCGGGCGCCGGCGATGCCGGCGGCCTTGCGTGCTTCGTCCTGGGCCCAGACGCCGCCGTACTGGCCAAAAGCGGTTCCGACGACGGCGGTCGGCTTGCCTGCCAGCGCGCCGGCACCGAAGGGGCGGGACAGCCAGTCGATGGCGTTCTTCAGTGTTGCGGGAACCGTGCCGTTGTATTCCGGCGTGACCAGCAGGACGGTGTCGGCCTCGGCGGCTGCGGCGCGCAGGGCGGCGGCAGCGGCCGGCACCTCGCCTTCGACGTCGATGTCCTCGTTGTAGAAGGGGATGTTGCCCAGGCTCTCGTGGATTACGACGTCCACCTGCTCCGGTGCGTTGAGCTGGATCGCCTCCGCCAGCTTCTGGTTGGTGGACTCGGCGCGGAGGCTGCCGACGAGGGTCAGTACGGTGCTCTTGGTCATGGGAACTCCTGGCTAGGGGCGCGGCGGGGGCCGCGATCGGTCAGAGGTCAGGCTCAGGGAGCCTTCACCAGACTAAACGGACCGCGGTCCGTTTCTATTCCCTATGGCTACACTGTCTTTGTGAGTTCCATCCCAGTGCGGCCGGGAATGACACCGGTGACGGCCGCGGAACGCAGCGATGCTGCCCGCAACCGGGAGCGCCTGCTGCTCGCTGCCCGCGACCTGATCGAACAGGGGGGCGCGGTGGCGCTCACCATGGACCGCCTGGCGGAACACGCCGGAGTGGGCAAGGGGACGGTCTTCCGGCGTTTTGGGAGCCGTGCAGGACTCATGCTGACGCTGTTGAACGACTCCGAGGCCGCCTTCCAGGCCCGCTTCCTGTTTGGGCCGCCGCCCCTGGGGCCGGGCGCTGCGCCCGTGGACCGGCTGGTTGCTTTTGGTATCGAAAGGATCGCCTACGTCGTCGAGTACGGGGACTTGGTCCTGGCTGCCGGAAACGCCTCCCGGGGCAGGTTTGAAGTTCCGGCGGTGGCCCTCTGGAACCAGCACGTGGAAATGTTGCTGCGCGCTGGTGGTGTTGTGTCCAGGGAACCGGGGCTGCTGGCCGGTTCCCTGACGGCGACCCTCGACCCTGAGCGGCTCCTGCACCTCATCCGTGAACATGGCGTCACGAGCGACCGCCTGGCTGCATCGTGGTCCGAGCTTGTCACACGGGTGGCGGGGTCGGCGTAGATTACGCGGATGAGAGCCCTTTCGTCCAGTCAAGCCAACTTCACAGAACTATTCATAACGATCTGATACGGCCCGCGGTATTTCGGGGGATTACTGCGCTTTCCGGCTGATGGCTTGTGATAGTTTCCTCTGGAATGTGACCCGCAACATAGTCCACCAGGACGTGCCCCAGAGGCGGCGGGAGGCCAGCTATCCGCTGGCCGCAGGTCCCGGGGAGGCCGGCACAACCCGTGCTCGCCCGGGGAAGACGGAAGGATCCAGCAGTGATGGTTGATGTGGGCGGCATGGCATACCAGCGGACACCGGAGTGTTTTTCCATCCACCGCACGGCGGCGCCGCGGAAGAAATAGCGCCCCATGCTCAAATACCTCGCCAAGCGCGGCATTACCTACGTGGTGATGATCTTCCTCACCACGTCCGCTGGCTACTTCCTGGCTGTCAGCTCACTCAAGCCGGCACTCCTCGAGCAGGAACGCATCCCCCGTCCCACCCCCGAACAGGTCGCCAACTCCATGCGGCTCAAGGGCCTGGACCCGGACCTCAGCCCATGGGAGCGCTACGTTGACTGGCTCACCGGCATCATCACCCGCTGGGACTGGGGCCGGAGCCCCA
Organism: Pseudarthrobacter sp. efr-133-R2A-89; assembly: GCF_030209315.1. Taxonomy (NCBI): domain Bacteria; kingdom Bacillati; phylum Actinomycetota; class Actinomycetes; order Micrococcales; family Micrococcaceae; genus Pseudarthrobacter; species Pseudarthrobacter sp. efr-133-R2A-89. The sequence continues at coordinate 75,209 of NZ_JARVSE010000002.1, read as the reverse complement.
ACGGCGCCTACATCAACGCCGAGTTCGGGGACCGCGTCTGGATCTCCACCCGCCTCTTCCTGGCCTCGATCATCCTGACCCTGGTCATCGGCGTCGCCCTGGGCGTGTACTCGGCGGCGCGGCAGTACAAGTTCCAGGACCGGGTCATCACGTCCTACAGCTACCTCGCCTACATCGTGCCCGCACCCATCGCCTACTTCCTGGTGCAGCTGGGTGCGATCAACATCAACGAATCCGTCGGTGACCGGATCTTCTTCGTCACGGGCATCTCAACCCCGGGTGTTGCACCCGGCTGGCCCCAGTTCGCCGACCTGATGGCGCACTACGTGGTGCCCACGGTGGCCATCACCCTCGTGGGCTGGGGCGCCTACCAGATCGCCCAGCGGCAGTACCTGCTGGACAACGTCAACGCCGATTTCGTCCGCACCGCTCGGGCCAAGGGCCTGAGCCGGAACCAGGCCATCGCGCGGCACGCGCTCCGGGTTTCCTTCATCCCGGTGGCCCAGAGCATCGCCTTCACCATCCCGGCCATCTTCGCCGGCGGTTTCTTCGCCGAGAAGATCTTCGCGTGGCCCGGCGTGGGGTCCTGGAGCATCGACGCAATCTCGCTGCAGGACGTCAACGCCGCCACCGCCACGCTCGCTTACGGCTCAGTGATCTTCGCCCTGGGCGCCATCCTGGCGGACTTCGCCACCACGCTTGTCGACCCGAGAGTGCGGGTGCAGTAGCCATGACCAACCTGAACGCCGTTGACCCGGCAGCCGTGGCACAGGACGCGCACCTGGAAAGCGCTGACGTCGTCATTGGCAAATCCACCATCATCATCCGCCGGTTCCTGCGCAACAAGACCGCTGTGACTGGACTGGCCATCTTCATCGCCCTGACCGTCTTCTCGTTCATTGGGGGATTCTTCACCCAGTGGGACAAGGAGACCATCGACCCCTTCAACATCGGGATGCCGCCCTCCGGCGAGCACTACCTGGGCACCTCGCAGGCGGGGATCGATCTCTACGCCATGACGGTCGAAGGAACCAGGATCTCCATCCTGATCGGCCTGGTGGTGGGCCTGGTGTCCGTGCTGATCGCCGCCGTCTACGGCTGCAGCATGGCCTACTTCGGCGGCAAGGTGGACAAGGTCATGCTGTTCATCCTGGAAGCGCTGATCATGATGCCGGCGCTCCTGGTGGTGGCCGTTGCCACCAGCGGAGGCGGGGCGGGACTGAAACGCGACCTGCCGTCCTGGCTGCTGCTGATCATCGTCCTGCTCGTGTTCAGCTGGATGGGAACCGCCCGGTTGATCCGCTCCATGTCCATGTCCCTCATGCAGCGGGACTTCGTCAAGGCGGCCCAGTACATGGGCGTCCCCCCGCGCCGGATAGTCTGGCGGCACCTGGTGCCCAACATCGGCTCGCTGCTGATCCTGGACATCACCCGCGGCGTCACCGCAGCCATCCTGGCTGAGGTCGCCTTCTCCTTCATCGGCATCGGCATCAAAGTCCCCGACGTGAGCCTGGGCGTGCTGATCGGCCAGGCCACCTCCCAGGTCTCAACCTTCCCGTGGATGTTCTGGGTTCCGTTGACCGTGATGTTCCTGCTGACCGGCTCCCTCGCCATGATGAACGACGGCTTGCGCGACGCCTTTGACCCCAGCTCCACTTCCAGCGGCAAAGCCAAAAAAGCCAAAGCCCGGACTACCCGTGCGGAGAAGAAGACGCCATGAGCAGCGAAACCACCACCGGAGCCACGGACCCGTCCCAGTCGACCGTGGAGCGCCTGCACGTGGCAGGGCTGCACGCCCCCGGCGACGCCGTCCTGTCCGTCCGGGACCTGAACGTTCGCTTCAATACCGAAAACGGTGTTGTGCACGCCGTCCGGGGCATCGATTTCGACCTGCTGCCCGGCCGCACCCTGGGAATCGTGGGGGAATCGGGCTCCGGCAAATCGGTCACGTCCCTGGCCATCATGGGCTTGCTCGCGCCGACGGCGGAGGTCACCGGGTCTGTCCGGCTCAAGGGCCGCGAGTTGCTCGGGCTGAGCGATAAGGCCATGTGCGAATACCGCGGCAACGAGCTCGCGATGGTCTTCCAGGACCCGTTGTCTTCCCTCACCCCGGTGTTCACCGTGGGCACCCAGATCATCGAAGCGCTCACCATCCACAACCCGGCGATGAGCAAGAAGGCCAAGGAGGCCCGCGCCGTCGAACTCCTGGCCATGGTGGGTATCCCCAGCCCCAAGGACCGGCTGAAGGCCTTCCCGCACGAATTCTCCGGCGGCATGCGCCAGCGCGTCATGATCGCGATCGCGATCGCCAACAACCCGCGCGTCCTGATCGCGGATGAGCCGACGACGGCACTGGACGTCACCATCCAGGCGCAGGTCCTCGAGGTGCTGCACAAGGCGCAGGAGGAGACCGGCGCCGCCGTCGTCATGATCACCCACGACCTGGGCGTGGTGGCCGGAATGGCCGACGACATTATGGTCATGTACGCGGGCAAGCCGGTGGAAACCGGGGCCGTGGACCACATCTACTACAACCCGCGGATGCCCTACACCATGGGCCTGCTCGGCGCCGTCCCGCGCGTGGACGTGGCCGAGAAATCCTCGCTCGTGCCCATCGAGGGGATGCCGCCGAACCTCCTGCACGCCCCCACCGGATGCTCGTTCGCGCCCCGCTGCCCGCTGGCGTCGGACGCCTGCCTGGACGGCGAACCCGCCTTGGCGCCTGTGGCCGACGAGGGACTGCACCGCGCCGCCTGCATCAAGTCCGACTCCCTGGGCGGGACGGTGGATGTGCACGATGTCTTCGCCGCCCCGCCGGTACCCGTCTCCCGCTTTGACGCCATCCCGCGGGCGGAACGGGCCACCGTCCTGCAGCTCACGGACGTCCGCAAGCACTTCCCGCTGACCAGGGGCGCCCTGATCAAGCGCAGGATCGGCACCGTCAAGGCGGTGGACGGCCTGAGCTTCGACATCCGCGAGGGCGAATGCTTCTCCATCGTGGGCGAGTCCGGCTCGGGAAAGACCACCACCCTCCTGGAAATCATGGAATTCCACCCGGAACAGGATGGTGAGGTGGTGATCGGCGGCCTGAGCAACAAGCAGGCGGCCGATGCCAAGACCAAGGGCAAGATGCGCCGCGAACTCCAGATGGTCTTCCAGGACCCCACGGGTGCCTTGGACCCGCGTTTCACGGTCTATGAGGTCCTGGCCGAACCTTTGCAGAACGCGGGCATGGACCGGACGGCCATCAAGAAACGGATCATGGAGCTGATGAAGCTCGTGGGCCTGCAGCCGGACCACGTCAACCGATTCCCCAACCAGTTTTCCGGTGGCCAGCGGCAGCGGATCGGGATCGCCCGGGCCCTGGCCGTGAACCCCAAACTGGTAGTCCTGGATGAACCCGTCTCCGCCCTGGACGTATCGGTCCAGGCCGGCGTCATCAACCTCCTGGACCAGCTCCGCGCGGAACTGGGCCTGAGCTACCTGCTGGTGGCCCACGACCTGTCGGTGGTGCGCCACATCTCCAACCGCGTGGCCGTGATGTACCTCGGAAAGATCGTGGAAATCGGGGCTGTGGACCGGGTGTTCGACAACCCCCGCCACCCCTACACCCGCGCCCTGCTGTCCGCCATCCCGGTCCCCGATCCGCAGCTGGAACGGACCCGCGAACGCATCATCCTCCAAGGCGACCTGCCGTCCCCGCTGCAGGCCCCTAAAGGCTGCAACTTCGCCACCCGCTGCCCGGTCTTCGCCGCACTGCCGCCCGCGAAGCAGGAAAAATGCCTCACCCTCGAACCGCTCCTGGAAGCCGCAGCACCCTCGGCGGCCGTGCAGGTCCTCCAGCAGGCTCCCGTGCCCGCGCCGGACCAGCAGTTCGCCTGCTTCTACCCGGACGGGGAAATTGATGAGGACATGCTGGTGGTCCACGAACCGGCGGACCACCTTGCACCCTAGGATTTTTTCGACCCACCCGCACCACCACTCGCACCAATCGAAGGGAAAACCATGAGGAAACTGAACAGGATCGGCGGGGCAGCAGCCATTGCTGCCGCCCTGACGCTGACGGCCTGCGGCGGTGGCGGTGCCAGCGGCCCCGAAACAGCCAAGGGGCAGGAGGCAGGCAGCGACCTGTCCAAGCTGATCAGCATCAACGAGAAGCCAGCAGCCGACCTCCAGCAGGGCGGCAAGGTCACCCTGCCGCTGGGCAACATCGGCCCGGACTTCAACGGCTTCTCCAACAACGGAAACAGCGCAGACAACTCTGCCCTGCAGATTCCCATGAACCCGGTGGCCATGAACAGCGGCGGCATTGGTGGCTGCTGGAAGGTGGACTTCAAGGGCAAGGTCACCCCGAACACCGACTTCTGCGAGTCGGTGAAGAGCGAGGTGAAGGACGGCAAGCAGACCATCACCATCGAGGTCAACCCCAAGGCCACCTACAACGACGGCACCCCGATTGACGTCAAGGCCTTCAAGAACACCTGGAACATCCTCAAGAGCCCGGACGCCGGCTACGACATCGTCAGCTCCGGAGCCTACGAATTCGTCGATTCCGTTGAGGCCGGCAGCAGCGACAAGGAAGTCATCGTCAAGACGTCCCGCCCGGTCTTCCCGGTCGATTCGCTGTTCTTCGGCCTTATCCACCCCGCCGTGAACACCCCGGAGATCTTCAACGAAGGCTTCAATGGCAACATGCACCCGGAGTGGATGGCGGGCCCGTTCAAGCTGGACCAGTACGACACCGCGGCCAAGACCGTGACCCTGGTTCCGAACGACAAGTGGTGGGGCCAGAAGCCGGTCCTGGCCAACGTGACCTTCCGCCAGTTGGAGACCAGCGCACAGATCGCCGCGTTCAAGAACGGTGAGATCGATGCCATGTCCGCCAACACCATCTCGCTGTACAAGCAGCTGGACGGCACCAAGGATTCAGACATCCGCCGCGGCCAGCGCCTCTTTGCCGGTGGCCTGAACCTCAACGCCCAGCGCATCACCGACGTCAACGTCCGCAAGGCCATCTTCGCCGCCGTGGACCGCGAAGCACTCCGCAAGGTCCGCTTCAACGGCCTGAACTGGGAAGAGCCCAGCTCCGGTTCCATGATGCTGCTGCCGTTCTCCGAGTACTACCAGGACAACTACCCGGTCAAGGAAACCGGCCCCGACGCCGCCAAGAAGGTCCTCACGGACGCCGGCTACACCGCCAACGCCAGCGGCGTCATGGAGAAGGACGGCAAGCCCGCCTCCTTCAAGATCAGCAACTTCGGTGACGATCCCACCACCCTGGCCGTGGCGCAGACCCTGCAGAAGCAGCTCCAGGCCGGCGGCATGGATGTGGGCATCGACCAGCGCGCCTCCGCCGACTTCGGCAAGGTCCTGGGCAGCCGCGAGTTCGACCTGAGCATCTCCGGCTACACCGTGGGCCCGGATGCCACCGACGCCGTCAAGCAGTACTACGACTCCAAGGTCAACGAGAACAAGCTGGGCGACGCCGATCTGGACAAGAAGATCGCCGACCTCGCCTCCATCGAGGACAACGCAGCGCGCAACAAGGCTGCCATGGACGTGGAGAAGGAGCACATGGCGAAGTACTACTCCATGGGCGTGGTCTTCAACGGCCCGCAGATCTCCTTCGTCCGCACCGGCCTGGCCAACTACGGCCCGTCGCTCTTCCAGAGCACCTCGCAGGTCCCGGACTGGACCACCATCGGCTGGGTAAAGAAGTAACCCACCGCGGTCCAACCAAAAAGCCGGCACTCCTGGTTCACCAGGGGTGCCGGCCCCGTTTAACGCTGCCCACCCCGCGATAGCGTAGCTTCCATGACTGGAGCTGAAGGCCACCCCCGCACCATCCGCACCGCCGTCGTCGGCTACGGGCTGGCAGGGAGCGTGTTCCACGCGCCGTTGCTGGCAGCAAACGGCCACTATTCGCTGGACGTCATTGCCACGTCCGACGCCGGGCGGCAGGCGGCTGCCGCATCCCGGCTGCCGGAGGCGGACGTGGTGCGCGACGGCGCCGCTGTCCTGGGGCGGGCAGCTGACCTTGACCTGGTGGTATTGGCCACGCCGCCGGACACGCACTATCCGCTGGCCCGGGCGGCCCTGGAGGCCGGACTGGACGTGGTGGTGGATAAACCGTTCACGGTGACCAGTGCGCAGGGGCAGGAGCTGGTCCAGGCGGCCCGGCAGCTGGGCAGGGTATTGACGGTTTTCCACAACCGGAGGTGGGATGGTGATTTCCTGACCCTGCGGAAGCTGCTGGCCGCCCGGTCCCTGGGCCAGGTGACACGCTTCGAGTCCCGGTTCGAACGCTGGCAGCCCACTATCGCCAAGCCATGGAAAGCACGGGCCACCGCCGCGGACGGGGGAGGGGCACTGTTCGACCTTGGCAGCCACCTGGTGGACCAGGCGCTGCAGTTGTTCGGTCCCGCCACGGTGGCCCACGCCGAGCTGGCGGCGCGCCGGTCCGATGAGCGGGCGGACGACGACGTTTTCCTGGTCCTGCGGCACGAATCGGGCGTCATAAGCCACCTGACCATGAACATGCTGTGCGCGCAGCAGGAGCCGCGCTTCCGGGTGCTCGGTTCGGTGGGCGGGTACACGAAAAACGGCGTGGACCCGCAGGAACCGTACCTTGCCGCCGGCGGCAGCCCCCTGGACGCCGCGTACGGGCAGGAAGCGCCTGGATGGGCGGGGCTGCTGGGCCGCGACGGCCACCTGGACGCCCTGCCCACCGGACGGGGAGCCTACCCGGAGTTCTACCGGATCCTGGCGGAGAAGATCCTCGACGGCGGTGCGGCGTCACCCCTGCCCGTCCCGGTAGACCCAGAGGACGCGGTGGAGGTCCTGAAAATCATAGAAAAAGCGCGGGAACTGGCTTAGAACCGTCGATTGCTCCGTAGATGCCGTTTTGAGGGCTCAAAAGGACAAGTACGGAGCAATCGATGAAGGGCTTAGGCGGAGACCAGGTCGTGCCAGTCGGCGACGAGCGGCAGGTTGTGCGCCTCGGACACGGAGTGGTGTGCCACGTGGCCGGCGGCGATGTTGAGGCCGGCGGCCAGGGCGGGGTCGCGGTCGAACGCGGCCTTGACGCCCAGGTTGGCCAGGGACACGGCGTAGCGCAGGGTGACGTTGGTCAGTGCGTACGTGGAGGTGTTGGGTACGGCGCCGGGCATGTTGGCCACGCAGTAGAAGATGGTGTTGTGCACCTTGTAGGTGGGTTCCTGGTGCGTGGTGGGGTGGGTGTCCTCGAAGCAGCCGCCCTGGTCCACGGCGATGTCCACCAGCACTGAGCCGGGCTTCATCCGGGCCACGAGGTCGTTGGTGACCAGCTTGGGGGCCTTGGCGCCGGGGATCAGCACCGAACCAATTACGAGGTCGGCGTCCACCACTGACTTTTCGATCTCGTACTTGTTGGAGGCAACCGTCTTCAGCCGGCCCTGGTACTGGGCGTCGAGTTCGCGGAGCCGGTTGATGTTGATGTCCAGGATGGTCACGTCGGCACCCAGGCCCAGGGCCATGGCGGCGGCGTTGGTTCCGGCCACGCCGGCGCCCAGGACAACCACCTTGGCGGGACGGACGCCCGGGACCCCGCCCAGCAGCACGCCCTTGCCGCCGGCCGGTGCCATCAGCGAGGTGGCGCCCACCTGGACGGACAGGCGTCCGGCCACCTCGGACATCGGGGCCAGCAGCGGCAGCGTGCGGCCTTCCTGCACGGTCTCGTAAGCGATCGCGGTGACGCCGGAGTTGATGAGTTCCTGTGTCAGTTCCGGCTCGGCCGCGAGGTGCAGGTAGGTGAAGAGGATCAGGCCCTTGCGGAAGCGGTGGTATTCGGCCTTCACCGGTTCCTTGACCTTCATGACCATGTCGGCGCGGGACCAGACGTCGTCCGCGTCATTGACGATCTCGGCGCCCGCGATCGCGTATTCCTCGTCCGTGATGCCCGAGCCCAGGCCGGCCCCGCGCTCCACCAGGACGGTGTGGCCGTGGGTGCGGAACTCGTGGACGCCGGCAGCGGTGATCGCTACGCGGAATTCGTTGTTCTTGATCTCTTTGGGGACGCCGATGATCATCGTCTGCTCCAAGGTGTGGTCCCGGCGGGCCGGGAAAAGTGGAAGGATTTTCGTGTTTCAACGATAATTCCGCCTGTGAGCCAGACGACATGGACCGGTGCGGGGCCGGCCGGCGGAGCCGCGTAATTCCGGGGTTTTTGCCGCGTCGCGCTCGACAACTGTCGACTCCTGAAGCGTCAGGTGTCGCCTCGTGTTGGTTCGTGGGACCGGCTGCGCAGGCAGTAGTGTGAGCCCATGCAGCAGCAGGGTGTGGAACAACTCGTCGAACAGGTGGCACAGAAGCTCGGCCGCGGCCTGTCCCTCGAGGACCTGGACGGCCTGCTGCTTGCCTACAGCTCCAACCAGTCCCACGCCGACCGCGTCCGGGTGAACTTCCTGCTGAGCAAGAAGGTCCCGGCGGATGTCAGCGCCTGGCAGCTCTCCCACGGGATCGCCACCGCCGTCCGGCCGGTGGTGATCCCGGGGAACCCGGACCTGGGCATGCTTGGCCGGGTCTGCGTCCCGCTGATGGTCAGGGGCTTCCGGGTCGGCTACCTGTGGGTGCAGCAGGACTCGGCAGAGGAAAGTCCGACGGCGATCCTCACCCAGTTGCCCGGCGTCAACCACGAGCTTGAGCTGCTCTCCGGCCTCCTGCTCGACTCGAACACGGCGGAATCCGAATTCCGGCGGGGCCGCGAGCGTGAGTTCCTGGCAGCCTGCGCCGGGGAACCCAACGCGGTGGCGGCGGTGGCGGGCTGGAAGGAAGTCCAGGGCCGCGGCCCCTGGCAGATGGTCACCATCCTCGACGCGGACGGCTGGGCCAGCGGGCCGGACCCCATCGCATCGGCCCTGATCCACCGTTCAACGGCGCTGCAGGCAACGGTGGGTGTGGATGCCGCCCTCTTCAGCGCCGGCACCGAAACACATTCGGTGGTGCTGTTCCGCGAATCGACGGGCAGGGCCAACCACGCCCGGGTGCTGGTGCACTACCAGCTGGAGCTGGCCAAGCGCTCCGGCCGGCCGGTCCACCGGATCATCCTGGGGATCAGCGAGGGGTTCGCCAGGACGCGCCAGCTCGCGGAGGCTTACCGGCAGTCCCGGCTGGCAGCCCAGGCGGCCGCCGTCGACCCGCAGCTGGGCGAACTCGTGGACTGCCGCGCCACCGGCGTCTACCAGCTGCTCGCGTCGGCCGGCGGGGGAGTGGGTGCGTGGGCGGACTCCGGGTCCGTGTACTTCCGGATGCTTGAGGACCACGACCGCAACGGCGAGCTCATCCCCGTCCTGGAGCTGCTGTATGACAATGATGGCTCCGTCCAGGACGTGGCCACCCGGCTCCACCTGCACCGCAGCAGCATCTACAACCGGCTGGGGCGGATCCGTCAACTGCTGGGGGTGGACCCGCTGAAGGGGTTGCCGCGGCTGGAACTGCACGCCGCGCTCAAGATGCGGCGCTGGGCGGCAAGGCCCAGGATCTGACGCCGGGAATCCGGGGTTAGCGGGAGGGTGCCCCGACGAAGGACCGGATGGCCTCCGCCACCTGCCGCGGGCGCACATGCTGGACCACGTGGCCTGCCTGCGGTATCTCTACGAAGCTTCCCTGCGGCACGGCCTGGGCGAGCCGAATGCACCACTCCGGCCCGGCCACCTGGTCATGGTTGCCGCGCAGGACCAGGACGGGCACGTTGATGCCGCCCAGCCGCCGCTCCGTGGGGTATCCCATCATCACCGGCACCTCGGTGAAGTACCAGCGCGGGCCGCAGCGGAAGTAGTCCGTGAGGACAATCCAGTTGGATGAGGGAGTTTCCCGGAGCAGCGCGTCCAGGGAGAGCGCCACACCCTGCCGCAGGACGCTCCGGTGCCGGGAGTCCACCACAGGTCCCATCAGGACCAGCCGGCGCACCCGTTCTGGGGCGTAGAGCGCGGCCTCGATGGTGAACTGCACGCCCATCGAGTGTCCTACCAGGATGTAGGAGTCGATGCCGCTTGCCTTCAATGCCTGGGCGATGAAGGCGCCGTAGTCCGCCGCGGAGAGCTGCCTGCCGGGCCGGGGGGTGCCGGCGAACCCCGGCAGGTCAAGGGAGTAGGTGGGGGCGCCGGCCAGTTCCCCGTGCAGCCGTCGAAGGTAGCGGTGGGAGACGCCGATGCCGTGGATGAGCACATAGGCCGGTCCGGCGGGGTTGCCTGCCGCGCGCTGTCCGGGTGCGGGCGTACCGCCAGCCCAGAACAACCTCCCCGTCAAACCATTGGCGGCCACCTCCGTAGAGCGCAGCCCGGCGTCTTTCCGGCTGAGCAGGCCACGGGGAAACCGCACTACTCCGCCTCGCCGGCGTGGCCGCCGTCGGCCTTGTCCTGCCTGCGCTTCCGGTCCTCAAGCTTCTGTTGCTCCAGCCACGCAAGGATGTCGGCCTGCCGGATCCTGCGGTGCGAGCCGCGGTACTCCACCGGGATCTCGCCGCGGTCCGTCATGTTGCGCAGGTACGTGTGCGAGATCCCCGCCAGTTCCGCGGCCTGGGAAGTGGTCAGCATTTCCTCCACGCTGCTCACAGTCACCGTTTCGCCGCGGCCAAGCCGTGCCAGGAGATCCACGACGGCGTCCCGTGCCTGCGCGGGCAGGCGGTGGACGGTGCCGTCAACGAAGACGGTGATGTCGTTGCTGTCCTTCAGGGCGCGCGCAAGGCTGCCGGCCTCGCCTGCGGGCAGGCCGGCCGTAACGCGGGGGGCTATCAATGCCATGGACGTAGCCTATCCCGCGTCCGGGTGCCGGCAGGCGAGGCCGGTTCCTCCGGATCAGAGCCCCAGTTCCTCCAGGACCGGCAGTTTCTCCCGTACCCATGCCCGGGCTTCCGTGGCGCTCGGCGCGGACAGGGCAAGTTTTGCCAGTTCCTGGGCCTCGGAGAGGGTGACCGTCTTCAGCACGGCGGCCACCGCGGCGAGCGAGCGGGCCGTCATGGACAGGGTGGTCACGCCAAGCCCGGTGAGGACGACGGCGAGGGCGGGGTCCGCGGCAGCCTCACCGCAGACGCCCACGGGCTTGTTGTGGCCTTCGGCCCTGGACCCTTCAACGGTGAGCCCGACGAGGCGCAGGACCGCGGGCTGCCACGGGGTGTTCAGGTTGGCCAGGGGGCCGAGCTGGCGGTCGGCGGCCATGGCGTACTGGGTGAGGTCGTTGGTGCCCAGGCTGGCGAAGCCCACTTCGCGGAGGATCGCTTCGGCGGTGAGGGCGGCGGAGGGGACCTCGACCATGACGCCGGGGGTCTTGATGCCGGCGTCCGCGCACATGGAGGCGAAGCGCGCGGCTTCCTCGGCGGTGGAGATCATGGGGGCCATGACCCAGACGTCGGCCTCGGACTGCTGCTGGGCCAGCGCGATGGCTTCCAGCTGCCGGTCAAGGACGCCGGGGGTGGTGAAGTCGGTGCGGTAGCCGCGGACCCCCAGGGCCGGGTTGGGTTCCGTGGAGTCGGTCAGGAAGGGCAGGGGCTTGTCGGCGCCGGCGTCCAGCGTGCGCAGGACCACTTTCTTGCCGGGAAACGCGTCGAAGACGCTCTTGTAGGCAGCTGCCTGCTCTTCGACGCTGGGTTCGGTGTCGCGTTCCAGGAAGCAGAACTCGGTGCGGAACAGGCCCACGCCCTGGGCTCCGAGCTTCGCAGCGGCCTCGGCGTCCTTGCCGCCGCCCACGTTGGCGAGCAGCGGCACCTCGTGGCCGTCCGCCGTCGTGCCCGTGCCGTTGAATTCTGCCAGCAGCGACGCCGTGGCAGCCCAGGCCTCGGCTGTTGCCCGGAGGGTCTCGTCCGGTTCGGAGGTGATGCTGCCGGCAGCGCCGTCGACGTACACCTCGGTGCCGTCCGCGAGTTCGTCAACGCCGACGGCGGCAACGACTGCCGGGAGACCCAGGGACCGGGCGATGATGGCCGTGTGGGACTGCGGGCCACCCCCGGCAGTGACCAGCGCCAGGACCTTGTTGGGGTCCAGCGTGGCGGTGTCTGCCGGCGCCAGGTCCTCGGCCACCAGGACGAACGGGGTGTTGGAGGCGGGGATGCCGGGGGCGGGAACCCCGCGGAGCTCCGCGACGATCCGGGCCCGGACGTCCAGGACGTCGGTGGCGCGTTCGGCCATGTAGCCGCCCAGGTTGTGCAGCATCTCGGAAACCGAGGAACCGGATTCCCAGATGGCGCGTTCGGCGGAGGTCCCGCGGGCCACAAGCTTGGCCGCGCCCTTGATCAGCATGGTGTCCTTGGCCATCAGCGCGGTGGCTTCCAGGACTGCCTTGCCGTCACCCACGGCATGGGTGGCCCGGTCCTTCAGTTCGTCGTGCACGGCCTGGGCCGCGGCCTTCAATGTTGCAGTCGCTTCTTCGGCAGTGGTGCCGGCCGCCAGCTGCTCGCCGGCCGGCGGCTCGCTGATTGGTTTGGGCATCTGGCGGATGGTGCCGATGACGCGGCCCGGACTGACGCCTACTCCTGGGAAGTTCTGCACTGAAGGTCCTCATTCTCTGCCGGTAGACAGGCCCGCCAAGGTCTCCGGCGCCGTGCCGGGGCTGCCGGTGGACTGCTACGTCCAGGGCAGGAAACGTGCCTGAAAAAATTGTATGTGATTCAGTTCATATAGCAACGCTATAGGTGCTAGGGTAGCGGTTATGAGTTTGGATGGCCAGCTTCCCCCCAAAATGCGGCTGCTCCGCGCAGCCGCGGAGTTGCTGGCAAATTCCGCGGGAGCGCCGGTGTCCACCCGCCAGATCACCCAGCTGGCAGGCGTTTCGGCGCCCACGCTGTACCACCACTTCGGTGACAAGGAAGGACTGTTCGACGCCGTCGTCGCCGCAGGGTTTGAGGAATATGTCGCGGGCGAAAGGGATTTCGCCCCTTCCGGACAGCCGCTTGAGGACATCCGGAGAATGTGGGACAACCACGTCCAGTTCGGCCTGAACCAGCCCGAGCTGTACCTGGTGATGTTCGGCAACATCCGCCCGGAAAGCCGGCCCGCCATCGTGGCGGACGCCGAGTCGCTGATGGAGGAGATGCTGAACAAGGCAGCGGCGGCGGGCCAGCTGAACGTCCAGCCCAGGGAAGCGGCCAGGTCCATCCTGGCGGCCAATGTGGGCGTGACGTTGATGCTGATTGCGGAGTCCGTCGCCGAGAGGAACCTCGAATTGTCCACCATGACCCGGGACGCCATGATCTTCGCGGTGTCCGCCGAGCCCGCCAGCGGCCCGGCCGCGGGCAGCACCGGAAAGTCCTCGGTGGTGGTGGCAGCGATCGCCCTGAACGCCGCACTTCAGGCCTCGCACTCTGACCAGCTTTCCAGCTCGGAACTCAAGCTCTTTCTCGAATGGCTGCACCGGATCTCCACCAGCACCGCCGGCTAAGCCCCAATCAGCGCATTACCCAGCACTACGTCGTCGTAATCATTCGGACCATCCTGCGGAGCAGCAGGAATGACGGTTAGGAAATCACATGGCAACAGAGACAGTTGCAAAACCCCGCACCAGCGCGCGCGTGCACGTCCAAAAGTTCGGGACATTCCTGTCCGGCATGATCATGCCCAACATCGGTGCGTTCATCGCCTGGGGCATCATCACCGCCCTCTTCATTGAGAAGGGCTGGCTGCCGGTGCCGCAGCTGGGTGGTTTCGGCGAAACCGACGGGAAGCCCAACATCGGCCTCGTTGGCCCCATGATCACCTACCTGCTGCCCCTGCTGATCGGCTACACGGGCGGCAAGATGGTCTACGACGTCCGCGGCGGCGTGGTGGGTGCCATCGGCACCATGGGTGTGATCGTCGGTGCCGGCATCCCCATGTTCATCGGCGCCATGATCATGGGCCCGCTGGGCGGCTGGACCATGAAGAAGATCGACTCCATCTGGGACGGCAAGATCCGCCCCGGCTTCGAGATGCTGGTCAACAACTTCTCCGCCGGCATTTGGGGTGCCTTGCTGGCCCTGCTGGGCTTCTATGGCATATCGCCGCTGGTCACTGCGTTCAGTACGGCTGCAGGCAACTTCGTGCAGTTCCTGGTCCACAACGGACTCCTGCCGCTGACCAGCATCTTTATCGAGCCCGCCAAGGTCCTGTTCCTGAATAACGCCATCAACCACGGCGTGCTTACCCCGCTGGGCGTGCAGCAGTCGCTGGAGCAGGGCAAGTCCATCCTGTTCCTGCTGGAAGCCAACCCCGGCCCCGGCCTGGGCCTGCTCCTCGCGTATGCGTTCTTCGGCCGTGGTGCCGCCAAGGCTTCAGCCCCCGGCGCAGCCATCATCCAGTTCCTGGGCGGCATCCACGAGATCTACTTCCCGTATGTCCTGATGCGCCCGCTGCTGATCCTGGGCACCATCGCCGGCGGCATGACCGGCATCGCCACCCTCGCCGTCACCAACTCCGGCCTCGTGGCGCCGGCCGCCCCGGGCTCCATCTTCGCCGTGCTGGCGCAGACCTCCCGCGACAGCTACTTCGGCGTGATCCTGTCCGTGGTCCTCGCGGCGGCAGTTTCCTTCCTGGTGTCCTCGGTCATCCTGCGGACCACCAAGCACAGCGATGAGGCGGACCTCGGCGACGCCACCGCCCGCATGGAGGAGATGAAGGGCAAGAAGAGCTCGGTTGCCTCAACCCTCACCGGAGCCGGCATGGGAACTGCCGCCGGTGCGGCCGGCCGCGGCGGGGTGGGCGTCCTGGCCGGCCCGGTCCGCAACGTGGTGTTCGCTTGCGACGCTGGCATGGGCTCCAGTGCCATGGGAGCCTCGGTGCTGCGGAACAAGATCAAGGCCGCCGGGTTCCCCGACGTCAAGGTCACCAACGCCTCGATTGCCAACCTCACCGACAGCTACGACGTCGTGGTGACGCACCAGGACCTCACCGAGCGTGCCAAGCCAGCGACGTCCAGCGCCGTGCACTACTCCGTGGACAACTTCATGAGCAGCCCGCGGTATGACGAGATTGTCGAGCTGGTCCGCGAGAGCAACACCGAGCGCGATGGCTCGGCCGACGCCGGCGCCACCCACGGCGCGCACGCCGCCGAGGCTCCGGTGGACGCTGCGCCCGCTGCCGCGGCAGGAACCGCAGCCTCCGCTGCCGGGACCTCCGAGATCCTGGCACGGGAGAGCGTGGTCCTGACGGGTTCGGCCACCACCCGCGACGCCGCCATTGACGAAGCCGGCAGGCTCCTGCTGACCCGGGGCGCCGTGGATGAGGGCTACATCGCAGCCATGCACGAGCGCGAGGAATCGGTGTCCACCTACATGGGCAGCTTCCTGGCCATCCCGCACGGCACCAACGCCGCCAAGGACCACATCCGCAAGTCTGCGGTGTCCGTGATCCGCTACCCCGAAGGCATCGACTGGAACGGCAAGGAAGTGAAGTTCGTGGTGGGTGTCGCAGGCATCAACAACGAACACCTGCACATCCTGTCCTCCATCGCCAAGGTCTTCACGAACAAGGAGCAGGTGGCCCGGCTCGAGGCTGCCACGTCCGAGGATGAAGTCCTGGAGCTCTTCGGAAAGGTCAACGCATAGTGAAGGCTGTACATTTTGGCGCCGGCAACATCGGGCGCGGCTTCGTGGGCCTGCTCCTGCATGATGCCGGCTACGAGGTGGTGTTCGCGGACGTGGCCGAGGAACTGATCACCCGGCTGGCGGTCGCGGACAGCTACGCGGTCCACGAGGTGGGTGAGAACCCCGCCGTGCGGACGGTGGACAACTTCCGGGCGCTGAACTCCAACGCCCAGGAGGCTGAGCTGGTCGCCGAGATCGCGACCGCGGACATCGTCACCACGGCGGTAGGCCCGCACATCCTGAAGTTCGTGGCGCCCGTGATCGCCAAGGGCATCGTCGCCAGGGAGCCCGGCCGGGTGCCCCTGCAGGTGATGGCCTGCGAGAACGCCATCAACGCCACGGACATCCTGGCCAAGGAAGTGGCCGCGCAGCCGGGCGCCGCCGCCGGGGCCCTGGACGGGAAGGTGGTCTTCGCGAACACCGCCGTGGACAGGATCGTGCCCAACCAGGAGCCCGGCCAGGGCCTGGACGTCACCGTGGAAACCTTCTACGAATGGGTGATCGACAGGACCGCCTTCGGCGAGTCCGCCCCCGTGATCCCCGGTGCCACCTTCGTGGACGACCTCTCGCCGTACATCGAACGGAAGCTGTTCACCGTGAACACCGGGCACGCCTCTGCGGCCTACCTGGGGTTTGAGGCGGGGCTGGAAAAGATCTCCGACGCCATGGCGGACCAGGATGTGGCCGAGGATGTCCGGGCGGTGCTGGAGGAGACCAAGCAGCTCCTGGTGGCGAAGCACGGCTTCAGCAACGACGAGCAGGAGGCGTATGTCCAGAAAATCCTGGTCCGGTTCTCCAACCCGTACCTGCCGGATACGGTCAACCGGGTGGGCCGCGCCCCGCTGCGGAAGCTGAGCCGGCACGAGCGGTTCATCGGCCCGGCGGCGGAGCTGGCAGAACGCGGCGTGGTGCCGGAGGCCCTGCTGGGCGCCATCGCTGCCGCACTCCGCTTCAACGATCCCGCAGACGCGGAGGCCACCGAACTCGCGGGCATCCTCGGCTCCGCCGGTCCGGCTGACGCCACGGCCAGGATCACCGGACTCGAAGCCGACCACCCGCTGTTCAGTGCCGTCGCCACCCTCGTGGAGGAACGGCAGGCTGAACTGGCAGGCGCCCCCGCCTGACGCGCGCCATCCAAACGACGCCGGCACCCACTTCATCGCAGGAGCGGGTGCCGGCGTCGTCCGTCGTGCAGCGCCCCCCAAACCCCCGCTCACCTTTGGCGGGCTTTCCCTAAACCCCCGCTCACCTTTTGCCGGGTTTCCCCAAACCCCCGCTCAGATCCTGTGCCAAGCTGGGCAGGTGACCGATACCCAACGTGCCGTGACTCCTTTGATGATTGCCGACGTCGGCGGCGGTACGTTCCGCCTCCGCCACGCCACCCCTGCCGACTCCCGGCCATCGTGCAACTGCTCGCCGACGACGCCATGGGCGCCGGCCGCGAGACCGCACAGGACATGGAGCCGTACCAGCGGGCCTTTGGCGCGATCGACGCCGACCCAGCCCACCTCTTGATCGTCGGCGAGACCGTGCCGGCGGGGGACCCGGACGGCACCGTGGTGGCCACCTTCCAGCTCAGTTTCCTTCCCGGCATCTCCCGGCGGGGGGCGTGGCGTTCGCAGCTCGAGGGCGTCCGCGTTGCCGCGTCCCTTCGCGGGCAGGGCCTGGGGAAGCTCATGGTGGGCTGGGCCATCGCGGAGTCCCGGCGCCGGGGTTGCACCCTGATGCAGCTGACCACGCACCACAGCCGCTCCGCCGCGCACCGGTTCTACGGGCAGCTGGGCTTTGAGGCGAGCCACGTCGGGATGAAGTTGACTCTCTAAGCCTTGACTGTTAGGTACCCTAAATGTTAGGCTACCTAACGATGAACGACGAAAACGCACTCCAGGAACTTGCCAGCGGATTCCGCGAGGCCCTCCGCCACAGCGTCTACCTGGTCCGGCGCCTCGACGCCGACGGTGAACTCAGCGCCGCCCAGCTCAGCACCCTCAAGATGCTGCTTGACGAGGGCCAGCGCGTCGGCGAGATCGCCCGCAATCTTGGGGTCCGCGTCCCCAGCGCCACCGAGCAGATCATCAAGCTCGAGCGCGCCGGGCTGGCCCGCCGTGAACCGGATCCGAACGACTCCCGCGCTGTCAGGGTGATCCTGACCCCCGAGGGCCGGGACGCCGTCGACTCGGCAAACCGGCGCCGCAACCAGGTGATGGCAGGCATCCTGAGCACCCTCAGCGACCAGGACCGCAAAGCCCTGGCGGACGCGCTGCCGGTCATCGACAAAATCAACGCTTACCTCCAGAACTGAACCAGTGACGAATTTAGGAGTACCCTCCATGGACGGCCAGCTCGCAGAAACCCTGCCGGCACCAGAAAACACCTTGCAGGCTGAAAAGGCCTCATTCCTCAAGCAGCCGAAGGCGGTGTGGGCCACCGCGCTCGCTGCAGTGTTCGCCTTCATGGGCATCGGCCTGGTGGACCCCATCCTCCCCGCCATTGCCACCAACCTGCAGGCGAGCCCCAGCCAGGTCTCGCTGCTGTTCACCAGCTACTTCCTGGTCACTGCCCTCGCCATGCTGATCACCGGGTTTGTCTCGTCCCGGATCGGCGGCAAACGGACCCTGCTGATCGGCCTGGCCGTCATCGTCGTCTTCTCCTCGCTCTCCGGCCTGTCCGCCAGCGTCAGTGAGCTGGTGGGCTTCCGGGCCGGCTGGGGCCTGGGCAACGCCCTGTTCGTGGCTACGGCCCTCGCCGTCATCGTCGGCGTCGCCAGCGGCGGCGCCGGGACCGCGATCATCCTCTACGAAGCCGCCCTGGGCCTGGGCATCTCGCTCGGCCCGCTCCTGGGCGCCCTCCTGGGCGGCTGGCAGTGGCGCGCACCGTTCTTCGGCACCGCCGTCCTCATGGCGGCCGCCTTTATCGCCTTGATCGCCCTGCTGCCCAAGACGCCGCTGCCCGAGCGCAAGGTCCGCCTGCGGGACCCCTTGCTGGCCCTGGGCCACAAGGGACTGCGGACGACGGCGGCGAGCGGCTTGTTCTACAACTACGGCTTCTTCACCATCCTGGCTTTCACCCCGTTCATCCTGGGCATGAACGCCTACGGAATCGGTGGCGTCTTCTTCGGCTGGGGCGTGGCCGTGGCCGTGTTCTCCGTCTTCGTGGCACCGCCGCTGCAGGCCCGCTTCGGTGCCGTCAAGGTGCTGACCGGCACGCTGTTCCTGCTCATGCTGGACCTGGCCGGGCTGGGCCTGGCGGCGGGGCATTCGGTGCCGGCCGTCGTCGTCCTGGTGATCGTTGCCGGCGCCCTGCTGGGCGTCAACAACACCATCTACACGGAACTGGCCATGGGTGTTTCCGATTCGCCCCGCCCGGTGGCGTCCTCCGGCTACAACTTCGTCCGCTGGATGGGCGGCGCGCTGGCCCCGTTCGCGGCTGCACAGCTCGGTGAGCACTTTGGCCCGCAGATTCCGTTCTTTGCCGGCGCGGCGGCCATGGTGGTGGCCATCCTGATCGCCTTCGGTGGCCGGGCCTACCTGTCCTCACACGAACCACACGTGGTGTAAGCGGCCCGACAACAAACAAACCCTCCATCACGCCAGGTGATGGAGGGTTTGTTGTTTCCAGCGAAAGCCGGGTTGGCGTTACGAGGCCTTCTTGGAACCCTTGGGCACGAACAGCGTCTCGGCCTGCTCCAGGGACATTCCGTTGGTCTCCGGCACCTTGAACATCACGAAGAAGAAGGAAGCCGCCGCGAACAGCGCGTACATGGCATACGTCAGGGGCAGCGAGCCGGCGGCCATCACCGGGAAGCTGAGGGTGATGGCGAAGTTGGCAACCCACTGCGCGGCAGCTGCCAGTCCCAAGGCCCGGGCACGGATCTTGGACGGGAAGATCTCGCCCAGGAGCACCCAGACCAGCGGCCCCCAGGAGGCGCCGAAGCTGATCACGAACACGTTGGCTGCCACCAGCGCCACCGGACCCCAGGCGCCCGGCAGGGTGATGTCCTCGCCGCTGCCCGTTGCCGAGGAGAATGCGAGGGCCATGGCACCCAGGGACAACGCCATCCCCACGGACCCGGTGAGGAGGATGGGGCGCCGCCCAATACGGTCCACCAGGGCGATGGCCACCAGGGTGACCAGGATGTTGGTGACGGCCGTCGCCACCGAAATGGCCAGCGAGTCCTTTTCCTGGAATCCGACGGCCTTCCACAGGGTGGTGGAGTAGTAGAAGATCACGTTGATGCCCACGAACTGCTGCAGCACGGACAGGATGATGCCCACCCACACCACCGCCTGCAGGCCGAAAGCCTTGCCGCGGAGGGAACCCTTTTGACCGGCCAGCTTGTCTTCCTCGATGGCTTCCCGGATGTCGCGGATGTGCCGGTCGGTGTCCTCGGCGGGCGCAATCGAATCGAAGACCTTCCGTGCCTGGTCCTCCTTGCCCTGGAACACCAGGAAGCGCGGGGATTCAGGCAGCGTGAAGGCCACCCAGCCGTAGACGACGGCGGGAACGGCGGCGGCAAGGAACATCCACCGCCAGGCTTCGATACCGAGCCAGAACGACTGGTCCGCGCCGCCGGCGGTCGTGGCCAGGAGCGCATCGGAGAGCAGGGCCGCGAAGATACCGGTGGTGATGGCCAGCTGCTGCAGGGAGGCCAGGCGTCCCCGGACCTTTCGCGGTGAAATCTCTGAGATGTAGGCGGGGGCGATCACCGATGCCAGGCCGATGCCCAGGCCGCCCACCAGGCGCCAGAAGATCAAGTCCCAGACGCCGAAGCAGAAGCCCGTGCCCACAGCGCTGACCAGGAAGAGCAAGGCGCCCAGTTTCATGGCGGGAATGCGGCCGTAGCGGTCCGCCACCTTGCCGGCCAGGAAGGCCCCGGCGGCGCAGCCAAGCAACGCGATGGCGACGGCGAAGCCGGTCACGGCCTCGGACAGGGCGAATTCTTCCTTCATGGCGTCCACGGCACCGTTGACCACGGACGAATCGAAGCCGAAGAGGAATCCGCCCACCGCCCCCGCGAGCGCCAGCCAGATCACCCGCCGCGGAATCCGGGTGGTTGTCTGCTCCTGTGCAGTGGGCATGGTTCTCCCTGGTGTTGGGGGTTTATGGATGCGGTGCGGACGTCGTCGGCTGCGGTACCGGCCCAACTGGCCGGCGCACACGCGCTAAACAGTGTGGCACGTCACCGCCGCAGGTTCCACTTGGCGCCCCTTGCCCCACAACGAAAAACGACGACGGCGGGCCGTGCCGCCGTCGTCGTTTGTCCGTGCTTTTCCGGGCCTAGTGGGCCGGAATCTGCATGTCGTCCTTGTCCTGCGGCGAGGCTTTCTGGTCCGTCAGCTTCTTCCGCGGCAACGCAAAGCTGATGAGGAACGCCAGGCCCGTCAGGGCGGCAGCGGTCAGCATCACGGTGTCGATCGAGGTGGCGAAGCCTTCGGTGATGGGCCTGGTCAGGGTGGAGTTGGCGCTGTGCAGCCAGCTGGTGTCGTTCAGCGAATCGTTGGAGGCGCCGTTCTTGAAGAAGTCATACAGCTTGGCGTTGGCAGGATCGGACGCGACCGCCGGGTCCTTCAGGACGGCGAGGTAGGCGGGGTCCGTGGTGGCGCTCTTCATGCCGTCGGCGATCCGGCTGGCGGCCAGGCTGAAGAGCATGGAGATGAACACGGCGGTCCCCACGGCGCCGCCCATGGAGCGGAAGAAGGCCGCGGAGGAGGTGCCTACGCCCATGTCGCGCGGCGGAACGGAGGTCTGCATGGCAAGGGTGAGGGGCTGCATGCAGAAGCCCAGTCCGATGCCGAAGAACACGGCGATGAGGCCGGGAACCCATAGCCCTGTGTCCACGCCCAGGGAGAAGCCCATCACCAGCGCGGCAGCGGTCAGGATGCCGGTGCCCATGATGGGGAAGATGCGGAACGTTCCGGACGCGGAGATGGTGCGGCCGGCGGTGATGGAACCGAACAGGATGCCCACCGTGAAGGTGATCATCATCAGGCCCGCCTGCGTGGGGGTGAGGCCCTTCACCAGCTGCAGGTACATGGGAAGCATGGCGATGGCGCCGAACATGCCGATGCCGATGATGAAGTTCAGCAGCGAGGACAGCCCGAACGTGACGTTGTGGAAGAGCCGCAGCGGGATCAGGGCGTAGTCGCCGGCGCGCTTCTCGGCGAGCAGGAACCAGGCAATGCCCACGACGCCCAGGCCATAGCAGAGGAAGGAGTTGACCGAGGCCCAGCCCCAGGAACGGCCTTGCTCGGCCACCAGCAGGAGCGGAACGATGGCCACCGTGATGGCCGCGGCGCCCCAGTAGTCGATCTTTTGCTTCAGGTGCTTGGCCGGCAGGTGCAGGAACAGGAACACCACCGTCAGGGCGGCAAGGCCGATGGGGATGTTGATGAAGAAGACCCAGCGCCAGCCGTCAAAGCCCAGGATGTTCGCTGATCCGGCGAACGCGCCGCCCACCACGGGACCGAGAACCGAGGAAATGCCGAAGACGGACATGAAGTAGCCCTGGAACTTGGCACGGTCCTTGAGGGAGACGATGTCGCCGATGATGGTCAGCGCCAGGGCCAGCAGCCCGCCCGCGCCGAGGCCCTGGATGCCGCGGGCAATGGCCAGCTCGGTCATCGAGTGCACAGAGCCCGCGTAGAGCGAACCCACCAGGAAGATGGCGATGGCCGTCAGGTACAGCGGCCGGCGGCCGAAGATGTCGCTCAACTTGCCGTACAGCGGGGTGCTGACGGTGGACGTGATCAGGTACGCGGTGGTGGCCCACGCCTGCAGCGAGAGCCCGTCGAGATCGTTGGCGATGGTGTAAATGGACGTCGAAACGATGGTCTGGTCCAGGGATGCGAGGAACATGCCCAGCATCAGGCCAACCATTACCGTGACGATCTGGCGTTGCGTCAGTGTTTCTCCGGCGCGGGGCGCGGCAGAGGCTTTAGACATGGGGGCTCCAGGGGAAGAAAAGGATATAAGCAGCGATAGTTGCTTTCAGTAACTATCTTACTCGCACTTTTTATTCCCTGCCCTGCCAATTTTTCTGCGGCGGGCGGTGCCGGGTGCGCTCCCTGCCTAGGCCTCCACGAGGATGCCGTCGGGGTCGCACCAGATGCCGGCCCCGGTACGGATGGTGACGCCGTCGATCACCACGTCCACGTCGACCTCCCCGGCGCCGGCCTTCAGGCTCTTCTTCGGGTTGCTGCCGAGCGCCTTGACCCCAAGGTCCAGCCGGGCAAGGGCCTCCCGGTCCCGGATGGCGCCATTGATCACGACGCCGGCCCAACCGTTCGCCACGGCGCTTTCGGCGATCATGTCCCCCATCAGGGCCGTCCCCAGCGATCCGCCGCCGTCCACCACCAGGATGGCGCCGTTCCCGGGGGATGCCAGCGTCGACTTCACCAGGGCGTTGTCCTGGAAGCACCGGATGGTCCGGGCCGGGCCGCTGAAATGCGTCCGGCCGCCCAGGGACTGGAACTGCAGGGAGATCGATGCCAGTTCGGAGCCGCGCTCGTCATAGAGGTCTGCAGTGTTCACGGGTGCGTTTCCTGCGGGAGTGGGTGCGCTCATCTGTTGCTCCTTGGTCTTCAGTGACGGGGCGGCCGGGGCGGGGCCCAGCGGCCAGGTACGGCCCACGATAGTCTGATTCCCACCGCCAACCGGCCGCACCAGGGGGAGCCAAGCCAATGAGTCTGTCCAAGAAGCCTCTGCCGCCGGGCGGCCCTCCACCGGAAAGTGCGACGGCGGCGCTCGCCGAGCCGGTGCAGAAGGTCACCGCGCGGTGGGTAACCGGCCTGGTATTGGTGAACGTCGGCATCAACGCGGCCTTCTTCGGCCCGATCAACGTGTTCATCGGCCAACAAGCCATCAGCATCGACGCGCCCAGCAAGGAAGCCATCCTTTCCCTGGTGACGGCCTGCGGTGCCGCCGTGTCCTTGGTGGCCAACCCGCTTTTCGGCGCCCTCTCGGACCGGACCACCTCAAGCTTTGGCCGCCGCGCCCCATGGGTTTTGGCAGGGGCGGTCCTGGCGACGGCGGCCCTGCTGGCCATGTCGTTTTCAGGGGCCGTGGCGCTCATGGTGCTTTTCTGGTGCCTGGTGCAACTGGGCGCGAACGCCGCCTACGCCGCCATCACCGCCGCTGTCCCGGACCGGGTGCCGGTCGCCCAGCGCGGCGGTGTGGGTGGACTCGCGGCGATGGGCCAGACCCTGGGCATCCTCACCGGCGCCGTCTTCGGGGCGGTGGTTGCAGGCAACTTCATGGTGGGCTACTGGCTGTGCGCCGCGGCCCTCCTGCTGTCCGTCCTGCCGTACCTCTTCCACCGGAACGATCCCGCCCTGCCGGCGTCGGAACTGGAAGCTTTCCGCCCCCGCGCCTTTCTCAAGGGATTCTGGATCAGCCCGGTGCGGTATCCGGACTTCGCCTGGGCGTGGCTGACGCGTTTCCTGGTGAACGTGGGCAACCAGCTCACCATCGTCTACCTGCTCTTCTTTTTGCGGGACGTCATCGGCTACCCGGATCCGGCCACCGGGGTGCTGGTCCTGACTGGCATCTATGCGGTGATGGTGATGATCACCGCCGTCCTGGCCGGTCCCTGGAGCGACAGGGTGGGCCGGCGGAAGCCGTTCGTCATCGGTTCGTCCGCCACGATCGCCATGGCCGGGGCCATCATGGCGTTCTTCCCGGTGTGGCCGGGCGCCCTCGCCGGGGCGGCGGTCCTGGGCATCGGCTTCGGAGCCTACCTTGCGGTGGACTTCGCACTGCTGACCCAGGTCCTCCCGTTCGCCGTCAGCCGCGGTAAGGACATGGGCGTCATCAACGTGGCCAACTCCCTGCCCCAGGTGGTTGCCCCGGCCTTGGCGCTGGTGGCCGTGACGTATGCGGGCGGCTACCGGACCTTGTTCCTGACCGCCGCCGTCATCGGGCTTTTGGGCGCTGTTTTCGTCGTCAAGATCAAGGGTGTGGACTGACCCCAAGACGGCGGAAGGTAAGCCCGCTGACCAACCTGCTCGGTGCGGTTGCCGTATAGTTGAACCGGGCTGCAGGGTGGTACGGAAGTGGGGGCACTCCTGGCCGCAGTCCCCTAAAACACAACCCCGGAATGCTGATGCCCGAGACTTTTTCAGACCATCCGCCCATGGCCGCCCGGCCTTCCGCTCCCCGCCAGCGCCTCCGTTACGCGCGGATCCTCGATACCGCCGCAGGGTTTGCCCGCAAGGGGCTGGACGCCGTGGAGCTGTCCGAAGTCGCAGAAAAAGCCGACGTCCCGCTGGGGACGCTCTACCGGTATTTCCCGTCTCCCACCCACCTGATGCTCGCGCTTTTCCGGCACCAGCTGGATGAGCTGCAGGCCGGTGCCCGTGGATCATCGCCGCGTTTCCGCGGCCGTGCACTCTCCGGCCTGGTGATGGAGATCTTCCACATGCGCGTCATGCAGCCTGCCGTGGAGCAGTGCCTGAGCCGGAGTGTCTACCTGCCGGAGCGGGATACCACGGAGCTCCTGCGCGAGATCGACGCGCTCAGTGAGAAGCTCGTTGCCGGCGCGTGCGGCGATGCGGTGGGCGCGCGGGTCCTCCTGCTGACTGTCACTGGTCTGGTCCAGTCCGTACGGAACCGCCGGCTTTCCCTCTTCGAAGCCGAGGAAGACCTCAAAAAGGCCTGCGGGCGCTTGTCTCCGGACGCTGAATCCGGATTAACAGTGACCAAAACGGCGTAACTGGTCTAGACCAGTAGGCAATTAAATCCGCCATAATGCCGTGATCTGGGTCACTAAAGCACCCGCTTAAACCTTTTGGCACTGCTTGAGTGGCTCTTTGAGGTTCAGGGCGGCCGTTCGGGGATGCCTACCATGGTCGCACCGGAGCGGCAGGGCGGAAACACCCCCGGCGTTCCCCCTGGACCCGCCACCCCTGGGTTTCCGGTCGCACTACTTTCCCCGCTGGGCCCGGCCGGGTTCCAGCTCCATGTGCCGTGCGCCCACGGCGAGCACCAGGAGACAACGACGTGTCCATTGACGCAGTTACCGCCACCGACAACTCAGCAGCGACGGCCCTGACCGAAGACGAGATCTTCGGCGCGCACCGGGGCGGCAAGCTGTCCGTGACCAGCACCGTTCCGCTCTCCAACAAGCGGGACCTGTCTATCGCCTACACCCCCGGTGTTGCCGAAGTCAGCCGCGCCATCCACGCCAGGCCGGAACTGGCCCGCACCCTCACCTGGGCCGAGCGCCTGGTGGTCGTGGTCAGCGACGGCACGGCCGTCCTGGGCCTGGGAAACATCGGCGCCAGCGCCTCCCTGCCCGTCATGGAAGGCAAATCGGCGCTCTTCAAGACCTTCGGCGACCTCGACTCCATTCCGCTGGTCCTGAACACCACCGACGTGGACGAGATCGTGGAGACCCTGGTCCGGCTGCGCCCCAGCTTCGGCGCCGTCAACCTCGAGGACATCTCCGCACCCCGCTGCTTCGAGCTCGAGGAAAAGCTGATCGAAGCGCTCGACTGCCCCGTCATGCACGATGACCAGCACGGGACCGCCGTCGTGGCCCTCGCAGCCCTCACCAACGCCGCCAAGGTGACAGGCCGGGGCCTTGAGGGCCTCAAGGTGGTGGTATCCGGTGCCGGCGCCGCCGGCATCGCCGTCGCCGAGATCCTCCTGGCCGCCGGCATCACCGACGTCGTCCTGCTGGACTCGCGCGGCATCATCAACGGCAGCCGCGCCGACCTTGCAGCCGACACCGCCAGCAAGAAGGCGGACATCGCAGCCCGCAGCAACCCCCGCGGCATCACCGGCGGCCCCGCCGAAGCACTGGCCGGCGCGGACGTGTTCATCGGCGTCTCCTCCTCCAAGCTGGCCGAGGAACACCTGGCACTGATGAACCAGGACGCCATTGTGTTCGCCCTGTCCAACCCGGACCCCGAAGTCCTGCCCGAGGTAGCCGTGAAGTACGCCGCGGTGGTGGCTACCGGCCGCAGCGACTTCCCGAACCAGATCAACAACGTCCTGGCCTTCCCGGGTATTTTCCGCGGCGCGCTGGACGCCGGCGCACGCCGCATCACGCCGGCCATGAAACTGGCCGCCGCCCGCGCCATCGCGGAGCTCGCCGCCGAGGACCTGTCGGCCGACTACATCGTGCCCAGCCCGCTGGACCCCCGCGTCGCCCCCGCGGTCACCGCAGCCGTCGCCGCGGCGGTGGAAGCGGAGTAGGCCCGCGCCTGGGGACAGGCAACGACGGCGGTGCCTCCTTCGCGGAAGGAAGCACCGCCGTCGGGCGCTTAAGGAGCGCCCCTAGACTGGGGACCATGACCTCCGAAACCGTGGTGACCATCCTGTGCGGCCTGGGAATCCTGGTGGGCGTGGCCGGCACCATCATCCCCGTCCTTCCCGGCAGCGTCCTGGTGGGCATCAGCCTGCTGGCCTGGGCCATCTGGGGCGGCGCAGGCACCGTGGGATGGGTGGTATTCGCGGTGGCCATGATCTTTGTTGCCGCGGGCATGACCGCCGGCGCCGTGCTCACCGGCAGGAAGCTCAAGCAGCACGCCATCCCCAGCCGGAGCGTCGTGGTGGCGCTCGTGGCGGCCGTTGTGGGGATGTTCATCATCCCGGTGCTGGGACTTTTCATTGGATTTGCCGCCGGCCTGCTGGTCAGCGAGTTCCTCCGCACCAGGGATTTTCCGACGGCGGCCAGGTCCAGTTGGGCTGCCCTGAAGGCCACCGGCCTGGGGATGCTCGCCGAGTTCGGGCTGGCCTGCCTGGCCGCCAGCACCTGGGTGGTCGGGGTATGGATTACGGCCGCCGGTCGCTGACCGCCCGGCGGGGCCCCACCCCTTCCCGGCTAGCATGGAACGATGAGCGCCGGGGACACCGCACCGATCTATTGGGACAGCCGTGACCTCACTCCGTTCGGGCACGCCCAGCTGCGGACGCCGGTCCACGACCTTGCCGGCGGCGTGGGCGGCCTGCTTACCGGCGTGCTGGGCGGACGGAACCCGGCCCTGCTGTCCATCGACGGCGAGGTTCCGAGGCTTAAACGGTTGCCGTCAAAGCCCGCCAGGGCCGTTCACGAGGCGGTTTTCTCCAGCCGCGAACCCGAGCGGCTGATCTACCTGGCGCGGACCTACCCCGGCTGGGCCGGGCTGTGCTACCTCATGGCGGGCCTCCTTGAGTACAAACATGGCGGCTACCTCCGTGCCTCCGAACTCCTGCAGCGCGGGCTCGCCACCCGGAACGATGAGGAGGCCAACCGGTACTCCTCCACCTACCTCACCAGGATCGTCACCCGGGTCGAACTGGCTGAACGGGTGGAAATCCCGGTGCTGTTCAGCGAGGAGTCGGTGTTCCTGGCCCTGGCCCATGCGTTGCGCGAGACAGGCCGCACGGAAGCTGCCCTGGACGCCCTGGCGGGGTTGCCGCCGTCACTTCCCATGGCCTTGGCCCGCTGCTCCCTGGCCCTGGGCCTGGGCCGGAGCCGCACCGTCATCGACTGGACGGAGGGCTTGCTGAATGCCGACGACCTCTCCGCGGCCCTGCTCCTGGTCCGTGCCCGGGCGCTGCGCCGGGAAGGGCGGCTGGATGCGGCGCACCAGGCCATCGCCGAGGTCCTGCGCCGCCGCAAGACCCACCTGGCACTCCGCAATGACGCCCTGACAGACCGTGCGCTGCTGGTGTTGGAGTCAAGCCGGCGGTCCCTGAACCCGCGCGACTGGGGACGCCGGCGCGGGGACCCGGAGCCGCAGCGGGAAATCGGGGCGCCGGTGCCCATCCGCAAGGATGAGGAAATGCGGCGGATGTGGGAGCAGGACTGGAAGGAGCTCAGCGGGGACTAGGAGCGGCCGGCCAGCAAGGGCACCAGCTGTTCACCGAGCAGGACGGTCCCCAAGGCAACCATGATGATGCCGCTGGCAAGGGTCACCACGCGCGCAGCACCGGGCCGGCTCTGCAAGAGCGTCCTCGAGAGCAGTGCCACCGCCGTATAGACCAGCCCCGCCAGGGCCACGAACGTCATACCCAGCAGCCCCGACTGCACCGGCACCGGCAGGGAGGCGTCCGCGCTGACGAACTGCGGAATCAGCGCCACATAGAACAGCAGCCCCTTGGGGTTGATCCCGCTGGTTCCCATGCCCTGCAGGAAGGTACGCAGCTGCGTTCGGGAGCCGCCTGCCGCCGCGGCACCAAAGCTCGCATCCCGCCAGGACCGGAGGGTCCCAATGCCGAGCCAGAGAAGATAGGCCGCACCGGCCAGGGTGATCCAGCCCAGGAGGCCGGGCATTCCGGCCAACAGCGCCGCCAGGCCCGCCACCAGCAGGACCGTGTGGAGGACGTAGCCGCCGCAAAGCCCCGCCACCGCCGGCACGAAACTGCGCTGCCGGAGGCCGGCGGCAATGGTGTAGGCCCAATCCACTCCCGGCGTGCAGGCCAAAGCGGCGGCCACCACGATGAAGGCCAGGAACAGCTGGGGATTCACGGGGTTCTCCTGTCGACGGTCTCTCAAGAGCAACCATAGGGAGAATCACGCCATAAGTGCTGTCCGGTTTTCGCCCGCCTCGCGGTGACGGCAGTATGTTTATTGCGTGATAGATCGAATTGACAGGAATATTTTGCGGTACCTCCAGGAGGATGGCCGGATGACTGCCACGGCACTCGCTGCAAAGGTGGGCCTGACCGTGGCACCCTGCCACCGCCGGCTGCGTGACCTGGAGCAGTCAGGTGTGATCCGCGGCTACAAGGCGGACATCGACCCGGCGGCGGTCGGCCTGGGTTTCGAGGCGATCGTGTTCGTTACCCTGCGCCAGGTGGACCGTCCCACCATGGAGATCTTCGAGAACAGGGTGGCGGACAATCCCAACATCGTGGAGGCGCAGCGCTTGTTCGGCTCCCCCGACTACCTGCTGAAGATCATCGCCGCAGACCTGCCCGCCTACCAGCGTTTTTACGACACCGAGCTGACATCGCTTCCCGGGGTGGAACGGTTGACGTCGACGCTGGTGATGAAGAACCTCAAGTCCAACGCCGGTCCGCCCGTGTAGGAAGGCTACGTCAGCGGGTTGATGTGGACGATGATGACCTGGAGGTCCTTTGAGCCGTCGTAGCGGAGGTCGTAGTTCACTTCGAGTCCCGTGCTGGTGCCGGATGTGATGGAGAAATCGCTCTTGGTGCCCGGGTTGCGTTCAGTGCTGCTGATCCACCTCTCCGCGGCGGCAGAATCCACCCCGTACTTTTCAACCCCGTCCCGGATCAGGCCGGTGTACTCCTCCAGCGACCCTGCAGTCAGGAAATAGGTCACCTCGCGGAAATCGGGCTCCTGGTCCGTGGTGCTGAAGCGGATGCGGTCTGTTTCGGCCTGCACGTCTCCGGTGGGACCGGCAATGGTCAGGGAAATCTTGCCGAGGTCGCGGGTGTTGATCTCCGGGCCAAAGCTGTCGTCGGTCAGCCGCACTGACGCTTTTTGCAGCCTGCCGGAGCGCATGTCCAGGCGGGCCGTCTTCGTCTCGCGGATGGTGTCTACGCCGGCGGCGTCAAGGGTGGAAAATTCGGAAGTTTGCACGGTGCTCCCTGCGGAAGGTGATGAGGCGGACGGCGGAGTGGAGGTGGGGGCGGCGGGCACGCAGCCCGCCAGCGCCACAGCGGCCAGGAGGACCAGGACGACGCCGGCGCGCAGCCGCAGTGTGCGGCCTGCAGAAAGAAGGGTCGTCGTCACTGGTGCACCTCGGCGCCGAAGCCATCAAGGAAACGGCCCATGATGGCGGGGATGTTGTTGGTGGGCCGGTACTGGTCCACCCGTGCATCGAAGTCGGAGCCGATGATCCCGGCCGCGCGGGCCGGATCTGTTGCCAACAGATGCTGATAGGCCGGCAGCGTGTCCTGCTTGATGAGGTTCCAGCGCTGGTCCGCGTTGGCGATGTTGCCGTCCGGGAAACCGGTGGTGAAGTCGGTACGGAACTGGGCGGGGTTGTCCCAGTTGGTGAACGGGATGTTCTGCGGGCCGGGACTTTCCACGCTGAAGCTGTACGGAAACACCTCCGGATAGCTCCTGGCACCCGGGATGGAGGGTTCGCCGGCGAGGGTCACCATGTACGTCACGGCTTCACCGCCTGGGTGGCTGCGCATGGTGTCGTAGTCGTCCGCGATGATGTCGTTCTGCTCACGGTAGAGGAGGGCCGTATTGCCCTTCCGAACTTCATCCGGATTGCCGGAGTCCACTTGGGCCCATGCACGCGCCGTCTCAGGATCGATGGCACCTGAGTCCCGGAGCCGGTTGATTTCTTCGATGCCGCCGTTGAGGTAGGCCTGGTGCTGGCGGCCCTGGTCCAGGAAGATTTCCTTGTTCATGTCCAGCATGCGGGTTTCATAGAAGCGGATTTCGTTATCGGTCATGCCCGCCAGTTGCTCCAGCTGGTCCAGGACCGGCAGGGGAACATCGGAGGCCGGGTTGTCCGCGATCTGGCGGGCCAGGTCCCGCAGCATGGCCATGTCCCGGAAACCGCCGGCGAACGATGGCCCGATCATGTTGGCCATTCCAGCCCACTGGAGGTCGGGGTTCGCGAGGTAGGCCTGGCCGTAGTAGTCATAGACGCTGCGGATGGTATTCCAGTTGTATTCGGTCCCCTTGGAGGTGTCCCAGGTGGAGGGGTCGATCCCCATCTGCAGCATCGCCTGGTTGTTCCAGTACGAGCTGAGGAAGTCCGCATATTCCGGGGACTTCTTCTCGATCAGCCCGGAGTCTGCGGCGGCGTCCATTGCTGCTTTGGCTGCCTCCGGGTTGGCCAGCGCCCACTGGCGGAACTCCGCGCCCTGCAGGTACTGCAGCCGCTCCGAGGGGGACATGCCGGCCAGCAGATCCGTCAGCTCCTGCGCCGTACCGCCACCGGACGTGCCGGAGCCTCCTGTTCCCGTCCCGCCGGAACTGCCGGCACTGGCTTTCTCCTGCTCGTCCGCGTTGGCCAGCAATGCTTTGGACGCCGATTCCAGCCCTGCGGTGGCAGACCTCAGCAACCTGGCGTGGGAGGAGGTCCACTCGCTGCGGAACCGGTCGCCGTCGTGCCCCTTCCACAGCCCTGAAGCGATGCTGCTGGAGAGCTGCCGGCCCAGGGACTCGAGCCGGCTGGCACTCCTGGAGAGGTCCTTGGCAAGCTGCCGGAGCTGTGCCACATCACCGCCGTAAAAATTCCCCGCCATACTTTCCCCCTGTTGGATCCCGTGCCAGCCTAGCCGCAGCCGCTGACCGGCGGCCATGGGGAGAGCTGCCCTGTGGGCGCCAGGCTACTCCTGCCCGTCCTGCAGGAGCCCGGTGGTCCGGTACGGAATGACCTCGCGCAGGAACATGCTCGTTGAGGTGCGGACAATGCCCGGGCAGAGGCGGATCTCCTCGGACACCCGGTAGAGATCGTCAGGGCTTTTGGCCACTACGCGGATCAGCAGGTCAGTGTCCCCGGCAGGGGCATGGCATTCCAGGACTTCGGGGATCTTGCGCAGCGCGGCGATCGCCTCGTTAAGGTGGCTTTGGTCCAGTTCTGCGCTGACGGCTGCGGCCACGCCGCGGCCGAGGGCGGAGGGCAGGACCCGGCTGCTGTTGGGGCGAAGGGCGCCTGAGGCAGCCATCCGCTCCAGGCGCGACTGGACGGTACCGCGGGCAAGGCCCAGTTTCTGCGCAAGCACCATGATGGGTACCCGTGGATCGTTATCAAGCGCGGCCAGGATGCGCCGGTCGGTCGAATCGAGTTCCTGCAATCTGACCACTTCCTGCTGTGCTGCGCGTCATCAATTAGTCAATCTGACTACTTCGGATCGCTCCGGTTGCGCCTACTGTAGGCCATCTGCTGAAATCATGGCAATAAGGGATGCAGGCTACCGCCGCAGTCCCGCAGGCTACAGGATCCCCGGCACACCTCCCGGCCCCTGGACCAGGCTTCCCGCAAGGACGCTGCCGCAGATTGACTCTTGTTCACACCAATGTCATTCCGCATCACACGGCAAGAGCCCCTGAGCTACCGACGTCGGCATTCCCGAAGTCATCGGTAGCTGAGGGGCTCTTGTGCTGTCCGCTTAGGGTGGATCCATGACCTCCGCCGGACGTTTCGCTCCCAGTCCCTCCGGTGACCTGCACGTCGGAAACCTGCGGACCGCCATCCTCGTTTGGCTCTTTGCCCGATCCACGGGGCGGGCGTTCCTCCTGCGGGTGGAGGACCTGGACCGCGCCCGCGCCGGATCAGAGGAGGGACAGCTGCGGGACCTTCAGGCCGTCGGCGTGACCTGGGACGGCGACGTGGTGCGGCAGACGACGCGCGGGCCCCTTTACGCGCGGGCCATTGCCGGGCTGGAGCAGGCGGGGCTGACCTACGAGTGCTTCTGCACCCGCCGGGAAATCCAGGAAGCCGCCTCTGCGCCGCACGCTCCCCAAGGCGCCTACCCGGGGACCTGCCGGAACCTGGGCCGGGCAGAGCTGGAGTTCAAGCGCTCCACCCGGCCCGCCGCCCTCCGGCTGAGGGCGGACGTCACCGAATTCACGGTCCATGACACCCTGCTCGGCGAGTTCACCG
Source organism: Pseudarthrobacter sp. efr-133-R2A-89 (assembly GCF_030209315.1). Classification (NCBI taxonomy): domain Bacteria; kingdom Bacillati; phylum Actinomycetota; class Actinomycetes; order Micrococcales; family Micrococcaceae; genus Pseudarthrobacter; species Pseudarthrobacter sp. efr-133-R2A-89. Next base: position 42,098 of record NZ_JARVSE010000002.1, on the reverse strand, counting down.
GGGTGGTGGACGACCTTGTGCTGCGCCGCAATGACGGTGTAACCGCCTACAACCTCGCGGTGGTGGTGGACGATGCCGCGCAAGGCATAGACCAGGTGGTCCGGGGTGACGACCTCCTGCCGTCCACGCCACGCCAGGCCTACCTCGCGTCCCTGCTGAATATTCCTGTGCCGGAATATGCCCACGTACCCCTCGTGGTAAACCGCGACGGCGCCCGGCTGGCGAAGCGCGACGGCGCGGTGACCCTGGCGGACCTGGCCACCGCAGGCGTGGACCCCGCCCGGGTCCGGGACACCCTCCTCGAGTCGCTGGGCCTTCCGCCCGGACCACTGGCCGATGCCCTCGGGTCCTTTGACCCCCGCTCGCTCCCCATGGAGCCATGGACATGGCCGGGTGTCCCCGGGGCGGGCGCGTAGGCTGGACCCATGCCAGAAACAGGAACCGCGGACGCGAGCCTCCAGGGCCCGCGATTCACGGTGGAGACTGCCAAGGTCCTCGCCGAAGTTGCCCACAACCGCCAAAAGGACAAACTCAAGCGGCCGTACCGCGAGCATGTCCTGGCCGTCGGCGACGCCCTGGCGGACTTCGACGACGACATCCGGATCGCCGGCTACCTCCATGACATCGCGGAAGACACCCCGATCACCCGCCAAGCTCTGCTGGACATGGGCGTCTCCGAGCGCGCCGTGCGGATCATCGAGCGCGTCACCAAACGGCTGCAAGACAACCCGGACGACTACCAGGCCGGAATCCACTTCATTGCCGAGGACCACGACGCGACCCTGGTCAAAATTGCCGACAACGCCCATAATTCGCTGCCCGAACGGGTGAAGGCCCTCGCGGAAAAGTGGCCGGACAAACCGCCCGTCACCCGCTACGACGACGCCCGCCCGGTGCTCTACGCCGCGGTTCCCGTGGAGGAAACCCGCAAGATCCTGGCCCGGATCAACCCCTGGCTGCTGGAGGAATTCGACGCCATGCTGGACGAGGACGACGACACCGACTACGAGAACCTCTCCTACGACGACGTTTCCGGGGATTAGACCCGGCCCAGCGAGCCGATGTCCTCCAGGAAATCCGCCTGCACTTCAGCGCTGACGGTGGTGCGCGTTTCACCGATCGCATCCAGGTAGTCCTGGGTGGACGGGCCTTTCCGCACCGCCTCACGCACCGAAACGTCACCGCCGGAAGCCAGCCCGCCGTCGTCGTACACTGCCTTTTCCAAAGCCCGCTGCGAAGCGCTGCGGGCAGCGTATTCGATGTCCGCCGGCGAAAACCCTTCCGTGCGTTCCACCAGCAGTTCCACGTCCACCGCGTCCACCACGGCCGCTGGGATGAACCGCTGCCACATCGCCTCGCGTGCCTGCCGGTCCGGCAGTCCGATGGGTATGACATAGTCGAACCTGCCGTGGCGCAGGAAGGCGGAGTCCAGCGCCCGGATGAAATTGGTGGCGCACACGAGCAGCCGGCCGGGCTGCTCGCGGAATGCCGGAATGATCTTCAGCAGCTCATTGGTGACGCCCTGCAGCGGGGACGGCGGATCACCGGCCCGCTGGGACGCGATCTCCTCCACCTCGTCGATGAACACCACGGCGTGCTCCAGCTCCGCGATCTCCAGGAAGGTTTCCCGCAGCGCACCGGCCAGGCCCTGCGGGTCGCCGGCCAGCCGGGACGGGAACACCTCCACGAACGGCCACTCGAGCCGGGAGGCGATGGCCTTCGCGAAAGTGGTCTTGCCGGTGCCCGGCGGGCCGAAGAGGACGACGGCGCGCGGCGGCACCACGCCGAATTCATCCGCAAGGTCCGCCTCGGCCAGCGGGAGCACCAGGCGGCGTTCCAGCAGCTCCTTTTCCTTGCGCATGCCGGCCACGTTCTCCCACAGGTCCCGGGCGAGGACGCGGCCGCCCAGCTGGCCCAGGGCCCCCAGCTCCTGGCGCTGCACCGGAATGGTGCGCTCGAAGTACCGCAGGTTCTTCTTCAGCGCAAAGCCCCTCCCCAGGAAGGCCTCCACCCGCGTTTCGGACTCCGGCATCAGCGCTGAGAGCTTGTTCAGCCCGTGCGGGGCCATCCGGTTCTCGACCGCGGCCAGCAGCGAGGTGCCGATGCCGCGGCCCCGGTATTCGGGGAGCGTGGCCAGGAACACGATCCACCCTTGGTCGTGCGCGGCGCGTCCGACCGCGGCGCCCACCACCTGGTCGCCCTGCACCGCCACCACCGCGTGGTCCTTCTCGCAGGACGCGAGGACCTCGGAGAGCGCATACACAGGTTCGACGTTGTTCGCCTTCAGGGTCTCCCAAAGGTGCAGGATCCCGTCGAGGTCAGCTGAGTGGAAATCCCTGATCCGCCAGTTGGTCATGGGTTGCTCCTGTTGGTTCGTCGTTGAGCCAGTGTGGACATCTCAGGTGAGCATATGCGACCCGCGCAGCGGGCGGGGTTGCGGCGGCGTTGCATGACGCCGGCCCCCCGCGCCCCTGGCCCCGCTCAGATCCCCAGCCTGTCCATCGTGTTCCGCAAGGTGTCAGCGGAAAGCTGCAGGGCTGCCAGTTCGCCGCTGTCCATGGGTGTGTCCAGGACCCGGTGCACCCCGCCGCGGCCCACCACGCTGGGAAGCGACAGGGCCACTCCCGAGATTCCGTACTGCCCGGCCAAAACCGTGGAGACGGGGAGGACGGCATTGTCATCCCGCAGCAGCGCCTCGACGATGCGGGCGCCGGAGAGGCCGATGGCGTAGTTGGTGGCCCCCTTGCCGGCGATGACCTTGTACGCGGCCTGCACCACGTCCCGGGCAGTGGCGGCCAGGTGGTCGGAGGTGAAGACCTGCCCGCCGCCGTCCGTCCAGTCGCGGATCGGGACAGGCCCGATCGTGGCCCCGGACCACAGCGGAAATTCGGTGTCGCCGTGTTCGCCCACCATGCTGGCATGCACGCTGGTGACGGAGACACCTGCACGCCGGGCCAGCAGCCAGCGCAGCCGGGAGGTGTCCAGGACGGTGCCGGAAGAGAAGATCCGCTCCGGTGGCAGCCCGGAGATGCGCTGGGCCGCGACCGTCAGGACGTCGCACGGGTTGGTGACCAGGACGTAGACGGCGTCCGGCGCCCGCTCCAGGAGCTGCGGCATCAGCTGTTCAAGGATCCGGACGTTGGTGCCGGCCAGGTCCAGGCGGCTCTGGCCCGGGTTCTGCTTGGCACCCGCGGTAATCACCACGACGTCGGCGCCCTCCGTGACTGCGATGTCCCCGCCACCGGCCACCGTCGCCGACGCCGCGGCGAACTGGCTGCCATGGGCAAGGTCCAGGGCCTCCGCTTCGGCCTTGGGCGCATTGACGTCGAACAGGGCGATACTGCTTGCCGAGCCGCGGATCAGCGCGGCGTAGGCCAGCGACGTCCCTACGCTCCCGGCCCCCACTACGGCGAGTTTGGATCCACCAGGCATGGTGCCCTTCCTTTCGGAATCGTTGAGTGTGTCCTACCCGAAGAGTAGCGTGGCCACCATCACACGAACCCCCACTAAGGAGCCACCATGCCACATTTCGGACGCCGGCTCGCTGCTGTGACGGCGGCGCTGGCCATCGGCGTGACCACCGGGGCCATCAGTCCCGCTGCAGCGGACCCCCGGCAGACCGACAAGAATCCCACGGCCACCGGGTACGGCGGCGCGGTCAGTACGGTGGACCCGGAAGCGTCGGCAGCGGCAATCGAAGTCCTCCGGAAGGGTGGGAACGCCGTGGACGCCGCGGTTGCCGCCGCAGCCACGCTGGGCGTCACCGAACCCTACAGCGCCGGCATCGGCGGGGGCGGCTATTTTGTCTACTACGACGCCAAGTCCGGGAAGGTCAGCACCATTGACGGCCGCGAGACTGCGCCGGCCGGAATCAAGCCGGATGCCTTCATCAATCCCGCTACCGGCAAGCCCTACCCGTTCACCCCGGAACTGGTCACCAGCGGCGTTTCCGTGGGCGTGCCCGGCACCCCGGCCACCTGGGAACGTGCGCTGGAACGCTGGGGCAGCATCAGTCTGGGGGAGGCCCTGAAACCGGCCATCAAGGTGGCGGACCGAGGTTTCGTGGTGGACGAGACATTCCGCAACCAGACCCAGGACAACCAGAGGCGGTTCGCGGCGTTCACCTCCACCAAGGACCTGTACCTCCAGGGCGGCAAGCTGCCGGAGGTGGGCTCGGTCTTCAAGAACCACGACCTCGCGGACACCTACCGGCTGCTTGCCCGCAACGGCATGGACGCGTTCTATAACGGCCCGCTCGCCGACGAGATCGCCAACACCGTCCAAAAGCCTCCCGTGGATCTGACCATTGACAAGAAGGACCGGCTTCCCGTTCCCGTTGGCTCCATGACGGCGGAGGACCTGGAACACTACAAGGCCGTGGACCAGGACCCCACCCACGTGAACTACCGCGGCTATGACGTCTACGGCATGGCCCCCTCCAGCAGCGGCGGCACCACCGTCGGGGAGTCCCTGAACATCCTGGACGTCTTCGACCTGCCGGCCTTGAAGGCAGACCAGCCGGCCGTCCTGCACCACTACCTCGAAGCCAGTGCCCTGGCGTTTGCCGACCGCGGGAAATACGTTGGCGATCCCGCCTTCGTGAAAGTCCCCACCAAAGCCCTGACGGACCCCGTCTTCGGCAAGGAACGCGCCTGCGAGCTGGACCCAACCCATGCCGCAACCAAGCCGGTCCTGCCCGGCGACGTGACCTCCTACGACGGCACCTGCCCGGCCGGCCCGGCTGCTGCCGCCGAGGAGAAGGACACCGAAAACATCTCCACCACCAACATGACCGTCTCCGATAAGTGGGGGAACGTGGTGGAGTACACGCTGACCATCGAACAGACCGGCGGGTCCGGCATGGTGGTCCCCGGCCGTGGCTTCCTGCTGAACAACGAGCTCACGGACTTCTCCACGGTGTACAGCGCCACCGATCCCAACCGGATTGAGCCGGGCAAGCGGCCGCGGTCCTCGATGTCGCCCACCATCCTGCTGGAGGACGGCAAGCCGTTCCTGGCCCTGGGCTCCCCGGGTGGTTCCACCATCATCACCACGGTGCTGCAGACCCTGGTTAACAGGATCGACCTGGGTATGAGCACCCCGGACGCCATCGCCGCGCCGCGTGCGTCGCAACGGAACACGGCCAGCGTCACGGCCGAGCCTGCCTTCATCGACAAGTACGGGGCAGCCCTGACGTCGCGGTTCGGCCACACCCTGACCCCGTCCGGCGACTCCTTCACCTCCGCCTCGGAGATCGGGGCGGCCACCGCCATCGAATTCCTGAAGGACGGCCGGACCCTCGCCGCCGCGGAGCCGGTCAGGCGCGGCGGCGGCTCAGCCATGGTGGTCAAACCGTCGCAGTAGGAGAACCACCGCATTAAACGCCCGACGGCGGCACCCGGGTTCGGGGATTCCAGAACCCAGGTGCCGCCGTCGGCGGTTAAGCCCGAAGGCTGTTACTTCTTGAAGGTATTCGCCGGCGCGTTGGCGATGACGGGGGAGGTGCCGGTGTAGCCGTCGCGGGTTTCGGCGATGTGGCGGATGCGGGTGCGGCAGGCGTACCAGCCGGCGGTCATGAGGATGGAGGCGATGGCGGTGACGAGCATGGTCAGGGGTGAGTCGATGAAGACCATGATGAGGACGCCGATGAGGAAGAGGAGGGAGAGGTAGCCGGTGTAGGGGGCGCCGAACATGCGGAAGGTGGGGCGTTGGACCCAGCCTTTGTCGGCCCAGCGTTTGAGTTGGATTTGGCACAGGACGATGGTGGCCCAGGTCATGATGATGCCGACGGAGGCGATGTTGAGGACGATTTCGAAGGCGTCGGCGGGGACGAGGTAGTTCAGGGGGACGCCGAGGAGGGAGACGGTGGCGGTGATGGCGATGCCGCCGTAGGGGACGCCTGCTTTGTTCATGCGGGAGGCGAAGCGGGGGGCGGAGCCGTTGACGGACATGGAGCGCAGGATCCGGCCGGTGGAGTAGAGGCCGGCGTTCAGGGAGGACAGGGCGGCGGTGAGGACGACGAGGTTCATGATGACGTCTACGCCTTGGACGCCGATGGAGCCGAAGAAGGTGACGAAGGGGCTGACGCCTTTTTGGTAGGTGGTGTAGGGCAGGAGGAGGGCGAGAAGGATGACGGAGCCGACGTAGAACACGGCGATGCGGAAGACCACGGAGTTGATGGCTTTGGGCATGATTTTTTCGGGGTTTTCGGTTTCGCCGGCGGCGGTGCCGACGAGTTCGATGGAGGCGTAGGCGAAGAGGACGCCTTGCATGAGGATGATCATGGGGAGCAGGCCGGTGGGGAAGATCCCGCCGTGGTCGGTCAGGAGGCTGATGCCGACTTGCTGGCCGGTTACGGGGGTGCCGAAGATGACGAAGTAGGTGCCGATGATGAGGAATGCGACGAGGGCGGCGACTTTGATCAGGGCGAACCAGAATTCCATTTCGCCGAAGACTTTCACGGAGACGAGGTTCAGGGCGAGGACGACGATGAGGGCGGTCAGGGCCCAGGCCCACTGCGGGACGTCGGCCATCCAGGGGATGTAGTTGCCGAAGAAGTGCATGTAGAGGGCGGCGGCGGTGATGTCCACGATGGTGGTGGTGGCCCAGTTGATCCAGTAGAACCAGCCGGAGACGAACGCGGCTTTTTCGCCGAAGAATTCGCGGGCGTAGGAGACGAAGGAGCCTGAGGAGGGGCGGTGCAGGACCAGTTCGCCCAGGGCGCGGAGGATCAGGAACGCGAAGAACCCGCAGACCGCGTACGCGATGACCAGGGACGGGCCCGCGGCGTTGAGGCGGCCGCCGGCGCCCAGGAACAGGCCGGTACCGATCGCACCGCCGATCGCGATCATCTGGATCTGCCGCGGCTTGAGGTTCTTGTGGTAACCCTTGTCCTCCGCGTGCAGGGAAGTCTCAGACGCATGCGCGTGACCACCATCAATCAAATGGTCCGGAAGGGGGGAATTTGTCATTGGAGTGTCCTTTGGGGGGTGGTGGGCCCACGCCTGCCGGGTGCCCTGGCCGAGCGTGCGAGGCGAGGGAGCAGGTGGGGACTACTTGCTGAGGTTTGCCAGGCGTTCCGGGCTGAGGAGGTCCTGGAGCTGGGCATCGGTGAGGAGCCCGTGTTCGAGGACCAGTTCAGCCACACCCTTGCCGGTGGCAAGTGCTTCCTGCGCGATGGCGGTGGCGGTGGCGTAGCCGAGGTGGGGATTCAATGCGGTGACCAGGCCGATGGACTGCTCCACGGTACGGCGCAGGTGTTCGGTGTTGGCGGTAATCCCATTGATGCAGCGGGCCGTAAGGGTGCGGCAGGCGGCTTCCAGGTGGGAGATGCTCTTGTGGAGGCTGTGGACGATGATCGGTTCGAAGGCGTTGAGCTGGAGCTGCCCGGCTTCGGCGGCCATGGTGATGGTGACGTCGTTGCCGATGACCTCATAGGCCACCTGCGAGACCACCTCGGGGATTACCGGGTTGATCTTGCCGGGCATGATCGAGGAGCCGGACTGAACGGCGGGAAGGTTGATCTCCCCGAATCCGGCGCGGGGTCCTGACGAGAGCAGGCGCAGGTCGTTGCAGATCTTGGACAATTTGACCGCAACACGCTTGAGCACGCCGGAGAGGTGCACGAAGGCCCCCACGTCCTGGGTGGCTTCAATCAGGTCGACGGCGGTGACCAGCGGCAGGCCGGTGATCTCCGCCAGGTGCCGGCAGGCCGCTTCGGCGTAACCCGCCGGGGCGTTCAGGCCGGTGCCGATGGCGGTGGCGCCGAGGTTGATCTCGTGGATCAGCAGTTCGGCCTCCGCCAGGCGGAGCCGGTCCTCGCCGATGGTGACGGCGTAGCTGCCGAACTCCTGCCCCAAGGTCATGGGGACCGCGTCCTGCAACTGGGTGCGGCCCATCTTGACCACGGTGCGGAACTCCATGGCCTTGGCGGCGCAGGCGTCCTCGAGTTCTTCGAGTGCGGCCAGCAGCTCGCGGGCGGCAAAGATGGTGCCCAGCTTCACGGCGGTGGGGTACACGTCGTTGGTGGACTGGCTGAGGTTGACGTGGTCGTTCGGGTGCAGCCTGGCGTAGTCGCCCTTGGGGTGGCCCAGGATTTCCAGGGCACGGTTGGCGATGACCTCGTTGGCGTTCATGTTCGACGACGTCCCGGCACCGCCCTGGACAACGTCCACCACGAACTGGTCGGCAAGCCGGCCGGCCATGACGTCCTGGCATGCCTGCTCGATGGCCTCGGCGCGGTCGGCGTCCAGGAGTCCCAGCTCACGGTTGGTCCGGGCGGACGCGAGCTTGACGGCGGCCAGCCCGCGGACCAGGTGCATGTTGGAGGACAGTTTTTGGCCGGTGATGGGGAAATTCTCCACGGCCCGGAGCGTGTGCACGCCCCAGTAGGCGTTCGCCGGCACGTCGCGGTCGCCGAGCAGGTCGTGCTCGGAACGGACGTCGGCAGTGTCAATGATGGTCATGGGGTCCTCACAGGGCTTCGTTGTCGGGCGTGGACGGAGTGGAATCCAGGAAATCGGTGGCCAGAAGTTGCCCCACTTGGTGGCCGCCGCCCAGGACGGGGGCGGTGGCGATACCGGCGAGCGGTTCGATGTCCACGCCCAGCGCCTCCAGCAGGCGGACGGTGGCGGGCATCCGGGCGCGGTCACCGCCGTCGGAAATCTTGACGGCTGCGGCACTGCCGTCGGCCAGGCCCACCAGCTGGACGCCCTCGAAGCCGTCCTTGGCCACGGCGCCCGGGAGCAGCCGCATCAGGTCGGTGACGTCCCGGCCTTCACCGGCAACCATGCCAGGGTGCTGCTGCATGGCCAGACCGACGGCGGCTTCTGCACTTCCGGAACCGGGCCGGCCGTCGTCGTCCGTGGCTGCAAGGGAAGCCGCCCGGGCGATCCGGCCGAACGCGCGGGCCATGCCGCCCAGGGTGAGGGCGAACAGCGGGGTGCCGCAGCCGTCGGTGCTCAGTGCGGCAGGTGCCTCTCCGGTCAGCTCGGTGACGGTCCGCGCCACGAGCTGCTGCAGCGGGTGGGAGGGATCCAGGTAGCCCCGGACGGGCCAGCCGTTGATGACACAGGTCGCGGCCATGGCGGCGTGCTTTCCGGAGCAGTTCTGGGTGGTCTGCGTGGGCCCGCCGCCGATGCGCAGCCAGTCCTCACGTTCGGCGGTGCCGTAGGGCAGGTCGAAGCTGTTCTCCAGGTCGGTGGCGGCCAGCCCGTGCAGATCAAGGATGCGCCGGGTGCCGTCGCGGTGGGCCGCGGAGCCCGAGTGGCTTGCGGCGGCGAGGGCCAGGAGGTCGGCTGGAAGGTCCAGGCCGGCCCGGACCATGGCGACGGCCTGGAGCGGCTTGAGCGCGGACCGCGGGTAGAAGGGGGCCTGGGGATCACCGGCGGCTGCCGCCACGGACCCGTCAGCCGCGAGGGCGATTGCCGAGCCGTAGTGCACGCTCTCCACGAGGCCGTCACGGACGGCGGCCACCAGCGGGGTGTGGTGCGGCAGGGCCGCCCCATCCGGGGCAGCGGTGTGGGCAGCGGAAAACACGGGGGATGGCATGGCGTCCTTGGAAGGGTTGGTTGGATATGTCTAGTTGTTGAGGATGGAGTCCAGGGCGGCGCCCACGGCTTCCAGGTGGTGGGCCATGGCGGCGCGGGCGTTGTCCGCGGAGCCTGCCTCGATGGCGGCCAGGATCTGCTGGTGTTCCACGTCGGAGGCGTGCTGGCGGTCGGCCACCATGTTCAGCGTCTCGGACTGGTGTGCCAGTGCATCCCGGATGTCCGTCACCACGCTGGCGAAGACCCTGTTGCCGCTGGCGCGGGCGATGGCGGCGTGGAAGGAGGAGTCCAGGGCCACCCAGGACTCGGGGTCGGTTTCCGTGGCCATGGCCGCCACGATGTCACGGAGGGTATCCAGTTCTTCAGCGGTACGCCGCTGTGCGGCCAGCCCGGCGGCCGGGACCTCGATGTGCGGGCGGGCCTCGGTCAGGTCACGCGCCGAGTACTGCCCCAGGGTGAGGTCGTTGGCTACCTTGCCGGCAATGACGAACGTGCCCTTGCCGGTCCGGGTAACCGTCAGGCCCAAGGCGGTGCAGGAGCGGAGCGCTTCCCGGATGACCGAGCGGCTGACCCCGTATTGCTGGGACAGGGTGGCCTCCGAGCTGAGCTTGCTGCCCACCGGCAGGGTGCCGGACTCGATGTCCGCGCGAAGGGTGTTGAACACCGCCTCGGCAGCACTCAGCCGGGCAAGGGGACGGTAAGCAGGCTGTCCTGCTGTCCGGCTGTCTGACAGGTTCACGCCTTAAATATGGCACCCGTCACAGTCACTGTCAAGCCCTCCCTAGTCCCGCTGCTGCCCCGCGGCGCGGCGGTCCTGCCGCCGTCGCCGTGAGCGGAAGTGCCAGGCAACCAGCGCGGCCACCGCCACCGCGGCGATGACGACGGCGATGTCCCGGCCGGCTGCCTGGGCCACGGCTTCATAGGAGTTGCCCGCCAAAAAGCCCAGGAGGACGAAGCCGATGCCCCACACCACGCCGCCCGCAGCGTTGTAGACAAGGAAGCGGCCGTACGGCATCCGCGAGGTTCCGGCCAGGGCGGGCATGACCGCCCGGAAGAACGCGGTGAAACGCCCGAGGAAGACGGCAGAGCCGCCCCGCCGGCGCAGCAGGTCCTGGGCATTCTGCAGCTTTTCGGAGTGCCGGGCCAGCGCCCTGGTCTTCAGGATGCGGCTGCCCAGGTGCTTGCCTACCTCGTACCCCACGCTGTCGCCCACGATCGCGGCGGCGACCACCAGGGCCATCATCGCCCCCAGCTGGACTTCGCCCCGGCTGGCCACCACTCCGCCCAGGACGGCCGCGGTTTCTCCCGGGATGACGAAGCCGATGAACAATGCGTCCTCGGCAAAGACGAGGCAGAACACCGCGATGTACGCCACCAGGGGGCTGACGTTCATGAGGCCGTCGATGAACCCGGTCATGGCAGCAACCCCGGCCCCGCAACGCCGGGCTGAACACCACACCGGCGAACGGGGGCCGCGGCAGGTGCCGCGGGCACAGCGGCGATCGGGCGGGTGGGGGCGGACGTCACGGTGGAGCCTTCTTTGGCCGGCGGTCAGGTACGTACGAGTATGCGCCTTCGCGCCTGGAAATTCCCTGACAGTTTGGTCCCGCTTGGCTATTACGCTAGTCGGCACGAACGTACCGCCTGCCAGGCCCTGGGCCTTATCTTTTCACTCCCAAGGTGCTAACTTGGCCATAATCGGCACGATCGTGCCTGGGAGGTGTAGTGACTGATTCCCTGATGGGGCAGGTGGCCCTGGAGGTACGCGCGCGGCGCAAGGCCCTGCGGCTCAACCAGCGCGACCTGGCGGACATTGCCGGCGTCTCCGAGCGCTTCGTCCGGTTCGTGGAACAGGGCAAGCCCAGTGTCCAGGTGGACTCGCTGCTTGCCCTCTTGGATGCTTTGGGGCTCCAACTCGAGGTCGTGCCACGGGCCAGCCACGCCGCCCGGACGCTCGCACGGTCGGCGGCCGGGGACGGTGGAACCGGCGAATGAGGCACCGCGTGGCAGACGTGTACAAGGCCGGGGTCCTGGCCGCCCGGCTTGAGCGGCACCACGGCGGCACCCGCTTCAGCTACCTGCCCGCGTACCTGGCATCCGGCAGGCCCGCCGTCGCCAGTTCGCTCCCCCTTACGGACCAACCCGTGCTGTCCGCCGCCGGCGCCGCTCCGCCCTACTTCACGGGGCTGCTGCCCGAAGGACGCCGCCTCAACGCGCTCCGGCGGTCCATCAAGGCCAGCGCCGACGACGACCTCACCCTGCTCATCGCGGCCGGCGGAAATCCGGTGGGCGACGTCCAGGTGGTTGGCCATGGGGAGCCGCTGGACCCGGACGAACACGCCGTGCGCCTGGATCCAGGGCAGCCGGTGGATTTCGACCAGCTCATCGGAGACCCCGACCTGATCGATCCCGTAGCGCTCGCCGGGGTGCAGGACAAGCTGTCCGCAGGAATGATCTCGCTGCCGGTGGCTACTGCGGGGAAACGGTACATCCTTAAACTCAATGCACCCGAGTTCCCGCATGTGGTGGAGAACGAGTTCATCATGTTCCGCTACGCCGCGAAGCTCCGGATTCCGCTTAGCCGGGTCCGGATGATCCACGATGTCGCCGGACGCCCCGGGCTGTTGGTGGAACGCTTCGACCGGGTTCCGCTCGCTGGCGGCGGTCCGGACGACGTCCAGCGCCTTGCCGTTGAAGACGGGGCGCAGGTGCTCAAGCTCTACCCCGCGGACAAGTACAACGTGGGGTACGGGCAGGTCTGCCGCGCGCTGGCGGATCACTGCGCGGCGCCGCTGCCTGCCCTTCGGAACCTCGCCCTGCAGGCCGCCTTTGCATGGCTCACGGGCAACGGCGACTTGCACGCCAAGAACGTATCCATGGTCCAGGACCCGGGCGGGGAATGGGGAATTGCCCCGGTGTACGACATCCCCTCCACCGTGGTTTACGGGGACAAGACCCTGGCGCTCACCCTGGGCGGCAAGCGGATCGGCATCTCCCACCGGCATTTCCTGGCCTGGGCAACGGCATTGGGTTTGCCGGCGCGTGCGGCCGCCGCGGTGGTGGAGTTGGCGCTGAAGGCTGCCGGGCCGCTCCTGGCCGACCTTGAGGCAGGGACGGCCTTCGCCGTCGGGAACGCCTCCACGGCGGGCGGCGACGGCGGATCACCCTTTCCGGCGATGGTAACCCGGGCGTGGATCAAGGAGTTGAAGCACCGGCGTCGCCTGTTTGAGGCGCCGTAGCCCGACTTCGATGATCCAGCCCTAGAGGTGCTGGATGCCCGCCCGCTGCATGGCATCACGGTAGGTTTCCACGCTCTTGGCGAGCAGCTCTTCCTGCTTGGCCTCTGAAACAGCAAAGGCCCTGCCGCCGAGGGCGGAGGCCTTGTAGATTTTGATGCCGCTGTTCTTCAACGACGAGTGGTAGGTCTTCTCAAAGAGAGTCAGGAACGTCGAGGCGTCCGTACCGTGCGCGATGACGGCCGAGACGCGGGAATTGATCTTGAGGAACTGGCGGAAGGGGCGCAGGCCGTCGGTTTTCTCCTGGACGCTCAGCGCCGACGGGCTGCCGCTGTCGCGGATCCAGGGGTAGGCGTTCCACGGCATGACGTACTGCGGATCCAGTTCGGCGAGTTCGTAGATCTGGGTGGCGCGGCGGGCTGCCTCGTCGTCGTTGTAGAGCGAGACGAACCCTGATTCGGTGCCCTTGCCCGGGCTGGCCTGGAGGCTGATGATTCTGCACTCGTCTTCGTCATGGACGGGGTCGATGTAGGGGACGGTGGAACCGGGCTTCTTTTCCATCAGTTCTTCGCAAAGTTGGGTTACCTTCGCGATGTTCGGTTCCTGTAGCAGGGCCTTTTTTTCGTCCCAATCAATTGTCACGATTTCTCCCTTTGCAGCGAGGCGTCCAGAATCAGGCGTCCTATGTCACTCTACGCTTCCGCGGCGAGCGGTGGGCACACTTGATTTTTTGGCCCGGGCCAGCCTAGTGGCGGCCGCGCAGGTGCTGGTTGTGGAGCTCATCGAGCTGCTCGTCGGTCAGTTCATCGAAAGCCACGGCTTCCCGCTTGTCGCTGCGCGAGAAGCGGATGAACATGAGGATGATCAGCGGCAGGTCCACCACCTCGCAGATGAACCAGAGCAGATTCCCTGCGAACTGCTGGTCCTGGAGGGCGTCCCGGAACCACCACTGGGGATCCGGGACGGTCAGTGCATGGTCGAGGACCTGGCCGTTGAGGCTGAGGAGGATGCCGGGGACGGCGTCGATGAGCAGCTCAATGAACACGAACATGAATTCCAGGGTCAGGTAGGCGCTGGACCGTTGGAAGTTGGATTCTTCGATGATGGGCAGTGCCATGAGCATGCCCAGCAGGGGGACGCCGAGCGTGAGCAGTGCGTCGGCCGCGGGGTTGGTCCGCAGCGTGTAGAAGGCGGGGGTGAGGAAGGTGGAGAAGAGCGCCAGCCCCAGCAGGGGTGCGCCGAATGAATTGCTGACGAACCGCACCGGACGGCTGGAGAGTACGGCGTCAAAGACCCTGATTCCGTGGTCCGGCAACGCCGCACGCGCCAGCGTCAGCGGCTTGCCCAGGCCGATGAGCAGCGGAACCACAAAGAGCAGCAGGGAAATCTTGAGGGTGAAGGCCCACCGTTGCTGCGGGCCGTACACGCCGGTGAAACCGCAGGTCAGGATGACGAATGTACCAAGGCCCAGGACGTAGAACGCCACCGCGCGCCAGGCCGGCCACCGGTGGCCTTTCCGTCCGGCTGAACGCATCCCCCACCCGTACAGGGCTGCGGCGGCAACGACGAAAGCCGTGGCGGCCCAGTCCAGGCGCCAGGAGGAAACAAGGATCTCAAGGGGTGGCACGGGGCAATGGTAGCCAGTCTTCCTGGGAGGAGGATGGGCGTTTACCGGAAACCGGGGCTGTACTGCCGGGATGCTTCAATGTGAGGATGCAGTTCACCAGGAAGGGCCTGAAAGACGACGGCTTCTTGGGCTTCCGGCCCCTGAAGGACCTTGACGCCATGCGGGTCCCGCGGGGAACGGGTATTTTCGCCGTGATGGCGCCGGACACGTTCCAGCCGGAATTCCTGACAAAGAGCACCGCCGGTGTCTTCAAGAAGAAAGATCCCTCCCTGCCGGTGCAGGACCTTCGAGCTTCCTGGCTGGACACCGCAGCCGTCCTGTACCTCGGCAAAGCCGGCCCGGGCAGCAAGGGCAACCGCGGGCTGAGGCGGCAGATCCAGGAGTTCCTGGACTTCGGACACGGAAAGCCACCGGGCCACTGGGATGGCCGGCTCATCTGGCAACTCAGGGATGCGGGCACGCTGCTGGTTGCGTGGAAGGAATTGGCCGCCGAATCCCTCAACCAGGCCGAAGCGGATTACCACACGGGCTTTGTCGAGGAATACGGGAAACTGCCGTATGCGAACCTCGTGCGGGCACGGACCAAAAGCTGACCCAGGGGCGAACGGTCAGGCCGGCCCCTTGAGGCGCTCCATCTCCCGGCGGTCCTTCTTGGTGGGCCGCCCGGCACCCCGGTCGCGCTGCGGCAGACCCAGCGCCGGCAGGACGGGCCGCGGGGGAGTGTGGTCCGTAAAGCAGTGGGAGGCGGCCTCGGCTCCCACCCGTTTGGCGATCAGCCGCCGGACCTCAAGGATGCGCTCGTACCCGGACATGCGCACCGTCACCGTATCTCCCGTGACCAGCGTCGCGGAAGCCTTGGCGGGACTGCCGTTGAGGCGGACGTGCCCGGCGCGGCAGGCTGCGGTGGCGGCCGACCGTGTCTTGTAGGCGCGGATGGCCCACAACCACGCATCAATTCGGACGCTGGCGGGGGAGGAAGGGAGGCTGGTCATGGTTGGCACCGAGTATAGCCCCGGCCCCGCCGGCTTCACTCCACCGTGACCGTGACCCGCTGCACCACGTTGTTGCCCATCCCCTGGTAGTTCCAGTTCTGCTCCAGCGGCTGGGTGGCACCGGTGGTGTCGGTGGCGCGGCAGGCCAGGACATGCTCACCGGGTGCGGCCTCCCACGTCATGCTCCACCCCCGCCACGCGTAGCCGCCCGCGGGCTTGTCCAAACGGGCGGGCAGCCAGGTGCCATCGATGGCCACCTCGACGCCGGCCACGGCACCTTCCCCGGACCACGCCCGGCCCTGCAGGATGACCGGGCCTGGGCGGACAAACCGCCGGCGGGTGAAGAAGTCAGGGATACCCGGCGGAACCATCAGCGAACGCACCCTGATCCTCGAAACCGGCCTGCCGGCGTCGTCCGCGGTGGCCTGGTACCTGTAGGCCGACTGCTGCTGGAACCCGGTGAACGGCTCCCTCGCCACTTCGATCGACTCCAGCCACTTGACGCTCGCCATCCCGTACCAGCCCGGAACCACCAGCCGCAGCGGGTAACCATGCTGCGGCGGCAGTTCGGCGCCGTTCATGGCGTAGGCAAGGACGACGTCGGGACGCAGGGCTTCGCGGACCGGAAGGCTGCGTGCGTAGTGGTGCGGGACGCCGCCTTGAACCCCCGCGTCCGCGCCGGTGAAGACCACTTCCAGGGCACCGGGCTGTATTCCCGCTTTATCCAGCAGATAGGCCAGCGGAACACCGGTCCATCGCGCCGTGCCCACCGCTTCCAGAACCCACGGCTGGCTGAGGGGCCGCGGCTCCAGCAGCGACCTGCCGTTGCCCGCGCATTCAAGGGTGACCGGGACGGTGATGGCCGGGGCCCTGCGGAGGGCTGCCAGGTTAAGCTCCAGGGCCCGTTCCACCGCTCCCCGGATTCGCAGGTGCCAGGAGGTGGCCTGGATGTCCGGGATATCGAAATGCGTGAGTACGTAGTGCAGCCCGGGAGGCGTGAGGTCTCGGCGGAGCGCTTCGAGCGGCATTGAATGGTTGCGGGCGGAGAGCTGCAGTTCCTCGGGAGTAAGGGGACCCTCCGACGGGCCCGCGGATACCGGAGGGGCTTCCGCGGCCACTGGCTGGCTGTGTTCTCTGGTCTGTGTCATGGCGCCGGGATTCTGTGGGCCGTGCTCCGCCGGGGTGGCGGCGCCTAGCCACTGGTCTACGCCGGGATCCCCGGTCCGTCAACAGCCCACGGACCGGGGAGCGGAACGCTACAGGACTGGCCGCGTCAGGAACTCGGCCAGGCTGATGGGGTCCTGGCCGGTCAAGCCGTGCACGTCAGGTGAAAGCCCTGCCATTTCGCCGGCCGCCATTGCGGTGTAGGTGCTCACCCATGCGTCCAGCTGCCATTGCGGAGCGCCGTAGGACGCCCGGGAGGCGTAGGCTTCCTCCACGGTCTCCGGGTGGTAGCTGACCGTCCGTCCGGTTCCGTCGCTCAGCACCCGGGCGGCCTGCGCCATGGTCAGTTCTTCCGGTCCGGTCAGGTTGTAGGTCATTCCCTTGTGGATCGCCGGGTCCCGGAGCACTGCGTGGGCGGAGCGGGCCACATCCTCCCGTGCCACCCCGGAAAACAGGCCGTCTCCGGCGGGGCCGCGGATCACGCCGTCCTCTCCAGCCATGAGCGGCAGGAAGTCCAGGTAGAAGTTGTCCCGCAGGAAGGTGAAGTCCATGCCGGAGGCCTTGATCCGCTCCTCCGTGGCGTAATGGTCCCGCGCCAGGGTGAACGTGGCATCCGGGGCGGCGCCGTAGAAGGACGTGTACACCACATGCTGGACTCCCGCGTCGGCGGCTGCGTCAACGAACGCGTAATGCTGCTGCAGCCGGTCTTCGGCCTCGGCAGCGGACACCATGAACAGGAGCTTCACGCCATCCAGGGCCTGCCGGGAGGCTGCGCCGTCGCCGTAGGAACACACCATGGCGGAGGCGCCTGCCAGTTCCGGAGCCCGGGCGGGGTCGCGCACCAGCAGCCGCTGGGCGAATCCGGACCCTGCAAGTTGCCGCGCCAGCATGCCGCCCAGGCCTCCGGTGGATCCGGTGACCGCCAGCTCGGGGAGATCGGCCGGGGTGGCCATTCAGGCTTCCCGGGTGGCCGGCGACTTGGTCTGGGCCGGGTCGCGTTCGGCCAGGCCGCCGATGGCGTCGTCAATCTTCTTGAGGACCTCGGCATCCAGCCGCACCCCTGCCGCCGCAACGGTATCCGCGATCTGTTCCGGCCGGGACGCACCCACGATCGCGGACGCCACGTTCGGGTTCTGGAGGACCCACGCAACGGCGAGCTGCGGCATGGTCAGCCCGGCTTCGGCGGCAATCGGCTTCAGGTCCTGCACGCCCGCCAGGACGTCGTCGCGCATCCACCGCTCGATCATCTTGGCGCCGCCCTTTTCATCGGTGGCGCGGCTGCCTTCCGGGGCCGGCTGGCCGGGAAGGTACTTGCCGCTGAGGACGCCCTGGGCCATGGGCGACCAGACGATCTGGGACACCCCCAGCTCCTCCGACGCCGGGACCACTTCCGCCTCGATGACCCGCCACAGCACGGAGTACTGGGGCTGGTTGGAGATGAGCTGGAAGCCGAGTTCCCTGGACAACCGGTGGCCTTCACGGAGCTGGTCGGCGGTCCACTCACTGACGCCGATGTAAAGCGCCTTGCCTTGCCGGACAATGTCCGCGAACGCCTGCATGGTCTCTTCCAGCGGCGTCTCGAAGTCGTAGCGGTGGGCCTGGTAGAGGTCCAAGTAGTCCGTCTGCAGCCGGCGCAGGGACCCGTTGATGGATTCCATAATGTGCTTGCGGGAGAGCCCAAGATCGTTCTTGCCCTTGGGGCCGGTGGGGCCGAAGACCTTGGTGAAGATTTCCAGGGACTCGCGCCGTTCGCCCTTCAAGGCCTCGCCCAGGACGGTTTCCGCTGCGGTGTTCGCGTAGACATCCGCGGTGTCGAAGGTGCTGATGCCGGCGTCGAGGGCTGCCCGCACGCATTGGCCGGCAACGTCGTTTTCCACCTGCGAGCCGTGGGTCAGCCAGTTGCCGAACGTGATTTCCGAGACTTTGAAGCCACTGTTTCCGAGGTATCTGAATTCCATGGGTTTCACGCTAACCCAGTTGGTTGCTCAGGGTAAGGGCTTAGCCGTTCTCCGGCGCTTTGCCCTTGGGGACCTGCTTGGGGCCGGCGAGCGAAACGAGGGACCCGGTATCCAGCGGCGGTACCGGATGCGGCGGCACGGGCTTCTTGAAGGACCTTGGCATTTCATGCGGCGGCCGGTGGTTGTGCAGCGCGGATTCCACCAGCGGGGCTACCTGGGCAACCTTGTCGGCGGGCGCCGCCGGGTCCGGAAGGTCCCGCACCGAGAGCTTGATTTCCGGCGCGGCGGCCCGCGCCCTGGCTTCGGCGCGTTTGTCGGCCTCGGCCACGGCTGAGGCCCAGTCTTCGGCCAGGACAGGCGGCTCGGGCCGGGCTGCGGCAAGTTTGGGGTGGCGTACGACGACGGTGCGCAGCGACTCCCTGAGCCGTGCCGGCTTCAAGGCGGCGGCACGTTCCCGCCAGGATGGGCGGCCCCCCGGGCTGTCGCTCCGTGCCGCCATCAACAGCGCACTGCCCTTCCGGGGGCCCTTTCCGAACAGGGCCATCACCACGAGGCCCGCCAGCCGGCCCAGTCCGGCAAGCACCAATGTAAGCGCCCCAAGGAGGAAGAGGACCAGGAACATCAGGAGGGCCACGCCCATGGTGCCGAAGAAGGTCAGGTTGAGGACCAGAGTGTCAGGTTGCTCCACGTCATCACTCCTTTCCACCAACATCCCGGGCCCGCTGCCGGCGCACAGCGCCGGGGCAAAGCTCCTTCTCAACCATACGGATTTTTGGCGTGCCATGCCGCCGGGCGCGGTGGCGTGGACAGGGTTGTAGCGAAGCTGTTACCCGATGTGGCAGCATCACCGGATGACCGAATCGAATGAGTCCGCAAACTGCGTGTGCCTGTCCGGCGAACCGTACGCCGAGTGCTGCGGCAGGTTCCATTCCGGCAAGGCCGAAGCTTCAACCGCGGAACAGCTGATGCGGTCCCGCTACAGTGCGTTTGCCCGGCTGGATGAGGGCTACCTGTTGCGGACCCAGCACCCGTCAACGGTCCCGGCCGGCCTCGACCTGGATCCGGCCATGCAGTGGCGGCGCCTTGACATCGTCGCCACCAGCCAAGGCGGTCCCTTCGACACCGAAGGGACCGTCGAGTTCAAGGCCTATTACCGGCACGGCGCGGACCGCGGGGTTCTGCATGAAGCCAGCAGGTTTGTCCGCGAAGGCGGCCGGTGGCTCTATGTGGATGGCGACATCCTGTCCCCCTAGCAGCGGCGCGCCGCCTGCGGGCTACTCGCCGTCGTCGTAATACTCGCTGTCCGGGGTGAAGCCGGCACGGTCAACCCTGCGGTGGAACCGCATCCCCGCAAGGCCGCCGAGGACGGCGCCCACCAGGGCCACGGCCGCCACCACCACGGCTGCGGTGATGCTGGTGGTGGTCAGTTGTCCCTCGTTGACGGGGATCCGCGGGAAGCTGTTGAGGTTGGCCAGGACGTTGAACTGCTGCCCCAGCACGAGGCCCAGGATGGCGACCACGACGGCCGCGATCAGGGCCCAGATCCACACCATGAGACCCTGCCTTGCGCCGTTGAAGCGCGCCATCCGCCCGGCGACGTAACCGCCGCAATAGTAGGAGAGGAACAGGATCACCAGCAGGACGATGATGCCCACCAGCCCCACGGTGCCGCTGTTCTGCGCGGCCTGGTTCACGGCCGCGTTGACGTCCGTGTTGTTGGCCAGCCCCACGGCGGTCCCGGCGGCAGCCACCAGTGCGGTCAGCAGCACGGCCATCCCGGTGGCGGTGAGCCAGCCGAAGAACGCTGAGCCGGCCTTGATGCCGCCGAACCGTTCCTTTTGGCGGGCGACCGCGGTTTCCCTGTCCGTGAGCGCCGGGTCCACCACGGGTGCCGCTGCAGTGGCAGAGGCGGCCCGGTACTCCCGCTCCGCGGACGGGGCGGCGACGTAGTCCCGGTCGCGTTCCCGCTCGCGCGGACGGGCCGGTGCCTGGTCGATCGACCGCGTGGCGGGATCCTCCGCTGCGTCCGCGCGGGAGTTGCCGCGGCGGGAAGTCTCATCCTCCCGGGCATGGCGGGGAGGCAGGTTCTCTGGGTCCGTTGAGCTGCTCATGAACTAACTCAACCACCCGCCACCACCGATAGCAAGCGTGCTTATTACTTTGTGACCTGCGGTTTTACCGGTATTTGCGGTGCAGGTCTTCCTTCCGGGACGGCCCCGCAGAGGCGTCGGCGATCCACGGGCCGGTTCCCTCGGACTGGTCAAGCACGCCGGCTTCCAGCCAGGTGTAGTCACCGGCGAGGACTTTGCGGGTCAATGCGTGGTCGGCGTCGTCCGTGTTCCGCCACAACTGGTCGAAGGACTCGTCCACCCGCACTTTTGCCTGCTCGCAGTAGGCATCCGCGAGTTCGTAGGCGCCCGCGGCCGTACCGGGGGACGTGCGAAGCAGCATCTCAGCGCGGGAACAGCAGGCGGTCATGGCGAAGAGTTCGGCGCCGATGTCCACGATGCGGCCCAGGAAGGCCTGCTTCCGCTCCAGCTTTGCCTGCCACCGGCCCATGCCGTAGAAGGTTTGCCGTGCCAGCCGGCGCGAGGAGCGTTCCACGAAGCGCAGGTGCTTCGCCAGCCTGCCGAAGTCGCTGTAGGAGCGGGGGTCCATGCCGGCGCCCGCCACCAGCTTGGGCAGCCATTTTGCGTAAAAACCGGAGGCGCCGACGGCGGCCTTGGCCTTATCCGCAAGGCTCGCATCGAGGGACGCGAGATCGCCCGCGGCTGCGAGATGCGCGTCCACGGCTTCCCGGGCAATCAGAAGCCGCATGATCTCGGAAGACCCCTCGAAGATCCGGTTAATCCGCATGTCGCGCAACTGCTGCTCGGCCGGTACCGCGCGTTCACCCCGGGCCGCCAGCGATTCCGCCGTTTCAAATCCGCGGCCGCCGCGGATCTGCACCAGCTCGTCCGCGATCCGGCAGCTGATCTCCGTGGCCCAGAGTTTGGCGAGCGCAGCTTCGATGCGGACGTCCTTCTGCCCGGCGTCGGCCAGTTCGGCGGCGAGTTCAAAGACCGCGTCCAAGGCGAAGGCGGACGCCGCGATGAACGCGATCTTCTTGCCCACGGCCTCGTGTTCGCCCACGGGCCGGCCCCACTGGGTACGGGCGTTGGACCATTCCCGGGCAATCTTCAGGCTCCAACGCCCCGAGGCCACGCACAGCGCCGGCAGCGCCAGGCGGCCCGTGTTCAGGGTGGTCAAGGCGATCTTCAGGCCCTGGCCCTCGCGGCCCAGCCGGTTCGCGGCGGGAACCCGCACCTGGTGGAAACGGGTCACGCCGTTTTCGATGCCGCGCAGGCCCATGAAGGCGTTCCGGTTTTCCACCGTGATGCCGGGCGAGTCCATCTCCACCACGAACGCGCTGATGCCGCCTTTGTGGGTGGTGCCTGCGGCGTCGGTGTGGGCGGGAACCAGGGCCATCACCACCACCAGTTCGGCGATCACGCCGTTGGTGGTCCACAGCTTCACGCCGTCCAGGAGGTAGGCCTCGCCGTCGTCCGTTGGCGTTGCCGTGCTGCCCATCCGGGCAGGATCGCTGCCGACGTCCGGTTCCGTGAGGAGGAAGGCGGTGACGGCGCCGGCAGCGCAGCGGGGAAGGTATTCGCGTTTCTGCTCTGGCGTGCCGAAGACTTTGACCGGCTCCGGAACGCCGATGGACTGGTGGGCTGAGATGAGCGCCCCCAGGCTGGGGTGGACGCTGCCGAGAAGGGCAAGTGCCCGGCCGTAGTACACCAGTGAGAGGCCCAGGCCGCCGTACTCCTCCGGGATCTTCATGCCGAAGACGCCCAGGCCGGCCAGGTCCTTGATGTACTCGTCAGGAATCTTTGCGTCCCGTTCAATGACCCGCCCGGACATGCTCCTGGCGTATTCGGTCAGGCGGGCCATGAAGGCCTCGCCCTTTTCCACGGACGCCGGATCGGCGGCCGGCCAGGGGTGGACCAGGCCGAGGTCGAAGCTGCCCAGGTAGAGGCCTTTGGCGAAGCTGGGGCGGTCCCAGCCGGTTTCCCGGGCGGCCTCCGCGACGGCCCGGGCGTCCTCGGCGGTAGCACCGGCCCCGATATTGCCGGCCGGAACGGGGATTTCCTCAGCCGGGGCGTCTTTGGCCTGGCTGTCAGTTGCGGAGCTCATGGGTTATCTCCTCGGGCCGGAATGGCCGGTGTAGCCACGGATCCGCCGGGTTGGAGAACCCTTCAGCTGTCACTCAAGATTACCCGCGGGTAGGTTCCCGTGCCAGGGGCCGTTTGCCCCTGGAAATCGCCGGACAGATCGACGGCGGCCGCGCGGTGGACCAGCTTGTCCCACCCGGCGTTGATTCCGTGGACCACTGCCAGGAGCGTGGTGGACAGCACGGTCCACGTGAGCTTTCCGGCGCCCAGCACCACCAGGGCAACCAGCCCGGCGGCCAGGACGAATCCGGCCAGGACCGCGCCGAACACCAGCGTCCCGATGAAAACCAAGGTGGCTGTTTCCACTGTGCTCAGATCGAACTGCATGAATCCCCCTGCTGCGGCGTTGCGGTGGCGAAAGACTGCTGTGGTGAAGACCGGTAGTTGAAGCGTAGGGGGACTGCCTCGCCGCCAGCCAGAGGCGCGTGGGGCTGGAGGGACTGTTGATACGGGATCGAAACACTACCCGGAGGTAGGTCACGGAGTGGTCGCGGCGGCCTGCGTTAACCTTGTAGTTGGCAGTTTTCCGGTCCGCCCTCTGCCGCCCCCGCCACCCGAGCCCAAGGAGAGTGCGTGCCCCGCTCCGCCAGGTCATCCGCTGATGCCATCAGCGCCCGGCTTCGGGACCTCGAACTCCTCACCAAGGGACCGGCGTGGGCCTTGACGCGTTCGGCGCCGTGGGTGATCGCGGTGCTGCAGGCTTCCTTCACCCGCACCCGGCCGCAGCTGCCGTTGGAAGAATTCCATGCCGACGTCGACTCCTTCCTTGAGGAGCTGCGGCGCCAGGAACCCGGGCTGGGCGGAGGGGCCAACGGAAAATCCTTCGGTGACGAGTGGACCCGGCGGCAGTTCCTGACCCGCCGCAACCAGTCGGGCCAGATCGTGTACGAGGTCACCGAACCGGCAGCGCGCGTGCTGGCCTTCCTGGACAGCCTCTCCAGCGAACGGTCCACGCTGAACGGCTCCCGGCTGGGAACGTTGCTGGGGGACGTGGAGAAGCTCGCCAACGAAACCAACCCGGACCAGAGTGCGCGCCTTGAGGCCCTGGAAGAGGAAATCGGGGAGCGCCGGCAGCTCATCCAGGACATCAGCACCGGCGAGTTCGACGGCCTCCTGGACGATGACGAGGCAGTGGAGGCCGCCGGGAACATCCTGGACCTGGCCGCCAGCCTGCCCGCGGATTACAAGAAGATGCGCGACAGGATCGAGGAACTGGTGGGCGGCCTGCGCAACCAGATCATCGAGGAGTCGCTGACCAAGGGCGCCACCATGGCGCAGGTGCTGGAGGCGGACAAACGGCTCCGCCAGAGCCCGGAGGGCCGGACGTTCCGGTCCTTCACCGCCTTCCTGGAGGACCCGCAGCAGCAGCTCCGGTTCCGGTCCGCCATCGGCGAAGTCCTGAGCCGCCAGTTCGCGGACGACCTCTCGCCCGAGGACCGGGAGACCCTGAAGAACCTGGTGGCGGAGCTCCGGCAGCAGCACAGCCAGATCCAGCGCATCTACGGCAAGCTCAGCGAGAGCCTCAACACGTACGTCCAGAGTGACGATTTCCGCCAGTCGGTGCGGCTCCGGCAGGTGCTGCGGGAGGCGGAGCAGGCCATCCGGTCACTGCCGTACGAGCGTGAACGCCCCGGCCTGGTGCCTGGCCCGGTCTTGTACAACGCGGGCTTCGAGTCGCTGTCCATGGTGAAGCTGTTCGATCCCGACGAATTCGCGGCTCCGCCCCGCCTGGCCGATCCCATCGCCTTCACCGACTCGGACCGGGTGCGCTCGCCGAGGACCGGAAAAGCCAAACCCGCCGTGGTCCGCGCGGCCATGGCGGGGGCCTCGACGCTGGCCGACGCCTGGCAGCAGTTGCCGCCCGAAGAGCAGCACATCAACACCATCCGCGCCCTCCTCTCCGAAGCCCTGCATCGGGGTGCCGACTTCAACCGCGGGGCCTGGGACGGCCTGGACTTCGAACAGATAGACGGTTCCACCCGCAGGGCCTACCTGCCCGTGGTCACGCTCGCAAAGGATTCAGATGACTGATGAAATCACGACAGCCCTGGACGAGCCGGTGGTTGAGCCTGTCGAAACCCCGACGCCGCCGAGCCCCATCACCGGAGTGTTCTCCCCCCGTGACACCTTCGTGGACGGCGCAGCCCTGTTCCCCGGCGATACCGGCGTGCTGCCCATGAAGGTGCGGCAGGCGCTGGTCAAGCTCCTCAAGGGCCCGTACATCGATGGCGGCCGTGACGAGAAGCTGTGGACGGTCCTGTTGGACAACCAGTTGATCCTGCGGAGCCGCCTCTCCGAGCTGTTCCTCACCCTGCAGCTGGACCATGAGCGGAAGATCGCGGTCCTCCGTCCCGTTGACCCGGAGGTCATCGGCGGCAGCACCCGGTCCAGCATCCTGCGGCAGCAGCGCGCGCTGAGCCGGGTTGAAACCATCGTGCTGCTCCGGCTCCGGCTGCTCCTGGACCGGCACGTCACCGCCCAGACGGACCCCACCATCACCCGGGAGGAAATCACGGACCTGGTGGCGCACTACCAGCCGGCGGGCCAGCAGGATGCCCTCCGCGACTCGGATGTGGTGACCCGTGCCATCACCAAGCTCCTGGCCCGCCAACTCCTGCTCCCCACCGGCCTGGACGATGTCTACACCATCTCCAACGCCTTGCCCCTGGCGCTGCCGTTCGAAAACATCGGCGACATCCCGGCCCACATCGAAGCGCTGGTGGCGGCCTCGGCGGACGCCACGGGCACGGAAGCACTGTTGGAGTTTGACGCCCAAGGTGGGGACGAGAATGACGACGACGGCGCTGCCGCCCCGGGAGTGGCATCGGGCCTGTCGGAGCCGGGCGCATGGTCCGCAGGACCAATGCCGCCCGGCGAAGGGGCGGGGGCGGCAGCGCTGTCGTTGTTCCCAACCACAGCTAAGGAGGCAGGACAGTGACCATCGCAAGCATGCTCCCGCTCGGGGACGCGACCAACCCGGGCCAGATGCGGCTTGCCTTGGTGCAGGTGGTCAACTGGGGAACGTTCCACGGCGCGCACACCATGCATGTGGACCGGAACGGCACCTTGCTGACGGGTAACTCCGGCGTGGGAAAGTCGACGCTGTTCGATGCCATGCTGCGGGTGTTCGATGCGCGGCCGCGGTCCAACGAGGCGGCTGCGCAGCGGTCCGGCGGTGCGGTGGAGGACAAGCGCACCACCTTCACCTATATGCGCGGCAAGGTGGGGGACAAGGCCGTGGGGGACGGCTCGGCGAGCGCGTTCCAGCGCCCGGGTGCCACCTGGTCCGCCGTCGCGCTGACGTTCGACAACGCCGCCGGCACGCGGGTGACGGTCTCTGCGCTGTTCGACCTGCCCAAGAACGGGACCGAGTCCAGCGTGGGCCGGTTCTACCTGATTGACAACGTCCCGCTGGACCTGGAAGCCGTGGAAGGCATCGCGGACAAGCGCTTCACCAAGGGCGCCCTGGAAACGATCTTCCCGCACGCGCAGGTGTTCGATGTCCACAAGGCGTTCGCTGAACGTTTCCGCCGGCTGCTGGGGATCAGCTCGGACCAGGCGCTGCCCTTGCTGCGCGTCATCCAGGCGGGGAAGGGGCTGGGCGGCAGCGTCAACACGTTCTTCCGCGACCAGGTGCTCGATGCCCCTGCGACTTTGGCCGCCGCAGATGACGTGGTGGAGGAGTTCAGCAACTTGATGTCCATCCGCCAGCGGCTGGAGGACGTCCGGCAGCAGCGCGACCAGCTGGCCCCGGTGCCGGGACTGAACCGTGAATACGCGCAGTCCCTGCTGGACGCGAACCGGCTCAGGGAGCTGGTGGGGGAGGAGTTCGAGGCCTACAAGCAGAAGCTGGCGGTCGAGGTCCACCAGAAAACCCTGGTCCGGTTCCGCGAGCTGGCGCAGGCGAAGGCCAAGGAGCTCGGCGCCGAACGTGCTGTCCGTGACGGCCTGGCCAAGGACCTGCGGCAGCTCGAAACCGACTACAACAACCAGGGCGGCAACGCCATCTCGGCGATCGAGCAGTCCCTGGAAAACGCCCGGGTGGGGCTGAAGCTTCGCCGCCAGGTGGAAGAGGCGGCCCAGCAGGCACTGTCCGACGCCGGGCTGCAGCTTGAGTCGAGCGCGGCCGGCTGGGAGCAGGCCCACGAACAGGCGGCGGCGAGGTCGGCCGAGCTGAAGGATGATTCACAGGCCCTGCAGGAGCTGCGGTTCGAGGCGTTCGATGCCCATGCCACCCGCAAACGGGAGCTTGCGGCCGCCGAGCAGGAACTCGTGTCACTGAAAACGCGCAAATCCCTCCTGCCGCCGTCGAGCATTGAAAACCGCGCCGCGATCGCCGCAGCCACGGGCATTCCCGAGGACCGGATGCCGTTCGCAGGCGAGCTTATGGACCTCGCCGACGGGGAGGAGCGCTGGCGCCCGGCGGCGGAGCGCGCGCTCCGGAGCCTGGCCACCACCCTGCTGGTGCCGGGGGAGCACTTCGGTGCCGTGACCCGCTACCTCAACGACCACAACGTCCGCGGGGCATTGCGGGCGGTGGACGTCTCAAAGCCGCTGGCCGGCGGCGCGCTCGCCGTGGAGGACGTGCGCGACGGCGACCTGCTGGCCAAGCTGGACATCCTCGCCGCCGGTGCGGTGGCCGAGGCCGGCGAATGGGTCCGCGAGCGGATCGCACTGGACTTTGCCTATCCCTGCGTCGAGGATCCGGACGAACTCGCAGCCCTGGAGAAGGGCCTGAGCCTGGGCGGCGTGGTCAAGCGGAACCGGCACACGGTGGAGAAGGACGACCGCTTCACCAGCCGCCAGGACTACGTGCTCGGTTTCGACAACGCCGCCAAGCTCGAACTGGTTGCCGCCCAGGTGGAGGACCTCCGGCAGGAAGTGGCCAAGGCCGCAGAACTGGCCCAGAGCCGCGAGGACTCGCACCAGGGCATGAGCCGCCAACTCGATGCCCTGCGCCGCATCGCCGAGGACGACCGTCCGTGGGAACAAGTGTCCGCGGCTGTCGCGGCGGATGAGCTCGCCCGGATCGAGCAGCGGCTCAAGGATGCCCTGGCCGCCCAGGCGGACCTGGAGCCGCTCCGCGCCACCATCGAGGAGGTCCGGCAGAAACACCAGTCCAGCACCGAGTCGGCAGCCGTCCTACAAAGCGAATACAAGGCCCTGGACCGCCAGCTGACGGGCGCGGACGCGCTGCTGGAAGCCGCGCGCGTCCGCCTGGCCCAGGCACCGCCGTCGGACGCCACGGCCGCAGCGCTCGAACCGCACTTCGCGGAATTCGGCGACGTCACCGAAATGCATGAACTGGACAACCTGGCCAACCGGGTACGGACGGCACTGCTGGGCGAACTGCACGCCGCCGAGTCGCGGGGACAGGCCATGGCCGAGCGGCTCACCCGCATCTTCGAAGGTTTTGTCCGGGAGTGGGGCAGCGCCATCTCCGCCGACCACGGGACCAGCATTGGCGCCGCCAGTGAATTCGAGGCCCGCTACCACGCGATCGTGAACGACGGCCTGCCCGCGCAGGAGGCCGAATTCCGGCAGTTCTTCAACCAGCGCACGCACGAGTCCTTCAGCACCCTGCTGCACCTGCTGGACGAGGAACGGCGCTCCATCACCAGCCGCATCCTCCCGCTGAACGGCATCCTGTCCCAGGTGAACTTCCATGAGGGCAGCTACCTGGAACTGGACATCAAGCAGACACTGCCGCCCACTGCCAAGCAGTTCAAGGACGCCATCCAGAACGCGCTGAAGGCGCGGCACACCCGGCCCGCGAAGGCGGAGTCAGGCCGCGCAGACGGTCACGGCCCGGACAGGGACGACGACGGCGAGCTCACCGCCCGCTACAAGTCCCTGGAGACGCTGGTCAAACGGCTGGGTTCGCAGGCGCCGGAGGACCGGCGCTGGCGCGCCGAGGTCCTGGACGTCCGCGGCCACTTGTTCATCCAGTGCAAGGAACACCGCGAAGTCGCCGCCCCCACCTCAGGGAAGAAGGGCGGCAGCAGGAAGACAGAGGTGTTCATGCACGCCGACACCGGGTCGATGTCCGGTGGCGAGCGGCAGCGGTTCACGGCGTTCATCATGGCCGCCGCCCTGAGCTACCAGCTGGGAATCGCCGAGCAGGGCTTCACCACCTACGGCACGGTGATGATGGACGAGGCCTTCGTGCTCGCATCCGAGGAGTTCGCAGGTGCCGGGATCAAGGCGCTGCACGAATTCGGGTTCCAGTTGCTGCTGGCTGCGCCCGAAAACGTGATCGACCTGTCCCGGCACCTGGGCTCCGTCACCGAAATCCTGCGTGACAAACGCACCAACCGTTCCGGTGTCCTGACTGCACCCGTCATCCGCCCCCGCCCGGGGGAAGAAGGCGCCTGGCGGTCCGAGGCGAACCCGGTGGATATCGTCCTGCGGTAACCGGCAGCACGGTGACTGCGCCGGCTACTTCGACTGCACCCTTGCCAGGAACTGCGCCGTGCGGTCCTGCAGCCCCTGGATTTGGCGCTGTACGACGACGGCGGGGTCCGGGTTGATCTCGTTGGCCGGCGGTTCCCTCCGGACGTTTCCGCAGCAGACGAAGTCGGCGCAGATCAGGGTGCCGACCGTGTTGCCGTCGCGCCCCGATTGGCCCGAGCGCTTGGCGACCCAGAGCAGGACGTCCTCCTTGGAGAAGACGTCCCGGCAGAGTTCGCACAACACGGAGCGGTTCTTCCGGGTGCCTCCCTCGGGGGCCCGGAGCATGATTCCGGTGAGGCCTTTCGGGCCGGGGACCACCAGGTAACCGCGCAGCGGCATCTTTCCGTCCCGCCAGCCCAGGAACTCCAGGCTGTCCCAGTCGAGGGAATCGAAGTTTTTGGGAAGCGTCAGTTTCGCGGCTTCCGAGCGGCTGGCGTTGACGAAGGATGAGCGGATTTGCTGGGGCGTGACTGATTGCATGGCTGAACTTTCGTAGCAGTGGGCGGCCCGGATCCGGGCCAAGGTAACAGGGGAGTCAGTCAGTCTCCGCGGAGCAGGCCAAAGCGGCCACCCCGCTCTCCATGGCAGCGGCGGCCGTGTCAGCCCTCTGCATGCGCATTTCCTGTTGTCCTGTCCGATGTTCAGTGTTCCGGTGCGGCTTCGGCCGGCCCGGCAAGGCCATCCTGCCAAATTGGGAGTCAACTGTCCAAGGATTGGCATCTGGATGTGGCGTTGGTCACCGAATTCGGATTAGGTGACAAAAATGTTGCGTAATGATGATTTACATAGGTTAGCCTTACTTAAGTTTTCATCCGCCCCCTTGAAGGAGCCCCGTGACGTCCCCCCTTTTCCCTGGTCCCCTGCCCACCCGCCGGAGCCTCTTCTCGTCCGCCGGCAAAGCGGGAGCCGTCCTCGCTGCAGCTGCGCTCACGCTCTCTGGCTGCTCCACCGGCCCCGCCTCCTCCGTAGCCGACGCCACCAGCGCCGGCGGCAGCACGGCGTTCCCGGTCACCATCGAGCACGTGTTCGGCAGTACCACCATCGAGAAGCAGCCCACCCGGGTAGCGACCGTTTCCTGGGTGAACGACGACGTCGCCATCGCGCTGGGCGTGGTGCCCGTCGGCGTCCCCAAAAACGAATGGGGCGGCAACAGTAAGGGCTCCACCCCGTGGAAGGACGCCGCCCTGGAACAACTGGGCGCCGGATTCGGTTCGGCCAAGGCACCGGTCCAGTACTCCGAAGCCGACGGCATCAACTTCACCGAGATCGCCAAGCTCAGCCCCGACGTCATCCTCGCCGCCTACTCGGGCCTCACCGAGGAGGACTACAAGAAGCTCAGCGAGATCGCCCCCGTGGTGGCCCACCCCCAGGTGGCGTACGGGACCTCCTGGCAGGACTCAACCACCATCATCGGCAAAGCCCTGGGCAAGGAAGCGCAGGCAGCACAACTGGTGGCGGACACCGAAGCCACCGTCAAGGACAAGGTCGCCAAGTACCCGCAGATCTCCGGCAAGAGCTTCATCTACGGCAACCTCGAGCCCGCCAAGGGTGACGGCGTGAACGTCTACACGGCCAACGACAACCGCCCCCGGTTCCTCACCGAAATCGGCATGACCCTGGCACCGGTGGTGGCAGAGAACTCCAAGGGCTCCAAGGAGTTCTACATCCCGTGGTCCGCGGAAAAGGCCAACGAGCTGGCCTCTGACATCTTCGTCACCTGGGTCCCCGACGCGTCCACCAAGGACGCCATCAGGGCCGACCCCCTGCTGGGCCAGATCCCTGCTATCAAGAACGGCGCCCTGGTGGCCGATTCGGACAACACCCTGACCCTTTCCATCTCGGCATCCTCGCCGCTGAGCCTGCCGTGGTCGCTGGACACCTTCCTGCCGCAGCTCGCCGGCGCAGCGGATGCAGTGAAGTAGGTCCAGCGCCATGAGTACGACGACGGCACGTCCCGCAGCGGACACCGGCACCCGGGTGCCGGCCCGGGCGGGGGCCGCTCCCCGCCGCGGCAACGCCCCGGAAAGGAAGCGGGCCGCCTGGCTGGCTGCCGCCGTCGTCGTGCTGGTGCTCATGGCCGCGGCGTCGCTGGCGGTGGGTGCCCGGGATGTTCCGCTCGGCACGGTGTGGCAGGCGCTCGCAGCGTTCGATCCCGCGAACGGCGACCACGCCGTGGTCCAGGCGCGGATTCCGCGGACTGTCCTTGGCCTGCTGGCCGGGGGCGCCCTGGGCCTGGCCGGCGCGGCCATGCAGGGAGTTGCCCGCAACCCGCTGGCCGATCCCGGCATCATCGGTGTCAACGCCGGTGCAGCCCTGGCGGTGGTGACCGGCATCTACGTCTTCGGCGTAACCGGCCTTTCCGGATACATCTGGTTCGCCTTCATCGGTGCCGCAACCGCCGCCGTCGTGGTGTACCTCATCGCCTCGCTGGGCCGGGAAGGCGCCACGCCGGTCAAGCTCGCGCTCGCGGGGGCTGCCCTGAGCGCCGGGCTCTCCTCCCTCATGAACGTCATCCTGGTCTCCAGCCAGGACACCCTGGACAGGTTCCGGTTCTGGCAGGTCGGCGGCATCGCCGGCAGGGACTGGTCCGTGCTCCTTCCCGGCCTGCCCTTCTTGGCTGCGGGCGCACTCATTGTGCTGCTGAGCGGCAGGATCCTCAACAGCCTGGCCCTGGGCGACGACACCGCCCGCGGGCTTGGGCAGCGTGTTGGCGCCGCCCGTGCCGTGACCGCACTGGGAATTGTCCTGCTGTGCGGCACGGCCACGGCTTTGGCGGGACCCATCGGCTTCGTGGGCCTGGTGGTGCCGCACGCCGTCCGTTTCCTCACCGGTCCGGACTACCGCTGGATCCTTCCCTTCTCCCTGGTAGCCGCTCCGGCGCTGCTGCTCGCGGCGGACATCATCGGGCGCGTGGTGCTGCTCCCGGGTGAGGTCCCGGCCGGCATCATGACCGCCCTCGTCGGCGCCCCGGTCTTCGTCTGGCTGATCCGCCGCGGGAAGGGAGCCGGGCTGTGAGGGTCCACCGGACTGCCGTGCTGGCCTCCGCCGTAGTGGTGATGTTCTTCGTGTCCGTCCTGCTCGGCAGCTACACGGTCACCGTCCCCGACTTCTTCACCATCGTTGCCAACCATCTCACCGGCGGCCCGAAGATTCCGGGCGCCAGCTTCATCGTGATGGAGAACAAGCTTCCGCACGCCGTCATCGGAACCATGATCGGAGTTGCGTTCGGACTGGCCGGCGCCCTCTTCCAGACGATGCTCCGGAACCCGCTGGCCAGCCCCGATGTCATAGGCATCAGCTCCGGGGCCAGCGCGGCGGCCGTTGTTGCCATCGTCGTTTTCGGCGCGTCCGGTACCACGGTGTCCGGGGCGGCGCTGGCCGGTGCGCTCGCCGTGGCCGTCCTGATCCATGCGATCTCCAGCGGCAGGAACCGCGGGCCCGTCCGGGGGAACGCGGCCGGGAACCGCCTGGTGCTGGCCGGGGTAGGCATCGCCGCCGCCCTGCAGGCAGTGGTGAGTTTCCTGATGACCCGCGCCGATATCCGGACCGCCGCCGATGCCCTGGTCTGGCTGAACGGCTCGCTGAACTCCGCCAACTGGGACCGGGCCGGCATCCTGTTCCTGGCGCTCGCGGTGCTGGTCCCGGCCGTCGTTTTCCTTGCCGGGCCGCTGCGCATCCTGGAACTGGGCGACGACGCCGCCGGCGGACTGGGGCTCCGCGTCGCCGGCACCCGCCTGGCCCTCGTGGTCGTTGCGGTATCGCTCGCGGCGGTGGCGACGGCGGCGGCCGGGCCGGTCGCGTTCGTCGCCTTCCTGGCCGGGCCCATCGCCCGCCACTTCACCGGCAAGCCGGGCCTGCCGGCGTCGGCCCTGGTGGGTGCCCTGATTGTCCTCGCGGCGGACTACTTCGCCGCCAACCTCGCCCCGCTGCTGCTGGACGGCACCGTCCTGCCGGTGGGAGTGGTCACCGGCGCGCTCGGCGCCCCGTTCCTGCTGTGGCTCCTGGTCACAGCCAACAGAAAGGACGCCTGACGTGCCCGTCCTGGAAGCACACGGCCTGACACTGCAATACGACCAACGCTGCGTGGTGGACCGGCTCAGCATCCGGATCCCCGAAGGCAGGGTCACCATGATCGTTGGTGCGAACGCCTGCGGAAAGTCCACCCTGCTGCGCGGCCTGTCCCGGCTCCTCAAGCCAGCAGCCGGAGCCGTGACCCTGGATGGCAAGGACATCCACGCCCGCCCGGCCCGCGAACTGGCCCGCACCCTTGGCCTGCTTCCCCAGCATCCCGCGGCCCCGGACGGAATCACCGTCCGCGACCTGGTGGGCCGCGGCCGCTACCCGCACCAAGGCCTGTTCCGCAGTTGGAGCGGCAACGATGAGGCCGCCGTGCAGCGCGCACTGGAAGCCACCGGGACGCTGGACCTGGCCGGGCGCCAAGTGGACGAACTCTCCGGTGGCCAGCGCCAGCGCGCCTGGATTGCCATGGCGCTGGCGCAGGAAACGGAGGTGCTGCTGCTGGACGAACCCACCACGTACCTTGACCTGGCGCACCAGGTGGAAGTCCTTGACCTGGTCACGGACCTGAACCGTACACGGGGCACCACAGTGGCCATCGTCCTGCACGACCTCAACCTCGCCGCACGCTACGCAGACCACATCATCGCCATGAAGGAGGGCGACGTAACGGCCGCAGGCACCCCCGCCGGCGTGGTGACCGAACACCTGGTCCGCGAGGTCTTCGGCCTCGAAAGCCGCGTCATCCCCGACCCCGTCTCCGGGACCCCGCTCATCATCCCCATCGGCCGCCACCACGCCACCGCCAACGAACTGGAGTCCGTCGCATGAAGACCCGCGAAACCGCCGCCACCCAGCCGATGAGCCTGGCCTTCGAGGTCAGCGTTACCGCGGTCCGCGACCTGGGCCCCAACTTCCGCAGGATCACCTTCGGCGGGTACTCGCTGCGCGGCTTCGGCGTCCACGGCGACACCCTTGACCTCCGGATCAAACTGCTGATCCCCTCGCTCGCCGCCGACGGTACCCACCTGCCGCTCCCGGCCTTCAACACCAGCCAAGCGGGCTGGTACCGGGACTGGCTCGCCATGGACCCGGCCGTCCGCGGCGCCATGCGGACCTACACCGTCCGGGAGGCCCGGCTGGACGCGGTGTACCCGGAGATCGACGTTGATTTCGCCCTGCACGGCCATCACCGCGGGCTGCCCATGGAAGCCTCCGGCCCCGCCGCGTACTGGGCAATGAACGCCAAACCGGGCGATGCCCTGACCATCATCGGCCCCAACAACCGCGCGGCCCACTGCGTCACCGCGGAAACCTACTCCGGCATCGAATGGCGTCCCGGGCTGGCCCAGCGCATCCTGCTCGCCGGCGACGAAACCGCCGTCCCCGCGATCTCCGCGATCCTGGAAAACCTTCCCCCCTTCATGAGCGGGCACGCGTTCCTCGAGGTCCAGCAGCCTGCGGACTTCCTGGAGCTCAGCTCTCCGGCGGACATCGAGATCACCTGGCTGGCCCGCGGTGCCGCCATCGGCAGGTCCAGGCCGCACGGCCAGTTGCTGCAGGAGGCAGTGCGCCGGGCCGTCCCCGTGCCGGGCTGGGTGGGTATCACCGCGGACGACGGCGGCGCGGGGCCGGAGCCCGAAGACGTCAACGTCGACGTGGACATCCTTTGGGAAACGCCTGCCCGGATGGAAGCCGCCGCCATCACCGCCTCCAGGAATCCGCAGCTGCCCGCCGGCGCCATGCCCTTCTACGCCTGGATCGCCGGCGAAGCGGCCGCCATCCGCGACCTGCGCCGGTACCTGGTCCGCGAGGTAGGCATCGACCGGAAGCAGGTGGCGTTCATGGGGTACTGGCGGCAGGGCAAAGCCGAAGGCTGAGTCTTCCTGCGCCTGGGTGCGCCGGCGACACTATTTCGCCGTCGCTTAGACACCTTCCTTCGCTCCATTCGGCCGCGGGCGGCCTCTCTCCGCTCCGGTCGGCGATGCGCTCCTACGCGAAACAGCGTCGCCGGCTTAGAGCCTCTCCGTCACCCAAGCTTTACCTCGGCTTTCCCTGCGCTTACTTTGTTGTGGCTAGGTTGGCGTGGTGCCTGAATCCTTGCTTCCTGACTCGGGGCGGCGGGTGTTTGTTGCCTTGGGGGACTCTTTCACCGAAGGGGTGGGGGACCGGGATGAGCGGCTGCCCAACGGGGTGCGGGGCTGGGCCGACCGGGTGGCCGAGAAACTGGCCAAAGCGCAGCCCGGCTGGAAGTACGCCAACCTGGCCATCAGGAGCAAGCGGCTCAGGCACATCATCGACGAACAATTGGAGCCCGCCCTGCGCATGCGGCCCACGCTGATCACGCTCTACGCCGGCGGCAACGACATCCTGGACCTGAAGACGGACATGGGCGCGCTGATGGCGGACTACGAGCAATTCGTCGCCACACTCGCAGGGACCGGGGCTACCGTGGTCCTCTTCACCGGGTTCGACGTCAAGGTTTCGGCGCTGCTCGAGCCGCTGAAGAAGCGCAATGCCTACTACAACCAGCGGGTCCGGGAGATCGCCGCGAAGCACGGGGCCCTGTTGGTGGATTACTGGTGCCTGGACGCCTTCCATGACCGGAGGATGTGGGACTCGGACCGGCTCCACATGTCCAAGGCCGGGCACAAATACCTTGCCGGGCAGGTGCTGGACCAGTTGGGCGTCACGCACAAGATCAAGCGCAAGGACTGGGAACCGGCCGCCCGGCTCAGCGTGCGCGAATGGGAGCGGCAGCAGCGGCGCTGGGTCCACGACTGGGTCCTGCCGCTGTTCGGGCGCAAGCTCCGCGGCGTCACGCTGGGGGACACGCTCACCCCGCGATGGCCGGAGCCGGTGAAGGTCCCGCGCAAAGGGTTGAAGAAGCTTGCGGCGAAAGCGCCCGACGACGGCCCGGCGCCTTAGCCGGCCTGGGCGGGCGGGGTGTCCAGCAGGTTTTCATACCCCGGTGCCACCCGGCCGGCATGGAACTCCAGCACCTCGAAATCGGCCACCCCGTTGGAGTAGAACGGGTCCTGCGCCAGGCTGGCGTCGAGGGTGGCACGGTCCGCCTGCGACAGCAACAATCCTCCGGTCCGCGGAATCTTGCGGCCCGCGGCGATGAACACGCCGTCGTCGAAGGCCTTTTGGAGCCAGGCGATGTGGGCGTCGTTATGGAAGTCGACGATCTCCTGGGGCACACGGTAGGTGAGGGAGACAACATACATGCGCCAAGCCTACCGGCGCCGCAACAGGCTACTTGAAAGATCAATCGTAGAATGGGGTCATGACCGAACCCCGATGGCTCAACGCAGACGAACGCCGTGCCTGGCTGGCGCTGGTGAGCATCAACACGCTGCTGCCTGCGGCACTTGACACCAGGCTGCACAGCGCGGGGAAGTTGTCCCTTTTCGACTACACCGTCCTGGCCATGCTCTCCGAAGCCGAGGACCGGTTCCTGCCCATGAGTGAGCTGGCCGCCCGCAGCAGCGCTTCCCTCTCCCGCCTCTCCCATGTGGTGACGAAGCTCCAAAAACGGGGCTGGGTGGAGCGCCGCCCGCACCCCCACGATGCGCGGGTCACCACGGCGCACCTCACCGAGGAAGGCATGGCGACCATTGTGGGGCTGGCGCCGCGCCACGTGGAGGATGTCCGGGACCTGTTCCTCGATGCCCTGACCGAACAGGACGTCCTGGACCTGGCGCGGATCGGCGAAAAAGTTGTCGGGCGGCTGGACACCGACCACTGGATCCTGCGCGAAACCAAGGGCTGAGCCGCCGATTGGTTGCTTCCGGCAACGGATGGCAAACTTACCGCATGGATTTCACTTCCCGGTTCGTCGCCCTGGGCGATTCTTTTACCGAGGGCGTTGGCGACGACGACCCCGCCCGCCCCAACGGTGTCCGCGGCTGGGCTGACCGCCTGGCCGAGCAACTGTGCGCTGCCGATCCCGGCTTCGGCTACGCCAACCTGGCCATCCGCGGCAGGAAGCTCCGCCAGATCCTGGCCGAGCAGGTGGACGCCGCCGTCGAACTCAAGCCCACACTGGTGAGCATCTACGCAGGTGCCAATGACATCCTCCGCCCGCGCGTGGACATCGACGAACTGCTGGTGGAGTACAACGACGCCGTCGGCAGGCTGGCTGCAACCGGCGCCACCGTGGTGATCTTCACCGGCTTCGATGCCCGGGGGTCAAAGGTCTTCGGCACCATGCGCGGCCGGACGGCTATCTATAACGAGCTGGTCCGCGGCATCGCGGGGGACCACGGTGCGCTGTTGGTGGATTACTGGCGCTTCAGCGAGTACTACGACTGGGGCATGTGGGCCCACGACCGGATGCACATGTCCGCTGCGGGCCACGCCAACATGGCCAAGCGTGTGCTCGAAGTCCTCAAATATGACCACTCCATCGACATCCCGCCCATGACGCCGGTCCCCGAACTCAGCGGCAGGGAGGCGCTCCGCGCCAACGCCCAATGGTTCCGGGAATATGCGGCCCCGTGGGTGGTCCGCCGGGTCACCGGCAAGTCGTCCGGGGACAACCTCCAGCCCAAGTACGCCCAGCTCACGCGTCTCTGACCCCGCAGTGTCCGGCCGCCGTCCTCAGGCGTGCCGGAACGCCGGAGTGGCCAGCATCGAGCCGTCGGCGCAGATCGCCAATACGGCAACATCCCAGGTGTCAGCGGCCAGGTTCAGCATGGGCGTACCGCCGGAAACGATTGCGGTGGCCAGCACATCGGCGGTGACGATGTCCGCCGCGGCCACGGTGACCTGGACGAATTCCGTCCCGCCGCCCAGCCGCCAGATGTGCTCGCCCCGCTCGGCGGAACCTGAGGTTGCAAGGGCTGCGTGCTGGCCGCCCGCCCCAAGCGCATACCCGGTGATCAGCGTGCGGCGGTCCGCCGGATCCACAATCCCGGCCTTCCACGGCTCCGTGCTGCCGGGCCCGGGCGAGCCGCTCACCAGGACGTCGCCGCCGGCGTTGAGGCACCAGTCTCGCCGGCCCAGGGCCAGGAGCGAGGTCCCGGCCTCGCGGATTGCGTGGCCTTTGACGAGGCCGGACAGATCCAGGACGCCGTCCGGCCTCTCGGGGGTAAAAGCGCCTTCCGTGCGCAGCCGCCATTCGTGCGCTTCCGCGTACCGTTCCCGCATCTGCGCAGAGGCCGTCCGCAGCGTCAGTTCCCCGCGGGCCAGCCGGCTGGCTTCGGAGTCCGGGCGGTACAGGCTGAAGGTTTCGTCGAGTTCCCGGAAAAGGCGTTCGACGACGGCGGTGGCGGCGGCGAGCTCGTCAAGCCGAGGCTGCCCTTCCGCGGCCATTCCGACGGGCATGGTCAGGCTGATGACCGTACCCATGCACTCGAAGGTGCGGGCTTTCAGGGCCGGGGTGCCGGTTTCCGCCGGCAACGGGCTAGAGGTGCGCTGCATCGATCGCTGCCTGGAGTGAGGTGAGGTAGGCGTTGCTGGTGACGGTGGCGCCGCTGATGGTCTTGATGCCGGCCGACTGGGCAGCCAGCGCCTCGCTGCGGAGCAGGGGGGCGGCACGGTTGCTGATCTGGATCGACTTGCCGTCGGTGTTGGTCAGCTGGAGGGCCGTGACATCCGTGATCTTGCCGTTCGCCACCGTGATCTGGACCTGCACGGGGCCGAACCTGGTCTGCACCGTGGTGCCCTTGTAGGTGCCGGAGGCGGTGGAACCAGACGAACCGGACGAGCTCGAGGAGCCGCTCGTCCCCGACGTGCTGGACGAGCCTGTTGTGCCGGAGGAACCCGAAGCGGTGGAGGAACCCGTCCCGGATGCGCCGGTGCCGGTGGCGCCCGTGGTGCCTGTCGCCGTCGTGCCTGTAGCGACGGTGCTGATGCCTGATACCTGCGTGCCGGCCTGCCAGCCCGCCAGGAGAATCCCGGCGGAGGCAAAGGCGGCAGCGGCGAGTCCGCGTATTTTCACCAGTCAAACCTTTCGTGATGGATCTGGTCCTCGCGGACGCCGGCCTTCGCGGCGTCCGCGATGACGTTGGCCGCCCAGGTGGCCGGTCCGCAGACGTAGACGTCGGCGTCCTTGATGTCCGGGACGTAGGAGGTGAGGCTGTAGCCGTTGCGCACGGCGTCCTCGGGGAGCCAGGTGGAGCGGCCATGGGACCGCGGCCCGGTGAGGTGGAAGAGCCTGACCCCGCGTTCCTGGCAGAGTTCCAGGATTTCGCCGCTGAGGTAGAGCTCCTGCTCCGTGTGGCCGCGGAGCAGGACGGTCGCCTCCCCGGGGCCGAACGGCGTGGTTTCCAGCAGCGCGCGCAGCGGCGTGATGCCGATGCCGGCTCCGATCATGACCACTTTGTTCTTGGTGCGGGCAGCGGTGCTGAGCAGGCCGTAGGGTCCCTCCAGCGCTACTTTGGTTCCCTTCCGGAGCCGGAGGAGCCGGGCCGATCCGTCGCCGAGGTTGCGGACGGTGATCCGCATGGTTCCCTGGCCGTCGGGGCCAGTGAAGACGGGCTCGGCAGAGAGGCTGAACGGGTGCGGATGCCACCACATTCCCGGGGCCAGGAACCGCCAGATGAAGAAGCGTCCGCCGGTCCCCGC
This sequence comes from Pseudarthrobacter sp. efr-133-R2A-89, assembly GCF_030209315.1. Taxonomy (NCBI): domain Bacteria; kingdom Bacillati; phylum Actinomycetota; class Actinomycetes; order Micrococcales; family Micrococcaceae; genus Pseudarthrobacter; species Pseudarthrobacter sp. efr-133-R2A-89. Next base: position 2,316 of record NZ_JARVSE010000002.1, on the reverse strand, counting down.
CAGCTGGTCCAGCTGCCGGCCGCGCATGACGATGTTCACGACGCCGGGCGCCACGGACTCGACCTTGGCAACAGTGAGCTGGTGCCGGAAGGTGGCCAGGACCGGTTCCAGGATGCGGAAGTACACCAGGGCCGTTCCGGTGGAGATGCAGATGGCCAGCCAATACCAGCGCTGCCAGGTCCCCGCGGCGAACAACCCGCCAACGCTGAACTGGTGCGGGATTGAGGTGGCGACGGCGGCATACGTCAGCAGGTGCACCACGTACCAGAACTCGTACGGGAAGCGGCGCCGGACGGCTACCAGGGACGTCACCACCACGGCGATAAACAGGGCCATGGAAACGAACGCCAGCCACATATCGGGCACCTGCACCCAGAGGTTAATGGACTCGGTGACAGGGTCGAGTCCCTCCGCCATGCCGTACCCGATGGCGATCAGGACGCCGTGGGCCAGGAGCAGGTAGAGGGAGGGCTTGCCCAGCTTGCCGTGGAATTCCAGGGCGCGGTCGTGGCCGATGGTCCGGTCAATGAAGGGGATCCTTGCGGCCAGGAGCAGCATGAGCAGGACCAGGTCCATACCCGCCAGCCCAGCCACGATCCCGCCCGCGGTGAACAGCCCAGCGGGGGAGGTGATGTTCGAAGCACCGCCGTCCGCCAGCCAGAGGGCAATTGCCGCGGCAACGGAGGCCCAGGCAATCACGGTCAGGAGGTCGGTGCGCAGCATGCGCTGCTTGTGCTGGCGGGCGAACCAGCCGCGGACGGGCCGTGGTGTGGACAGGGAAGGACGCTCCGGTCGGCCGGAGCTGCTTGCGGCCGGTGTTGTCGGCAGGAGCTGAGTGTTCATGCATCCAAGATTGCTTTGGGAAGCTATGTCCCTGCTGTGAAAATGGGGAACACGCTGCTGTGACCTTTCGCTCCCGCTGCCGCCCTTATACACCCGATTGGTCTTTAATTGCGTCAACTCGTAGACTTGGTAGGCGCTAAGTGCGCGGAGCGTGCGCAATTGCTCCGGTTGCCCGGTATTTTTCTCCAGGGTGGCCGGTAGTTAGGGGCTCAAGTTGCGTGACTAACCGTTGCCCTTCTTCACTTTTGGGTCGCCCTTAGCAGCATGGTCCAGCAGCAGATATGCGGATCATTACTTTCAATTCTTGAGGAGAAGTCATGGCAGCACACTGCCAAGTGACCGGAGCCGAGCCGGGCTTTGGGCACAGCATTTCGCACTCGCACCGCCGCAACAAGCGTCGGTTCGATCCGAACATTCAGAAGAAGCGCTACTGGGTTCCGTCCCTGCGCCGTAACGTCACGCTGCAGGTTTCTGCTCGTGGCATCAAGACCATCGACGTGCGCGGCATCGATGCAGTCGTCGCCGACATTCTGGCTCGTGGGGTGAAGCTCTAGTGGCTAAGGACAAGGACGTACGTCCGATCATCAAGCTCAAGTCGACTGCGGGCACGGGTTACACCTACGTAACCCGCAAGAACCGTCGTAACGATCCTGACCGCATGGTCCTGAAGAAGTACGACCCCAAGATCCGCCAGCACGTCGAATTCCGAGAGGAGCGCTAAACATGGCTAAGAAGTCCAAGATTGCTCGCAACGAGCAGCGCAAGGTCATCGTTGAGCGTTACGCTGCAAAGCGCCTCGAGCTGAAGAAGACCCTGGTTGACGAAAACGCAACCGACGAAGCACGAGAAGCAGCCCGCCTGGGCCTGCAGAAGCTGCCCCGCAACGCGTCCCCGATCCGTCTGCGTAACCGCGACATCATCGACGGCCGTCCCCGCGGTACCTTCCAGAAGTTCGGTATCTCCCGTGTCCGCTTCCGCGACATGGCACACCGCGGTGAGCTCCCGGGCATCACCAAGTCTTCCTGGTAATCCAGCACTGCTGACACCAGCTGCTTGAGAAGGGCCGGCAACCTCAGGGTTGCCGGCCCTTCTGCGTTTAACCCGCTCGGCGGATGGTGGTTGGGCATGTCTCCGCCCTGTGCGGCAGCACACACAGCGGAAGTTACGACGGCGGGAGGCGGCCTGGGTGCCTGTTGGCCCGTTTCGCCGCGGAATCCCGGGGATGTTCTCCGCTGGGAAGGCCGGTTTGCGGTGGCGCCGCAGGGCGTGTATTGTTTTCTAAGTCGCCGCGGGGGAGACAGTGAAGAACTGATCACCGGGCGGCCAAAAACCCCAAATCAAAGCCAAAATCTGGTTGCCTTCAGGGCGCTGGAAATCGGTGTGGGGGCGGTCTTCTTTTCGATTCGGGTCCTGGAAGTTGGATTTGTGTTGGGGTGGGGGATCGGGTAAGTTTGGAAAGTTGCTCCGGAGCGA
>NZ_JARVSE010000016.1:0-4881 GCF_030209315.1 Pseudarthrobacter sp. efr-133-R2A-89 | reverse complement strand
TTAGTCGTTGGCTGTGTGTGGTAACCACCAACCTAAGAGGTCTTCACCTATTCACAACGCAACCAACGTCCTGACTCAGTACACCTAGGGCCTAGAAGCTGGATTGGAGGCAACGGCCGGACAGCGGGGAACGGACGTACACCAAGCTGCGGCCCGACGTCGCCGATTTCTTCGCCGGTCTCCAGGCCGCCCGGGAAGCCGACTGGGACCACTACAGGATCGGTCCCGCCATGGGACTGCACACGCGCGCCGCCTCCCGCCGCGAAGGAAGACCCCCGTGAGGTTCTCCACCGGACCAAGCGGCCCGCCGTGCCCGAGGTGGAGATCCCGGCAGCTGACGCCGAGCTCAGACGCGGCAACGACGAGGACGGGGTCTTGCTGGTCACTGGTACCTGCGAGGAGCTAGCCGGGATGAGCTGGCGGCCGCCGTCGGCCAGGACTGGGAAACCGTCCGCAAACGCCTCGTCCGCCGCGGCCTGATGGCTGGCCGCGACTAAGCCCGTTCAGCAGGAAGTCCCGGCTGGAGCGGTCTCCGGCCGGGACTCCCAGCGTCTCAGAACAGCCATTTACAGGTCAGGTTGCGATGAGGCGTGCCCAAAACCCCTTCGAGCACCGTGCAGTCCAGCCACCTGGTTACTGGCCGACCGCCAAGAAACCCGGGCTCTGGGTGTAGACCAAGGGGGTTGCGCCGCTGCCGTCCAAGTTTGCCCTGTTGATCGTGCCGTCGTCGAGGCTAGTCCAGTAAAGGTGGCTCCCGTCTACTGCCACAACATAGGGCCTGTTCTGGCCTCCGGCCGGAAAGGTTACGCCGGTGCCGTCCAGGTTGGCCTCGCCGATCGTGCCGTCGCCAAGGACAGTCCAGTAGATGTGACTACTGTCAACCGCCAGGCCATAGGGGCCGTTCTGGCTCGTCACGAGTGTCGTCACCCCGGTGCCGTCAAGGTTTGCCCTGTTGATCGTGCCGCCGACGCCACTGGTGGTCCAGTAGATATGGCTGCTGTCTGCCGCCACTCCGTACCCGATGCTCTGGTCAGTGACCACCACGGTTGTTAGTCCGGTGCCGTCAAGGTTTGCTCTGTTGATCGTGCCGTCGCCGAGGTTGTTCCAGTAGATGTATCGTCCGTTTACCGCTACCCCGTATGGGCTGTTCTGGCCGGTGGCGAGTGTGGTTGCGCCGGTGCCGTCCAGGTTTGCCCTTCGGATGGTGCCGTCGCTATAGGTGGCCCAGTAGATATGGGTGTTGTCTACCGCCACCCCGTACGGGCCGTTCTGGCCCGTGGCCAGTGTGGAGACGCCCATGCCGTCCAGATTGGCTTTGGTGATCGTTCCGGTGCCAAAGGTGGTCCAGTACAGATGCGCGGTAGCCACCGGTTTCGGGGGGATGTTGGCGATGCGGGCTTGCAGCCAATTCAGCTCATAGGCTATCGAAGTCGATTCCATCCTGTACTTCGCTTGGGGCACACTTGGCACCTTGCTCGTAATGTGTCCTTCGTTTAGCCCGACGAGCTTCCAAACCCCGTTATCAAGCCAAATCACCGGGCCTCCGCTGTCACCGGAGTTAGTCGACGACCTCTGCGAGAAGGTGCAGATCTGGGAGGCCTTGTCGAGGTATTGGGCGCACAGACCGTCGGTGCCAACGGTGGACGCCATATCCTTTAGTTGCCAGCTCGGGGCTAGGTTCACATAGCAGTCCGGCTGTTTTTTCGCCAGAGGGTCATCTGGGCACCCGTAACCGGCCTGGACGACCTGGGCACCGACTGGCGGCTCAGTAGACGCCAGAGGAATCGTGGGCTCGTTGACAGAATTATTTAGAACCAGGAAGGCGATGTCGTCAGCGCGGGTAGGCGAGTTTATGGCGTAATTGAGGTTCGGGTAGGACTGGGCCGTGACTGTGTAGGCGCCGGGCTGACCCGCGTGAAAGGTGACAGCCACGGAAGCCGCGATGCCATTATCGTGGCTGTCGACGCAATGGGCATCCGTGACGACGATGTCACTGGAGATGAGCGAACCTGTGCAGGCCTCGTGCTGATTGTTGGGGTAAGTAGTCAGGAGCTTGACGACGAATCCGAACTGCGAAGGATCCGGGTTGACCCCGTTGAACACGGCGTTGGCGGGCACGGCCGTCAGGCCAGCGAGAAACGGCATAATCAGCAGTGCGGGGACAAAAAGCAGAAGCCGCCGGCGGACAGCTTCAAGTGTTCGGCGAATTGGGGATCTGTGCGGGCGCGGCTGGATACCTTGCATGGAATCTTCCGTTCGAGAATTTGCGAGGGCGGCGTAGTGAGGAAACTGGAGCCACTTCTTGACTCACCAGCGGACGGTCGCTCCCAGCAGCGCAGACATTCACCTTGCTCCTGCCAAGCACAAATCGTCAAGGACCGCCCCTGAATCCATGCAAAAAGCCCCGGCGGGAGCGGTCTCCGGCCGGGGCCTTTTGCGTCAGAACAGCTGCCTTTTGTGGCTTACTGTTGCGATGAGGCGGCCAAAAACCGCTTCGAGTTCAATGCAGTTCAGCGACCGCTAGTTACGGGCCGATCGCCAGGACGGCCGGGTCCTGATTGTAGACAAGAGTGGTGACGCCGGTTCCGTCCAGGTTAGCCTCGCCAATCGTGCCATCGCCGACGTTAGTGAAGTAGATGTGACTGCTGTCGACCGCCATCCCGTAGGGGCTGTGCTGTCCTGCTTCCAGGGTGGTTACGCCGGTGCCGTCCAGGTTTGCCCTGTTGATCGTGCCGAAGCCGGAGTCAGTCCAGTAGATGTGACCACTATCCACCGCCATCCCGTTGGGGTTGCTCAGGCCCGTGACCAGTGTGGTTACTCCGGTGCCGTCCAGGTTGGCCTTGCTGATCGTTCCGTAGTTATCGGTCCAGTAGACGTGGCTGCTGTCTACCGCTACACCGTATGGGCGGTTTTGACCTGTGACCAGTGTGGTTACGCCGGTGCCGTCCAGGTTTGCTTCGCTGATCGTTCCGTCGTAAAACGAGGTCCAATAGAGGTGATTGCCGTCTACGGCCATCCCGAAAACGTTGTTCTGGCCCGTGATTAGGGTGGTTACGCCGGTGCCGTCTAGGTTGGCCCTGCTGACCGTTCCAAAGTCATGGGAGGTCCAGTAAACGTGGCTGCTGTCGACGGCTATCCCGTATGGGGTGATCTGGTTTGTGACCAGCGGGGTTACAGCAGTACCGTCCAGATTGGACCTGGTGATCGTTCCAGCCGAATAGATGGTCCAGTACAGATGCGCGGGGGCCGCCGGTTTCGGATGGATGTTGGCGATGCTGGTCTGGATCCAATTCAGCTCGTAGGCGATCGAAGTGGACGTCATCCTGTACTTCGCATAGGGCGGCTTGATCGGAAGGTGCCCTTCGTTGAGCCCGACGAGCTTGCGCACCCCGTTATCAAGCCAAATCACCGGGCCTCCGCTGTCACCGACGGTAGTCGACGACTTCTGCGAGAAGGTGCAGAACTGGGAGGCCTGATCGATGTGTGGAACGCAAAGGCTATCGGAGCCAACGGTGGACGTCATGCCCTTGAGTTGCCAGCTCGGGGCTAGGTTCACGTAACAGTCCGGCTGTTTTTTCGCCAGGGGGTCATCTGGGCACCCGTAACCGGCTTGGACAACCTGGTCACCGACAGGCGGTTCAGTCGCGGCCAAGGGAATGGTGGGTTCGTTGACCGGAGAGCTCAGGACCAGAAGTGCGATGTCGTCAGGGTACGGCAACTTCATAGAGTAGTTGGGGCTCGGGAAGGCTTGGGCTGTAACCGTGTAGGCGCCGGGCTGACCCGCATGGAAGGTGGCCGCAACGGAAACCGCGTCACCGTTTTTGGAGCTTTTTACGCAATGGGCATCCGTGACGACGATGTCACTGGAGATGAGCGAACCTGTGCAGGCCTCGTGCTGATTGTTGGGGTAAGTAGTCAGGAGCTTGACGACGAATCCGAACTGCGAAGGATCCGGGTTGACCCCGTTGAACACGGCGTTGGCGGGCACGGCCGTCAGGCCAGCCAGAAACGGCATAATCAGCAGTGCGGGGACAAAAAGCAGAAGCCGCCGGCGGACAGCTTCAAGTGTTCGGCGAATTGGGGATCTGAGCGGGCGCGGCTGGATACCTTGCATGGAATCTTCCGTTCGAGAATTTGCGAGGGCGGCGTAGTGAGGAAACTGGAGCCACTTCTTGACTCACCAGCGGACGGTCGCTCCCAGCAGCGCAGACATTCACCTTGCTCCTGCCAAGCACAAATCGTCAAGGACCGCCCCTGAATCCATGCAAAAAGCGCCGGCGGGAGCGGTCTCCGGCCGGGGCCTTCTGGTGTCTGGGCTGCCTAGTCCTCGCGGACCAGCAGTTCGATCAGGCCGATCTCGGCCAGGCTCTGACCGCGCCTAACCTCATAATTCAGGCCCAGCATCTGATGGTTGCGCCGCGGCGGCACAGGTCTTCACACCCGGGTCATGCGCCCGCAGGCAGCCTCGTCCTTCATAGCTTGGCGGGGAGATACCAACTTAGTGCGACGACGCTGGCGAACACCTGAGCCCTCAGAACCAGCTCTTAGTCTGCTTTCCGCTCCTGGGCCCGAACGGATCAAAAATACTCCGGGCCTGTCGGCCGCTGCGACTACTGGACGCTGCTTTGCGGGCCTGATATTCCGCTTGCTTGCGGACGCGTTCAGCCTGTCGTGCCTGGTATTCGGCCTGCCTCCGTGCGTTCTCACGTTCTCGTTCGGCTTGACGCGCTTGGTATTCCGCTTGCTTCCGCGCACGCTCAGCCTGACGAGCCTCCCATTCCTTCTGCTTGCGCTCCTTTTCAGCCTGACGCTCCTGCCACTCCTTCTGCTTCCGCGCACGCTCAGCCTGACGAGCCTCCCATTCCTTCTGCTTGCGCTCCT
>NZ_JARVSE010000012.1:0-9168 GCF_030209315.1 Pseudarthrobacter sp. efr-133-R2A-89 | reverse complement strand
GCCTCGGAGGCAAACCACCCATCAGCAGGTGCAACCAACCTACTGACTGAGTACACCTAGCGCTGTCAGAGTGAGCCTATCCGCCTCCGCGGTTGCCGACCTCCTAGGGGGGTGTCCCTATGCTTTTGGTCAAGCGGCCAGTGCGGGTTTTTCCTCGAAGAGGGTGGCGTGTTTGAGCATTGAGTAGATGACGTCGCAGCGGCGCCGGGCCAGGCAGATGACGGCGGCGTTGCGTTTCTTTCCCTGGTCGCGTTTCTTTTGGTAGTAGGCCTTGGACGCAGGGTGGTGGCAGCTCGCGATCCAGGCGGATCTGAAGAGAGCGTTCTTGAGTTGCTTGTTCCCCGAGCGGGCAGGGAATTCACCGCGGATCGAGGTCCCGGAGCGTCGTGTCACAGGGGCTATGCCGGCGTAGGCGGCGAGGTGCCCGGGCGTGGTGAGGTGCCGGCGTCGCCGATGGTCAGGAGTATCGTCGCTGCGGTCTTGATGCCGACTCCCGGCATGGACATCAAGACCCGGGAAAGAGGGAAGTCATCGAGGAGCTTTTCAACTTCTTCAGCCACGATGGCTCGCTGGTGTTTGAGTTCCTTAATCTGGGCGGCGACGCGTGGGATGACCAATTCGACCGCTTCGGTGCCGATCACGGTGACCGTCTGCTCGCTCAGTGCGGTGAAGATGGCGTCAACCAGGTTCACGGGGTCCTTGCGGCTGTGGTTCCTGGCCCAGCGCAGCACGTTGGACCGTCCGGCGGCCCGCAGCCCGGTTGGTCCGGCGTACTTGATGAACAGCTCCAGGACCAGGGACCGGGTGAGCACGGTTCCCGGGAAGACGCGCTCCAGGGCCGGGAAAATCTGCAGCATCAGAGAACGCAGCCGGTTGATCGCCCGGGTGCACTCATGGGTCAGATCAGCGTCGAATCCAGAGAGCACCTTCAAAGCCGCGAGTACCTCGCTGTCCCGGTCAACAGCCCGCAGCGTGTGCGGCATGGCGCGGGCCGTATAGGCGATGATGAACGCATCCCGCGCGTCCGTCTTGGACTTTCCCGGGTACAGGTCAGCGGCCTTGCGCATCGCCAGGCCGGGCAGGTAGGCAACGGTGCATCCGCAGTCCCTGGCTACGGCTATCGGCAGGACGCCGATGGTGTTGGGCTGGTCCACTATCACCAGAACCCTGCCGTGCTGCTGCAGGCCGGTGAACAGCTCGCGCAGCCGCGCCTCATCCTGAGGCAGGGGCTTATCGAAGACCCGTTCGCCAACTGTGTTCAATGCCGCGGCGTGATGCCCGGATTTGCCGACATCCAGCCCGCAGTAGATCTCGTATCCTTCGTCCATCCGGGGCTCCTTTGCACCACTCATGGCCGCAGTCACGACACCCGATGCTGGCACCCACGTTACAAAGAGACCTGACCCCGTGGAAGGAGTCGGCCGTATCCCTATCAGCAGTCAACGTGGGTCTCCGAACCTGGCGACAACACCCCCCGGATCATTGGTGACAGGGCAAGAAAGTCATACCAGGTCCAGCGACCCCGTCCCCGGCTTTCGGGGACGGAACCAATGTAACGCGAAGGACGCACAGCACGGCCCGGCACTCGAGACGACGTTCGCCGAGCTGGAGTCCGAAGAACGGTTGGACGCGCTGATCCTTGTCTTCGAAACCCTGGAGAGCCACGTCCGGGCCGAAGGCGTCACTCCCTGGGCAGCAGCACTCCTCAAGGTATTGGACGAGTTTGCCAACCGCTTCCTGCGCGTATCTCCCGACAATCGAGTAGCAGTGCCACGCAAATGCCCCGTGCAACGTTCTGCCACTCCCGGAACAAGGCCTATGGGGTAGCCGGACGAGACGTCTCCGTCCTCCCCCCGTCGGCCCCGACTGATCCCGAACACCGATGAAAGAGGAATCATGAAGAACGTCACCCGGCTTCGCGCCAAGCGCTCCGGCCATCCGGGCAGCACTTACCGCGATCTGCTGAACGGGCTGTCTGGAGGCGGCGATGTTATCGAGCTGTTCCCGGCCGACAAGGCCTTTGTCCGAAGACGGGAATGCCGTCGGCATATTCCGGCCTGCTCACTCCCCGGGCTCCCATGCTGTCGCACTGATGCGCCGCCCTTTCGCGGGCGACTACGTAGCTGCGGTCAGCAAATAATAGCCCACCCGGGCAACCCCATCGCCAACGGAAAGAAGAACTCATGGCAGCTGCAGTCCTTGAAGCCCCCGCTGCCCCCTCCGGCGGCATCGACTTCACCCTCGAGATTTACTCGAAGCCTTCTTGCGTCCAGTGCGGCGCCACGTACCGCGAAGCCGGCAAACTCGGAATCCAGTACGTCAGACCGGCCCTGAACGATGACCCCGGAGCTCCACCAGGATGCCGTGCGCGAGCTCGGGCTCCAGTTCAATGCCACGAGCGCGCCGCTGCTGATCGTCCGCGTCACCGACGGCACCATCGCTGCCGGCTGGGCCGGCTATGACCCGGTCCAGATGGAGGAGTGGGCGGACCGCCTGCCGATGACGCCGGAGGCCGCAGCTAAGAAGGCGGCTGAGATCGCCGCAGCTTCCCCTGAGTTTAGGGCGGCCTGACATCTGGCCCTGGACATAAAAACAGGGCTCTCCCGTCCTGCCAGCCGTCGTGCCATCCGGTGCGACGGCTTGGGGGGAACTCGTGCCGCCAGCCCACCTGCCATCCGGCAGCCGGGCTTTGTCAGTCCGACCGTCCAGCCACTGCGCTATCCAGCGCGGAGGCGTGTCGGAACCATGACCAAGCTTCGATGGTTCGTTGCGGGCATGACGGCTGCGGCCCGGGGGGTCCTGCTGCCGACCGCGTTCAGTGACTACGACCTCTCCACCGAAGCTGGCGACCTGGAGGTGGCCTACTCCCTGGCGGCCGCGCTTTAGCCCCAGTCACGGCGGTCGCCGAGGTTGGGGATTGGAGGTTCCGCGTGCGGCCGGAGCTCGGCGGTTGCGTATGAATCGAAGGCCAAGCTCCGGCAAGATAGCTGTATGGCAGCAGACGCTTGGATGGAAGGTTTCACCGCTCCGAAGCTCTCTTGGGCGCAGGTCTATGTGACGGCCGAGGACGTGCTGGGCGAACCCATCCCTGAACAGCGGCGGGCAGAGCTCTGGAAAGGCATATCAGACGAGCAGGCCTTGTTCCTGATCGCCTCCCTTCTCTCCGACTTGGACCGTTCAGATTCGCGCGAGGATGGCAACCTCGTCCAATTGAAGTGGGCAGCTCAAATTCAGGACCTCTCCTTGAGAGACAGACTCTTTGCGCAAGCGGGTCTGGGCTTCGTACTGTTCCCACCGCAAATGCTGCAGTTGGCTGCCGCTGAAGCTCTCGAATACTGCCCTGAGGGTCCTCCTCGTGATGATGCTGCCGGAATGGACATCATCGTGCGCTGCATGCTCGGCATTGCCGACGAGTCGGGCTCGCCCGTGGGGGATGGGAGTCTATGGGGCGGGCAGGACGCTGCCCTGTCCGCTGAAGTCATTGCGAACCTGTACTTCAACCGAACCATCTCGATCGCTCACCAGCTCGCCTGGGCCCGGCAAGTTTGGTTCCAGAACTGGCCCGTGGACAACGCGGACACCCGAAGAGCCGGCGGACAGCCCCGGGAGCTGTTCAAGGAAGCAACGGGTGTTGCGATCGATGACTTTGCAGCAGTGGCGGTTCGACTCTATGCGTCGAACGGCCACGGGGGCTATGTCATGTTTGGTCCGGAGTTTTTCAATGAATCGGGTGTAGCACCAGAAGCTATCGAGCTCTTCCTGGAGGCCACCTGCATAGATCTTAGGACCCTGAGGAAGAAGGTCCGACAGCAGAGGCAGTCGGAGATGTCGCGGTTCGCGTTCAACCTCTTTCGCCAGTTCCCGCTGATTCGGCTGTCATCCGGACGGATCCTTCTCTTCCGGCTCAACTACGCGGTGCAACGAGCATTCAGCGAAGTCACGTATTTCGATGTACGCGAGCATCTCAAGCGATGCGACAAACGGGACGGCACTCGGAGAGACGAAGCGTTCTGGGCCTGCACGAAAACAGTCCTGGAACATGAGACGGGCAGAACTCTGAGAAGGATGCTGGTCGGAACTAAGGCCCAAGTGTTTACTGAAGGACAGCTGCAACGCCTGCACCCCGGAAAGAACCAGGCAAAAGCCTGTGACTTCGCGGTAAGGCTGGGTGAGACATGGCTGCTGGTTGAGGTCACAGACCGTGCGGTGCCAGAGCCCGTGGTCAACGCAACGGCTGACGTGCAGCAGCTGGAACAGGAACTTGATCGCGTCCTCATGGAACGTAAAGCGAAGCAGCTTTCCTCTACCGTGCAGTTACTTCGTAAGGATCGATCCAATCGAGGCTGCACCTTCGTCCCCCTGGTGCTTACCTCTTCGGCGGGGCTTCAGTGGAACGCCATTCTTCACGCTAGGGTTCAAGAGCGCCTGCACGCGGAGGGCCTGCTGACGGAGGAGCATTGCTTGCCCGTTGCATTCATAACCCTGAAGGACCTCCGGATGCTCGAACATGCCCTTTCTCAAGGCGTCAAGGTCGTTGATGTTCTCCGTCAATGGCGCGCAGTTGAGCCGGGGTTGGGGTTGGACCAGCACATGGCTGAAAGCGGAGTCGGTCTCGGGATCCCCTTGTGGGAACGACAAACAGCGGTCCGCTTCATCACAGAGCTAGCTGCAAGGATGAACCTTTGAGCCTGGCTGCTTCAATAGCGCTTCCCAAGTCGCGGCGACGGACGTCCCTGACACCAGTCGCACTCCTCCTTCGGGGTCCCGTGAATGCGACACCGCCTGCGAGTAGCGGGCGCGGCGGCCACAGGCTTTGGGACAGCCTGGGCGGGCGCCGGAGGCACGGGCTTTTGGACGACCGGGCCTGGCGGCGGGGGCACCACAGCCGGGCTACCCAGGAGCGACCATTTCTCCGGGCGGATGCATGAGATGAAGAACTGCCCCATCGTCCTGTCGCGGGATGGACAGACAAACGCGCTGTAGTACCTGCCGCCGGCCTTGGTACGCCGATTCTCGATGACTGCTTTCTTGACGTCAGCCCTGACAGCTTTGATCCAGTTGTCGACGGCGCGATGCACCTCGGGGTGGTTCTCGAACCGCTTCCGGCCGTAGATTTGGCATCCCACCACCCCAAGCCCACGTCCGCGCGTCCCAGACCAGCATCGGTTCTCCGCAGTCCCAGCAGCAGGTGAGGCTTCCCCAGACGTACGTGTCTGCCTGGGTGCGCACGGTGTGTGGACCGAAGGCGGATGCGGGTGAGGCGGAAAGGTCGTTCATCACCTCGATCGCCTGTTTGATGGGTTCCTGTTTCCGGCGCTCAGCCTCGGCTGCAGCGGCCGCCGCCTCTGCAGCTGCTTTCCGAGCCTCGGTCTGGGCATGAGGGGTGCCATGTTGCCAGGACGGCCCCTTCAGGAGCAGGGCCTCGACGAAGGCGCCTACGCTATCGCCGGCCATGACGAAGTTTTGGCTAGCGGGCAGGGCCAGCAGCTCGGAAGGATCCTCCGGCACGACGGCTGTCTTCCCAAAGCCCGTTACTACTACGGGAACCTTGGTCTCGTGGTACTCAAGCCGGCGGGGGATGAGCCAAATGGGGAAGGCTTTGCTGTCGAAGTAGCGCTGCGACCTCGTGTAGTATTTTTCCGGCGTCTGGGGTGACAGCTGCACCTCGAATGCCACCCGCTTGGTGAAATCATCAGACTCTGCCAGGACGTCAATGATCCACTCTCGGGATGGGTGCGGGTGCTCGAGAATCGCGTGCCAGCCAGTAACCCGGTCGACGCAGAGCTTCAATGCTTCCTTCATGGCCAGGTGCTGCGGCGACTCGCCGCCATGGTCCACTTTGCAGTCGGCCTTCTTGTGGTGCGCGAAGTAGCGGGTCACCGGTCCGCGGGTCTTTGCTACCGCGCGTACACCACAGACTGGTATGACCATGCGCTTCCGGTCCTCTGACGCTTGAAGTTCCGCCCAGGTCTCAGCGGTGAACGTTGTGGCGTCGACGCGGCTCTCATCGAGCACGGCTGTTAGCAGCATGGTCCCCCATTTCAACCGCCAGCAGATGCTCTGGCCCTGCAGGTGATTTCAACACACGCCCCCACCTGTACGGCAACAGACAGTTTTGTTTCAAGTCAATTCAGACGCTCGTAGCCGTCACCGAGCGGTCAGGCAGCTTTACAGTACTTAGACGGCAGGCGGTTGTGCGGCATTCTGGTCCGATTCCTGCGGCGAGAAATTCGGGTCAGGCATCCAGATGTCATGGGCTTCCGCGAAGCCCGAAAGATCCGGAAAGAGCGTGCGGGTCGACCTATTGAAGCTCTTTTCGAGGACGGCCAGTAGCGACTTCTTCACCTTGGGCGGGATCACGATGCCCATGGCGTCAAACGGATTGCCTTTCCCACTTAAATCCCGAGGTAACCCGGCGTTAAGTAGGGCAGCAGCTTGGTTGAAGAAGCCTTTCTTGGGTGGCTCCGGGAATCCAATCAGTGCTGGCGACCCCGGATCTGCCGGAATAGCGGATGTCAGGAAGAGTCCTTCCTGGGCCCTCATCCGGAGATCCTTGACGACTGGGTCAACCAAGACCACGTAGCCTTCTCGCGCGGACATCTCGAGAGCCTGATCCAGGTCGTACTCGGATGGGTTACCCAGCGATCCCCACGTACCAGTGAGCCTTGGGGCGGTCGTCACTTCCCATGCGTCCCGAACCATGAAGGCAACGAGCACTCCGCTTTGGTCTGGATCTTTGGCACAGGCAAACCATAGGGCAGTCAGCGGGTTGTAAGTGACGTCGACCAGACGCGTTGGCACGCCGTGGTGTTGCATCATGGCCAAGAGGTGAAGATCGGTGGCATGCCCGTAAGCAGTGCCACCAAGACCCCAATTTCGAGCAGCCTCTATGGCGCGTCTTTCGTGGATTCGGACGCTCTCCTCTGTAATTGGGACGCCACGCGTGTGAAGAGCGCGTATGAGCGAAGACTCGACTCCCCAAGTGTAATTCGACATCCCGCGCCATAGAATCTTGGCCTCCGGGTCCATCCCAAAGCTGATGCTCCCGATGATGTTCCAAAGATCTTGGGGGGTTTGCGGAAAAGGGCCCGCTGCATCGCCCACCCACGGCGAGTCCTGTCTCATGTAGCTTTCATCAACTGCCATGAAAGGCAGGTTATGCCGAACAAGAACCTTCACCCTGCGCGGCGCGGCCGCAGTTGCACCAAATCGTCGCACTCCCGGTCGAAAAAACGAGAGTTTAGGCAACGAGAAGGCATTTTGGTTGCGGGGGTTCCCGAGCACTTCGTTGGGTCGGAAAAGAGTCCTTTAAGATCCATCAGAGCTAAGCGGATCGAGCGTGGGTTTCTTTCGCCTGGGGACCAAATCTATTGGTTCGGTGGGGGCGGTACTCTTCCTGGTGACCGAGACGTATGAGTGGCCCTCGAAGGTCCTCAACCTCGGTTAGTCGATACAACCATGGGCACTAACCCGCCTCCGAGAAGACATTTGGCCCTTCTGACGAACTAGGACTGCCTTCCTAGCCAGTACAGTGCAAGGTCTATTTCACGCGCCGACCAGTCGTGGCCGTGAGAGTGAGCCGCGGTGGACAGGTCTTCAAGTATCTTCATATAGCGTCCGTACCTTCCTCGAGATGAAGACAACGTCACCCCAAGCTTCTCTAGTCCACTCTGCGATCGGCGGTCGTAAACTGCCATGCGTTCAGGCGCGGCCGCAGTAAGAACCGCCGAGGCCAGGGCATCGCCTCGAGCGAATCCAGGCAGAGGTGCAAGAGCGGATCGGCCTTGGGCAGCAGCATTTGGCACGTCCAGAGCGGTGTCATTAACTGCTGTGGCCGCAGGGCCGGTGATGCGCCTGACGTCGCTGTCACTCATAAGCATCAGCTCCCGCACCCACTTAGTATCGGCCCGCAGCCTCTTCCAGAACAGCAGCGCCCCGATGTCCAGCTTCCCAATGCTGCCGGCATTCCGTATCCTTGCCGCAACTTCAGTTAGAACCTCATCGTAAGCCGGGGAAATGGCGGCGTGAACACCTTCATGCGCCTGCAGGAGAACACCCCAAGCTTCCGGGCCCAATTGGTTCCACACAGCATTTGTCTTTGTCATGCGCAGAGCATTTCACAGGGCGGCTGACCAGTGCGGACAACTCGCGGGGTGAGCCTAACCGTACCGGAAGAAAACGCCTTCGTCCTCTGTCGAATCTAGGGGTCAGATTAATGTAGTAAGTAACACCCGTGAGGATGTCTCGGCGAAATCCCGCTGGAAGTTATTGCGTTGCAGGCCTTGCACTGCAAAGATAGCGCCAAACTTTGATGAGAGGCGCTGCAATGGGGCAAGGCGGGCGGAACGGCTGGAAAGAGACTGCGGCAGCCGGAATGGAGATTGTGGCTAGCGCGGTCGGGCAAGCTGCACAAGTAGATTCCCTTCTTGGCAATGATTTTGGAAAGTACGAC
The DNA here is from genome assembly GCF_030209315.1 of Pseudarthrobacter sp. efr-133-R2A-89. Taxonomy (NCBI): domain Bacteria; kingdom Bacillati; phylum Actinomycetota; class Actinomycetes; order Micrococcales; family Micrococcaceae; genus Pseudarthrobacter; species Pseudarthrobacter sp. efr-133-R2A-89. The sequence goes on along the minus strand of NZ_JARVSE010000012.1, from coordinate 716 downwards.
ACAGTCTTTTCTGCCGGTGATGCATACTCCGAGCAGCGGAAAACCAATGATGAAAACGATGCTCGCAAATTAAATGCGGGGACGAAGCTTCGGATGGTGATGGAGATGGAAAGACTCCGGGACGCTGCGAGAGGAGGTTCAACTGATCGTGCCCTCAGACAGGCAGCCAAGGAACTTCAAAACAGCTATAAGAACTTAGGTTCCGGCGGTTTCCTTGATCGGCAGTATAACCAGCGGTTCCGTGATGCTTCCCGTGAACTCTGGGAATGCCTGAAGCTGGAAACGGCAAGAGCTGCGGAACGTAAACGGGAAATTCTGCGGGAAGTGGCCATAGTGGCAGCACAGTCCGACACCAAGTCCGCCACAGCGAAGATGCGGGGCTTGCGTGAGCAGTTTAGGTCTGCAGGAACGGCGGGGCCAGAGGAACGTGCTCTCCGGGATGCATTTGAGGCGGAGTCCAAAAAGTTGTTCGACCGCTCAAAGGCCGAGGCAGAGGCTCGTCAGGCTGAGCGTGCGCGGAAGCAGAAGGAGTGGCAGGCTCGTCAGGCTGAAAAGGAGCGCAAGCAGAAGGAATGGGAGGCTCGTCAGGCTGAAAAGGAGCGCAAGCAGAAGGAGTGGCAGGCTCGTCAGGATGAAAAGGAGCGCAAGCAGAAGGAATGGGAGGCTCGTCAGGCTGAAAAGGAGCGCAAGCAGAAGGAATGGGAGGCTCGTCAGGC
>NZ_JARVSE010000017.1:0-14310 GCF_030209315.1 Pseudarthrobacter sp. efr-133-R2A-89 | reverse complement strand
AGGCATCAGCGGCAGGCGGGGGCACCATTGAAGAAAAAAGCGGCCCAAGGTACGCAGGTACGCACTAAGGACAGGAAGTGCGCAAGTCCTTCGGCTTCTCCTCATGACATGGAGCCGGAGCGTGCGCACGCCCTGCCCTGTTCTGCTCATGGTTACTGAAACAGGACTGCCTTACATCGTCAGCTGAGGCTGAAGGAGACTGTTGCGGGCTGCGATCCGCAGCAGTCTCCTTCGTGTTCCCTGCCAACATACGATCTGGGTTCTGGTCGTGGCTAGGCTGGTATCAAAATCCAAGGTTCCCGCAACGTAACACCTGATCAGCGTTCCAGCCCGGAAGGCGATCGAGAACGGAACTGGCACGCCTCAGGCAACGCTTTGGTTAAGGAGCTCAAAGCGTCTGTCCGACCGTGCACCGCCCTAACTAGGGCTAACAGGCATAGTCTTGCGTGGAGGATCCCTTGCGTACCGCCTCGCGGACGGGAACCGTGCCGCTGGAAGCCAGCCCGCCAGCACTGTTATTGCCGTAAACAACGTTTTCCAGCGCCCGCTGGGAAGCGCTTCGTGCGGCGTATTTCAATGTCCGCCGTGGAGAAGCCTTCCGTGCGTTCCACGAGGAGTTTGATGTCCACCGCGACGGCAGGGATGAAGCGCTGCCACATGTCTTCGGGCGCCTGGCGGTTGGGCAATGCGGATGACACAGTCGAAGCGGCCGCGGCGCAGACCGGATCATCTTTAGGAGTTCATTGGTGACTCCCTGCAGCGGGGAGGGCGGGTCCTCGGCGCGCTGGGAGGGAAGAACTTCAACGAAGGACCGCTCCAGACGCGAGGCGATGGCTCTGGCGCAGGTGGTTTACCCCTGTGCCCGGCGGCCCGAAGAAGACCACGGCGCGCGGCGGCACGACATCGAATTCGTCTGCCAGGTCCGCATCGGCGAGGGGGCAGCACCAGACGGCGTTCGAGCAGTTCCTTTCATTCCGCGTGCCAGCCACATTTCCCAGACGTCCAGGGCCAGGACGCGGCCGCCGAGTTGGCCGAGCGCGCTGAGTACTTGGCGCTGGACGGGGATGGTCCGTTCAAGGTAGCGCAAGTTCTTTCTAAGGGGGAAGCCGCGTCCCAGGAACTCTTTGTAGCAGGTTTCGGATTCCGGCATCTAGGCAGAGAGCTTGTTGAGCCCGTGCGGGGCCATGCGGGTTTCGATCGCGGCGAGCAGGGGGTGCCGATGCTTCAGCTGCGATGTCCGGGCACGGTGGCGAGGAAAACGATCCAGCAGTGGTCTTAGGCGGCGCGTCCAACTGCGGCCCGCACCTGAACACACTGCACACTCACTACCTCGTGGTCCTTTTCGCAGGATGCGAGGACTTTCGGAGAGCGCGTAAACCGGTTCGACACTTTGGGACTTGAATACCGCCCAGGGGTGCTGGCTCCCGTCAAGGTCTGATGAGTGGAAGCCCCTGATCTGCAAAGGTTACTCTGTCCAGTTCATAGGGTTTCGGGCGCAAGCTAATACTGAAGGTATTGGCCCCGACTGGGTAACTAGAAAGCGGCTGCAGGTAAAACCTTGCGGCGAAATTCTGCATCATGACTTCTAAAGATTCGACGATGCTAGAGCGATCCCATAACTTGAGGGCCTTAGACGGAGCCGCTTGTTGACTCATCGGGGGCCTTACATAAGCATTGATGGTTTCCGTTCGCCGGGCCGGCGCCCCGGATTTCGGGGGGCCTGTTGCGAAGGGCGTGCGGGCCCGGCAAACGGAAATTGTGCTGGGTCAGGCCGCTGCCAGCTCCTCGACCGTGGCCTTCTCGCGGGTTTCCGTGAGGTAGCGGGCGTAGGCGGGGAGGGTGAGGAAGGACGGGAACTCACGGCTGAGCGTGACTTCCTCGAAGATGTCGCGGGCGTCCTCGAAGCGGTCGCCGTCGAAGCGCTCCAGCCGGGCGAATTCCTCGTCCAGGAGTTCTTCCACCCACTCGTGGCTGATGATCTCGCCCTGGTCCGTGATCGCCCGGGCGAAGATCCACTGCCACAGCTGCGAGCGGGAGATCTCCGCGGTGGCGGCGTCCTCCATCAGGTTGTGGATGGCTACAGCGCCGTTGCCGCGAAGCCAGGACTCGATGTAGCGGATGCCCACCTCGATGTTGTTCCGGATGCCCTGCTCGGTGATGGTGCCGGTGGTGGCGGCCACGTTGATCAGGGCGCGGTCATCGGGGGTGACGTCTTCGCGGAGCCGGTCCAGCTGGTTGGGCTTGCTGCCGAGGACACCGTCGAACACTTCGCGGCAGACGGGCACCAGGTCGGGGTGGGCCACCCAGGAACCGTCGAACCCGTCGTTGGCCTCGCGGGTCTTGTCCGCGCGTACCTTCTCGAGGGCGTTGGCGTTGGCTTCCGGGTCCTTGCGGTTGGGAACAGCCGCGGCCATCCCGCCGATGGCCATGGCGCCACGCTTGTGGCAGGCCCGGACCAGCTGCTCGGTGTAGGCGCGCATGAACGGCTGTGTCATGGTTACCTGGCCGCGGTCCGGGAGGACGAAGCGCGGGCCGCGGGTGCGGAAGTTCTTGATCAGGGAGAAGATGTAGTCCCAGCGGCCGGCGTTCAGGCCCGAGGCGTGGTCGCGGAGTTCGTAGAGGATCTCCTCCATCTCGAACGCTGCGGTGATGGTTTCGATCAGCACGGTGGCGCGGATGGTGCCCTGCGGGATGCCGAGCAGGTCTTGGGCCAGGATGAAGATGTCGTTCCACAGCCGGGCTTCGAGGTGGTTCTCGATCTTGGGCAGGTAGAAGTAGGGGCCCTTGCCCTGGGCGAGGAGGCGGCGGGCGTTGTGGAAGAAGAACAGCCCGAAGTCCACGATGCCGCCGGCGATGGGCTGGCCGTCGATGAGCATGTGCTTTTCCGGCAGGTGCCAGCCGCGGGGGCGGACCACAATGGTGGGCAGGTCGCTGTCCGCCTTCAGCTTGTATTCCTTGCCTTCTTCGGTGGTGAAGTCGATCCGGCGTTCCAACGCGTCGGTCAGGTTCAGCTGGCCCTTGATGACGTTCCGCCAGGTGGGGGTCGAAGAGTCCTCCATGTCGGCGAGCCACACCTTCGCACCGGAGTTCAGGGCGTTGATGGTCATTTTCTTGTCCACCGGGCCGGTGATCTCGACGCGGCGGTCCTCCAGGCCCGGGGCGGGGGGAGCGACCCGCCAGGACGGATCATTCCGGATGTGCTCGGTCTCCCGGAGGAAGCGGGGGTCGGCGCCGGCGGCAATATCGGCCCGCCGGGTGCGGCGGGCCTGCAACAGATCCTGCCGCCGGTCGGCGGTGGCCCGGTGCAGCTTCGCGATGAACGACAGGGCGTCCGGCGTCAGCACCTCGTCCTGCCGGCACACGGGTTGATCGGTGCAGATGATGCCATTCATCGTGAGGCTGTCGGTCAAGCTGTTCATCTTGTTCTCCTGGGCCGGGGCTAATCGGGGAGCAGTAAGTGTCGTATTCAGAGGAACTGACCCTCTTCGTCCGTCCAACGGCGGATTCATAGGAGCATCGTCAGGGGGTTTTCCACGCGCGATTTGAAGGCGTTCATCCATTGCGCCGCTACGGCCCCATCGATGACTCTGTGATCTGCTGAAAGGGTGCAAGTCATAATGTTGGCGATGACCAGTTCCCCATCATTGACTATGGCCCGGGGTTCCGCCGCCCCCACGGCGAGGATTGCTGACTGTGGCGGGTTGAGGATCGCCGAGAACTGCTTGGTACCAAACATGCCAAGGTTGGTGATCGAAAAGCTCCCGCCCACCAGTTCATCTTGGCGGATCTTGCCGGCCTTGGCCCGTTCGACGAAGTCACCAATGGCGGTGCTGATGCTGATGAGGGACTGCGATTCCACAGCCCTGACGACCGGCGTCAGCAGGCCGCCGTCCACTGCGATGGCAACGGATATGTCTGCGGTCGCGTATTGCAGTTGGGCGTCCTCCGTCCAACTGACATTGGCCTCGGGGACATCGTGTAGGGCAAGGCCGGCCGCCTTGACAATGAGGTCATTGACGGTGATGCGCCGTGTGGCGGCGGTGTTGATCTGCTGCCGCAGTGCCAGGAGAGCATCCATCTTGACGTCAGCGGTGAGATAGAAGTGGGGGACGGTACTCTTCGACTCGGTGAGACGCCGGGCTATGGCTCGACGCATCCTGCTGTGGGGGACAGATACAGGTCCTACTCCTGGACAGGGTTGCTCTGCTGCGGCACGCTGCGGTGGGGTGGCGCGGGTCACGGTGGTGGGGGGCGAAGCTGTGGTTCCCGCGGACGCATCAACTGTTTCGGATGTCTTGGATTCAACCGCCTTTTCGACGTCGCGCCGTATGATTCGACCATTCGGACCTGTTCCGGCGATGGAGGCTACATCGAGGTCGTTGTCCTTTGCAACGCGTCGGGCTAGAGGCGAAGCAAAGATGCGCCCGTGGTCCTGGCGGTTGCCGGTGTTGACAGGCGGAGGAGTGACATCTCGCTCTTGAGTTAAGGGGCCTTCCCCAATGGGTGTGTTGGTTTCTGTCGCCTCAGCGGGGGTCATTTCGCTCGGAACTTGTGGGGCAGTACCGGAGGGGCTATCAGTGCTGTCGATCGGCTTCTGGACGCTGTCCAGAAGCGCAGCAACTTCTGCGTCGGTGTCACCGCTAGCCCTAATAATGAGGATTGGTGCACCAACGTCGACGTTGGTTCCTTCTTCCACGAGCAGCCGGGCGATAATTCCTTCGGATTCGGCTTCGATTTCGACGGTGGCTTTTTCTGTTTCCACCTCTGCTATCGATTCGCCGACGGTAACTTCATCGCCTTCGCGTTTCAGCCAGGTGGACAGCGCCGCCTCCGTGGCGTTCGCCATGACTTCCGGCATATTCATCAGTGCGGGCATTATCTTCTCCAGTGATTTCTTGGGGCTCTGCTAGAGGCCCTGGTCTTCTTTGATGGCCTTCAGGGCTGCAGCTATTTCGGGTCGTCCGGCGAAGGCGGCCCGTTCCAGAACTTTTGAGATACTGGGAGAGGCTTCTCCGCCTAAGACCCGCTGGATCGGGTAGTCCAGGTAGTCAAAGCACCGTCGTTGGATTTCGTCGCTGAGCCAGCCGCCATACGACGTTCCTCGGGTGCCCTGCTCGACAATAAGGATGTTGTTCGTCTTTTTAATACTGGCCTCAATGGTGTCCCAGTCGATGCTTGCCTTGTCGAGCCAGCGGAGATCGACGACCTCCGCGTCCGTTCCGGTGTCACCCACGGCATCAAGGGTGGGCTGGACCATCGCACCGTAGGTCAGGATCGTCAAGGCTTTACCGGTCCGACGGATGGCGGCCTTGCCGAAGGGGATCTGGAAGTCGAAGTCTTGGACCGGTACTGTCCCGGTGCTGGTGTAGAGGTCAACGTGTTCGATGATCACCACTGGATCGTTGATTGCCAAGGCGGCGTTCATTAGCCCGACGTAGTCGAAGGGCGTGGAGGGCGCTACTACTCGCCATCCGGCAGATGTAGCGAAGATGCCGGCCGGGTCCATAGAGTGTTGTGAACCGTAGCCGGTTCCCATGGCCACTTTAGAGCGAAGGACGAGGGGGACATCTCCGCTGCCGCCGAACATGTGCCTTGCCTTGGCGATTTGATTGAAGAGTTGGTCGCCGGCGACCCACATGAAGTCGGCGTACATGAATTCAATGACTGGCTTGAATCGGCCGTCCATAGCGATGCCACCTGCCAGGCCGGCAAACGCGTTTTCGCTGATAGGTGTCCCCAGAACCCGTTCGGGGTGTGCTTCTTTGAGCCCGCGGGTTGCGCCATTGGTTCCACCCTTGAGGCGGTGGACGTCTTCGCCCATGACCACGATCGACTTGTCGGCGTCCATGCGCGCCTGCATGACATCGGCTATCGCATCAATGAACTTGCCCTTCGCGAGCTCACCGGTGAAGGAGGACTCTTCCTCCGTCCTGGCAGATTCCAGTTCTGAAAGATCGCTGCGGACCCCGATATCGACGAAGGATGCGTCAGGCCATAGAGCTGGTCGGATGCGTCGCTTTCCGATCTTGCCGTCCGGGTCCTGTTCGGTCAGTTCCGTTACGGACAAGGTGCAAGCTTGTTTGATCTTGTCTGTCATTTGGGTGATGACTGCATCATCGAGATATCCGAGCTTTTTCAATTCCTTCGTCACGCGCACGATGGGATCGCGTTTATGCCAAGCGTTCTCCTCGTCCTTGGTGCGGTAGCCGAAGGCACTGCCAGGGAAAGGGCCGTTCTGGTGGAGGTAGCGGTATACCTCGACCTCAATGAGCGTGGGACCTCCACCTGAGCGCATGTGCGCAGTGGCCTGTGCCATCGCAAGGTGCACAGCCAGGGGATCCATACCGTCTACACGCCAGGAACGGATTCCGAATCCTGGGCCTCGTCCGGAGAGACGTGATTCAGCCGTGACCTCCGAAACGTGCGTGGACACGGCATAGAGGTTGTTTTCGATAAAGAAGCAAAGTGGCAACTTCCAAGCCGCCGCAAGGTTCATGGTTTCCAGGACGGAACCTATATTCGTTGCCCCGTCACCGAAGTAGGAAACGGTAATGTCGGTCCCTGCGTCGGACGTAGGGGCATGCTTTTGCGCCCAGGCGTTGCCGGCCGCGAGTGGGACACCTCCGCCGACAATGGCGTTCGTGCCAAGCGCCCCCGCTTCCATCCACTGCAGGTGCATGGATCCGCCTCGTCCATGGCTGAAACCCTGGTCCAGGCCGAGAATTTCTGCCAAGGTCCGCTGAAGATATGCCTGGACCTCTGCGCTTACCGGGTCCACCGGATCCATGGTGCCACCGGTGGTGCGCGCCAGATAAGCAAGCCCTTTGGCGAGGAACTGGTGGTGGCCGCGGTGAGAACCGTTGACGCCATCGCCGGGGCGCAGCATCACTGCAGAGCCTACAGCGCCACCTTCCTGCCCAATGCTTGAGTGTGCGGGGCCATGGACAAGGCCTTCGGCAGTGAGCTCCAGCACAGATTCTTCAAAAGATCGGATGATCTGCATTTGTACAAGCATCGTTTTCAGCAAGGACGGATCAGCTTTTTTCCAGTCTTGGGCCGTCGTGGCCAACTCAAGCCATTCCACATCAGGGGACAGGGGTTTGCTGCGTGACATTGATTTCTCCACGGGTATGAAAAGTCCTCGGACGGCATGACTTAGCGCACAAGACGAGGATTTAGTGCCCGTGACCTCCGTTTGCCCGCTTGCGAACAACAGCTAACGGGTAGGTCTAGAAGCGGAGTACCGAATGGGTCCGTCGGCGGGTGGCATTCATGTGTTCCTCATCCTTAAGGGCCCCTAATACGTGCCTCATTGGACGATAAGCAATACTCGCATGGTCCAAGGATCATGGTCAACATGTGGAACCAAATTCATTTAGTGAAAGTTTGGGTTTAGGGACTTGTCTTGGACGAATCGCAGGTTCGCTCCATCACGCACCAGCAGACGCGGCTGGGCAGGGCAGCGCGAGCCTCGGAACTTCCCCGGCCGAAGTGAGGATTGCATACCCACCGACGACAGCGTCACTAAGGCCTTAACCGGAATCCTCCGCGACGAACTCGTCGTTGTCGATGACCTCGGGCTTCTCCCAGTGGCCACCGACGCCGCCAAAGGACTCTGGAGAGTCATGGACGCCGCCTACTAGAAACAACGCCCAGCCGCCATCTCCTCGAATCTCCACCAGGCCAACTTCGACGGACTCATGCCCTGGCCGCGGAAACCGTGACCGGCCCCTGCGCCACGCATGCCAGACCAGCGGCGACTTTGTCGTCCTTTGAACCGCGCCCCGTATGCAGAAGCCGGGCGGATCACACGGAATTTCCCTCATCAGCAGTGACCAGTTCATCGGAAGACGATCCGCTGACAAATCGACGAAGGAACAGGAGAGCGCGCAGATCCTGCTCGCCAAGCTCTTTAGACGCAAAGAACGGCTTCCGTTAGCTGGGACCACTGGGGATGGTTGGTGCCGTAGTCCTCAAGGTTTAGCTCCAAGCCGCAGGATCGAGGGGGATTGCCTGCGTGGTCATAGGCTTTCCGACGGTCGGCGTCGTTTTGGTACTTCGATCGCTTCCAAGACCAGTGGTGAGCCTGGAAGGTCTACATACGCAAAGCCGCCGTCCAGGTCCACCCCGTATCCCCGGCCTGACTGGATGACGTCAAGACCAGCGTTTTCGAATTCTTCGATTGACTTTTCGATCGATGGCACGAAGAAGCCTAGGTGATGAAGCCCGTATCCATGTTCGGCGATCCAGTCGTGGTAAATACTCGGCCCTCGCAACGGTTGAATAAGCTCCACCTGGGGAGAGCTGCCACCAAGTGCCAAACGGAACTTGAACTCTCCTGGCTTGCCGCGGTACGTGGGAGTGGCAATGTTGTCCTGGCTGTAGGTATAGATACGCCAGTCAGATATGCCCAGGCCAGTCCACAGTTCGACGGAGCTCTCCAGGTCTTCAACTAAAAGGGCTACTTGGTCTACCCCTTGGCCGAGTGCCCTGACGAGACCTTGGGTAAGGTTTTCATTGATTGCCATTGTGCTGTAATCCTTACTTCCGGACCGATCATAGGATGAGCCGTTTCAGCTCAGTTGGCCGCCCATGCCCTTCGAGCAAATTTCCTTTTTGGTGTCTTACGACGTTTGGAAGGAGCGTGCCCCCTTACTTAATAGCTCCCATTGCGAGGGCGCGCACTAGCTGCTTCTGTGCGAAGCAACCGGCGATGACCACCGGGAAGACGGCCACCGGGAAGACGGCCACCGTTGAAGCAGCGGAAAGTACGGATAGGAATAGTCCCCGTCCGTCAACGACGCTCGACAGGAACGGGGGTGCAATTCTGGCCATCGAGGACGTCAGCAGGTTCGCCAAGAACTATTCGTTCCAAGCGAAAATGAAGCAGATGAGGCCTGCCGCAGCCACACCACGTAGGACGGCTGGCGGCACGACCTTAAATAGCTCTGCACGTAGATTGGCGCCATGAATTTGCCCAGTCTGGACGATCTCGATTGGCACCTCTGAGAAGAAGGAGCGTGCAGGCCCTAAGTAATGCGGCGGTAAACACTGCTGAGAGGCTGCTAGCAGCGATCTTCGTGAAGTGTAGGTTCTTCATTGGATCCTCTCTATGCGTAGGGCAGGCGCCCTCGTGGTGTCACGATACTGGGAAAACACTGTAATAACAATCACTATTTTGACTCTATTTCATAATATGAAATTCAGCTGCCTGGAAGCGGGGAATTTTGGCTCCAAGCCGCACGGATTGCACAGCTCTAACCACCCGGACCGGAGAGGAGGAGAGGGTCGAACATACAACTGGGAAGGCCGCTTTTCCTGCTGCCCGGACCGGTTCATCGGCGTCGGCGCCCATCCCCGGGCATCGGGGCCCGTTCTGACCGTCACCGGCCCGGACCATGTCGAGGCAGCAAATGGGGGATGCTCTGCGGGACCAGCGGAGGAAACAGGATTGCGGTCTCAGAGTCCCTTGCCCGAGGGCGAAACAAGGATCTTTACGGCAGTTTCGCTGTGGTGGATCAGGGTGTTGAAGCCCTCTTGGATCAGCCCGTCAAGGCCGATCTTATGCGTCACGAACGGCTCAAGGTCAATTCTTCCCGAGCCCAGCAGTTCGATGACGGCGGGGTAGGAATTGACGTACGCGAAGGCACCACGTAGATCGATTTCCTTTACGACAAGTTTAAATAAGTCGATGGCCGCCCGATCTCCCCAAATTCCGATAACGACCAGGGTTCCGGCCGGGCGGAGAGCGTCAATAAGGGTATCCAGGACTGCTTGTGCACTGCTGCATTCAAATGCCACGTCGGCGCCCCGGCCCTTGGTTAGCCTGCGAACTTCCTCGGCTACGTCGACCTCCCTGGGGTCCAAAACGTGATCGGCGACCCCCGCGTCCGAGGCCTTCTTCCGGCGCAGGGAACTGAGCTCTGAAACGATGACGGTGACGCCCAAAGCCTTTAACAGGGCGGACGTCAGCAGACCGATCGGGCCGGCGCCCCCAACGAGGGCAAGTTGTCCGGCTTTAGCCCCGGATCGCTCTACGGCGTGGTATCCCACGGATATTTGCCACTCAGCAAGGAAAATGCCGGGCCGAACTCTTCAAGATCGGATCCATGGTGCAGAAAACCTCTACTGGCCCCGAGAAGTTCGGCGGTGGCCGCCAGGTCACAAACGCCTCAAGAGACCTGACCCATCACTGCTGTTTGCACAATAGGCCACGTGCGCCTCAGTTGACGCTGAGCGTGGCGGTAGTTTCAGCGAGCCTGGCGATAAGGTCTTGCTTCGTATCCACAAACCTCGTGGAGGGTGATGAGATCGTGATGCAGGCGACTACGTGCTCGGACTGAAAGATCGGAAAGCAGACGCAGTCCACTCCGAGTTGAAACTCTTGTTGATCGAAAGAATAACCGCGCTCACGTATTGCTTCGAGTTCCTGGCGGAATTCTTTCTTCTTTGTGATGGTGTTCGGGGTGAGGGGCGTAAAGCGCATCCGCTCTATTGCTGCCTCCCGGACATCCACGGGTGCGAAAGCTAACAGCAATTTGCCGCTTGCACGAGCATGAACATTATCGGAGTAGCCGGTATCCAAACCGACAACGCGGACTGCATGGGCACCTTCTGCCGTGGCCAGCACCTTCACAGCACCGCCGCGCCAGACGCTCAGATAGGTGGTTTCTCCAGTGCTTTGCGCCAGGGAGTTGATGGCCCGCGAATAGTTGGAGGGTACAACGTCCGCCCGCGCATACGCGTCCGAGATGATCGCAGCCCTCGGTCCAAGGCGGAAGTAGCGCCGATCGTCCTTTGTCACCATGCCCTCGGCCGCAAGCGTGGTAAGCAAGTGGTAGGTAGTGGGTAGGGACAGTCCGAAGCGCTCGGAGACCTGTTTGGCTTGAAGGCCCTCGGATTCAGCAACAGCAAGCAGAATCTGCACCGCGCGGCTAACCGACTGGATGCGGGTCTGACTCTTGAGGTCGGGGTCTCCCATATTTGTAACCACAGCTCTAGTCTACCTTTCACTATATTGAATTGCTTCATGTCGCGTTCCGTGGCGCCGTCCGGACGCCCCGCGTTCGGGTTCCTGTGTTGTCGCGGGTCGCCCCTGTGCTCCAGCCGCCGCAATTTGGCCACTTCGCCGGGTCGGGGGTCGCCGACAGGGTTCACCAAGAGCCTGCACACCACCACCCCCGTGGGCAAGCGTCCCCCACTAGCCTGCCCAGCTCCATCTTTTCATTGTGCTGCGATTCACATCTGACGCATATGACGCTACTATTTGAAATGAATTCAAGATAGAGACAAGGTTACTCCCGCAATCTTGCCAGCTGCCGTCACTGAGAAAGCAACGATGCTCCATGACTAGACCTCTGACATATCGTGCCGTAGGCAACTTGGACGGCCGCTCGTGCAAGGGCACGGCGAACAGGAGCCAACAGTCGGAACTACACCCTCGACTTGGGCAAGAGGATTCTGTGCGAGGACTCCTTGGCCAGGGCCGCCCTCCGGGCTGGTCCTGGGAACACGCTGCCTGATGGGCACTAAAAGCAGCAACGATACGACGCGTTTGTCGGCAGGAAGGATGCAGATGCAAAAGGAACAGATTGTAGTGGTCACGGGGATCTCCAAAGGGATCGGGAGGGCCATCGCACTACGCGCTGCAGCCCAAGGGGCTTGCGTGGCAGGCATCCACCGTGGAAGTGACCCGGAAGCTACCGAGCGTCTCTCAACGGAAATCTCAGCAGCCGGCGGCACACCGCTGATCTTGACAGGCGACACCGGGTCGACATCGGATGTCGACCGCCTGGCTGACGCTGTCTCGGATCGTTTCGGCACCATCGACGTGTGGATCAATAACGCGGCCGCCCTTCTGGTCCAGCCGTTTCTGTCCATGACAGATGACGACTGGATGGCCATTATCAATTCGAATCTGATGGGGTATGTCAGAGGTGCACGTGCGGCTGCCGCCGTCATGGTTCCGGCGGGGCGAGGAAGCATAGTAAACATCAGCTCGGTAGTGGCTGATCAACCACCCACTGAAATGACAGGATACGTTGTCGCCAAGGGTGGCATCTCGGGCCTGACTCGCTCGTTGGCTGTCGAACTCGGTCCCTTGGGCGTGACAGTAAATTCTGTTGCGCCCGGGGCCACCGAGACACCGCTGAACACCGATAGCTGGACGGAGGATGTGCGTGCAACCTATCGCGACCGTATTCCCCTGGGCCGCATCGCCACCCCGGAGGAGATTGCCGATGTCGCCTTGTTCTTCGCATCCGAGGCGGCACGATATGTAACCGGCCAGACGGTCTCAGTGGATGGTGGCCTCCTGCTCAACGGTTCCGTCGGCCACAAACGTCTTGCCGCGGCGGAGCCGGCGAAATGACCGTAGTTCTGGAAAATGAGCACGCAGAACTGGTGATGGACCCGGAAAGGGGAGGAGAAATAATACGCTTCGCCCGCCCGGGTGAAGACAACGGGCTGGCACACTATGCGTGGACGAGCCCCAACCCGCCCGATCAAAATATCCGTTACGGCTCCACCGAACTCGACTGGTTGGCCGGGTATCGTGGCGGATGGCAGGTGCTGTTCCCGAATGCTGGTGCGGAGTGCCTCGTTGAAGGCCTCCCGGTTGCCTTCCATGGGGAGGGCTCAATCTCCCGGGCGCGGGTGGTCGAACATACCGCCACCTCGTGCACAATGTCGATTGGCTCACGGCTCCCCCTCGAGCTGACCAGGACCGTGCGGATCTTAGAAGATTCCCCTACCGTGCAGGTCGAAGATGCAGTTCACAACATAGGAATCAGGCCTGCCTCCTTTATCTGGGGCCATCACCCGGTGTTCCCTCTCACGGAAGGAAGCGTGGTTGACGCGCCACCATCGATGGTTCAGATTGAACCCAGCAAAGCCGGGGGCCATCTGCTCCAATCCGGGCAATGGCCACGACTCAGTGGCCAAGACGGAACGTGGGAAGACCTGAGCCGTTCTCCTGGAGAGCAGACGGAGCGGTTGGTGTACCTTCAGGACCTCCCCGAAGGGTGGGCGGCACTTCGTCATCCGGACGGGCCCTCTCCAAGCATAGCGATGGCGTGGGATGTCAATGCGTATCCACACCTCTGGTTGTGGACTCTCGATGGGGCTGACGGGTTCCCTTGGTACGGGCGTGCCCGGATTATTGGGATTGAGCCCCAGCGCGCTTGGCCTTTTGATGGGTTGAAAGGAGCGATCGACCGTGGCCAGGCCCTAACTCTCGGGCCCGGGGGTGCGCAGTCATCCTGGTTCACTCTGACTCTGCTCCCTGGAGGGGGAAAGCCAGTGAGTGGCATGGATCAGGACGGAACGGTGCACCATGACTGACCGGATCATTGCGGCCGAGGCATGGCTGGTACAGCTGCCCATGCCCTACGAACTGGTGCTCGGTCCCATAACCTACAAAACCCGCGACTATGTCGTCCTGCGGTTGACCGCCGCATCGGGGCTCACGGGTGTGGCGGTGGGCTACACACGACACACCCCCTTGATCGAGGCCCTCGAAATCCTGGTCCCCCAGATAAAGGGCCTCGGGCTTGAGCCAGGCGAGGTGCAGCGCACCCTGAAAGGCCGTTTCTCTCCTGGATGGGGCTCGCTCGTCCGGGCAGCATCTCTGATCGACATAGCCCTATGGGACATAAATGCCAAGTCCAGACAGCAATCGCTCGAAGACTTCATGGGAACGCGGAACGAGCCTGTCCCGTTGATGGCGGTCGCCGGCTATTTCCTGGAAGCCAGAGGAAAGTCGGCCGTTGTGGAGGAAATCGAGCGTTTTGTCGCCGAGGGCTATAGGACCATCAAGCTCATCATCCCTGGCCATAACCTCGAGCACGACCTGGACCTGATCGGCGACATAAACCAGATCCTTCCATCCGGGGTCACGCTGGCAGCTGATTTCCATGGAGCCTTTCACTCCCTCGACGAGGCAGTGCAATACAGCGAAGGGTTGTCAGCTTGCGGACTCCGGTTCATCGAGGACGCCTTTCCAAGCTACGAGAGCGATATGGTGTCGGCCTTCGCAAGAGCAGCAGGCACACCTGCCGCTGCAGGTGAAGATGTAATGACCCCGGCTGCACACCGCGCGCTGTTGGACGGCGGCGTCAGTTACCTTCGGGCGGACGCGACGGCCACCGGCGGATACACCGCCGCTATGAAGAGTGTCGCCGCCGCGGAAGACGCGGCAGCCTGGGTCGCCCCTCATGTTTGGCCCCATATCCACCACCCGCTCTCACACACTTCAACTCGTGTCGCAATGATCGAAACCATCCCGCGATACGTAGGAGCCGACCCTATCGT
>NZ_JARVSE010000018.1:0-32373 GCF_030209315.1 Pseudarthrobacter sp. efr-133-R2A-89 | reverse complement strand
CAACCCGATCTTCCTCGGCGGAAAATAGGCATTATCCGCAAACACCAGGGGCCGGAGTTGTCCGCTCCGCCGCCCTGGACCTTGCCGTTGTGGCTGATGGAGGCGACGGCGCCGGACTGTTCGTCCAGCAGCACCTTGTCGTTGCGCTCGTGGTGGAAGTTGAACATCGCGTCCACGGATCCTGCCGTCGCGTCGGCCGACGAGTCACCGATCTGGCCGGTGTGCCAGTTGTCCTCGATGAACCGCAGGATGGAGGCCTGGTCCGTCTCAGTGTGGTCCACGAAGTTCTTCTTCGCGTACGGGGAGATGACCACCAGCGGCTGGCGGGGTCCGGGGCCGCATCGGTCGGCGTAGCCCCCTGCCACCGGCACGCCGTTCGCTGCGGCATTCAAGCACCATGCGGCGTCGTCGGATCCGGTGGAGGCGTTCTTCGGCTGGGCGGCGACGTGGTCGTACCAGCCGTCCGAGTCGTCATACGCGAGCACGACGGCGGTGTTGTCCCAGTTCTTGGACTGCTGGATCTGGTTGACGGTCTTGGTGATGAAGTTCTGCTCGTCCACCGGATCCGAGTACGCCGCGTGGCCGTCCTGGAACTCGGAGGCCTTCAGGAAGGACACGGCAGGCATGTTGTCGCTGTCCACCACCTTGCTGAAGTCGGTGAGGTCGTACTGGTGGTTGGCCTGGCCGTTGTGCCCGATTTCCGCGTCCGAAGCGGGCGGAAGGTGGTGCGGGTTGGCGGTGGAGGCGTAGTACTGGAACGGCTGGTGGTGCGGGGAGTAGTCCACCACGGAGGCACCGGCCGCGTTGGTGTGGGCGGCCAGGCAGGATGCGGGAGCGCTGCCGGTGGCCGCGGTGGTGGGGGCGAAGCCGCCCTGGAACCAGCCCCAGGACGTTCCCTGGGCGTTGAGCAGGTCGCCGATGTTCCGGCCGGTCATGCCGGCCAGGTTGTTGGCCTTGGCGTGGCTGCTGTTGGAGCAGTCGTCGTAGACAGGGTCGGGGTCGTTGATCACGGTGCCCACGCCGTTGGCGTCCGGCTGGCGGACGGCGCTGCTCCCGGCGGCCGGCGTGGCCACGGGCGCCCCGGCGGCGTTGTATTCCTTGACACCGTGGGTTTGGCCCGAGATCAGGTTGAGCGCGCCCGGAGTCGAGGGGCCGAAGACGGTGCTGAAGTGGTTGTCGCTCATCGCGTAGTTCTGGGCGTAGTTCCACATTCCGGTGACGGTGTTCCCGTCGTAGTAGTCCATGGTCAGGCCGGGGCGTCCGTACTGGTTGGTCCCGCACGCGTCACGGCTGGTGAACTGGACGAACTTGTCCATCGCCCCGCCGTTGTAGGCGTTCTGTTCGGCTTTGTAGCCGTGGTCCTGGTCGCACGTGACGGCCTGCATCGGGGACAGCCGCGAGGGCTGGACCGAATTGGGGTTCTTCGGTGCCAGCAGTCCTGCATTGGCCAGGGTGTTGATGTCCTTGGGCGTGTCCGTGGACGCGGTGAATTTCGCCGCCGGGGCACCGGAGCCCTGCTGGGTTTCGCCGGGTGTGTTGGCCGCGTTGGGGTAGGTGGCGAAGTAGTGGTCGAACGAAACGTTCTCCTGGAAGAGCACCACGACGTGCTTGATCGGCGTCGCCGTGTCGTTGTGGGTGCCGGCGCTCGCCGGGGCGGCGCCGAAGCCGACCAGCCCGGCCGTCAGGGCGGTGGCCGCCAAGGCGGCTGCACCGGTGGCGGCGGTGACGCTCTTCCTGGTGAATCTGGGTGCCGTATAAGGCATGGGGTATCCAATCATTCCTGGTGGGTGCACCGCCGCGGCCTGCGGCGGGTGCGGGGGAGTGCTACTTTGCGGGGGCGGCGTCGGCTTCGTAGGTGAGGATTTCGGTGCCGTTGCCCTCATCGCCGTTGTCGGGGGCCACCGTCATGGTGAGGTGCCCGCCGTTGGCGGTCATTTTGAACGGGTTGCGGGTGGCCACGTGCCCGGCGGTGGACCACTGCTGGAACGGGACCTCGCGGGTCACCTCATGGGACTTCAGGTCGATCATTGCCATGCCGCCCAGTTCGTAGGTGGCTGCGGTCCCGCCGGCCGGCTGGGTTTGCGGGAGGTTGGTGACTCCTGCGCAGAGCATTTTGGCGTTGGGGACGTACTGGCAGTCCTGGTAATCGATGAAGTAGTTCGGGTTTTCCCAGGTGGACAATTCCTTGCCGTGCAGGTCCCACTCCGCGAACCGCCGGGAGCCCCAGGTGTTCCCGACCAGGTGGCCGGTCTGTTGGTCCAGCACGATGCCGCCGAAGTGGTCCTTGACCTCGAACTGCTTGTGGACGTCCAGGGTCTCCGCATCAACCTTGTAGATGATGGCGCTGCTGTCCGGCCGGTATTGGGCTACCGGCACCCAGACGTTGGTGCCATCGAAATCGATGCCGCCCGGATGGTACATGTCGCCCTCGCCCAGGGTGATGTCCTTTTGCAGGTTGCCTGCCTTGTCCATGACGAACAGGTGGCCGATGCCCTTGCCCGGTGTGCGGTCGTAGCCGTCCTGCGGGGCGGGGTACTTGACCGTGGGTTCGAGGATCTGGACGGCGGAGAGGAAGATGTGGTCCTGGCTGTAGGCGATTCCCTCGGTGTGGTACGTGGGGAAGTTCAGTTTCAGTTTGGTGGTTTGCTGCCAGGCTGTGGCCCGGCTGACGGAGTCGAAGGCGTCCGCCAGGTCGGTGTTTGTTTCGTGGTGGGTCCCGGAAGCGGGGCTGCCGCCGTTGTTCCGGGTGTCCGCTTGTGCGGCCGCTGTACCGGCGGCCGCGCAGGCTGCAACGATCAGGGACGCGGCCACGGTGAGGGCGCGCCGCGTGGGAGTGGAGCTCATGGGGCCTCTTAAGGTTGGGGTCTCAACAGGAGCTCTTAAGTTACTAATGGGTAATGAACCCGGCATGGCGCCCCGGTGAACTGGCGTTGTCGCCGGACTGTCCGGTTGACGCGTTTCCGTCAGGAGGCCACGGAATGCCTTAGCGGTCCTGCCGGGCCAGCGCCTCGCCGATGACGCGTGCGCCGTCCGGATACGCGCCCGGGTTGGGGCCCGAAAAGTTCAGCCTGATGAAGGCCCCGGCGGGCTCCGCCGGGAACCACTCCGTGCCGGCAGCGATGATGACGCCGGCATCTTCGCAGTCGCGCGCCAGCCGCGGGAGGTCCGTGCCATCGGGCAGGCGCACCCACAGGTTCAATCCGCCGCGGGGCAGGTTGTCGATGTGCGCCCGCGGGACGTGTTCGCCGATGCTGGTGGCCAGCAGGTCCCGGCGCGACTGGAGCTGCTGGCGGAGGCTGCGCAGGTGTGTCTGCCAGCCGGGCTGCGTGACCACATCCAGGGCTGCGGCCTGAAGGAGCCCGCTGACGTACATGGATTCCGCCGCACGCTGGCCGAGGATGCGTTCCCGCGCCGGACCCCGGGCAATGACCGCCGCGATGCGGATGGCAGTGGAGACGCTCTTGGTCAGCGACCGGATGTACACCACGTGGCCGGAATCATCCCGGGTGGCCAGTGGCACGGGATCGGAGGTGATGCCGAAGTCGTGCGCCCAGTCGTCCTCCACCAGGAACGCGCCGTGCCGGCGGGCCACGTCCAGGATTTCGCGGCCGCGTCCCGCCGCCCATTGCGTGCCGGTGGGGTTGGCATAGTTGGGCTGCACATAGAAGGCACGGGCTCCGGTCTCGGCGAAGGCGCGGTCCACGTCCGCGGGGTCGGGTCCGTCCGGCCCGGTGGGGACCGGCACCAGGCGCACCCCGGTCTGCACGGCGGCCAGGATGGCGCCCCAGTACGACGGCGATTCGATGAGCAGCGGCTGACCGGCGCCCACGAGGGCGCGGAAGATGGAGCTGAGGCCGCTCTGGCTTCCCGGCAGCACGATGACGTCATTGGGCGTGGGCGGAGTGACCCCTACCGGTGTGGCCTGCCCCAGTTCGCGGGCGAACCATTGCTGCAGCTCCGGCATGCCGGCGGCGGGCGGGCGCGACAACGCGGCATCTCCGCGGGCAGCGCGGGCCAGGGCTGCCCGCACCAGCCGTTCGGGGAGCAGTTCCCGGTCCGGGTATCCCGAATGCAGCCAGATGGCATCGCCGGGCACGTTGCGCATGGTGCTCGACGACGACGGCAGCGGCGAGGACGGGGACCGCAGTGCTGCGGTCTGCCAGGCATAGTCGGAGGGCCGGGCTGTCCTGACCGCACGGACGAAGGTCCCGACGCCGGGCCGGCTTTCAATCAGTTCCTGGGCGGCCAGGGCCTGCAGGGCTTTCTGCACCGTCACGGGGCTTGCCTGGTGTTCGGCCACCAGCTGCCGGGTGGACGGCAGCCGCGCGCCGGGAGCCGCACTGCTGATCCACTGACGGAGTGCCGCAGTGATGCGCGAACTGCTATCGTTATTCATGAAACAACATAGTAGCGCTACTGTCCTTGAGCGCCCAGCGATACCGCTTGGAATGTCGGCCGGAGTGTGGTGGGGGCTCCTAGGCGTGGCAGCCTTTTCCTTCACCGTGCCCTTCACCCGTGTGGCGGTCGCCGGGATCCCGCCACTGTTTATCGGCTCTGGCCGTGCCGTCGTCGCCGCACTCCTTGCCGCCGCAGCGCTTGCCGTGACCCGGCAGCGGCTGCCCCGGCGCGGCACCTGGCTGCGCCTTGCCCTCGTAGCCGGGGGCGTCGTCGCGGGCTTCCCGCTACTGACGTCCTATGCCCTCACCGCGGTTCCCGCCGGGCACGGTGCCGTCGTCATCGCCCTCTTGCCGGCGGCGACGGCGACGGCAGCCGTGCTTCGCACCGGCGAGCGGCCGGCCGCCACCTTCTGGGTGGTCATGGCGCTTGGCTCGCTGGCGGCGATCGCCTTCGCCTTCCTGCAGTCAGGGGGAGTGGGGCACCTGCAGTGGGCGGACCTGCTGCTGCTGGGTGCGGTGGCCTGCGCCGCCGTCGGATACGCCGAAGGGGGACTGCTGGCCCGC
This sequence comes from Pseudarthrobacter sp. efr-133-R2A-89, assembly GCF_030209315.1. Classification (NCBI taxonomy): domain Bacteria; kingdom Bacillati; phylum Actinomycetota; class Actinomycetes; order Micrococcales; family Micrococcaceae; genus Pseudarthrobacter; species Pseudarthrobacter sp. efr-133-R2A-89. Next base: position 27,412 of record NZ_JARVSE010000018.1, on the reverse strand, counting down.
GAACTCGGATCGTGGCAAACCATCGCCTGGGCACTGGTCCTCGCCGCCCCGGCCATGCTGGTCCTGGCCGTTGCCTCCGTCCTCAGCCAGCCGCCGTCGGCCACTCCCGTCCAGTGGGCGGCCTTCGGCTACCTGGCCGTGGTCAGCATGTTCCTCGGCTTCGTCGCCTGGTACCGCGGGCTGGCCATCGGGCCCATGGCGCAGGTCAGCCAGATCCAGCTGGTGCAGCCGGTCCTCAGCATTGGCTGGGCGGCGCTGCTGCTGGGGGAGGCGCTCACCTGGACCACCCTCCTGGGCGCCCTTGCCGTCATCCTCTGCGCCGCCGCGGCCGTGCGCGTCCGCCTCAACCGTCCCGCCCGCTAACCGAAAAGGAGCACCATGTACATTCCTGCGCACTTCGCCGCCGAGGCCGAAACTGTCCACAGTTTGCTGGCAAAGCCCGGCGCCGCCAACCTCATCACCATGACGGACCAGGGCCTGCTGGCCACGCTGCTGCCCTTCGCCTTCAACCCCGGCGTGGGGGCGCACGGTTCCCTTCAGGCGCACATGGCGCGGAACAACCCGCAGTGGACCGCCCTGCCCACTGGCGAAGCGCTGGCCATCATCCAGGGCCCCGACGACTACATCTCGCCGTCGTGGTACGCAGCCAAGGCCGAGCACGGGCGCGTGGTGCCCACCTGGAATTACGCCACACTGCATGTCTACGGCGAATTAGTGATCCATGACGACGCCGGCTGGCTGGCACGGCACGTCCGGCACCTGACCGGCCTGCACGAGGGCGGCCGGGAGCGCCCTTGGGCCGTGGACGACGCCCCGGAGAAATTCATAACCGGGCAGCTGCGGGCGATCGTCGGCGTGGAACTGCTGGTCAGCCGGATCGAGGCGAAGGAAAAGATGAGCCAAAACCGGTCCGACGCCGATGCCGCCGGGGTAGCGGCAGGCCTCCGGGCCGAGGGGCGCGAAGCCGGCGCGGCCGCCGTCGAACGTGCCCGCCGAAACTGACGCCTGACGGCCCTAAGCTGCCCGTTCCAGGAGCACCATCACCTCGTAGTGCGTGGTCTGCGGGAACATGTCCAGGACGCGGGCCCGCCGCGCCGTGAAGGACGGAAGGTTCGCCAGGTCGCGGGCCAGCGACTGTGCGTTGCAGCTGGAGTACACCACATGCTGCACGTCCGAGGCTTCCAGCCAGCCGCACAGTTCCGTGCCGATGCCGCGGCGGGGCGGGTTCACAATCACCAGGTCCGGCGACTCATCAGCAGCCAAGGCGAAGGCGGTGGCGTCGCCGGCCCGGAACTCCATTCCCTCCAGGCCCGCCTCCCCGCTGCTGAGCCGGGCGGACACGATTGCCTCGCCGCTGGTTTCAATGCCGGTGACGGTGCGGGCCGGGGCGGCGCAGTGCAGGGCGAAACCGCCCACCCCGCAGTAAAGGTCCCAGACGGATGCGGGCGCGAGCTCGTTAACCCACTCGCGGCCCTGCCGGTACAACGCCGCGGCCATCTCGCTGTTGGTCTGGAAGAAGCTCTACGGGCGCAGGTGCAGGGTGACGTCGTTGACCCGCATGGCCAGGGTTTCCTGGCCGGTCAACAGGATCTCCCGGTCACCTTCCAGGACGGCCTTGTGCTCCGGATGCAGGTTGACCGAGACCACTTTCACCTGGGGCAGCGCCGCCAGCAGTTCCGGCAGGTGTTTGCGGATCCGCGGCACCACCTGTTCGGAGCGCAGGACCAGGCGGAGCATGACCTCGCCGTCGGGGGATTCGGTGATAATGACGTGCTTGAGTTCGCCGGTTCGGCGCGGCACATCGTAGGGGGTCAGGCGGATCCGGCGGATGAAGTTCGCCAGGACCGGGAAGCAGGCCAGCAGGCCGGGGGAGCAGACGCCGCACCGGCGCAGGTCCACGCCGTGGCCGTCGGCGTCGAGGATTCCGATGGTGGGGTTCTGTGCCGTTCCGCCGATCACCATCTTGGCCTTGTTGCGGAAGCCGGACTCCCGGCTGGCCACCGGCGGCAGCCATTCAAGTCCGGCGTGACCGGCGAGGAGGCCCTGGCAGTGGCGTTGCTTGCCGGCCAGCTGCTCGCCGTAGGGCATGCCCATGTGGGTGCAGGAACGGCAGGCGCCGGCATCGAAATAGGAGCAGTCCATGACCGGACAAGTTTACCCGCTGCCTTTCGCAGCCTCGAAGTGCACGGACGACGGCGGCCCTTGGCTCTGTGCCGCCGTCGGCTTTCCAAGCCGGCGACCCCGAGTAATACCGTGCAATATGTGCATACGAAAATGCTTTTGATGATGAAAAATTCGGTCGCCATGCTAGCTTCGCAAGGGCAATCGTGCATTTCTTCGTTTGGAGACACCCGTGGAACACTCACCGCTCATGCTGGATCCCAAACTGGCAACGCCGCCTGCGCCGGAGTCTGCCCTCCGCCGCTCCATGGGGGCGCGGCACCTGGTGATGATCGCCATGGGGGGCGTCATCGGCTCCGGGCTCTTCGTCAGTTCGGGCTACACCATCTCCCAGGCCGGCCCCCTGGGCGCAGTGATCGCGTATTTGGTCGGAGCGTTCGTGGTGTACCTGGTGATGGCGTGCCTGGGGGAGTTGGCCATCGCCTATCCCGTATCCGGGGCATTCCACATCTACGCTGCCCGGTCGATCGGCCCAGCCACGGGCTTCGCCACCGCCTGGCTCTACTGGCTGTGCTGGGCCGTTGCCATCGGCTCGGAGTTCACGGCCTCCGGACTGCTGATGCAGCGATGGTTCCCAGGCGTGGACGTCTGGGTCTGGTGCCTGGTCTTTGCCGCCGTTCTTTTCGGCTTCAATGCCGTGTCGTCGCGGTTTTTCGGCGAATCAGAATTCTGGTTCGCCATTGTCAAAGTGGCCGCCATCATCGCCCTGATCATATTGGGCGGTGCCGCGCTGGTTGGCATCCACCCGCTGGGTGGCGGCAACCACCCCGTCCTGTTCCAGAATTTTGCCACCGAATCCGGGCTCTTCCCCCATGGCTTCACTGGCGTCCTTGTCACCGTTCTGGCCGTTTTCTACGCTTTCTCCGGGTCCGAACTTATTGGCGTCGCGGCCGGCGAAACCAAGGACCCTGCCACCGCAGTCCCCAAGGCGGTGAGGACCACCGTCGTCCGGCTGCTCATCTTTTTCGTGGGCGCCATCACCGTTATCGCAGCCACGATCCCTTACACCGAAGTGGGCCTTGATGAGAGCCCGTTCGTGACTGTGTTCTCCGCTGCGGGACTGCCCTTCGCTGCGGACATCATGAATTTCGTGATCATTACGGCGCTCCTGTCCGCGGGCAACAGCGGGCTGTTCTCTTGCGCCCGGATGCTCTATTCACTGGCGGATGAGGGCCACGCCCCGCAATCCCTGAAGAAGGTCACGCGCCGCGGCATTCCGCTCATTGCATTGTCGGTGAGCATGGTGGGAGGCCTCGCGTCGCTCCTCAGCAGCGTGGTGGCGCCGGAAACGGTGTACCTGGTGCTGGTGTCCGTGGCGGGCTTTGCCGTGGTTGGCGTCTGGATGTCCATCACGGCCTCGCACTACTTCCATCGCCGTGCCTTTGTCCGCGACGGCGGGGACGTGGCGGCCCTCGCGTATAAGGCGCCGCTGTTTCCGCTGGTGCCCATCTTGGCGTTCGTGCTCTGTGTGGTTTCGCTGGTCGGTATCGCACTGGACCCGGCACAAGCCGCGGCCCTCTATTTCGGCGTCCCGTTTGTCGCCGCCTGTTACGCCTACTTCCACTTCCGCCACGGGCCCAAGACGGCGGGGAGGGTTAAGTGAGCACGGATTCTGCTGCGGCTGAGGCTTCATCCCTGGCGCAGGGCTTGCGGCTCGTGCGCTTCGTGGCCGACCGCGAGAAACGGGGCCGCGAGTTGCTCGGCGTATCCCAGTTGGCCGCGGAACTGCGCATGGAGCAAAGCCGGGTATCCCGGCTGACCCAAGAACTCTGCGAGCTCGGGCTGCTGGAACGCGGGGAGAGGGGCTTCCGGGCAGGCCCCGGGTTTTTCGGCCTTGCCGCCTCCCTGAATGTGGGCTGGATCCGGGAAGCCGGAGCCGAGCTGGAAGCGCTCGTGGCGTCCCTGGGCCTGCGGGCACGCCTCTCGATTCGGGAGGGCTTTCGCGTGATCCTGCTTCGGAACTCCACCAATGACGCCGTGCCAGGCAGTTTCGCGGCACCCGGCATGGTGACCCCGGTCTGGTGTACAGGCGCCGGGCGGGCGCTGCTGTGGGACTTTGACCGCGCAGCCCTGGACGGACTGCTGGCTGATGTGAACTTCATCGGCATCGGCGGCCCGGGGGCGGCCCACTCGACGGATGCAATCTGGCAGCTGCTGGTACGGGACCGGGGCGCCGGCTTTGTTGGTGCGCATGAGGAATTCGAGCACGGTGTCACCGAGCTCGCCGTACCGGTCCGGGACGGAGAGGGCTCGGTTGTCGCCGCGTTGAGCGTACTCGGCAGCCGGGACAGGGTGACGCCGAAGGCCGCACTGGCAGCGGATGCGCTCAGACGCTCAGCTGACCGCCTGGCGGCGTTCGTTCCGGTTCACGACTAGGGCAGGAACCCGAGCCTGGATTCCAGCCAGCGGCCCTGTGCCACCAGCGCCGCGGCGCAGCGCTCCCGGCGCGGTTCCAGCCGTGCCTTGATTCCGACGATCTGCAGGGCTGCTGCCACATCGCCCTTGAAATCCCGGACCGGGACGGCCAGGGAGTACAGGCCCGGTTCAGCCTCCTCGTCAACAATCGAATAGCCCCGTGCCTTTGCCGCGTCGCGCCGGGCGAGGAATTCATCGACGTCCGCCGGGGTGTTCGGGCCGTGGCGGGCAAACTCGACGTCAGAGAAGACCCTGCGGACCTCGGGTTCCGAGGCCTCCCACAGGACGGCCTGGCCGGCGTCGCTGCAGTAGGCCGGGTAGGGCCGGCCAAGCCAGGAGCCGACAAGGTTGCTGCTGGCGGGAACACTTTCGCCGATAGTCACCGTGCTGTCGCCGTGCAGCACGCCCAGGAAGCATGCCTCATCGGTTGCTGCCGCAAGGGCATCCAGTGCCGAGTCGCCGTCGGATTTCAGTCGTTGGACGGTGATGAGTTGGGCGTCCGTGAGGACCGACCAATCCAGGCTGTAGGTGCGGCCCGTGCAGTTTAGGAAGCCCCCCTGTTCGGCGGTCCGAAGGCTGCGGGAAACCTGGCTGCGGTCCTTGCCGAGGTCCGAGGCGACCTCCGAAACTGACCCACCGTTACGTCCCGCAGCCTGGCGGCTGCCGACAGCCAGGACGGCCATGATTCCACGGCCCATGCTGGAGGTCTTCGACATGGTCCGAGTCTAGCCAGGGCGCATCCAGCCAATTGTCATGGGGGGAGGTAACAATCTATTTAGGCATAGCTTCATGCTTATAGTGAACAGATGGCCCTACAATCCTCACTGACAGCCGTCCTGGAAACCGGCAGGACCCTAGTCTCCGATGGCGCCCTCGCCACCGAACTTGAAGCGCGCGGCTGCGACTTGAACGATCCCCTGTGGTCCGCCAAGGTCCTCCTGGAGCAGCCCGAACTCATCAGGGACGTGCACCGGGACTATTTCGCCGCCGGGGCCAACATCGCCACCACCGCCAGCTACCAGGCCACGCCTCAAGGGTTTGCTGCCCGGGGGATCGGCCGGGAGGAGGCCCTGGACCTTGTTGGCTTGTCGGTCCGGCTGGCGGAGGAGGCCCGGCGGGAGCACCTGGCGGACCACCCTGATGCCGGTCCGCTGTTCATCGCTGGAGCGGTCGGTCCGTACGGCGCCTACCTCGCAGATGGGTCTGAGTACCGCGGCGATTACGTCCTCAGCCCCGCGGAATTCCGTGCTTTCCACGGGCCCCGCATCCATGCCCTGGTTCAGTCCGGCGTCGACCTCCTGGCCTGTGAAACGCTGCCCTCCTTCGCCGAGGCGGAGGCCTTGCTGGCGCTCACTGCGGAAGCCGGCGTCGAGTCCTGGTTTTCCTTCACGCTGCGCGACGACGCCAGCATCAGCGACGGCACACCACTGGCGGACGTGGCCAGGCTCCTCGATATGCACCCCCATGTTGCCGCCGTCGGGGTCAATTGCGTACCGCTGCACCTGGTGGCTCCGGCACTTGCGGCCCTGCGGCAATACACGGACAAGCCCCTGCTGGCTTACCCGAATTCCGGCGAAACCTACCACGCGGACACCAAGACGTGGGGTGCACCCGGGACCGGCGGGGCGCGGGACGGGGCGCCACAGGACCTCGCCGCAGGAGTCCCTGCCTGGCGTGAACAGGGTGCCCGGATCGTTGGGGGTTGTTGCCGGACCGCTCCGGGTGACATCGCCGCCGTCGCCGCCTTGTAGTCGACTTCCTGGCACTGTCCATCGGCCGGCGCCCAGTCGGGAACACCACACCCTCCCCGCATGTTAAGAACTGTGGAGAGATCAATCATGGACAGCAGAACGTACCAAGCACTCGTTGTGCCGGCCAACAACGCCGAGCCCATCCGCATGGAGCTGGTGGGAGCGGACCTGCCGGCCCTGGAATCCCTGGTGGACGGGCCGCTTGAATCCGTGATCCGCGGCGACTGGCACGTGTACCTGAACGCCGAAAGCGTAGCCATGCTGCTGCCGGCGAATTTCCGCGCCGGCCAGCTCATGCACGAATGCGGCCTGGACCTGGACGGGATCCGCGGCACCGCCGTCTTCCTCGGCCGCGGCGAACACGGCACCGAAGCGGACGTCCCGGAACACCTGCCCCGGCTCGCGGTGGAGCTGTTCGGGGCGCCCCTGGCGGCATGATCTAGCCGGCGCCGACCCCATACGTGCTGAGCACGTTCCCCTTGCTGGTCCGGGACTGCTCCTGCAGCTCCAGGCGGGTCAACGGGTCGCCGTCCTCAAACAGGCGGCGGCCGGTGCCTGCGATGACCGGATGGGTCATCAATTGAAGCGAATCCAGCAGCCCGGCAAACAGCAGCTGGCGCACCAGGGAGATGCTGCCGCACACGGCGATCTCACCGCCTTCGCGCTCCTTCAGGGCCGCCACGAATTCCTCCAGCGGCGCATCCATCAGCCGGGAGTTCTCCCACTCCAGCGGCTCCGCCAGTGTCCGCGACGCCACGTACTTCTCCACCGGGTTGATGAAGGCGGCAAAGTCCTGGTCGGCGGAGGCGTTGGGCCAGTAGCCCGCCCACTCCTGGTAGCTGACCCGGCCCAGCACCACGGTGTCCACGGTGTTCATCATCCGGGTCAGCCCATGGCCGAGTTCCTCATCGAAGCTGTCGAACTGGAACTTGAATGGTTCTGACACCACCCCGTCGACTGAGTGGAACAGGCCGGCAGTGACTTTGCGCATGGGTCCTCCATAGATCGAGTGGTCAGCCCTACGCTATGTGCCCGGAGGCGTCGGATGGAAGGCCTCTGCTGGGCCTACTCGGCCCGGAAATCCGTACGACGCCGGGCGGCCGGGTTAGTTTGGTCACTCGCCGTGGCGTCTTGCGCAGTTTCGCACGGGCCGGGCCCCATACTTGTCTTGAACGGCCTTTGCCGTCCCCGGGCCAGGCAGGAGGAAGTGCATGGAAACCCTGAAGAAAATCGTAACCAACCAGTATTTCCCTGCCGGATCCGTGCTGGCGGCCGTGCTGCTTTTCTGGGTGGTGGGATTGCTCGGCGGACTGTCGCTGCTGAACAACAACCAGCCGCCCCTGACCACCCTGACCTGGCTGCTGTTCGTCTACTCCGCTGCCGTCCTCAGCCCCGTCGCCGGACTGGTGGCCGGCGTCGACCTGGTCCGCCGCTGGCGCCGCAACCGCGCCGCCGCCCCGGAAGCCCGCCCGGAATTCGAGGCGGAGACCTTCAGTGGTGAGGCACTGTCGGACTCCACTACTGCGCCCTCAGCCATGGCTTCAGGCCCCGCGGAAGCAGATGCCGTGAAGCCTTCTCCAGCTGCCGCGCAAGCGTCACGCCCGCCACTGCCCGCAAAGAAGCCGCGGCAATCCGGCCGGGAAGCAGCCTAGGCCACCCGCCCTAACGTCCTTTCAAAGCATTGAGCGCCTCTTCGGCGTGCTGCAGCGCCGGTATCAGCCTGTCGCCCGGCTCGGGCAGTGAGAACAGGTAGCCCTGAAGGGAATCACAGTCCAAGGCGGTCAGATAGTCCGCCTGCGCCGCCGTCTCGATCCCCTCCGCGGTGACGGTCAGGCCCAGGCTGTGGGCCATGTTGATCATGGAGCTGAGGATCGGCAGCCGCTCGTTTCCGGTCCGCACCATTGAGACAAAGGTTTTGTCGATCTTGACGGTGTCCACGGGCAGGTCCTGCAGCCGGCCCAGAGATGAATACCCTGTGCCGAAGTCGTCCAGCGCCACCCGGGCGCCGGCGTTGCGCAAGATCCCCAGCTGATCGATCAGGTCGCCGTCGGCGTCGAAGAAGACGCTTTCGGTGACCTCCAGGACAAGTTGGTAGGGGGCCACCCCGCTTGCTTCCGCGAGCTTGAGGACCGTCTGGGCGAAGTCCGGCTCCTGCAGTTGGACGCCGGAAACGTTTACGGCGAGTGACCGGGAAGGATCCTCGCTCAGCCAGCGCGCCAGCTGCACCATGCCGCTGGCCATCACCTCGGCCCCGATCTCGTTGATCAGGCCGGTGCGCTCGGCGAGCGGAATAAAGATCGACGGCGGCACCCGTTCACCGCCGCGGTCCCACCGTGCCAGCGCCTCCAGCTGGACCACCTGCCCCATGCGGTGCGAAACGATCGGCTGGAAATCCACCGTGATCTCGCCGCGCGGAACCGCCAATTGCAGGCCGCTTTCCATGTGCGTCCGCTGCACCAGCGCCTGCATCATGTCCGGGTGGAAGCGCAGGAACCGGTTCTTGCCCGCGGCCTTGGCCGCGTACATGGCGATGTCCGCATGCCTGAGCAGTTCGGAGGGACCCACGCTGTCCTGCCCCAGGGAGGCGAGCCCCAGGCTCAGGCTCGGACGCAGCACGGTGCCGCCGATGGTCACCGGCACGTGCAGGCACCGCACAATGCACGCCGCGATCTCGTCCGGGTCGGGACAGGCTGTCAGGAGCACCACGAATTCATCGCCGCCAAGGCGTGCCACCACGTCCGCCGTAGGTGTGCAGCCGCGGAGTCGGCGCGCCACCTCCACCAGCATGTCGTCGCCGGCTTGGTGGCCAAGGATGTCGTTGACCTCCTTGAAGTCGTCCAGGTCAAGGAGCAGGACGTCGACCGTCTTCAGCCGTGGCTCCGCGAGCGAGTTGGCCAAGGCCTCGTTGAACACCGCCCGGTTGGCGAGCCCCGTCAGCGGGTCCTGGAAGGCCATGGCCCGTAGCCTTTCGGCCTGCTCCGCGAGGTCCTTCAAGGCCTGATGGGCTTGCTCCTGTGCCTTCCGCCGGGGCGTCGCGTCCCGGAAACTCCACACCCGGCCCACGATCTTCTCACCGACCCGTTGCGGGCGGGAGTACCGTTCAAAAGTGCGCCCGTCGAGCAGCTCCACGACGTCGTGGCTTTCCGCAGCCGGGTCCCCCTGGACTTCATTCAGCCGCGCGGTGAAGGAAACAGGATCGGCCACTTGGGCCATCACCACCCGGAGTGCCGGCTCCTCGCTGTCCGCTTCCAGCAAGGCGGGCGGAATGCCCCACATGGTGAGGAACTGCTCGTTGAATCCGGCCACACTGCCATCGATTCCCATCACAAAAATTCCGTCCGCCGTGGATTCCAGGGTGGCCGTGAGCAGTGACATGGCCTCGCGAAGGCTGTCGTTGGCGGCTTGGCGGTGTGCTGTGCCCCGGGCGGAGAGGAGGAGGTGTGCTCCGGCGGGGCCGGTGTCCCCGGCGGGGGTGAGGGCAGGATCGGACAACGGCCCGGCCGGGAGGACTGCAGCGGCAACCTCCAGGGGGAACTCGGATCCATCGCTGCGGAGGCCCGCGATCTCACGCGGCGGCTGAGGTAGGTCAGGATGGGCCAGGAGCTGCCGGAACAGGTTCTCCACCTCAACGCGGAATCCTTCGGCGATCAGGGGCCGGTGGTCCAGGCCGGCAAACGCCTCCTGGGGCAACCCGAAGAGCCGGGCCGCAGCAGCGTTGGCGCAAAGAATCATGCCGTCGGTATCCAGTGCCAGCAGGGCATCCGGACTGGCATTCATGACCGCGCCAAAAATTTGTAGTGCCACATCATTGCCACGGCCCGAAATACCGGTCATAACACCACCCCTTGGCCATCATAAAGGGCAGATCCGCAAATTGGGCGGCTCACTGGCAAAGCTGTTGGGCGGCTTTCCGGTTTGTCGGTGCGTTCTTCGGGAACGTGAAAAGGCGCCGGTCTCCTTTAGGGAGTCCGGCGCCTTTTTACGGATGGGACAGGTGGTGGGGCGCTATACCCTGCGTCCGCTGCGGTTGGTGATTGCGCCGTAGACGAGCAGCACGATGATCGAGCCGAGGATTGCCAGCAGCCATGTCCGAAGGTCGAAGAATTCGGCCAGTCCGCCGCCGAAAATCAGCGATCCGATCCAGCCGCCCAGGATGGCACCCACAACTCCGAGAACCATGGTTACCACCCAGCCGCCGCCTTGGCGGCCCGGAAGGATGGCCTTGGCAATAGCGCCGGCGATCAGGCCCAAAATGAGAAATCCGAGAATGCCCATGTTGTCACTCCTTGTCAGTAAGTTGTGCCGGGCCCCCATTTCCGGTTCCCTTATTCAATCAGCAGGCTTATTTGTTGTGCAAGGCTTCGAATATCACAGGATGGGTGTCACTTTAGGCGGGACAGGCCAATGTAGTCCGCCCCGGTGAACCAGCTGCCGGGGATAGGATTTGGATGTCCCGCAACTGACCAAGGAGTCCAGGCATGCCAAGCCAGACCGCCAGGCCGCGTGCCGTGTTCCTCGACATCGACGGTACGTACGCGGACCACGGCCTGGCCCCTGATGCCCACGTGGACGCGGTCCGGACCGCCCGCGGGCTGGGCCACCTGGTCTTCGTCTGCACCGGGCGGCCGCTGTCGATGGTGCCCGGCCACATCCTGGACGCCGGCTTCGACGGGACCATCACGGGGGCCGGTGCCAGGGTGGAAGTCAACGGTGAGGTCCTTCGGGACCAGCGCTTTGAGCCGGACCTGGCGGCGCTCATCGTGGAAACCCTCGATGCCCACGGGGCCGCCTACATCCTGGAAGCACCCGAGGCCCTGCACGGCCGCACCGGCGTGGACCGGCGGCTGAGGGAAGTCCTGGGCCCCATCTTCGCCGGCCGCCCCCGGCACGATGGCGTCCTCAGCACCGACGTTGACCCGCTGGAGGACATCCTGGGGCCGATGCAGTACAGCGGCGACCTCCGCAGCACCTCCTATGCCAAGATCTCGGTCTTCGATTCGACGGTCCCGCTGAAGCGGCTGATGGAAAAGCTCGGTTCCGGCGTCGGGCTGATCCCCAGTTCCCTCTCGGCGCTGGGGGACCGTGCGGGGGAGATCTTCATGGCGGGCATGCACAAGGCGGTGGGCATCCAGGTGGTGGAGGCCCGGCTTGGCCTCCACCGGGCGGACATCGTGGCCATCGGTGACAGTGCCAACGATATTGAAATGCTCGAATACGCCGGCGTTGGCATTGCCGTTGAAGGCGGCCATCCGGCCGTCCTCGCCGTGGCCGACAGGACCACCGCCGGACCGGCAGGGGCAGGTGTTGCATTGGCGTTCGCCGATCTGGGGCTCCTGGGCTGAACCTCAGCTGACCGGAGCTGCGGCCATGACCGCGGCCATGGATGTTCCGAGCCCGCGCACGGTCCAGCCGTCCGCCTGCCATGCCGCGGCGTCCAGGACGTTCCGCGCGTCCAGGACTGCCCGGCGTCGAACCAGCCGGCCGGCGGCGGCAGGGCAAAGCTGCCGGTACTCGTCCCATTCGGTCAGCAGCAGCACCAGCTCGGCGTCCTGGAGTGCCCGCCCGCTGGACGCCTCGAACCGGAGCCGGGGGTAGCGGCGCCACGCGTGGTTCACCGCCTTGGGGTCCGTCACGGTGACGTGCGCGCCGGCAGCGGCCAGCCGGTCCGCCACGTCCAGGGCGGGGGAGTCGCGGATGTCATCCGTGTCGGGCTTGAAGGAGGCCCCGAGCACGGTGATGGAACGCCCTGCCAGCGAACCTCCGCACATAGCCGCTGCGAGGTCCACGGTGCGCGCCCGTTGGCCCAGGTTCACCGAGTCGACCAGGCCCATCCAGTCCTCCACCGCGGAGACGCCCAGCGCGGCTGCCTGGGTCCGGAAACTCCGGATGTCCTTGGGAAGGCAGCCTCCGCCGAAGCCCAGGCCCGCGTGCAGGTAGCGGCTGCCGATCCGCGGATCCAGTCCCATTGCTTCGCTGAGTTCGCCAACGTCGGCACCCGCGGCGTCGCATAATTCGGCGACGGCATTGATGAAGCTGACCTTGGTGGCGAGGTATGCGTTCGCGGCGGACTTGATGAGTTCCGCCGTGGCAAAGTTGCAGACCAGCCGGGGGATTCCGGCGCGGAGCAGCGGTTCGTAGACGGCGTCCAGTGCCGCCGTCACACCCAGCGGCGCGCCGGTGGTGCGGTTGAAGGCCGCGGCCCGGCCCCCTTCCACGCCGTACACCAGCCGGTCCGGCACCAGGGAGTCTTTAACGGCGGTTCCCTGCCGCAGGAACTCGGGGTTCCAACCCAGCAGCACGTCGGGCCGCGACGCCAGCACACTGCGGAGCATGTCCACGGTGCCAACGGGCACGGTGGATTTGCCAACGACGACGGCGCCCGCGGCCAAGTGCGGCAGCAAGGCTTCCGAAGCGGAGACGAGGAAGGTGAGGTCGGCGGCGTCGGACGTCTTCTCCTGCGGCGTGCCCACGCACAGGAAGTGCACCTGTGCTGCCTTGGCCCTGGCGGGGTCGGTGGAGAAGCGCAGCCGGCCGGTGGCGAGGCCATCCCGGAGGAGCTCATCGAGTCCGGGCTCGTGGAACGGTGCCGCGCCGCTGGACAGTTGCGCAACCTTACGGGGATCGACGTCAATGCCAACCACGGTATGACCCATGGACGCCAGCGTTGCAGCGTGGACGGCTCCGAGGTAACCGCAGCCGATCACTGAAATTTTCACAGGTTTGCTCCCTTGCTGTTGACAGGCGCCGTTGCCACCGGGACGTCCTCGATGACGTCGGCGTAGTGCTGCACCAGTTCGGTGCAGAGGGCGGGCCAGGTTCGGTCCTGTACGGAGGCGTGTGCCGCGGCGGCGAACGCGCGGCGCTTGGCGTCGTCGCCGATCAGGTCTTGCACCCGGGCACGCATGGCGGAGAGGTCGCCCGGCTCGTACAGCCAACCCGTCCGCGAGTTCTCCACCAAATCCAGGGGGCCGCCCCGGCCCGTAGCCACCACCGGCACGCCCGATGCCATGGCTTCCTGGATGGTTTGGCAGAACGTTTCGAACTCGCCCGGATGGACGAACAAATCGAACGACGCCACGGCGCGTGCCAACTCGTCACCGCCCAGGAATCCGGTGAAGGCTGCATCGGGGAGCACGGCTTCCAGTGCGGCCCGCTGCGGCCCGTCGCCCACCACCACCAGCTTCGCGTTGGGTATCCCGGCCAGCGCGGCGAGGTCTTCCACCTGCTTTTCCACCGCGAGCCGCCCGACGTAGCCAATGATCCGCTCGCCGCCGGGGGCAACCGAAGCCCGCCACCGGTCGTCGCGCTTTTCCGGCGAGAACCGCGCAGTATCCACCCCGCGCCGCCACATCCGGACCCGGGGAATCCCCCGCCCGCGCAACTGGTTCAGCGCGAACGTGGACGGCACCAGGGTGCGGGTGGCCAGCAGGTGGATGTTCTCGACCCGGTTCCAGGCCCAGTTCTCCAGGAACGGCACCCCGTACCGGGCGGCGTAACTGGGAACCTCGGTCTGGTAGATGGCCACCGACGGGATGCCGAGCTGATGGGCAGCCTGGGCGGCCCGCCAGCCCAGCACGAACGGCGACGCAAGGTGCACCACGTCAGGGGCATACTCGGCAAGGATTCGCTTGACCCGGTACACACCCCCCAGCGCCACCCGCACGTTCGTGTAACCCGCCAGCGGGACGGCGGGAAGCCGGTGGACAGCAGCGCCCTTGACCCGTCCCGGCGCCTGTCCGTCATGGGCGGACGGCGCAATGACCAGGACGTCATCGCCCCGGTCCTGGAGGTGGTCCAGGACCCGCAGGATGGAATGCGTGACGCCATTCATCAGCGGCAAAAATGATTCGGCAACGATTGCGATCCTCACCCTTCAACCGTGGGTGGCCGCCTTGAAATGGCGGGGGAGAGGGCATGACCCGCAGGAAAAGGTTGGGTGAACAGCTGCCACAGCAGCGAGAAAACTACTAAGTAAGCTTGGCATTTGATGCTAAGCATGCTTACGTTAAACGGGTAGCCAGCGCCAGCCTCAAGCAGCCGGGGCAGGGCCCGGACACCGGGGCGACCCGGTGCCCGGGCTCCGGGCTGGCAAACCCGGTACAAAGACACAACCAAGGAGACGTCATGCTCAACAGGGAAAACCTCGAAAGCCTGCTTGCCAAGGGCGGCAACGTCGTGGGTACCGATGGGGCGAAAATTGGTTCGATCGGCCAGTTGTACGCTGACGACGACACGGGCGAGCCCACCTGGATCACCGTCAAGACCGGCCTCTTCGGCACGTCCGAGACCTTCGTCCCCGTCGAAGGGGCCCGCAGTGAGGGAGAGGACTTGGTGGTTCCGTTTGCCAAGGAGCACGTGAAGGACGCTCCCCGGGTGGACGCTGACGGCCACCTCACCCCTGAGGAAGAGGACCGGCTGTACACGTACTACGACCGCGGCGCACGGACATATTCGGAAGCCCGGACCGGCATGGAATCCGATGCCGGCGACGTGGACCTGCAGGGCGATGCCGACCTGAACGCCGGCACCCCCACCGCCGGAATCAGCGCTGAACGGGACACCGCATCCCGGCTTCGGAGGTACGGCCACTGACTTGGCCCTTTCGGCAGTGAACGGCGCCGGGAACCTTGGGGGTTCCCGGCGCCGCACCGTTAAGCGCTGGTGCAACCACGCTGTATGCCGTGGGTGCACCAGCCAGTAGGACGAATATCTTCAGAACTTACGGTTCATCTCTCATTCGCGGCTCCTGTTTCCCGGTTTACGGATCCGGGTCCTTGGCGCGGCAACGCGGCGCCGAAACACATCGCACTGCGTCCGGGTGGGCGGGTGCTGGTTTAGATACCAATTTTACGGCCCGGCCCTGGAAAAAGCGCCGGACGTACCTCCATTTTGATTGTTCACCCAGTGCCGCCGCGGAGCCTGTCGTTCGCGGGCAGGAGGCACCCGGCGTGACACCATGGAACACGATGAAACTGCGTGCTGATCAGACCGGAAACCGTGGCCTCCCCATGCCGTTGTGGCTGCAGGGCGCCCTTGAAACAGCACAGGCGGCCATCATTTCCGCGCTGGTGGTGATAGCCCCCATTGTCGCCGTCTGGGCCACCGCGGGTTTCCAGAACGGGCAGTTCGAGGTCTTGGCCCGCTTGGCCGGCCAGTCCTGGCTCCTGGTCCACGGCGTGCCGCTGGAACTCACGGGAGCGGGGCCGGGGCCGGCAGCACACGCTGGCTCGGACGTCCTGAACCTGGTTCCCCTTGGCCTGACCCTGATCCCCTTCCTGCTGGCCTGGCGCGCCGGCCGCCGCCTCGCCCGGGCCTCCTACACCGACCAGCTGTGGCAGGCCCTGCTGGGCTCATGGGTGGTTTACGCCGCATTCGGTGCAGCCACCGGATTCGTGTGCCGCAGCACCGACGTCGTCATCAATCTCTGGTACGCCATGCTGGTGCCGCTCATTCCCTACGGGCTCGGCATGGTAATCGGCGCCCGCAGGGAGGCAGGCTCCTGGAGCCGGCTCATCGGCGTGGACGCAGTGGACTGGATTTCACGCAGCAGCCAGCACTCCCGCTGGGCCGGTTCATACTTCGCCTCTGCCGCGAAGGCCGGCTTCGTGGCTGTAGTGTCGGCGCTTACCCTGGCCGCCGTGCTGCTGGCAGTGGACCTGCTCATCCACTGGAACCTCGTGGTCTCCGTCTATGAAGCGCTCCACGCCGGTCCCGTAGGAGGGGCCGCCCTGACCATCGCACAGCTCGGCTTCCTGCCGAACCTGGTGGTGTTCGCCCTCGCCTGGACCTCAGGTGCCGGTTTCGCCATGGGCGTGGGGTCCCAAGCCGGGCCGCTGGGCACCGCGGTGGGGCCCATGCCATCCGTTCCCGTCCTGGCGGCCATCCCGTCCGGCCCCTTGGACTACGCTTTCGTGGCGTTGATCGTACCGGTGCTGGCGGGCGTCGTGGCCGGGTGGTGGTTCCTTCGGGAGGGGGAGAACCACTTCGACGAATGGCTCGCCATCAAGGTCCATGCACGCTGGTTCACCGCCACCGTCTCCACCGTGGTGCTCGGGGCCCTCGCCGGACTGGCCGCAGGGGTTTTGACGATGTGCCTTGCCTGGGTGGCGAGGGGATCCGCGGGGGTCGGCCGACTCACGGATATCGGGCCCGACCCGCTCTGGACCGGCCTGTGGGTGGCGGCCGAGGTGGGCATCGGCGTTGTCATTGGCTACGCTGCCGGGCCGTGGCTGGAACGTGAAGAAAGCGTCGCCGCGGAACGCGACGCCGAACTCGTCAGCTAGGCGCCTCGCCGGCGCGCTAACCCACCTTGGTGGGCAACAGATCCTGGAATTGCGTCACGCACGCATTAGCCGCCCGGTCCGTCAGTGCCCGCCCCACACACCCTTGGTAGTCGCGCACTTGGTTGAAGAAGACCATGGCGGTCACCAGCAGCGGCACCATGACCACGGCCATCACCAGGCCCGAGATGGTGCCAACCAGAACCAGTTTGGATTCCCTCAACCGGATGGCCCTGACCAGCAGGAAGATCCCCAGGGCCATGCCGGCTGCCGTGAGGACGGTTGACAGCCACAGGTAGTTGACGTCCAACTGGTAGACGAACAACGCGCCGAGGACCGAAACCAGGAACATCCGGAACAGGGCAAAGGTCTTGGTGCGGGAGGCCTTTGCTGCCTCGCTGAGCGGGGGTTTGGCCTGTTGCTGGACGCCCCGGCCCGGTTGGCTGTTCATGTTTTCCAGCGTACGCGAGCGTGCACCTAAGCTGGACCAATGCGTATCGTCGTCCTCGTCTCCGGCACCGGGTCCAATCTCCAAGCAGTCATCGACGCCGTCAAGGCGGGCGAACTTGACGTGGAAATCGCCGCGGTGGGGGCCGACAGGGAGGGGACCTTCGGCGTCGAACGTTCCGCCGCGGCAGGCATCCCCACGTTCGTGGTGGACTTCAAGTCGTACCGGGACCGCGCAGACTGGAACGCCGCGCTGACCGACGCCGTGGCCGCCTTCAAGCCGGACGTGGTGGTGTCCTCCGGCTTCATGCGGATCGTCAGCCCTGAGTTCATTGACGCATTCAAGGGCAGGTACCTGAACACCCACCCGGCCCTGCTTCCCGCCTTTCCCGGGGCCCACGGCGTGCGGGATGCCATGGCCTACGGCGTGAAGGTGACCGGCTGCACGGTGCACTGGGCCGACGCCGGCGTTGACACCGGGCCCATCATTGCCCAGGAGGCGGTGACCATCGAGGACTCGGACACCGAGGAGACCCTGCACGAGCGCATCAAGGTGGTGGAGCGCCGGCTGCTGGTGTCCACCCTGGCCGCCCTCGCCGCAGACCCTTCTTTCGCGTAGCGGTTCGCCTTACTGGAGGCGGCGCTGCCGGGTTTCCGGGGAGAAGAAAGCCATCCACAGCACCGATACCAGCACCAGGGCACCCGCCAGCGCAAAGGACGTGGCGAGGCCCAGTTCCGGCCAAAAGTAGTTTGCAAAGATCAGCGGCCCAAAGCCGGCACCCAGGCGGGAGAACGTTGATGCCCAGCCAAAGCCGCTGCCCCGCAGTTCCGTGGGGTAGAGCTCGGAGACGTACGCATAGAGCACCGGGATGGCCACCTGCACCACGAACCCGAAGACCAGCAGCCAGAACACCGCAGCCGTGGGAATGTCCACCACGAACGCCACGATCACCAGGGTCAGGGCGGACAGCGGTCCGGTGATGGCCAGGATCCACTTGCGCCCCACACGTTCGACGAGCAGCGCTGCCACCACCACGCCAAGGAAGCCGACGGCGGCCATGGACGCCGTGGTGACGAACGCCTTGTACTCGGCGAATCCGGCGCCGATCAGGATCCTGGGCATCCAGGTCAGGGACAGGTAGTAGACCAGCAGGATGCTGAAGAACAGGGCCCAGGCCGCCGTGGTGATCTTCCAGTTGAACTGCCAGACGGAGCGCAGCTGGGTCCAGGCGCTGCCGGCCGAAAGCCGCGGGGCATCCTTGGCATCGGGCAGGCTGTAGGCCCGTGCTTGGGCGCCTGTGGCCAGCACCAATCCGTCAATAATCCTGGCCGCTTCTTCCCGCCTGCCCTTTCGGATCAGGAACAAGGGGGACTCGGGAACGCTCCGCCGGACCCAGAACACCAACAGGGCCGGGAGCACCATCACCAGCATGGTCAGGCGCCAGTCACCGTTCAGGGCCACCAGGCCGGCCGAGACGAACCCGGCAAGGGCGGCGCCAATGGGCCACCAGCCGTCCATGGCCGTCAGGACCCTGCCGCGCTGCTTCCGCGGCGTGAACTCACCCACCAAGGCGTAGTCCACCGGAATGCAGCCGCCCAGTCCGAAGCCTGCCAGGAACCTGAAGATGCAGAACCACATGAAGTCGGGCGAGAACGCGCCCAGTACGGTGAAGATGGAAAACAGGAGCAGCGTGGCCGTGAACGCCTTCTTGCGGCCCACGGTGTCCGCGATGGTTCCCCAGGCGAAGGCCCCGAGGGCCATGCCGACCAGGTTGGCCGTACCCACCCAGGCGGCCTCGCCCGGGGTCAGGGCCCAGTGCGTGGACAGCAGCGGGATGAGGATGCCGTTCAGCGTCACATCCCAGGCGTCGAACATGAAGCCGAGGCCCCCGATCAGGAAGATCCTGCCCTGGACTTTCCATCGCCAGGGCAGTTCCTGGACCACCTGTTCGCCGCTGGGCACAGTGGTGTAAGTATTCATCGCCGCCTCCTGCTGAAGACTCTATCCGGGCCCGCGGACGTTCACACTCCGGAGCACACAGGGGGTAACCGTTGCCTTCGCGATAAACTGGCCGTATCCCCACCAACCGCGGCCCTGTTCCGCGAGATAAGACGGAGACATTTGTGAGCTTCACGCAGCATGAGCGCGTATCCATTGACCGTGTACCCATCCGCCGGGCCCTCATCTCGGTTTACGACAAGACCGGTCTGGAGGAACTCGCCACGGGCCTGCACGCGGCCGGCGTGAAGCTCGTCTCCACCGGTTCCACGGCCAAGAAGATCGCCGCCGCCGGCATCCCCGTCCAGGAGGTGGAGGAAGTCACCGGCTCCCCGGAAATGCTGGACGGCCGCGTCAAGACACTGCACCCCCGCGTGCATGGCGGCATCCTGGCCGACCGCCGCGTCCCCGCCCACATGGAAACGCTCGCCAGCATGGACATCGAAGCCTTCGACCTGGTGGTGGTGAACCTCTACCCGTTCGTGGAGACGGTGAAGTCCGGCGCCGCGCAGGACGATGTCGTTGAGCAGATCGATATCGGCGGACCCGCCATGGTGCGCTCGGCCGCGAAGAACCACGCCGCCGTCGCCATTGTGGTGGACCCGACCTTCTACGGCCAGGTCGTGGCGGCCGCTGCCGCCGGCGGCTTCGACCTCAAGACCCGCCGCCGCCTCGCCGCCAAGGCGTTCGCCCACACCGCCGCGTATGACAACGCCGTGGCCACCTGGACCGCCAGCCAGTTCCTGGACGAAGACGGCGACGGCGTCATCGACTGGCCCGCCTACGCGGGCCTCTCCCTGGAACGTTCGGAGGTCCTGCGCTACGGCGAGAACCCGCACCAGCAGGCGGCCCTCTACGTGGACAAGGCTGCGCCGGTAGGCATTGCCCAGGCGGACCAGCTGCACGGCAAGGCCATGAGCTACAACAACTTCGTGGACGCCGATGCCGCCCTGCGCGCCGCCTACGACTTCAGCGAACCCGCCGTCGCCATCATTAAGCACGCCAACCCCTGCGGCGTTGCCGTCGGCTCAGCGGACGCCGCCGACCCCATCGCCGACGCACACGCCAAGGCCCACGCCTGCGACCCCGTCTCCGCATTCGGCGGCGTCATCGCGGCCAACCGCACCGTCACCGCCGGCATGGCCAACACCGTCAAGGACATCTTCACCGAGGTCGTCATCGCCCCCGGCTTTGAACCCGAAGCCGTGGAGATCCTGTCCAAAAAGAAGAACATCCGCCTGCTTGCCCTGCCCGAAGGCTACGGCCGGTATCCGACGGAGTTCCGCCAGGTATCCGGTGGCATGCTGGTCCAGGTCAGCGACAAGGTGGACGCCGACGGCGACAACCCCGCCAACTGGACCCTCGCAGCCGGTGAGGCCGCGGACGAGAAGACCCTCGCGGACCTCGCCTTCGCCTGGACCGCCTGCCGCGCGGCGAAGTCGAACGCCATCCTGATCGCCGACAACGGCGCGGCAGTGGGCATCGGCATGGGCCAGGTGAACCGGCTTGATTCGTGCCGCCTGGCCGTGGAGCGAGCAAACACCCTGGGCGTGGAGGTTGCGTCCGACGTCGACGGCGCCGGCGGTGCCTCGAATGCGGACGCGAGCGGCGCACCTGAGCGGGCCCGCGGTGCTGTGGCGGCTTCGGACGCGTTCTTCCCGTTCGCCGACGGCCTGCAGATCCTGATCGACGCCGGTGTCCGCGCCGTGGTCCAGCCCGGTGGCTCGGTCCGCGACGAGGAAGTCATCGCGGCAGCCAACGCGGCCGGCATCACCATGTACTTCACCGGGGCCCGGCACTTCTTCCACTGACCGGCTGCACCGATTGCTTCCTACGGGTACGGAGCAATCGATGGTGGATTGAACCGACGACGGCGCCCGTCCCCTGAGAAGGGGACGGGCGCCGTCGTCTTTTGTGCGGTTAGTCCTGGTCCGCCGGGCCGGGTGCCGGAAGCTTCAGCTCCCGGGGCCGGGCTTCTGCCATCCGTTCCTCGGTCCAGTAGTCGAGGACTTCCTCGCTGGACTGGTCAAGGTCGACGTGGCTGACGGGGTCCTGGTCCGGTGCGGGTTCTTTAGGATTTCGCGGCATTGGTGTAGGTCGCCTCGATAACCGAGCCCCAGTACGGGCCGTACATGACGGCGGAGCGGTTGTAGCCGTAGCTGTTGATCGAGTTTTGCAGCCCGTCGGACCCGCTGCCGATGAACCACGGACCGCCCGAGGACCCACCGGTCATGTCGCAGGGAATGCCCTGGGTGCCGAACTGCGGGTTGTTGGGATCGTTCGTCGCCGTGCCGGTGCAGCTCCACAGGGACGTGCCGTCGAACGGTGAGGCCTGCGGGTAGCCGTAGGCCGTGTAGGTCAGGCCGCGGGCCTGGTTGAAGGCAGTACCCGAGCCTCCCACGACGTCCGTCAGCTTCTGGCCGTTCAAGGGGTTCATGACGGCGAAGCCGGTGTCATAGGTCATGTCCCCGTTGGACACCCACTGGGTGGGGGCGTACAGGGCCTTGGCGGTCCACTTGCCGTAGGGGGCTGCGCCGTTGTCGTAGGCGGGCACGAAGACGAAGTTGGTGGCGTAGGCGCCACTTTCGTTAACGCAGTGTCCGGCCGTTGCCACGGTGCTGCCGTTCGCGGAGGAGACGGCGTTGCCCGAGCACACGTAGTTGGTCGTGCCCATGGTGAAGAAGACCTTGCCGATGTGGGCGACGGGGTTTTCACTCTTGGCGATGGTGGGCTTTCCCTTGGTTCCCTTGGTGGTGGCGGGCTTGCCTTTCTCCACCACGGCGGGGCTGGAGCGGTTGCCGCGCTCAAGCGCCTTGCTTGCCAGCGTGTCACCTGGAAGGGCGCTTTGCATCCGTTCGGGCGTCCAGTAGTCAGCTGCTCCGCCGGCGTCGACAGTGATGCTGGCAACCGATGGATTCGACTTACTGTCGGACGGTGCGGGAGTGGCGGAAGCCCCGCCGGCTGACGTAAGTGCCAGTACGGCGGCTGCGGAGAAGGTCAGGAGGCCGGATGCCAGGGACCTGGTACGTGTCATTGTTGTCCTGTCTGAACGGGGTTGGGCCCGGGATCGGGAGTGACTTAGCGAACTTATCGCCGCGTGCGGCGTTTGTACACACTCGTGACCAATCATCCGGCGGCACGAGCCGGGCCGGCGCCCTGCACCGCCCCAGCTGCGGCGATGGCGGCGATGCACCCGGAAGCGTGTCGTCGTCGGGCGTTCTCTATCGCTGTAATGCTGCTCTCACCGGGGTAATCCGGGAGGCCCGTTAAGGTTCAAACCGGCGTCCTCGGGTAAGTTGTACTTGGTGAAATAGACAAAGATTTCACAACCAAGCCGACCTTCAGGGAGACGCCCGCGCATGTCCAAGATTATCTACACCCACACCGACGAAGCGCCGATGCTGGCTACCTATTCGTTCCTGCCCATCATCGAGGCCTTCGCTTCGACTGCAGGTGTGGAGGTGGAGACCCGCGACATCTCGCTCGCCGGCCGCATCATTGCCGTGTTCGGTGACTACCTCACCCCGGAGCAGCAGATCGGTGACGCCCTTGCTGAACTTGGTGAGCTGGCGAAGACGCCGGAAGCCAACATCATCAAGCTGCCCAACATCAGCGCGTCCATCCCGCAGCTGAAGGCCGCCATTGCAGAGCTGCAGGGCCAGGGCTACGCGCTGCCGGATTACCCGGACAACCCCTCCTCGGACGAAGAGACCGCCATCCGCTCGCGCTACGACAAGATCAAGGGCTCCGCCGTGAACCCGGTCCTGCGCGAAGGCAACTCGGACCGCCGCGCTCCGCTGTCCGTCAAGAACTACGCCCGCCAGAACCCGCACTCCATGGGCGCCTGGACCGCGGACTCCAAGACCAACGTGGCCACCATGGGCCAGGACGACTTCCGCTCCAACGAGAAGTCCGTGGTCATCGAGGCCGACGGCACCATCGCCATCCAGCTGGTCCGCGAGGACGGCTCGGTCAAGGTCCTGAAGAAGGCGTTCCCCGTCCTGGCCGGTGAAGTCATCGACGGAACCGTGATGCGCGCCGCCGCCCTGGACGAGTTCCTCAAGGCCCAGGTTGCCCGCGCCAAGGAAGAGGGCGTGCTGTTCTCCGCCCACCTGAAGGCCACCATGATGAAGGTCTCGGACCCCATCATCTTCGGCCACGTGGTGAAGGCCTACTTCTCCGAGCTGTTCGAGACCTACGGCAAGCAGCTTTCCGCCGCCGGCATCAGCCCTAACAACGGCCTCGCAGCCATCCTGAGCAGCCTCGAGGACCTGCCGGCGGACGTCCGCGACGGCGTCCAGAACCTGATCAAGAAGGGCCTGGAAGACGGACCCGCGCTGGCCATGGTGGACTCCGACAAGGGCATCACCAGCCTGAACGTGCCCTCCGACATCATTGTGGACGCCTCCATGCCGGCCATGATCCGCACCTCCGGCCACATGTGGGGCCCGGACGGCAAGGAAGCCGACACCCTCGCCGTCCTGCCGGACAGCTCCTACGCCGGCATCTACCAGGTGGTCATCGACGACTGCCGCGCCAACGGCGCCTACGATCCCACCACCATGGGCACCGTCCCGAACGTGGGCCTGATGGCGCAGGCCGCCGAAGAGTACGGCAGCCACGACAAGACGTTCGAAATCCAGGAAGCCGGCAAGGTGCAGATCGTTGACGCCAGCGGCAACGTCCTGATCGAACACGACGTGGTCCCCGGTGACATCTGGCGCGCCTGCCAGACCAAGGACGCCCCCATCCGCGACTGGGTCAAGCTGGCTGTCACCCGCGCCCGAGCCTCGCAGACCCCCGCCGTGTTCTGGCTGGACGAGGAGCGTGCCCACGACGCGAACCTCATCGCCAAGGTCAACGAATACCTGAAGGACCACGACACCGAGGGCCTGGACATCCAGATCATGTCCCCGGTCAAGGCCATCGCCTTCACCTTGGAGCGGATCCGCAAGGGCGAGGACACCATCTCCGTCACCGGCAACGTGCTCCGCGACTACCTCACGGACCTGTTCCCCATCCTGGAACTGGGCACCAGCGCCAAGATGCTCTCCGTTGTTCCGCTGATGAACGGTGGCGGCCTCTTCGAGACCGGTGCCGGCGGTTCCGCCCCCAAGCACGTCCAGCAGCTGCTCAAGGAAAACCACCTTCGCTGGGACAGCCTGGGCGAGTTCCTGGCCCTGGCCGTCAGCTTCGAGCACCTGGCCACCACCACCGGCAATGCCCGCGCCCAGGTCCTCGCAGACACCCTGGACCGAGCCACCGGCACGTTCCTGCTCGAGAACAAGTCCCCCAGCCGCCGCGCCGGTGAGTTGGACAACCGCGGCAGCCACTACTTCCTGGCCCGTTACTGGGCTGAGGAGCTGGCCAAGCAGACGTCCGACGCCGACCTTGCCGCCGCGTTCAGCTCGGTCGCCAACGAGCTTTCTTCCAACGAGGAAACGATCGTCGGCGAGCTGGCTGAAGTCCAGGGTTCGCCCGTTGACATCGGAGGATACTACCGGCCGGAGGACGCCAAGGCGTCCGCCGTGATGCGTCCGTCCGCCACCCTCAACAAGGTCATCGCCAGCCTGGCCTAGCCCGCCGCGGCTTCGGCAGCAATAGGAGGGGCGGTGCTCCGGATGATTCCGGGGCACCGCCCCTTTGCATGTCAGCGGACGGGCGCAGGCTAGTTTTTGCCCTTGCCCTTGTCGCCGCCGCTGTTCTTTGCGCCGCCGCTGCCGGCATTACCTTGGGCCGGGGCAGGTTGAGGCGCGGGCGCATCCGCCGTGGGGGATGGGCTCTGCGCCGCTTGCTGTGCCGCTGTCCGTGCGTCCTCGGCGGCCTTGGCGGCAGCCTGCTGGGCGGCAACGGCATCGTTGAGGTCTGCCCTGACGGCGCTGGCGACTGTGGTGATGCTGCGGCTCCGCTCCTCAGAAACCTGGCCCTTCGCCGCTGCCGCCGAGAGGTCGGATTCAAGCCCGTCCAGCGCTTTCAGGGCCGAGGCAGGATCGTCCTGCGAGGCAGCCTGGGTAACCTCGAGTACCCGCGCCTGGAACTGTGTGGCGGCCTCCCGCTGCAGGCCGGAACCGGGCGGGGCACACGCGGCCAGGAAACCGGAGACGAGCAGCGCCGCGGTGCCGGCCACGGCCAACCGCGCCGTGGTGGTCTGACGCAACGTCACTGGGCCACGCTCTTTTGGAGTTCCTTCAGATGGTCACCCAGGGTGCCGGTGACCGTGGGATAGGGGACGACGTCGGCGGGCCGGGCGGACACGCTGATCATCACCGCTGCCACAGCAGCGGCAATCACCACTAGGCCGAGGACCACGGACAACAGGATCCGTTTGTCCCGGAGGAACCGGCGTACGGATGAGGTGCTTTTCTTTGCCGGGCGTGGCGCGCTCACCGGGGCAGCCGCTTCGCGCAGCTCATCCACCGATTCTTCGGCAGTGATGGACGGCGGGTGGAAGGGCATGGCCGGCAGCACCCGGGTGGTCTCCGCAGCCAGTTCACCGGGGGTGGAGGCGGGCGAGACCAGGGCCTGGCGCAGCGAGGTCTCGATGTCGGCGGCCGTTGGCCGTTCAAGCGGTTCGATGGACGTCATGGAGCGGATGAGCTCAGCCCATTCGGAGGGGACGTCGTCGGGGATTTCAGGGGCGCGGTGCAGCCGCGCCACAGCGGATTCCACGGCACTGCCGGGGTACTCAACGGTGCCCTTAATGCACTCGAGCAGCACCAGCCCCAGCGAATAAATATCGGTCGCGGGGGACAGGGGCTTGCCGAGTGCCTGCTCGGGGCTGAGGTAGGCGGCGGTGCCCACCATGGTCCCGGTGGCAGTGAGCCTGGTGGAATCCACGATCCTGGCGATGCCGAAGTCCGTGAGCTTGGGGCGCAGCGGCTCGCCGGGACGGATCTGGACCAGCAGGATGTTGCCGGGCTTGATGTCGCGGTGGATGATGCCCAGGCCGTGCACGTAGGCGAGGGCGTCGGCGATGCCTGCACCGATGACTGACAACTCTTCCAACGGCACCCGGCTGTGCCGGATGCGGCCGCGGAGGTCTTGTCCCTCGACGAGCTCCATGGTCAGGAAGGG
Source organism: Pseudarthrobacter sp. efr-133-R2A-89 (assembly GCF_030209315.1). Lineage (NCBI taxonomy): Bacteria > Bacillati > Actinomycetota > Actinomycetes > Micrococcales > Micrococcaceae > Pseudarthrobacter > Pseudarthrobacter sp. efr-133-R2A-89. Next base: position 1,265 of record NZ_JARVSE010000018.1, on the reverse strand, counting down.
CCGGGGTTCGTCCGGAATCCTGTCATCAATCCCGGCGTCGAAGAGCGTGACCAGGCCAGGGTGGTTGAGCGTGGCAAGAAGCTGGATCTCGGCTTCCTGGCGCTTGAGCTCGTCCGCATCCGGGGCCTGCGGAGCGAAGAGCTTCAAGGCGACGTCGCGGCCCAGGTTTTCGTCGCGGGCGCAGTACACCGATGACATACCACCGCGGCCGATTACTTCGCTCAAACGGTAACGTCCGCCGACCACTTCATTCTTGATGGAGCTAGGCGATTCCGCCACCATGACCGTTCCTCCCGGTGCGCTGCGGCACTGTCGTACCCCAAATTATACGAGGGGCGCGGTTAAACCACAGATTTGGCGGTGCGCATGCCAACGGTCCGGCGGCTGGTTGAAGCATTTCCACCGGACCATTGGCTACAAGGACATGTGTGCTGATGACATGTTTTGTGTGTGCTCAGGTTGTTCCGGGTGAATGACCTCCTCTCACCGGCCCGCGCGGGGCAGCCCTTTCAGGCGCCTGCGCGCGGGCGCTGCCTGGTTGAAGACGAGAGCCCTAGGAGACCTTGCGTTTCCGGAGCACCAGAAGTCCTGCCACCAGGAGCAGCAGTGCCAGGGGCACCAAGGAGCCGTCCCAGCCGGTCTTGGCGAGGCTGGTGCTCGCGGTTCCGGTGTTGGCGAGGCCGGAACGGCCCTGCGCGGAGTTGCTGAGCGGGACGGTGATAGGTGCGATGGCTCCGCTGACGGCCCTGGAGCCTGCGGATGCCGCGGGGACGCCGCCGGTGCCCTGGTTGCTGGCTCCGGGATCAAGGATGCCGGCGCCATTGGCGGTGCCGTCGCCGCCCGCTGAGGTGCCCGTCCCGGGATCAACAGTTCCGGCGTCTCCTGCCGTGCCATCACCCGGGTTGCTGGTTCCCGGGCCAGTACTTCCCGGCGTGCCGGGGGTGTTGCTGCCGCCGAGGTTTACGGCTGCGCCGAGGTCGGCGGTTGTGCTTGCGGTGGTCCCGGTGCCGTTGGTGCCGATGCCGAGGGTGACGTCGGCTGCGGCTGCCAGGTCGGTGGTGCCGGTTGCGGGTGCGGGTGCGGTGGCGGTGCCGAGGTTTACGGCTGCGCCGAGGTCGGCGGTTGTGCCTGCGGTGGTCCCGGTGCCGTTGGTGCCGAGGCCGAGGCCGAGGGTGACGTCGGCTGTGGTTGCCAGGTCGGTGGATGCGGTGGCGGTGGCGGTGCCGAGGTTTACGGCTGCGCCGAGGTCGGCGGTTGTGCCGTCC
>NZ_JARVSE010000014.1:0-119592 GCF_030209315.1 Pseudarthrobacter sp. efr-133-R2A-89 | reverse complement strand
GTGGGAGAGTAGGACACCGCCGGACACACACCACTGGTCGAGGCCCCAACCAACATGGTTGGGGCCTCCCACATTTAACACCACAACCCCCGCTCACACCCGACACATCTGACAGGTGAAACCGCCACGCCCGCTCACACCCGACACGCCACCCACCAACCCCCGCTCACCTCTTGCGCGTATTCCGGCAACAACTGAGCGGGCGTCGGGGTTGAAGCTGCAGGATGTGAGCGGGCGTTGGGGGAGAAGCTGCAGGATGTGAGCGGGCGTTCGTAAAACGCCGGTGGGATTGTTGAACAATCCTGATTTATAGGGCATTCTTGGAGTACCACCAATCCGAGACGGAGATCACATGCCCAGCATCGACTTGAACAGCGACGTCGGCGAATCGTTTGGAAACTGGTCCTTCGGCGATGACGCCGCCATTTTCGAAAGTGTTTCGAGCGCCAACGTGGCCTGCGGCTTCCACGCAGGGGATCCCGTGGGCATCATGGCCACCTGCCTGGCCGCCGCCAAGGCCGGCGTCACGGTGGGCGCCCACCCCGGCTACCGGGACCTGGCCGGCTTCGGCCGCCGGTTCGTGGACATGACCCCGGCGGAATTGACCGCTGACGTGGTCTACCAGATCGGCGCCGTCCAGGCCGTGGCCCTCGCCGCCGGAACCGCAGTCCGCTACGTCAAACCGCATGGTGCACTGTACAACACCATCGTCAACCACCCCCGGCAGGCCGGCGCCGTGGTGGCTGCCATCCTTGCCGTGGACCCCACCCTTCCCCTCATGGTCCTGCCGAACTCCGAGATACAGCGCCAGGCCGACGCCGCCGGGCTGCGCACGGTCACGGAGGCCTTCGCCGACCGTGCCTACAACCCTGACGGCACCTTGGTCTCCCGGCGCGAACCCGGAGCCGTGCTGCACGAGGTGAAGGACGTCGTCGAGCACGTCCTGCGCCTGGCCACCGATGGCGTGGTCCGCGCCGTGGACGGATCACTGGTCCCGGTCAAAGCGGAAAGCATCTGCCTGCACGGCGACACGGCCGGCGCCGTGGCAATGGCCGCCGCCGTCCGTGCCGCCCTGGGGGACGCCGGCATCACCATCCAAAGCTTCGCCTAGCCATGGCTGCCACACAACAGCGCCCGGCCACGGCGCCGGTCCTCACCGCGATCAAGCCCGCCGGAGACCGGGCAATCCTGGTTGAGCTCTCCTCCCTGGACGCGGTGCTCAGCCTCCAGGCACAACTTATGGCGCACCCCAGGCCGGGCCAGATCGACGTCATTGCCGCCGCCGGGACAGTGCTGATCACCGCCGATTCGCCGCATGCCCTGCAGGAGCTGGCCGCGCACGTTCGCGGCCTGGACCTTGACGCGCCCGCGGAGGCCGACAGCACACTGGTCACCATTGAGGTGGTGTACGACGGCGACGACCTGGACGAGGCCGCGGCGCTCACCGGCCTCGGCCGCGAAGGCGTCGTGGCAGCCCACACAGGCCAGCTATGGACGGCAGCCTTCGCCGGATTCGCTCCGGGCTTCGCCTACCTCACCGGCGAGAATTCCACCCTTGACGTGCCGCGCCGGCGCTCCCCGCGAACCGCGGTACCCGCCGGGGCGGTGGCCCTGGGTGGACAATACTCGGCGATCTATCCCCGGCAGTCACCGGGCGGCTGGCAGCTGATCGGACGGACCGACGCCGCACTCTGGGACCTTGAACGGGAGAACCCGGCGCTCATCCGCCCGGGCGATACCGTCCGTTTCGCCGCCGTCCGGGCTCAAGCCACCGTTCGGCGGCACACCGAAACTGCTGCCAGCGCGGAGGCTCACGAGGAACATGCCTCGGCGGGCCTGGCCGTGCGAAAGCCTGGCCTCCAGGCCACTATCCAGGACCTCGGCCGGCCGGGCTACGCAGCCCTGGGTGTCAGCAGCTCCGGTGCCATGGACCGGGGTGCCCTGCGCCGCGCCAACCGCTTGGTGGGCAACCCGGAGGACGCCGCGGGAATCGAAACCCTCTTCGGCGGCCTGGAACTCGAAGCCCTGACCGACCAGGTCATCGCCGTCACCGGCGCCAGCGCGCCATTGGAGGTGACGTCGTCGAACGATGCCCAAACGACGACGGCGGTGCGGCACCCGGCGTGCGACGCCCCGTTCGCGCTGCTGGCAGGGGAGCGGCTCACCGTGGGCGCGCCCTCGGCAGGTCTCCGCTCCTACCTTGGCGTCCGTGGCGGGGTCGCCGGCCCGGCCGCACTGGGCAGCCGATCCACCGACACCATGTCGGGGATCGGCCCCGAACCGCTCACAGCGGGAACCATCCTTCCCGTGCATGCCGCCAAACCGGGCAGCGTTGTGGGCAACCCCGAAATCTCACCCCTCCCTGACCATGGCCACGCCACAGAGCTCCGCGTGGTTCCCGGACCGCGGCAGGACTGGTTCAACGATGAAACCCTGCAAAGCTTCCTGTCCCAGGAATGGACCGTGACACCCAAGTCCAACCGGATCGGCCTGCGCCTGGACGGACAAGGACTGACACGTAGCAAGGAGGGTGAACTGGCGAGTGAAGGCACTGTCCGTGGCGCCGTGCAGGTGCCCCCGGAAGGCCAGCCGGTCCTATTCCTCTCCGATCATCCGGTGACCGGCGGGTACCCGGTGATTGCCGTCGTCGTACACGCTGACCTGGACAAAGCCGCCCAACTTCCGCCGGGTGCCGCAGTGCGGTTCACCGCAGCATCCCCGGCAGAACAGCCCGAAACACCAAAGGAAAGCTTCCATGCGTAAAGTCCTCATTGCCAACCGCGGCGAAATTGCCGTCCGGATCGCCCGGGCCTGCGACGATGCGGGCCTGGAAAGCGTTGCCGTCTACGCCGATCCGGATGCCGACGCGCTGCACGTTTCCGCCGCTACCGAGGCATACTCGCTGGCCGGTTCCCGGCCGCAGGAAACCTACCTGGACAGTGAAAAGATCCTGGCGATCGCCGCCAAAAGCGGTGCCGACGCCGTCCACCCCGGATACGGCTTCCTGTCCGAAAACGCCGGATTCGCCCAGGCCGTGATCGACGCCGGCCTGACGTGGATCGGGCCCTCGCCGGACACCATCCGGCTGCTCGGCGACAAGGTCAGCGCCCGCGAGGTTGCTGTCCGTGCCGGCGCCCCGCTGGCACCGGGGAGCGACGGCCCGGTGGCCAGCGCCGCCGAAGTCCGTGCGTTTGCAGAACAGGTGGGCCTTCCGGTAGCCATCAAGGCGGCTTTCGGCGGCGGCGGACGTGGCCTGAAAGTGGTCCGGAACCTTGCCGACATCGAGGAAAGCTTCGACTCCGCGGTGCGTGAATCCCTTGCAGCCTTCGGCCGCAGCGAGTGCTACGTGGAGAAGTTCCTGGACCGCCCCCGGCATGTGGAGGCCCAGGTCATCGCGGACACGCACGGCAACGTGGTGGTGGTCGGCACCCGCGACTGCTCGCTGCAGCGCCGGCACCAGAAGCTCGTGGAGGAGGCCCCGGCACCGTTCCTGACGCCGGACCAGCGGGCCGCCATCCATGCCTCGGCCAAGGCCATCTGCCGGGAGGCCGGATATGTGGGCGCCGGCACCGTGGAGTACCTGCTGGACGGCTCCGGCTTCCTGAGCTTCCTGGAGGTCAACACCCGGCTCCAAGTGGAGCATCCCATCACGGAGGAAACTTCCGGCGTGGACCTGGTGGCTGCCCAACTGTCCATCGCGGCAGGGGAGGTGCTGCCCATCCTTGACGACCCCGAGCCGCACGGCCACGCGTTTGAGTTCCGGATCAACGCCGAGGACCCGGGCCGTGGATTCCTGCCGTCCCCGGGTACCGTGGATTCGTTCGAGGTGCCCACCGGGCCGGGTATCCGGCTGGATACCGGTGTGCGGGCGGGGTCAACAGTGCCCGGACAGTTCGATTCGCTGCTCGCCAAGCTGGTGGTCACCGGCGCGGACCGGCAACAGGCCCTCCGCCGCGCCCGCCGCGCCCTGCGCGAGTTCCGTGTTGGCGGGCTGGCCACCGTCCTGCCGTTCCACCGCGCCGTGGTGGAGGCTCCAGACTTCACCGGCACCGATTCCCTGGGCGTTTACACCACCTGGATCGAGAGTGAGTTTGCCGCCGAGCTGGAAGCGGACCCCGCGTTCAGCCCCGCCGCGCCCGAGGAACCACGCCGGACCATCGGCATCGAAGTGGACGGCAAGCGGATGGAGCTCGGACTGCCTGCGGCGCTGCTGGATTCGCTGCTCAACGGCGGCGGCCGCGGCCGTTCCGACGCGGCGGAGGGGAGCGCGCCTGCTCCGGCGGAGAAGAACGACGGCGACCTGCTGGCCACCATGGCCGGCACCGTGGTCAAGTGGCTGGCTGAGCCCGGAACGCTCGTCGAGGAAGGCGAGGCGGTGCTGGTGCTCGAAGCCATGAAGATGGAAACAGCCGTGGCCGCCCACCGTGCCGGTACGGTCGGGGAGCTGTACGCGGCGCCCGGAGACGCCGTCGGGCCCGGACAGGCGCTCACCACCATCGGTTAGGAGGCCGGCGCGGGGGAATGTGCGGGCCCGGGCCGATATCGTGGTGCCATGACGTTTGACGAGGTGCTGGCCGATCTTCAAGCCCAGGCCAGGACCACCAAGCACGCCGAAACCGGGCTGTGGGTGGCCGCGCAGCTCCGCAGCCGCATTGAGGCCGGCCAGCTCAAGCCCGGATCCAAGCTCGCAGAGGAAGCCCTCCGCGAGGCCCTCGGCGTGTCCAGGAACACCCTCCGGGAAGCATTCGCAGCCCTGCACTCGGAACACATCGTCACCCGCATTCCCAACCGCGGCGTGTTCGTCGCGCACCCCACCGCGGAGGATATCCGCGAGATCTACCGTGTCCGGCGCTTCCTGGAGCCCTCGGCGGTGCTGTGGTCCGGCACGGTCTGCACGGAGCCCCTTGCAGCGATCGTCAAGGCGGCCAGGGCTGCCGCCGTTGACGGCGACATCCCGGGCATGGCCGGGGCCAACCAGGACTTCCACCGTGCCATCGTGGACCGCGCCGGCAGCGAACGCCTGAACAGCCTCATGGACCAGGTGCTGGCCGAGATGCGGCTGGTATTCCACTCCATGGCCACCAATCCCGCCTTCCACGAACCCTATGTGGAGGACAACGCGAAGATCGTGGAGCTCCTGGAGGCCGGGGAACTGGCCACGGCAGCGGACTTCCTGGCCGACTACCTGGAGCGCGCCGAAGCGCAACTGCTCGCCGCCGTCGGCCGCTGACCCGATCCCCTTCCGCAGGAGGGGTTGCGGGATTGTTGAACAAAACGCTATGCTGTGGATCACACCGTTGTCCTGCAGCCCTAACGTGACCGGGGCTCCCGCCCCTCGGCGCCGCCCCACCGACTAAACCTGGGCACGGACGCGCCGGCCCCCACTTTCGCAGACCCGTCACGGGTCCCCTGGGAAGGGATAATCATGCTTGTACTCATCGGGGTGCTGCTGGTGATCGTTGGCTTCGCCATCCGCCTGAACCCCCTGATTGTCGTCACCGTCGCGGGCATCGTCACCGCGCTCCTGGGCGGCATGAACCCCGCGCAGATCCTCGAGTCGTTCGGCACCGGCTTCGCCAGCAGCCGCTCCGTCACCATCTTCGTGGCGGTCCTGCCGGTGGTGGGCATTATCGAGTTCTTCGGGCTGCAGGAGCAGGCCAAAACCCTTATCGGCCGGCTCGCCAAACTGACCGCGGGGCGCGTCCTGATCGGCTACCTGGCCGTCCGCCAGATCACCGCCGCCGTGGGCCTGACCAGCATCGGCGGCCACGCACAGACCGTCCGCCCGCTGGTGTTCCCCATGGCGGAGGGTGCAGCGCTGCGCCGCTACGGCCACGTGCCGGAAAAGATCAGCGAGAAGATCAAGGGGCACGCCGCCGGCGCCGACAACGTTGGTGTGTTCTTCGGCGAGGACGTGTTCGTGGCGGTCGGCTCCATCCTGCTGATCACCACGTTCGTGGACACCACCTACCACCTGCACCTGGAACCGCTCCAGCTGGCGCTCTGGGCCATCCCCACCGCCATCGCCGCCTTCCTTATCCACGGCTTCAGGCTGCTGCGCCTGGACAAGCAACTGGACAAGGAATACCGCGAGTTTGAGCTCACCGCCCAAAAGGAAACCGCAGGAGAAGCCAAATGATCAACGTTGAAGCCGTTTACTGGCTGGTCGGCATTCTGTTCGTCGCATGGGCGTCGCTGATCGCCGCCGACACCAACCACCCCCGCCGCTGGGGCAGCTCGGCCTTCTGGGGCCTGCTGGGCCTGTGCTTCTTCTACAGCACCTGGGTCCAGGCCGGAACCGCACCCGCCTGGATCCTGGGCGTCGCCGTCCTGGTCCTGGTGGTACTGGCATCCACCGGCCTGCTGGGCCACGGCAAGCACCGCACCTCCACCGGGCCCGAGCGCGAGGCGTACGCCAAACGCTTCGGCAACAAGCTCTTTATCCCCGCCCTGACGCTGCCCCTGGTCACCGTGATCCTGGTGCTCGCTGCTCCTGTGCTGGTGATCGGCGGCACCCCGCTGCTGGATCCCAAGAACACCACGCTGGTGGCGCTGGCCATCGGCGCCGTAGCCGCCGTCGTCGTCGCCCTTGTGATCCTTAGGCCCAAGAACCCTGCCACGCCCCTCTTCGAAAGCCGCCGGATCCTCGAATCCATCGGCTGGGCTGCGCTGCTGCCGCAGATGCTCACCACGCTGGGCATCCTCTTCACCAAGGCCGGGGTCGGTACCGCTGTGGGAACCCTGGCGTCCGGGCTGCTGCCCAAGGGCTCACTGATCGCGGGCGTGCTGGTGTACTGCATCGGCATGTTCCTCTTCACCGTGCTGATGGGCAACGGCTTCGCGGCCTTCCCGATCATGACCGCCGCCATCGGCTGGCCCGTCCTGGTGCAGACCTTCCACGGTGACCCCGCCATCATCTTCGCGATCGGCATGCTCGCCGGCTTCTGCGGCACCCTCTGCACGCCCATGGCAGCCAACTTCAACCTGGTGCCGTCCGCGCTGCTGGAGATGAAGAACAAGTACGGCGTCATCACGGCCCAGGTGGGCACGGCCATCCCGCTGCTGGCAGTCAACATCGTGCTGATGTACTTCCTGGCCTTCCACTAAACCTTCGCTCATCCCGGCTTTCAAAGGAGCATGATGGACAACGACCTCCGCGTACAGGCGGCCCCGGACTACGCCGCCGTGGTGTTGGGCAACCTGTCGGAGCCATACCCGCACTCGGCGCACCACACCCAGGCGTCCGCCGACGACCGTCCCACGCCGGAGCAGATCCACCCCGCGTTCTACACCTCCTTCGACTGGCACTCCTGCGTCCACATGCACTGGCTGGGGGCCAGCCTGCTGGGGGCCGCCGCCGGGTCGCCTTTGTCCGGGGCTGCTCAGGAGGGGGCGTCCGACGGCGGGACAGCGGCCTGGGTGGACAGCCCGACTGCCGCGTCGCTGCGGGAAGCCCTGGGCGCCAACCTGACCCCGGCCAAGCTGGCGGTGGAACGCGACTACCTGCTGGCCAACCCGTCCTGGGAACGTCCGTATGGCTGGGCGTGGCTCATGCGGCTTGCGGCCACCTGTTCCGCGTCCTCCGATGCACAGATCCGCGAATGGGGCTCCGCCCTGGAGCCGCTGGTGGATGCGGTGGCGGAGCTCAGCGTCGCGTGGATGGCCAAGGCGCAATACCCCGTCCGGCACGGGCTGCACACCAACGCGGCCTTCGGGGTGGGCTACATGCTGGACGCTTTCCGATCCTTGGGCCGCGAGGACGCCGCGAAGGCGTGCGAGGAGGCGGCCCGCGGCTGGTTCGCGAACGACCGTGGCTGGCCGGGGGACTGGGAGCTCTGTGGCCAGGACTTCCTCTCGGCCGGCCTCAGCGAGGCGGACCTGATGCGCCGTGTCCTTTCCGCCGACGAGTTCGCAGACTGGTTCGGAGCGTTCCTCCCGGGACTCTCCACGGCGTCGCGGATCCTGCAGCCGGTGGGCGTGACGGATGAGACCGACGGCTACCTGGTGCACCTGCACGGACTGAACCTGACCCGGGCCGGCCAGGTGGCCCGCACCATCGCCACCCTCCGCGAATCCTCCAAGCCCGAAGCAACCGCTGCGGCGGCCGTCCTCAGCGAGGCACTCGATCCGCTGTTGAAGGCCGGGCTCTCCGGGCTGGAGAGCGGCGACTTCATGTCCACGCACTGGCTGGCGAGCTTCGCTTGGGACGCACTGGGATCCGTGGCGGCGCTGGACTGAGGCTGCGCTGGCAGGAGCCGCTTTGCCGGTAAGGCCCGTTAGGGGCTGGCCAGTCACACTCCGTCCGAAGCCTGCGGACCATGCATGTTGTGCCATGGCGCGTTAGTCTTGCTGCACCACGCCGTCGTGCGTGACCTGGGAGCAGCGGGCAGGGTTGTAATGAGCTGACTGTCCGCCCGTGAGCCCGGAGGAAACCGATGCGCCAGCACGTCAGCACATGCCTGCCAGACCCTGCAGCGGCAGGGGACACCGCCACCATCAAGCCCCGCCGGAAGCGGACCAGGCACCCTCGGCTTGCGGTGGGGGACCGGGTCAGTTTTGCCGAAGGAACCATGGCCGGCACGGGAGTCGTGGACGCCGTGACGTCAGATTATTCGATCATCTGGGTGTGGACGGATGACGGCCAGGGCCGGCGGATGTTCCTGCAGGGATACGGAAGCATCGTCCTGGCAGCGCAGCAGGAACATGAGCCGGACGTCGACGCCGCAGGCAACGGCTAGGCCGGCTGACCTCAGCCATGCGCCAGTGGCTGCGGATGCGCGCCGGTAGATGGCCCTTTCCCGGAGCTCCCCGACGCCTTTGGTGGGACAATAATTGCAGGGCCCCCTGTCACGGCGCCATCCAGGTGCCGGCACGGCCCGCGCAAAGACCAGGAGGGGATCCTGATGGACCCCACCACCGTGACTGTCATTGTCCTCGTTATCCTGCTTCTCGTTGCTGCGAGGATGTCCATCCGGATCGTCCGCCAATATGAGAAGGGCGTACTGTTCCGGCTTGGCAGGGTGATCGGCGTAAGAGACCCCGGCCTGCGGCTGATCATTCCTGTTATTGACCGGCTGCCGCTGGTCAGCCTCAGGATCGTGACCATGCCCATCCAGTCCCAGGGCATCATCACCCAAGACAACGTCAGCGTGGACGTGTCGGCGGTGGCCTACTACCGGGTGGTGGACGCCGTGAAATCCGTCATCGCCATCGAGAACGTGGCCGCGGCCATCGACCAGATCGCCCAGACCACGTTGCGGAAGGTGGTTGGCCGCCACACCCTGGACCAGACCTTGTCCGAGACCGAACGGATCAACGGCGACATCCGCGAAATCCTCGACGTGCTCACAGTCGAGTGGGGCGTGGAAGTCACCTTGGTGGAGCTCAAGGACATCCAGCTGCCCGAAAGCATGAAGCGAGCCATGGCCCGCCAGGCCGAAGCCGAACGCGAGAAGCGAGCGAAGATCATCGCCGCGGAAGGCGAGGCCATCGCGGCCACAGCGCTGGGCGACGCCTCCGACACCATGATGGCCCACCCGCTGGCGCTGCAGCTCCGCAACCTGCAGTCCCTGGTGGAAATCGGCGTCGACAAGAACACCACGGTGGTCTTCCCAGCCCCGCTCATGAGCACCATCGGTGAACTCTCGGCCTTCCTGGCCCGCGAGAACCAAGCAGCGTCCAGCGGAGGCAAGTCGCCTGTGAAAGCGGCCTGACCGGCGAACTTGCCAGCGTGCAACCAATGCGTCGGCCAAGCCCGCGCCAGTCCCGACTTCGGTGCCGCACCTCGGCGGCCGCTAAAGTCATGCCATGACCAATGCTGCTCTACGCCCTGTCTACTTCCTCTCGGACAGTACGGGCATCACCGCGGAAACGTTGGGCAATACGTTGCTGACCCAGTTCCCGGTGGCCGACTTTGACCGTGTAACCATCCCCTTCATCACCACGGCCGAGCAGGCACGGGCGGTGGTGCGCACCATCGACGGCCTTGCCGCCACCGGGCCTCAGCCCCTGGTCTTCTCCACCGCGGTCAGCAGCGAAATCCGGCAGATCCTGGCCGGCTGCAAGGGCGTGATCGTGGACCTGATCGGCACGCATGTAGGCGTGCTGGAACAGGCACTCGGCGCGGCTGCCAGCGGCGAACCCGGCAGGGCGCACGGCCTGGGGAACGCTGCGCGGTACCAGTCCCGGATGGCGGCGGTGGAGTACGCGATGGAGCACGACGACGGCCAGAGCCTGCGTGCCCTGGAAAAGGCGCAGGTTATCTTGGTGGCCCCGTCCCGGTGCGGCAAGACGCCCACCACCATGTACCTGGCACTCCAGCATGGGATTTTCGCCGCCAACTTTCCGCTCGTCGACGAGGACTTCCAGCGGGACGGCCTGCCGAAGCCGCTGCAGCCCTTCGTATCCAAGTGTTTCGGCCTGTCGTCCAACCCGCTGCGCCTGAGCCAGATCCGCACCGAACGGCGGCCCAGCTCGCCGTACGCATCCTTGCGTCAGTGCGGTTTTGAGTTGCGCAGCGCCGAGCAGCTGTACGTATCCCACCGGATCCCGTACCTGAACTCGGCCACCGTGTCCGTGGAGGAGATGGCGGCCACCATCCTGCAGCGGATGAATCTCAAGCATTAGCAACAATTCACAAACGTGGCGTGGCGCACATCATGTGGAAAGTGCGCGGTAGACCTGCCATTGTTGACAAGGTTTTTCTTCCGGCCGGCACTACCGTGGCGGCCAGCAATGCCTAAGCCACCTCTGCAAAGGAGCAGCAAACATGACCACAGACGTTCTTTGGTTCTCCGAACTCGGACTTAAGGACCTGGACAAGGTGGGCGGCAAGAACGCCTCCCTGGGCGAGATGGTGCAGAACCTGACGTCCGCCGGCGTCCAGGTCCCGGATGGATTCGCCACCACGGCGGACGCGTACCGCCGGTTCCTGTCCGATTCCCGCCTGGACCAGAAGATCGCCGACCGGCTCGTTGGCCTGGACACCGATGACGTGACGGCGCTGGCGGCTGCCGGACAGGAGATTCGGTCCTTGGTCCGCGACACGCCGTTCCTGGCGGATTTCGAGGCGCAGGTGCGCGAGGCGTACCAGCAACTGGTGGACAAGCACGCCGGCTCGCAGGACCTTTCCTGGGCGGTGCGCTCCAGCGCCACGGCAGAAGACCTTCCCGATGCCTCGTTCGCCGGGCAGCAGGAGACCTTCCTCAACGTCCGCGGGATCGAGAACATCCTGCAGGCCATCAAGGACGTCTTTGCCTCGCTCTACAACGACCGCGCCATCGCCTACCGCGTGCACCACAAGTTCGAGCACGCCGAGGTGGCACTCTCGGCGGGCATCCAGCGCATGGTGCGTTCCGACGTCGGCGCCTCCGGGGTCATGTTCACCATGGACACCGAGTCCGGCTTCCAGGACGCCGTGTTCGTCACCTCCTCCTACGGGCTGGGGGAAGCAGTGGTGCAGGGCGCCGTGAACCCTGACGAGTTCTACGTGTACAAACCCGCCCTGGAAGCCGGCCGGCCGGCCATCCTCAAGCGGGGCCTGGGCGAGAAGGCCCTCCAGATGACCTACACCACCAACAGCGAGATCGGCCGCACCATCGACTTCGTGCCGGTGGAGGAGTCCCAGCGCTCGCGCTTCAGCCTCACGGACGACGACGTGGAGCAGCTTGCGCGCCATGCCGTCGCCATTGAGAAGCATTACGGCCGCCCGATGGACATTGAGTGGGGCAAGGACGGCATCGACGGTGGCCTGTACATCCTGCAGGCCCGCCCGGAAACCGTGCAGTCCCGCCGGGCCCCGGGCAGCATGAGCCGGTTCCGCCTGAACGCGACCGGCCCGGTGCTGGTGGAAGGCCGCGCCATCGGCCAGCGGATCGGCGCCGGAAAGGTCCGGATCCTCACCGCGATCGACCAGATGGCCTCGTTCCAGACCGGCGATGTCCTGGTGGCAGACATGACCGACCCCGACTGGGAACCGATCATGAAGCGTGCCTCAGCGATCGTCACCAACCGCGGCGGGCGCACCTGCCACGCGGCCATCATCGCCCGCGAGCTGGGGATTCCCGCCGTCGTGGGCACCGGCAACGCCACTGACTCGCTGGCCGACGGCCAGGAGGTGACCGTCTCTTGCGCCGACGGCGAGACCGGCACCATCTACGAAGGACTGCTGGACTTCAGCGTCGAGGAGACCGGGGTCACCCAGCTGCCCGAGGCGCCGGTAAAGGTCATGATGAACGTGGGCACGCCGGAACAGGCCTTCACTTTTGCGCAGCTGCCCAACCACGGAGTGGGCCTGGCCCGGCTGGAGTTCATCATCAACCGGCAGATCGGCATCCACCCCAAGGCGCTCCTGAACCTGGACAGCCAGCCGGCGGAAGTGGCCGCCGAGATCCGCGGGCGGATTGCCGCATACGACAGCCCCCGCGACTACTACATCAAGCGCCTCGCCGAGGGCGTGGCCACCATCGCCGCCGCCTTTGCGCCTGAACCGGTGATCGTCCGCATGTCCGACTTCAAGTCCAACGAGTACGCCAACCTCATTGGCGGCCCGGCGTACGAACCGCACGAGGAAAACCCGATGATCGGGTTCCGCGGCGCGTCCCGCTACCTGGAACCGTCCTTCCGGGACTGCTTCGACCTCGAGTGTGAGGCCCTGTCCTTCGTCCGCAACGAGATGGGCCTGACCAACGTCAAGCTGATGATCCCGTTCGTGCGCACCCTGGACGAGGCGCGGGGCGTCATCGACCTGCTCGCCGAGAACGGCCTGCGCCGCGGCGAAAACGGCCTCGAGGTCATCATGATGTGCGAACTGCCCTCCAACGCGCTGCTCGCCGACGACTTCCTGGAGTACTTCGACGGCTTCTCCATCGGCTCGAACGACATGACCCAGCTGACCCTGGGCCTGGACCGTGACTCGGCCATCGTGGCCAACAGCTTCGACGAGCGGGACGCGGCCGTGAAAAAGCTGCTCAGCATGGCCATCAAGGCCTGCCGGGCGCACGGCAAGTACGTGGGCATCTGCGGCCAAGGCCCCAGCGACCACCCGGACTTCGCTGAATGGCTGGTGAAGGAAGGCGTCAATTCCGTCTCCCTGAACCCGGACACGGTGGTGGACACGTGGCTGCGGCTCGCGGGCGCGGCAGAAGAGTCGTCCGCCGGCGCGGTGGCTGCGGCCGCCGGCGCAGCCTGACCAGACCGCCGAAAGGTCCAAGGGCGGTTCCGCCGCGGTGTCATTGCCGTGACGGGACCGCCAGGACCTGCTCCCGCAGGATGTCCGCGTGGCCGCAGTGCTGGGCCAGTTCCCGCAGCATGTGCAGGTACACCCAGCGCAGCGGAAGCGGGCCCCGCCGGTTGCCGGTGACCACATCGTCCAGGCCGAGGCCGGCCGCGGCCGCCCGGGAGGCGGCGCACGCCTCCCGGTGGGCTGACCGGACCGAGGCGACCGTGTCGGCGTCGTCAAGCATGAACGATTCGTCCGGGGTGGCCGGGATACCGATCTCACTGCGCGGGCGGCCCGTGAAGGCTTCGTCGAACCAGACCTTCTCCACGAAGGTGGCGTGCTTCACCAGGCCCAGCAGCGTGGTGCGGGACGGAACCAGCCGGCGCCGGGCCTGCTCTTCGGTCAAGCCGTCCAGGCAGTCGTCGAGCGCAGCCCGGTGCTCGTCAAGGAAGAATTCGAACTGGGCACGCAGCGGCTCGGAAATCACGTCGTCCATGGAACGGGGGAGGATGGCCATATGCCGACCCTAGCAAGCCGGCAAGAAGGTGCGGCTACAACGCCCGGGCCAGGGAACGCCCCACCGTCCTGCCGGTGAAGATGCAGCCACCCAGGAAGGTGCCCTCGAGGGCGTTGTATCCGTGGGCGCCACCGCCCCCGAACCCGGCGGCCTCCCCGGCGGCGTACAGCCCAGGAATGGGGATGCCATCCAGCCCGAGCGCCTGTCCGGACAAATTCGTCTGGATGCCGCCGAGCGATTTCCGGGTGACGACGTGGAGCCGCACCGCGATCAGCGGCCCCGCTTTCGGGTCCAGGATCCGGTGGGGCTTCACTGTCCGGAAGAGCCGGTCACCCAGGTAGCGGCGGCTGTTGCGGATGCCCGCCACCTGGGCGTCCTTGGAATAGGCATTACGGATCTCGGCGTCGCGTTCCCCGATCTGCCGCCGCAGCAGCGCACCGTCCAGCAGCGGCTCCGCGGTGAGACCGTTCATGCCGCGGACCAGGTCCGGAAGGTTGTCCGCCACCACAAAGTCCGCGCCCTGCTCCTTGAACGCCTCGATCGGGCCGGAGGCACCGCGGCCCAGCCGCGTCTTCAGCAGCAGCTTGAGGTCCCGGTTGGTGATGTCCGGGTTCTGTTCGGAGCCGGAAAGGGCGAACTCCTT
The DNA here is from genome assembly GCF_030209315.1 of Pseudarthrobacter sp. efr-133-R2A-89. Lineage (NCBI taxonomy): Bacteria > Bacillati > Actinomycetota > Actinomycetes > Micrococcales > Micrococcaceae > Pseudarthrobacter > Pseudarthrobacter sp. efr-133-R2A-89. The sequence continues at coordinate 105,213 of NZ_JARVSE010000014.1, read as the reverse complement.
TTCGATGATCCGCTGGTTGAGGATGAACCAGGAATGGTCGTACTGCTGGATGTCCGGGGTGGTCCGCAGCAGGCGGAGGGTGCCCAGCGTGTCGTAGCCGGGCAGGCCGGGGGAGGGCAGCCGCCGGCCCAGCGCATCGAACCACAGCGAGGAGGGGCCGGGCAGGATCCGGATGGCATGGTCCGGCCAGATGGGGTTCCAGTTCTGGATTCCCTCGGTGTAGTGCCACATCCGGTCCCGGTTCACCAGCCGGACCCCGGACGCGTCGGCAATGTCCAGCATCCGCCCGTCCACGTGCTGCGGCACCCCGGTGACCATCCTGCGCGGCGGTGTCCCCAGCCGGTCCGGCCACCAGCGCCGCACCTGCTCATGGTTGCCGCCGATCCCGCCGGAAGCTATCACCACAGCCTGCGCCCGCAACGCAAAGTCCCCAACCACGGCCCGGTTGGAGGACATCCCCCGCGGCGACGCATCAGGTGCCAGCACGGCGCCACGCACCCCGGTGACCGCACCGTCGTCGAACGTTAAACCGTCCACCCGGTGCCGGAAGAAGAACGTGACGCTGCCTGCCGCGGCCGCCTCGCGTGCCTTGTCCGCGAATGGTTCGGACACCCCGGTGCCGGTGCCCCACGGGACGTGGAAGCGGGGGATCGAGTTGCCGTGGCCGCCGGCCCTGCCGTCGCCGCGCTCGGCCCAGCCCACCAGTGGCGTGAACCGGATTCCCTGTTCCTGCAACCAGGAGCGCTTGTCGCCGGCGGCGAACTCCACGTAGGCGCGGCCCCACTGCGCGGCCCATTCGTCCTCCGGGTGCGGTCCGGAAAGCCTGTCCCATTGCGCCGAGCCCTGCCAGTCCTGCCACGCCAGCTCGAAGGAATCCTTCACGCCCAGCCGGCGCTGCATGGGGGTGTCCACCAGAAAGAGGCCGCCCAGCGACCAGAACGCCTGGCCGCCCAGGTTGGCCTGGTTCTCCTGGTCCAGGATGGCCACGCGCTTTCCCGCACGGACCAGCTCGTTGCAGGCCACCAGCCCGGCCAATCCGCCGCCGATGATGATGACGTCCGCATCCATGCGTGCCTGCCCGGCGGGTTGTCCACTCATCGTCCCACTCTGCCATCCGAAAGGGCCTTCGGAAACCAAAGCCGCGGGTTAGGCTGGAGCCACCCGCACCAGGAACCCGGAGAATACGTACGCCATGGCTGATGACGGAGCACCTGCCGCACCTTTCGACCGTGCCGTCCTGATCTTCAATCCCGGCCGGCCTGGAATGGGCCAGCGGATCGAGGCGGTGCAGCGGGACCTGGCCACCGACCTGCCGGGGCTGCCCGTTTACCTGTTGCCAACGGAATTTGCCGGCCACGCCCGTGAACTTGCCGGGGGCGAGGCGCGCCGGGGTGTGCCGCTCATCCTTTCCGTCAGCGGGGACGGCGGGTACAACGAGGTGGTCAACGGCGTGATGGACGTGCCCGGCAGCAAGGCCGTCTGCGCCGTCATTCCCGCCGGAAATGCCAACGACCACTACCGAAGCCTGCCGGTGCGAACCTTCGCGGAAGCGGCGTCGGCCGGTGTGGGCCGGCGCGTCGACCTGCTGCGGATCACGCTCCGGACCGCAATGGGAGAACGGGTCCTGTACGCGCATTCCTACGTGGGGTTCGGGCTGACCTCGTTGATGGCCATAGGCATTGAACAGGGCGGGAAGGGTAAGGTCCTGGAGCTCGTCTCCGTGGCCCGCACGCTCTCGAGGTTGAAGCCCTTCGAGCTTGTCCGGGATGACGGGGCCACCGCCCGGTTCGACAGCCTGATCTTGGCCAACGTTTCGCGCATGGCCAAGTACGGTACCGTCAGCGAGTCGCACTACCCGGACGATGGGCGGTTCGAGGTGGTGACGCTGCCCCACGCCGGCCTGACGAAGATGGCGCTGATGACGCTCCGCGCAGTCACCCTGGGGCTGGGGCATCAACCGAGCGTCAGCCGCTATGCCTTCTCCACCCGCGATACCGTTCCCTGCCAGATCGACGGTGAAGTGGTCTACGTCGAGGCCGGAACCCATGTCCTGGTGGAAAGCGCCAAGGGAGCCCTGGCCACCCTCTGAAATCCCAAGCCGGAGTGGCGCGCCGGCCGGGGTACCGCCGCGGAGCGGCAGTACCCCCGGAACGGCCTACGGCTGCACGGAGTCGAAGAACGTGTGATCAGGATTTGACCCGGCCTCATGGGATTTCATCCGGATGAAGTCCACGTCCTCCTCGGACAGCGTGGTCTCACCGTGGGGATCTCCGTTGGCGCCCTCGCCTGCGGCTGCACTGATCTGGGCGGAAATTGTCCGCGGCAAAATCATGCAGCCGGGGTTCGCCAGCAGCCATTGGGTGACCGCTGCGGGAAGCAGGTTCCACTGGTCGCGAATACTGATGTCAGTCATGGGGTGTGCCTTTCGTAAAGGTGTCAAGGACGCCCCCAGGCCCGGGATGCGCCGGTGCCGGCCGCGGTTTTCGCAGCCGGCACACGAGGAGGAAAGGCTTAATCGAAGTGGATATCTGCGGCCGCCTTGCGCAGCGACTCAAGGCGCTCTTCCTCCGCCAGGCCCAGCGCTTCGAGCTCGTCGTTCCGGTGGGTCCGTTCCTGGGCAGCCTGGGCTGAAATGTCGCGCAGGATCACGCCTACAAGATGGGCCAGGCCCGCTTTGAGGTCCACCAGGTTGGTGTTGGTGATCAGGAGGCGGCGGTCTGAGACCTGGAGTTCCACATCGCTGTACCCGGCGTCGGCCAGGCGCTGTTTCGTAGCTTCCCCGTGCAGCAGCTCGACTTCCCGGGCTCGGGCCGGCGCGAAAAGACAGCCGGCACGGTGTACCGCGTGGGGCCCTGGGCCGTGCCCAGGTCATGCGGCAACGCGGATGCGAGGACTCCGCCGAGCGATAACGCCGAGTCGGCGCGTACAACAGAGTCTTGGATGGTGGTCATGGTGTCTACCAGCGTTCTGAAGGGTGCACTGCCGGAGCCCGGGACGCGGGACGGAGTGGCTGGGGCAGGGGATCCGGGTCCGGATCGGCTGCGGTGGAGGTGAACGGATGCCGTTCCGGCCGGTGTTGTGGTGTGGCCCCTCGTCGTACCGATTCCCTGCTGCGCCGGGGTCGAGGTTACTCGGTACGGCGCGCGCCGGCGGCCGTGGAAGGCCACCGGGAATCGGGCTCATTTTCGGGGCAACGGATGTCCTGTCACGATGTCCCGAGATACTTTGAGTCTACGCTCATCAGCGCCTCTTCCGGGCCGGGATGCGGAACCGGCCCGCCGAAGGTCGGGCGCCTGCCGGAACGGTAGGCGGAATCGATCACGGACGCGAGTTCATCCAGCACGGTGTGGTTTCCGGGGAGCACCACGTGGGCCAGGAATTCCGATTCAAGGCTGGCGATTCCCGCAGTTACGGCTCCGAGTTTGGCGTCGATGGCCAAGGCCAGGGCGTGCCATGATTTGCGGTTGGCGCGTTCGAGGATTTTCGCGTTGGCCTCGTGGACCCTGCTGTCAGCGATGTCCCCGCGAATGGCCAGGGCGCCAGCGGACTGCAGTAATGGCATGACAATCCGGAATTGCCGTCCGGTGCCCCTGAACGCCACTGCGCTCCGGTCCCCTCGCTGGGTGAAGAGGATGTCCGTTGCCCCGTAGTCCGTGAGCGCCTGCCTGATGTGCTTCCGGGAAGCCTCGCTGCTGAAGGAGTCGCCGCGGGTGTAAGGGCTTGTCATGTCCTAACTATGCGCCTCGCCGCCACCCTTTCCTAACGTCGCCATAACGCATCGGCCGCGGAACAGCAATGGACCCGGCAAACGCTGCACTGCAGTCCGTTTGCCGGGTCCATTCGAGGGGAGGCATGCAGCCCCGGCCAGGCTCAGACCCCCGCGTTGTACACGTCCAGGCCGAACCGGTTGAGCCCTGGCGTCCCGGCGTACCCCAGGTACGGCAGCCCGAAGGTGTCCTCGATGCTGGCGAGCAGGCTGTAGTGGTTGTACGGCGTGGTGGACCAGGTTCCGCCCTTCGTGAAGGGGGAGAGGACCAGCGCGCCGACGCGTCCGCCGCCCATGCCCGTGATGCCTGGCAGGGCCGCGTTCGGGCCCGGGCCCTCGCCGCAGCAGGCACTGGCGTCCGACTGGGGCCCGTCGGATTCGTCGAAGGTAATCACCAGGACGCCGTCCTGCTTGAACGCCGGAGAGTTGGTGATGACCGGAACCCATTGCTTGAGCCAGGCGTCAGCGCTGGCCAGGCCGCCGGGCTGCCCATCCACGCAGGGGGAGTCGTGTCCGTCGTGGCAAAGGTTGGGCGTGATCATGGACAGGTTGGGCGTGGTGGCAGCCGAGGCGAGGTCCGTCTGCAAGGCGGAAAGGTCGACGTCGTTCGTGGCGCAGTCCGGTGAGCCGGTGATCCCGGCGAAGTAGACGAACGGGTTGTGGCGGGCGGCGTACTGGTCGCCCACCTTGGCTTTCTGGGTGTCGTCGACGGCGCCCAGGGCCGGGTGCCGGCAGGGGGTGCCCATGTCCTCCATGTACCCCTTCCAGGATTTCCCGGCGTCTTTGAGCTGCCCGGCCACCGTGGGAACGCTGGCCGGGAAAACGCAGCCGTCGCCGACTGCCTGGCCGGGGCTGGCGGTGCCGCTGCCGACGAACGGGGTGTAGGTCTGGCAGTCGGCCTGCATCTGCGGGTTGGGTCCCTGGCCGGAAATCTGCGCCACGTAGTTGGGCTGGGAGTTGTGCGCCGTGCCGAAGTACTGGTTCAGCAGGACGCCTTGGCTGCGCAGGGTCTGGGAAAGATAAGGAGCGGCCGACGCCGGGCCCCAGGTTTCGTCGTAGCCCTTGTTTTCGAGGTTGATGACGAAGACGTGGTTGGCGCCGGGCAGGTAGCTGGAAGCCGCCGGCGCGTTGGCGGGAGCGGGGGCGGCGGCGGCCGGCTGGGACGGCGTTGCCGCCCCGCCGACGATGGCGGCGGCGAACACGGCGATGGCCGCTGCGGCGGCACGGAGTTTCATTGTCACGGGAGTTTCCATCCGTCGGCGAGTGCTTTCTGTTTCAGTCCTGACCATTCCTCTTCCGGCGGCGGACCCACCGGGGAGCAGGCGGGGCCGGCCACGAATGGCGGAACGAGGTATTTCGGGGCGGCCAGGTTGGCCGGGGTGCCGAAGTCCAGGACCTCTGCAATATTGCGGGCGGCCTGGTCACGCTGGGTGAGGGGCGCCAGGTTCCAGCGCCACTCGATCGCTTTCAGGACCGAGGTGTGGTCGTAGACGTCGTGGGCGACGTAGCGGCGCCGTGCCCTGGGCGAGACCACCAGGGACGGCACCCGGAAGCCCCGCAGGGCGGTGTCCGGGCTGGTATCCGGGGCGGTGGCCGGGGGCACATGGTCGTAGAAGCCGCCCCATTCGTCGTAGTTGACCACCAAAAGGGTGTTGGCCCAGCCCGGCCCTGACGTCACGGCGTTGTAGACCTCGGCCAGGAACGTTTCTCCGGAGCGGATATCGGCGTGCGGGTGGTCATCCCCGGAGGTCCCGGAGCCTTCGTCGGTGAACCGCGGATCCACGAAGGACACCGCCGGCAGGGCCCCGGCGGAGCAGTCGGCGAGGAACTCCGCATAGGGGTGGGAAATGCCCTGGTACTTGGCTCCCCAGAGCGCCGTGAAGGGGATGTCGCCGTAGTAGTACTTTCCGGCCACGCCCGCGGCGGCCAGCCGGTCCCAGATGGTGGGGAGCGTGGAGGTCACGGTGGAGTTGTGGATCCGGTCGGTGGCGGCGGCGTGCTGGTAGAACCGGTTGGGGTAGGTCTCGGCCATCGTCGCGGCGAAGTAGCGGTCGCAGACAGTCCAGTCGGGGCCGGCCTGGCGCCAGAAGTCCAGGTCTTCGGCACCGTAGTAGCCCACGGCGAACTCGTCGTTTTCGCCGGCCCGGAGCCAACCGTCGTTCTTGCCGTTGTTGTACTGGATCCGGCCGCCCTCGTAGGAGTGGTCAGGATCCGGGTGGCCGCAGCCCTGGAAGTCGGTCAGGTGGTAGGTGGAGTGCGGGATGCCGTAGCGGTCCCGGAAGGTCAGTCCGGACTGTGTGCCGTCGGACCCGGGCAGCCAACCGAGGAAGTGATCGAAGGAGCGGTTTTCCATCATCACCACGACGATGTGCTCGATGCCGGAGTCACCGGGAGCCGGGAGGGCCGGCGGGGCCGCGGCGGCTGCTCGCAGCGTGCTGCCGGCGGCCAGGGTGGTGGCAGCCGCGGTGCCCGCTGCGAAGAAGCGGCGTCTGGAAAGATTCACGTCAGATTCCTTGTCCGTCATGGAGGACGGCGAAGCGGGCACGCCCCCCACGATGGGCCGATCGCCGGACCGTAAGTTACTGGTCGGTATATTTCGCGTTCACCAGTAGATCACGGCGAGGTTACGGCCCGGGCCCAAAACGGGGTCCGTTCATGCAGAGTTCACCGGACGTTCGGCGGCTTGTGGCGCGTCCCGTGGTGCCGCTCGGCGTAAATCCACTACCGGTCGGCGCGCCAACAGTACGTTTGCTGATGATCTGGATGATGATTGCCGGAGGCAACGGGCCGGGCCCTTCGCCTCTGGACACCGACGTCTTCCACCGAGCAAGGGAATCATCATGGGCTTCCTGGACCGTGACCGAACCATCGCCCCGCCGGGCTTCAACCGCTGGCTTGTTCCGCCGGCCGCGCTCGCCGTCCATCTCTGTATCGGCCAGGCTTATGCCACCAGCGTGTACAAGACGGCGCTGGTTAAGCATTTCGGCGCCAGCTTGACCGAGATCGGGGTGATCTTTTCCATCGCCATCGTGATGCTGGGCCTCTCCGCCGCGGTCATGGGTACGTGGGTGGACCGGAACGGTCCGCGGAAGGCGATGTTCACCTCGGCCATGTTCTGGGTGGGCGGCTTCCTGGTGGGCTCCGTGGGCATCTTCACGCACCAGCTGTGGCTGGTCTACCTGGGCTACGGGGTGGTGGGCGGCATCGGGCTTGGCATTGGCTACATCTCGCCGGTGTCCACGCTCATCAAGTGGTTCCCGGACCGCCCCGGCCTGGCCACCGGCATGGCGATCATGGGCTTCGGCGGCGGCGCGCTGATCGCCAGCCCCGTGTCCCAGGCCCTGCTCAAGGCCTACGATCCCAACTCCGGCGCGCAGGGCTGGGTGGCCAGCGGCGATGCCGTGGGGAAGCTCTTCCTGACGCTCGCCGTCGTCTATCTGGCCTACATGCTGTTCGGCGCCTTCACCATCAAAGTCCCGGCTGACGGCTGGCGGCCGGCCGGGTTCGACCCCGCCAAGGTCAAGGCCGCCAAGCTGGTCACCACGGAGAACGTCTCCGCGAAGAACGCCATCAAGACCCGGCAGTTCTGGCTGGTATGGGTGGCGTTGTTCTGCAACGTCACCGCCGGCATCGGCATCCTGGAGCAGGCGGCACCCATGATCCAGGACTTCTTCCGGAGGGCCGACGGCGGCTCCCTGGTCAGCGCCGGCGTCGCCGCGGGCTTCGTGGGGCTGCTGTCCATCGGCAACATGGCGGGCCGGTTCGCCTGGTCTGCCACCTCGGATATCACGGGCCGCAAGCGGATCTACATGGTGTACCTGGGCGTCGGCGCGGTCCTGTACACCGTGCTGGCGCTGGCCGGTGCCACGGCCACGTTCCTCTATGTGGTGCTGGCGTTCCTGATCATCTCGTTCTACGGCGGCGGTTTTGCCACCGCCCCGGCGTACCTGCGGGACCTGTTCGGGACGTTCCAGGTGGGCGCCATCCACGGCCGGCTGCTGACGGCATGGTCAGCGGCCGGTGTGGCCGGTCCGCTGATCGTCAACGGCATCCTGGACGCGCAGGGGAAACCGGGCCAGCTGACCGGCGCGTCCTACCAGCCGGCGCTGCTGACCATGGTGGCCCTGCTGGTGGTGGGCTTCGTGGCCAACCTGCTGGTCACCCCCGTCGACGCCCGATTCCACGAACCCCGCTCCGCGCGGCACGAACCAGCCATGGAGGCCTGAGATGACCACAGCACACACCCACAACGTGCAGGAACCGGTGCGGAGGTCCACCGGCAGGCTGGTCCTGGGCTGGATCCTGGTGGGCATCCCGCTGGCGTACGGGGTGTTCCAGACGCTGACCCAGGTGGCGGCGCTCTTCGGCTAGCCCCGGGCCCGGTCTCGCGTCACGTGGAGCAGATTTTTACTCGAACGGACGACGGCGGGTCCCGGCTTTCCGCGGTTCCGTCGCCGTTCCCGGGCTTAAAGCGTGCCGTGCGTGACGCGGGGGCGCCGCGCGGATTCAGGCCACAACGGGCTTCTTGAGCCGGCGGCGCAGCAAGGTTGCGGTGGCCCAGGTGACGAGGCTGCAGGCCGCGGCTCCCCACAGAATGTCCGTGACGGCCACCAGGGCGGGGAAATCCTTCAGCACGGACCACCCGGTCAGCGCCCACGTGGCGTAGGTGAAGAACCCGAACAAGGCTGCTCCCGAGACGCGCTGGCGCACCGTGGCGTCCGGGCTGTTGGGGCGCACGCCGTAATGCACCATCCCGGCCACGAAGATGACGTAGAACAGGACCGCGGCAGCCAGGTTGGCCTTGGGGGCCAGCAGGTGGCCGATCTGGCTTTGATACTGCGGATTGGCCACCAGCAGGATCCACGCCACGTCCAGGACGGCGAAGATCACGGCACTGACAATGTAGGCGGTCAGCCAGTTCTTGGTGCGGGGGCTCATGCTGGGCTCCTGGGATCGGGGACGGCTGCGCCGGTGGTTCGTTTCCGGTGGCCTGCGCGGACGGGTCCAGCCGTGGATTTCCAGGGGCCGGGCCCATACACCGCAGTTCCTGCTCCGAAGACTAAGTGGACGGCGCAGCTGCGTTGTTAGATGGATGTGTGCCTGCACGTGCACATGGGGGATCCCCGCTGCTGGACCGGACGGGCGGTGAAAGGACCGGATTGCATGAATAAAGACAGCCGCAAGGCGCTCATCAGTACAGTGATCGCCGTGGTGGTGGCCGTGCTCATTGCCCTCGCCGGCAGCCAGGGCGGCTCCCGGGTGGGCGGCCTGCCCGTGTTTGCGCTGGGGGTCGCGGCCGCGTTCGTCATCCAGTGGCTGGTGTTCATCCCCAGCTTCAAGGCCCAGACCGAGAAGTTCTACGACCTCACCGGCGCCCTGACCTACATCTCCATCACCGTGTTCCTGGTGCTGGCGTCCCCGGGCATCGATGCGCGCGGCATGGTGCTCGCGGCCATGGTGGTGCTGTGGGCCGCACGGCTGGGCAGCTTCCTGTTCCTCCGCATCAGCAAGCACGGAAAGGATGACCGGTTCGACGAGCTCAAGCCGGACTTTTTCCGCTTCCTGAACACCTGGACCATCCAGGGCCTGTGGGTGGTCCTCACCGCGGCGCTGGCATGGGTGGCCATCACCTCGGACAAGAAGGTTGGACTGGACGGGTTCTTCTGGGTGGGCCTGCTGGTGTGGGCCGCGGGCATCACCGTGGAGACCCTGGCGGACATCGAGAAGAACCGGTTCAAGGCGGATCCTGCCAACAAGGGCCGCTTCATCAACACGGGCTTGTGGTCCAAGTCCCGCCACCCGAACTACTTCGGTGAGATCACCCTGTGGGTGGGGGTGGCCATCATTGCGCTGCCGGTGCTGCAGGGCTGGCAGTGGGCGGCACTGATCTCCCCGGTATTCGTGGCCCTGCTGCTCATCAAGGGTAGTGGCGTCCCGCCGCTGGAGAAGAAAGCGGACAAGAAGTGGGGCGGGCAACCGGACTATGAGGCGTACAAGAAGAACACGCCGGTGCTGGTGCCAAAACTTAAGTAGCGTCCCGGAAGGACGTACGACGACGGTACCCGTCCCGGGTGCCGACGTGCAGGGGTCGGGGCGCAGACGATGCGCCCCGACCCCTTGTTGCCTGCGGTCACCGCCACCGACCAGGGGAGTTGCCGTCCGGACGGCGGTCCCGGAGCCGGCCGAAGTGTGGCCGGCGGTACGCGTCCAGGCCGCGCGATGTTCAGCCCGTGTACACGGCGGCGTAACCAAACACTGGAACAGTTCCGGCGGGGGACATCAAAAGCCAACGCATTTAGGAGCGTCCTCATGGCAGGCATGGACCGTCGTCGTTTTCTTCAACTCTCGGCCGCTGGCGCGGCTACAACAGCTTTGTCCCAGATGATGGGGCAAAGCATCGCCCGGGCGGCGGAGATCCCCGCCAACAGGGCCACCGGTTCCATCAAGGACGTGGAGCACGTGGTGATCTTCATGCAGGAGAACCGGGCATTCGACCACTACTTCGGCACCCTGAAGGGCGTGCGCGGGTTCGCGGACCCGCACCCGGCGCTCCTGCCCTCAGGAAAGGACAGCTTCCACCAGGCGAACGCCACCCGGGAAGTGACGCCGTTCCACCCGGACGCGCCGAACCTTGGCATGCAGTTCATGGAGGACCTGGACCACTCCTGGAAACTCACGCACGAGGCCTTCAACAACGGGAAGTACGACAAATGGTTGCCGCAGAAGACGGATGCAACCATGGCGTTCTACGGCCGCCAGGACATTCCGTTCCACTTCTCGCTGGCCGACGCGTTCACGGTCTGCGACCAGTACCACTGCTCGGTCCTTGGCCCCACAGACCCGAACCGCTACTTCATGTTCGCCGGCGGAGACGACCCCGACCGGAAGGGCGGCGGCCCGGACCTCTGGAACGGCGAGAAGGGCTACTGGTGGAGCACCTACCCGGAGGAACTGGAGAAGGCCGGGGTGAGCTGGAAGGTTTACCAGGACATCGGTGAAGGCCTTGATCCGGCGCACTATGAGGGCTGGACTGACGATGCCTATATCGGAAATTACGGCGACAACTCACTCCTGTACTTCAAGCAGTACCAGGACGCGAAGCCCGGAAGCCCGCTGTACGACAAAGCCCGGACCGGCACCAATGCCAAAGCCGGCGATGACCTTTTCAGCATCCTCCGCAAGGACGTAGCGTCGGGCACGCTGCCGCAGGTCTCCTACATCGTGGCGCCCGAAGCATACTCTGAGCACTCGAACTGGCCGCCGAACTTCGGCGCCTGGTACGCCGCCAACATCCTGGACATCCTCACGTCCAGCCCCGATGTGTGGAGCAAGACGGCTGTCCTGTTCATGTACGACGAGAACGACGGCTTCTTCGACCACATTGTCCCGCCGCACCCGAACACCCCGCAGATTCCCGGCGCCTCCACGGTCTCCACGGCCGGTGAATGGTACGACGGCTCCCCGACGTACTACGGCGACAAGGACGTCCCCGGGCACTTCGGCCTGGGCGTGCGCGTGCCCATGATTGTGGCCTCCCCGTGGAGCATGGGCGGCTGGGCCTGTTCCGAGACGTTCGACCACACCTCGATCGTCCGGTTCCTTGAAGCCCGTTTCGGCGTGGCCTCACCGAACATCACGCCGTGGCGCCGCGCCGTCAGCGGGGACCTCACCAGTGCCTTCGACTTCTCCAGGGCGGGTGGCGCCGCGCCGGCCCTGCCGGACACATCCGCTTACAAGCCGGCCGACCACAAACGGCACCCCAGCTACGTGCCGGTGCCCCCGGCGTCGAACTCAATGCCCGGCCAGGAAAAAGGCACCCGCCCGTCCCGCCCCCTTGGCTACGCCCTGGACGTCGAGGCGACCGTCCAGGCCGGAAAGCTCGCGGCCCGGTGGGCCAACCGTGGAACCCTGGGCGCGCACGTCCAGGTCCGCTCCAACCTGCTCCCGGCCGGACCGTACTCCTACACCATCGGGGCAGGAGCGTCGCTGGATGCCTCGTGGGCGCTCGGGGCAGAGTACGACGTGCAGATGCACGGCCCGGCCGGCTGGTACCGGCGCCTGGCAGGTACGACGACGGCCGCGGACATCCGCGTGGGCGTCACCGGAGACGGCAAGTCCCGGCACGCGCAGTTCCGGATCGACAACCCGGGCACCGCGGCCGTCACCCTGACCCTTACGGACGCCTACGGGGCCGGGTCCCAGACCCTGACGCTCAACCCGGGACAGGGCAAAACGATCGTCATCCCCACCCAGGGGGGCTGGTACGACCTCACCGTCACATCCGCCGGCGACCCCAAGCTCGTCCGCGTCCTGGCCGGCCGCATCGAAAACGGCGGCCCGCTCACCAGCGATCCCCAACTGGGCCGCTGACCCACGTCATCGAAAGGATTGTTCAATGATCAACGTACTGAAGAACCGTAAGGCGGGGGCCGCGGCGCTAGCTGCCGCCGTCGCGTTCACTGGCCTCGCCGCCGCCGGCGCGGCAGTCCCCGCCGCCGCGCAACCGTCGTCGGACGCTGCCGCGCAAGCCGGTGGACAGGGCCAAAACGGACCGGACCATGTCTTCGTCATCATGATGGAGAACCACGGATACGACCAGGTCATCGGCAACACTGCCGACGCGCCTTACATCAACAGCCTCGCCCAGCGCTACAACACGGCGACGAACTACCACGGCGTGACCCACCCCAGCATGCCCAACTACCTGGCGGCCATTTCGGGAAGCTCGCAGGGCGTCTGGGACGACTGCAAGGCCGGCGCGGACGTCACGTGCGCCCCGGAGGAATTCGTCCCCGGTACCAGCGACCCCGGTGCCGCCGGACTGCTCACTCCGGCGCAGGTGTCCAGCGCGTCCGCCACCCCGCACATGTTTTCGGGGAAGAACATCGTTGACCAGCTCGAGGGCAAGGGCCTGAGCTGGAAGGCGTACATGGAGAGCCTGCCAAGCACCGGCTCACAGGTCGAGTACGCACCGACCATCGGCTCCACCACGGTCAAGCTGTACGCGCAGAAGCACAACCCGTTCATGTACTTCTCGGACATCAACTACCCGGGCAGCCCGCGGCTGCAGAACATCGTGCCCCAGGAGAACAACCTGAAGAGCGACCTTTCCAGCGGCAACGTTCCGAACTTCACCTGGATCAGCCCCAACCAGTGCCATGACATGCACGGGGTGACCCCTTCCGGTGCCGCCCTCGTCGGAATGCCCCAGTGCGGTTACCCGGACTCCGGCCTGGACCACGGAGCCATCCGGCTCGGCGACAACTACGTCAAGGAAACGGTCCAGCAGATCATGGACTCCCCGACGTGGAAAACCACCAAGTCCAGCATTGTCCTGGCCTGGGATGAGAACGACTACTCCGGATCCGACGGCGGCCCGGGAAGCCCGGTGGGCCAGAACGGCGCTGTCCTTGGCGGCGGCCACGCGCCGGCCATCGTGATCAACTCGGCCGGCGGGCCACACAAGACCACCAACCAGCTGTCCGACCACTACACCCTGCTCTCCACGATTGAGCACATGTGGCACCTGGGCTGCCTGGAGAACACGTGCTCACCCACCACGTCGGGCACGTTTGAGGAACTCTTCCGCCCTTAACTGCCACGCCGCCTATGCTGTGGTCATGGAGATAACACCCTCAGGTTCCGCGTCCCCGATGAAGTCCTTGCTCTACTGGCGCAAGAGCATGATCAACGGAGCCAAGACAGTACCTGTCATCGTGGCCATGGACGGCGCGGGCATGATCAGCATGCACGACGCTGCCGGGGTGCCGGTATTTTCCGTGCCGGCACCCCAGGCTGCTGTCCGGTTCACGAGCATGGGGACGATGGTGGTCACGGCGAACGGCCGGAAGTACGACATCCTGGGCGTGGGCGCGTCCTTGTCGCCCAGCCCGTCCCCCTGGCAGCTCGCGGAGATGGCCGCCGGCGCCGATGGCCACACGGACCCTACCGGCTTGAGCCGTGCAGGTTCCGCCGGAGCCGCCATGAGCGGCGCGGGCGGCCTGGGGGCCGTGGCCGGCGCGGCCGGTGGCGCTGCCATGATGTTCGCCTACTACCAGGGCCTGGACGCCATCAAAGCGTGGCAGGAAGCGCTCCCCAACGCTGGTGCCACGGTGCAGAAGAGTTCTATGAAGGCCGGACTCTACATCTCGCTGGGGGTCGTGGCCGCCGTGGTCATCGGCCTGGTGGTGGCGCTGAGCCTCAAGTAGTCCACACCCCGGCCGCGGCGCTGGACTTCAAACAGCCCAGTCCCGGGCCGTGGTAGTCTCCCCGCTATGGCCGTGGACCCTGAATTGCTGGACTGGCTGCTCGACTCCGATCCCGCCCTGCGATGGCAGGTGCAAAGGGACCTGGGAGGCGCCCCGCCGTCCAACTGGGAAGCCACCCGGGCCAAAGTCCGGACGGAGGGGTTCGGGGCCAGGCTCTTGGCGCTGCAAGACCCGGACGGGCAGTGGGCCGGTGGCGCCTACTTCCCGGCGGACTTTGACTTCGAAGGCCCGGAGGCCTCGGCCGACGCCGGCCAGCCCTACACCGCCACCACCTGGTCCTTGAACATGCTGCGTGAGTGGGGGCTGGAGGCGGACGCACTCCGCGGTACCGCCGAAAAGCTTGCCGCCAACAGCCGGTGGGAATACGAGAACCTGCCGTACTGGGACGGCGAAGTGGATTGCTGCATCAACGCATTCACCCTGGCCAACGGCGCGTGGCTGGGTGCGGACGTGGCCGGGCTTGCCGAGTGGTTCCTGGAGCATCAGCAGGACGACGGCGGCTGGAACTGCGAGTGGGTGGAAGGGTCAACACGGTCCTCGTTCCATTCAACTATCAATTCCCTCAAAGGCCTGTTGTCCTACGAGGCAGCCATTGGCGGGTCAAGGGAGCTCCGGGCCGCCAGGAACCGCGGCCAGGAGTATCTGCTGGAGCGGCGGTTGCTGTACCGGAAAACCACGGGCGAGCCTGTGGCGACCTGGGCGTCGCGGTTCGTCTATCCGTTTCGCTGGTTTTACAGCGCGTTGAATGCGCTGGACTATTTCCGCGCCGCCGCGTTGCACGACGCCGCGGCGCCCGATCCGCGGCTGGCGGAGGCCGTTTCGCTGGTCAGGTCCGCCCGGCAAGCTGACGGCACGTGGGTCCAGGAGCGCCGCCACCCCGGCCGGGTCTGGTTCGAAACGGACGTTCCACCGGGCCGGCCGTCCAAGTGGCTGACATTCACCGCAGTGAGGGTGCTGGATTGGTGGGACCAGGGCGGCGCCGTGGCTCCGGCCGTCACTGCCCCCGCCCCAGACCGGCGGTAGGTCAGGCGGGGTTCGTTGGGCCAGGGCTCACGACGGCGGGACCCGGGTGGGTGCCGGTGCCGCCAGTTCGTGACCGTGCTTGGGGACGGTGGTGCGTCCGAACAGCGCGACGCCGAGCGTGAGCAGCGCTGTCAGCAGGACCCCGAGGCCCAGGTGGAGATGCACGCAGCCCGCGCCGACCGCCGCTCCGGCCATGATCAGGCCGACGGCGGCAAGGCGGCGGCCCCAGAAGGGGTGCGTGCGGGCGCCGAGGTGTGAATCGGCTGCCAGTCCGGTGATGGTGGACGTGACCACCACGGTGGGGACGTCCTTGACGTTGAGTTGCCGGGCGGTGGCGGCCTGCACTCCCATGGCCACGGCCAGGGTGGCGGTGATGGCGACGGTGGCGGTTTCGCTGCTTCGGGGGTTTGCACCGCTGAGCAGCAGGATGGCCACGATGGCCATGACGGTGCTGACCCCCGCCAGCAGGACGGTGGTGCGGTGGTTCCACCCGGACTTGGTGGGCCGCAGTGCCCGTCCCGCGACGAGGGCGCCGGTCATGAACCCGGCCAGTGCCCCGATGGGGCCCAGGATCGGGAGGTTGTCCGCGCCCAGCAGGGCCATGCCCAGGATCACCACGTTGCCGGTCATGTTCGCCGTGAACACGCGGTCCAGGCCCAGGTAGCCGACGGCGTCGAGCACCCCGGTGGAGAACGTCAGGACCAGCATGAGCACCAGGTGCAGCTTGGCCGGATTGGCGGGGGAGGTGCTGGCGGGCATGCGGGTGCCTTTCGTGGTCCGGGTCCGGAGGGGATGACCGCGTGGTGGGGGCGGCTATTCCAGTATGCGCCGGACCGTCGCCGCCCGCGGAACCGGGGGACACATTGTCCTTGACTGAGGGGGCCGGGCAACATAGCCTCGACTGAGAAAGCGTTTTCTTGAGCGCGGGACGCTGCGCCATTTTCGCGAAGGTCTCACCGGATACCTCCATTACTGCGGGGCTCATTGACGTGCCCCGGAAAGGATGCCATGCAGGTTGCCAGAACCCCACGCAAGCGCCGCCGCCTTATGGGCGCCGCCGCCACGGCCATGATCGTCTTGACGTCCCTGACGGCGGTGGCCGGGCCCGGCTCGGCAGCACCGCCGGGCTCCACCGGTTCACCGGTGTGCTCCAGTTCCAGCGTGCACCTGGAACCGGGCACCGGACGGGCACCGCAGAACCTCTGTGTCCCGGCCGCCGCGACGGATGACACCAGCACCCTGTTGGTCTGGAACAAACCGGACCTCTATGAGGACGTCGTCGACTACCGCGTCTACAACAACGGTGCTCCGATCGGCACCGCGGAGCAAAACGCCCGGCAAAACTCACCAGCCCAGGAATACGTTGATGCGTTCAGGGCCGCGGACAAGGACGGATTCCATGCCAGGACGGTGGCCCACAACTACACGGTGACCGGCCTGTCCCCACGTACCACCTACACCTTCACTGTGGCAGGCATCCGTGCGGACGGCACCGAGACCCCGGCGAGTGGAACCGTCACCGTCACCACCGCCCCCAAGCGGCAGACCGTCGTCGTCACTGCTCCCGCCTACAAAGCCAAGGGCGACGGCACCACCCTGGACACGGCTGCCCTCCAGAAAGCTATAGGTACCTGCCGCGCCCCGGGCTGCACCGTCGTCGTACCCAAGGGCACCTTCCGGACGGGCGCGCTGTTCCTGCACTCCAACATGACGCTGGAACTGCAGGAAGGCGCGCGGCTGCTGGGCTCGGACCGGCCGGAGGACTACCCGCTCGAGAAGGGCTACTACCTCTACCCCGTGCCGGACCCGCTGCCCACGGAGGCCGAGTACCGGAACTACCTGCGGCCGCCGTCGCTCCTTAACGTCCTCCCCGAAGACAACGGCCGGTCCAAGGAAGGCCGCGAACCGGGGGCGGTGGCCAGCAACGTCCGGATCACCGGCAAGGGCGTCGTGGATGGCAACGGCTGGAAGCGCACCGGCGCCGGAACAGTTACAGACGAGGCAGGCAACGAGCTTCCGCAGTACGTGGCCAGCAGCGCCGGCAAGGTCCTGGACGACGGCGTGCTGGCGGCCAACCAGTTCCGCAACGCCAAGGACCACCAGGACTCCCTGACCGGCATCGTCAACAAGCCGGACACCCTGGAGGACTCCGTGATCTACGGCCAGTACCGCTCCAGCCTGATGACCTTCATGGGGGTGGAAAACCTCTACCTGGAGGGCGTGACGGCGGACAACCCGGCCTTTCACGGCGTGATGGTCCTGGACAGCCAAAACGCCACCGTGAACGCGATGCGGCACACCACCTACAACACCAATAACGGCGACGGCCTCGAATTCGGCGGGACCGGCAACGGGATCGTGGTCAACAACTTCTTCGACACCGGGGACGACCAGGTCAATTTCGCCGCCGGCCAGGGGAAATACGGTGCCCAGGGAAGGCCCAGCGAGGACGTCTGGATCTTCAACAACTACATGCGGATGGGCCACGGCGGCATCGCGGTGGGCTCCAATACCGCGGCGTGGGTCCAGCGGGTCCTGGCCGAGGACAACGTCATGTACAAGGTGGAGACGGGTGGCCTGCGGATGAAGAGTACCTCGGACATGGGCGGCGGCGGCCGGAATTTCCTGTTCCGGGATACCGCCATGGCCTGCATGGGCAGCAGCGCATTCATTATGACCCTCAGCTACAACCAGTCGCCGAGCGGGTACGTCGCAGCTGATTCGGCCACCTTCAAGGATGTGGCCGTCCGCAACGTGTCCGTGGACGGCAACAACTCGCCCACCTGCGGGATGGCGGTCTCGGACAGCAAACCGGTGATCGACATCCAGGCCGGGCCCGCCCTGGGTGAAGGGACGGCCACGCTCAGCAACTTCACCTTCCAGGATGTGGTGTTCCGCAACGTCAATCCCGCCAACATCAAAGGGCTGACCGGTTCAACCTTCAGCGGCGTCACGTTCCAGAGCGTCCGGAACAACGCCAACCCCTGGCGCTTGGACCAATACTCCACGGGCAATACGTTCAGCAACGTGGTGCCTGCCCCGGCAGGGCAGGGATAACCGGGAGGAACGCACGACGGCGGCACCACGGAGAGTCCGGGTGCCGCCGTCCGGCGTTGCGGAGGGATGGCAGACTTGAGGCTGATCCCACGACCGAAAGCAGCCACCCTTGATTACCTTGCACCAGGACGCCGAAGGCTTCATCCGGATGAGCCGGCACTACCCGGCCGGTGTCCGCATCCGCATTACTTTCACCGATGGCAGCACCGGTGAATTCTCCGGCCGGACCCTCAACAACGCCTACGATGCTGCGCTCGCGGAATTCCGGGCCAAGAACGGGCTCGACGCTCGGGGGTTCAACCGGACCCCCGCCGGCCGGACCAACTCCGGCAACGCCGTGGACTTCGTTCCGGTGCACCCGGGCATGGGGGAGTAGCTAGGCCGGCTGCAGCCCGTCCGCCACCACGGTTCCGCGGTGGATCACGGTGCGGCCGGGGAGCCTGTCCATCACGGCGGCGGTGACGGTGTCGCCCTCCAGCAGCACCAGCTCAGCGGGGTCGCCCACTGCCAGGCCGGGCCGGTCCGCCACGGAACCAAGCCGCTGTGCCGTGGGGTCGATGACGCTGGCGCTGCCGATGGTGGCCACGGCCGCACAGTGCTCGATCAGCTCATCCGCCCGGAACCTGTTGGTGAACGCCAGCTGCCATGTCCGGTCCAGCATGTCCGCGTTGCCGTAGGGGGACCAGTAGTCGCGCTGGCCATCCTCGCCCAGGCCCACCCGGATGCCGGCGGCGGTGAGCCGTTCCAGCGGCAGCGGGGACGCGGGCGCAACCGTTGCCACGGAGACGTCCAGCTCGGCCATGTCCGCCAGGAGCTCGTCGAGTTGGGCGTCCGGCAGTTCCCCGAGGCAGAAGGCATGCGAGATGGTCACCAGCCCCTGCATGCCCAGCGCCTTGGTGCGGTCCAGGATCAGCTGGGTACTGAACAGGCCCAGCTGGCCCGGCTCGTGCAGGTGGATGTCCACGGGCTTGCCGTACTTTTCGGCCAGGCCAAAGACGATGTCCAGGTGCCGGACCGGGTCGCGGTCCAGTGCGCAGGGGTCGATCCCGCCCACCACGTCCGCGCCGAGCTTCAGCGCCTCCTCCAGTACCTCGGCGCTTCCCGGCTCCCGAAGCAGCCCGGCCTGCGGGAACGCGATCACCGCGACGTCCGCCCGGCTGCGGTGCGTTTCCCGGGCGGCGAGGACCGCCTCAAAGCGTTCCAGCCCGGCGTCGGCGTCCACCTGCGCGTAGCTGCGCACCCGGGTGGTGCCGCGCCCGATCATCGCGCCCAGGGTGTGCGTGGCCCGCTCAGTGATGGACGCCTCGGCGTCGCGCCAGTTGTTCCGGTCGTTGAGCATCATGTTCCACACCCCGGGCGTTCCGGTGTGCTGGCGGAACGGCAGCCCCAGCCGGGTGGAGTCGAGGTGGACGTGGACGTCGGAAAAGGACGGCAGCAGGATCCGGCCGCGCCCGTCCACGGTGGCGGCGGGCTTGGAGCCCGGGTCCCCTGGAGCAGCCCCTTCCACGGCAACGGGGCCGACGGCGGTGATCACCCCGCCGTCGAGCGTCACGTCGGCGGCGTCCCCGCCCCAGGGGCGGACGTTGTGGAGGACGAGGGTCATGGGCGTGGTCCTGTCATGGGAAAGTCGGCGGCAGGGTTCGGACTTCAGTTTAGGGCCGGCGGCGGAGGGTACGACGACGGGCCCCACCCGGGTGCCAGGAGCCGCCTGGTGCCGCCTGGTGCCGTGCCCCGGCCGGTCCGGGCGGCAAGGCTTCCTGATGGCGGTGCGGCCCGCCACTGGGTCTGCTGCGCCGTGTAGGTAGGATCGGAGGACTGCCGCGGGGGTCGGCAGGAATATGGGGGAATATCGTGATCCATCAGCCGCTTCGCCGTGCCGCCGGCGCGGTCTCTTCTGCCGGGATGGCACTGCTGGCCGGCGCCACGCTGGTCCTGGCCTCCGCCGTCGTGCCTCCGCCTGCCGCCGCCGACGACGCCAAGTCGCTTGACGCCGTCGGCCAGCCCCTGGGCATCGCCACCGGGCCGGACGGCACCCTGTACGTCAGCGACGACGCCTATGCCGGGGTTGTCAACGCCTACGCGCCCGGGGAGACCGCACCGTCCCGCACCATCAAGACCGGGCGTGGCCCTACCTCGCTGGCGGTGACCGCCGACGGGACCCTGTACGTGTCCCAAAGCGAGGGCGCCCAGTCCCAGATCGGCGTCGTTGCCCCGGGCGCCGGCGAGGTTTCCCTGGTGATGAAGGTGTCTTCCGGAACCCACTGGCTGACCGTGGGCCCGGAGGGATCCCTGTACGTGGTGAATCCAGACGAGCACTCGGTGTCGGTCGTCAAGCCGGGCGACGCGTGGGTCCAGCGGACCATCCAGGCCGGCCCGAGTCCGGTGAGGCTGGCGGTGGCCCAGGACGGGACAGCCTATGCCGCTAACGAAGCCGCAGGCACCGTGACCGTGATTGCGGCCGGTGCGCCGTGGCCGTCGCACACCATCGACGTGCAAGTCGGGGCCCACCCGCACGGGATTGCCGTCGCGCCGGATGGGACCGTCTACGTTGCCAACATCATGACCGCCGATGTGGCGGTGATCGAGCCGGGCGGAACCACGGTGGCGCGGCGGATCCCCGTAGGCCAGGCGCCGCAGGAGGTCCTGGCCGCCGCGGACGGGACCGTGTACGTGACCAACAGCATGGACGATACTGTGTCCGTCATCCCGGCCGGTGCTGCCGCCGCGCATACGGTTGCCGCCGGCGATGATCCGGGCCGCATGGCCCAGCGGGCTGCCGGGTCCGTGGTGGTGGTCAACAGGCGGAGCAGATCGCTGACAGTGCTCGACGCCGGACCGGCCGGCGCCGTTGCGGCCCCCGCCACGGGTGGGGACGAGCCAGCGGAAGCAACGGCCGACGGCGGCGTGTCAGACGGTGCAGTTGTTGCCAAGGCTTCCTTCGACGTGCGCGTTGCGGCAGTTGCCGCTGTGGCGGGTGTTGGGCTCCTCGCCAGTGCTGCGCTCCTTGTGGTGGTGCTCAGGCGGCGCAGGAGAATCAGCGGGGCCGACGCCGCCGAGGCCTGGGCGCTGGACTAAGCCGGGCTTCCCGTCGGGGGTGCCGGGCTGACCCTTGCCTGGTTCCTGATTGGTGGAAACTACTGCGGACACTGCCTTGACGCGAGGGCGGCGAGATCGTGGATCAGGCGCCTTACTTCATGCTCCCGGTTCCTGGCCCGGGAAGGCTGGCCCTGGATGGGCGTGAGCTTGGTGCGTGGGGGAGCGGGGACAGGCCGCCGGTGGGTTGCCGGTGCCGTTGGCAGCCGTTCCTGGGACACAGCTGGTTTGGCTGTGCCTGCGTGCTCTGCCGCATCCGATGCGTTGCAGCTTGTGCCTGAAGATTCATCCGTGAATTTCAAGAGGGACCCCCTTGGGCGAGCTTGTCTGAACACCATAGGGACCTGTGCTGCGGCGGGGAAGGGGATTTATCCATGACGGGGATTAATTGCGCGAATCTTGAGATCGCCCAGGACGTGCCGGGCCTCAGCCGGCTCCGAGCGTGGGCGGCCGGGGCTGGGCGGCGACCCGGCGTGAGGCCATCGCTTCCAGGAGGACACCCTGCAACTGCTGCGCAACAAATCAATGAAACCGGTGTCAATAGACCCGCTTTCCATCAGGCCGGAAATTCTGGGGTAAATTTCTTGAATGGAATCTCGACGGTATGGCAGCGCCACTTTGCTGGATGTCGCGCGCATGGCCGGCGTCTCCCGGTCCACGGCGGCCAGGGCGCTCGGCGGCTACGGCTCGGTAAGCCATGAGCTGCAGTCGATGGTGGCGGCGGCTGCCGAAGCGTTGGGTTACCGGGGGAACGCCCTGGCCCGGAGCGTGAGCTCCGGACGCTCGCACACCATCGGGGTGGTCATCAGCGACATCGAGAATCCCCACTTCGCCAAAGCCGTCCGGGGCATGACCGATGCCGCGAAGGCAGCCGGGTTCGACGTCATCCTGGCCAATACGGACGAGAACCTGGATGCGGAACGGGCAGCCGTCCAGGTGTTCCTGGACAAGCGGGTGGATGGGCTGATCGTAGCCTCCACGAGCCGAAGCGATTCCGCGCATTTGCTGGACGTGGTGCGGATGGGCCGGCCGCTGGTCCTTTTCGACCGGCGCCCGGACAACGTGGAAGCCGACTGGGTGGGGACTGACTGCTATGCCGACGCCACCGCGGTTATGGAGTACCTCATCGGCTGCGGCCACACGAACATCGTGTTCCTTTCCGCCACCACAAAGACGCCGGAGGAGCTGGAATCCGGGCATCCGTTGCCCATTTCAACCATTGCGGACAGGGTGCGCGCCGTTCGCACGGCGGCCCGGGCCGCGGGGATCCGATATGAGTTCATCTCCGATGCCATGTCCCCGGAGCGGGCCCACGAGATTGTTGCCTCCCTCCTCCGCCGCCCTGACCGGCCCAGCGCTGTCATTGCTTCCTACAGCCGCCTGGCGCTGCCGGCGTTCCAAGCCATCCGGGAGGCGGGCATGGAGGTTCCCCGGGACATTTCCCTGGTCTGCCTGGACGACGCCGAGTGGATGACGGTCAGCAGCCCCGAGGTGACGGCCGTTGCCTTGCCCGCTTATGAGTTGGGGCTGAAGGCGGCGGAGGTCCTGGTTGGCCGGATCGAGCACTCGGGTCCGGACCAGAGGGACCATCTGCTGCCGGCCACGTTCACGGAGCGAGGCTCCGTAGCGAAAATTCCCGCACACGGGTAACGGCAGGGCAACTCCTCCGGGGGCTCCTGCACCGCACGGCGTCCAGTTCCTTCAGCGTGCCCGGGTGCTTCGTCGCGCCTTCCGGACCCGTAACAAACACCAGGTTCTCCGGTCACTTGGATCGATGGAGTAGTCAGGATACCGGTGTCTCAGCAACAATGATTTATCTCCTGAAACCGGTGTCAAAAAACACGCGTCATCAAATTAATAGCCGCGAAACAAAGCGGAAATCATTGACAGTTAGGGTTTACCCCAGAAATACTTTCGTTGCACGAAGTGATACGGATCACTTCCCGGGCAGTCTTTCCAAGGAGCTAGACGCATATGCAAGAACAGACAAAGCTGTGGGGCGGCCGGTTTGCTGGTGCCTCCAGTCCTGAACTCTCCCGCTTCTCACGGTCCGATCCGCGCTACTTCCGGATGGCCCCCTACGACCTGCATGGTTCCCGGGCCCACGTGCGCGAACTCAACCGGTCGGGCCTCATTGATGACGCCGAACTCGCGCTGTTCCTCGACACGATCGATCTCCTGGCCAGGGACATTGAAGCGGACCTGGTCCACCCGCAGGAAGCGGACGAGGACGTCCACACCTTCCTGGAGCGGCTGCTGATCGAACGCATGGGTCCGGTGGGCGGAAAGATCCGTGCCGGCCGCTCCCGCAATGACCAGGCCGCCAACGACCTCCGGCTCTACATGCGGGACAAGGTCCGGCTGATCGCCGACCTCTTGGTGGAACTGGCCGAGGCGCTGGGCTCGCAGGCAGACCGGCACCTCCACACTCCGGTCCCGGGATTCACCCACCTGCAGTCGGCGCAGCCCGTTGTGTTCGCGCACCAGCTGCTGGCCCACGCCCAACCCCTGGTCCGGGACCTGGACCGGTTCCGGGACTGGGACCGCAGGGCAGCCGTCTCGCCCCTGGGTGCGGCGGCGCTGGCCGGATCCACCTTCGCCCTGTCTCCGGAACTCGCAGCCCTGGACCAGGGCTACGATTCGAGCGCGGAAAACTCGATCGATGCCGTGGGAAGCCGCGATGCCGCCATCGAGTTCCTGTTCGTCTGCTCCCTGACGCTCATCGATATCTCCCGGCTCTGCGAGGAGATCATCTCCTGGGCGTCCCAGCAGTTCCGGTGGATCACCATGGACGATGCCTACTGCACCGGCAGCTCGATCATGCCGCAGAAGAAGAATCCGGACATCGCCGAACTCGCCAGGGGCAAGGCCGGCCGGGTCCTGGGGGACCTCATGGGGCTGATGGCTTCGGTCAAGTCGCTGCCGCTCGCCTACAACCGGGACCTCGCCGAGGACAAGAACGCGGTCATCGACGCGGTCGAGACCATCGAGGTCGCCCTGCCCGCGCTGTCCGGCCTGGTGCGGACGTTCTCGGTCAACGTCGAGGAGGTCCGCCGGCAGGCAACGGCCGGCTACACCTTGGCCACCGAGGTTGCCGACTGGCTGGCGCGGCAGGGAATTCCGTTCAGCGAGGCACACGAGATTTCCGGAGCGCTGGTGCGGTTCTGTGAGTCACACGGCCTGGACTACGACGACCTCACTGATGACCAGCTCGCCGCCGTGGATTCGCGGCTGACGCCGGATATCAGGGAGGTCCTCACCCTTGAAGCTGCCCTCGCGGCCCACTCCGGGTTTGGCGGTACCGCCCCGGAACGAGTGGCCGAACAACTGACGCGGCTCCGGGCGAAGCTGGACCAGGCACGAAGCTGGGCGGCCGACTACCAGGGGCTTCGCGTCCCGTCCGGCGCAGCGGGCTGACCCGTGGCGCCCACCAACGCCGGTCCCCGCGGCGACCTTGAAACCCTCCACGATCAGGAAAGCGCCATGAAGACTCAACCAGCGCCCAGCATCACAGGCACTGCAGCGGCAGATCTGAAAATCGTCCCGCGCCGGCACATTGGGAGGTGGATTGGTGCCGCGGCCGTGGTGCTGCTCCTGGTCTGGCTGGCCGTCTCCTTCTCGCGGGCCAAGATCAACTGGCCCACAGTCCAGGAGTACCTGGCCGTTCCCGTGCTGATCCAGGGAATCGGAGTTGCCCTGATCCTCACCGCCGTTGCCATGGCGATCGGCCTGGTCCTCGGCGTGGTCACCGCCGTGATGCGCCTGTCGAAGAACCCGGTGGTCTCGGGCGTTGCGTGGCTCTACATCTGGGTCTTCCGCGGCACCCCCGTGTACCTGCAGCTGTTGATGTGGTTCAACCTGGCCCTCATTTTCCCGGTGATCGGCATCCCGGGGCTCTATTCGGGCCGCATGATCGACATCCTGACCCCCTTCGTCGCCGCCTCCATCGGCCTGGGGCTGAACCAGGGCGCCTACACCTCCGAGGTGGTCCGCGGCGGCATCCTTTCCGTCGACGAGGGGCAAACGGAGGCCGCGCAGGCCGTGGGCATGACGCGGCTGCAGGCCATGCGGCGGATCGTCCTGCCGCAGGCCATGCGGGTCATCATCCCGCCCGTGGGCAACGAGGTCATCGGGATGCTGAAGACCACATCGCTGGCCTCCGCGATCGGCGTGAGCGAGATCCTTTCCGAGGCCCAGCACATCTACTACGTCAACAACCGGATCATGGAGCTCCTGATCGTCTGCGCCGTCTGGTACCTGGGCGCCGTGTCCATCCTGAGCATCGGGCAGTTCTACCTGGAGCGGTTCTTCGCCAAGGGATCCTCAAGCCGGCAGCTGCCTATGACGCCCCTCCAGCGGCTGTCGAGCATTTTCGGTACCAACAGGAAGGCACAGTCATGACCACCAACGTTCTGGTCCGCGCCGAAAACGTCCACAAGAGTTTTGGCCTCAACGAGGTCCTCAAGGGCATCAACCTCGAGGTCAACAGCGGCGAGGTGGTCTGCCTGCTCGGTGCCTCGGGGTCCGGAAAGAGCACCTTCCTGCGCTGCATCAACCACCTGGAAACGCTCTCCAACGGGCGGATCTGGGTGGGGGACAAGGTGGTGGGTTACCGCCAGGACGGGAACCGCCTCTTTGAGCTCTCCGACAAGGAAGCCGCCCGCCAGCGCCGGTCCATCGGCATGGTGTTCCAGCGGTTCAATCTCTTCCCCCACATGACCGTGCTGGAAAACATCATCGAAGGCCCGGTCCTCGTCAACAAGGTCAAACCGGCCGAGGCCAAACGGCACGCGTCCGAACTGCTGGCCCGGGTGGGCCTGGAAGGACGCGAAGGGTCCTACCCGCGGCAGCTCTCCGGCGGCCAGCAGCAGCGCGTGGCGATCGCCAGGGCCCTGGCCATGAAACCCGAGCTGATCCTCTTTGACGAACCGACGTCGGCACTGGACCCCGAACTGGTGGGCGAAGTGCTGGACGTCATGAAGGACCTCGCAAAATCCGGCCTCACCATGATCGTGGTGACCCACGAGATTGGCTTCGCCAAGGAAGTGGCCGACCGCGTGGCGTTCATGCACGGCGGCGAAATCGTCGAAATCGGTCCTCCGGCCGAGGTCCTGGGCAACCCGCAGCACGAGCGGACCAAGGCCTTCCTTTCCCGCGTCTTCTAAACATCACCCCAACCCCTTTGGAGCCATCCATGAAGAAGTTCACCACGGCCGCCCGCGTTGCGGCCATCACCGCAGTTGCAGCGTTCGGCCTCACCGGCTGCGTCGGCGGCGCCGAAACCACCGCGGACACCAGTGCCGGCACCACCGGCCTGCCCCAGGCCATCAAGGACGCCGGGAAGATCAGGATCGGCCTGTCCCCGGACTTCCCGCCCATGGAGTTCCGCGACTCCGACAAGAAGCTGGCCGGCGTGGACATCGAGCTGCAGCAAAAGCTGGGCGAGGCGCTCGGGGTTCAGGTCGAAGTGGTGGAATCGCCCTTTGACCAGCTGATCAACTCCGTCCAGACCGGCCGCGTGGACCTGGTCATGTCCGGCATCTCGGACACGGTGGAACGGCAGAAGACGGCCGACTTCGTGGACTACTTCAAGTCCCAGGGCCGCCTCTACACTTCGGGCACCCGGGCAGGTGAGTTCAAGCAGGAGAGCGATCTCTGCGGCAAGACCCTCGCGGTGAGCGGCAAGACCGATTACTTCGAACAGGTGAAGACCCTGAGCAAGACCATCTGCACGGAGAAGGGCCTTCCGGAACTGAGCATCCTGCCCACGGACTCCGGTGCGGCCGCGCGGCTGCAGATCGACCAGGGCCGCGTGGACCTGGCCGCCCAGGGCGCCGAGAACCTCGCCTACTTCGACAAGACCGATCCCGGAAAGTACGCGGCCGTGCTCGATCCGCTGCCGGCCAAGCCGTTTGGCATCCTGATGCAGAAGGACAACACCCAGCTGGCCAACGCCGTCAAGGACGCCCTGACCAAGGTCACGGACAGCGGTGACTACCAGAAGATCCTGGACAAGTGGGGCATCGGCTACGGCGCCATGAAGCCCGAGATCAACGGGGTTAAGTGAACCAGCAGTCCATGGAGGCGGGGGCGGCGGTGCGGTGGCCGGAAGGCAACCGCAGCGCCGTCACCCTGGCCTTCGATCTCGACGGGCCCACCGGCGATGCCATGCTGAAAGGCACCATCTGGACCCGGCCGGAGTACTTCAGCCAAGGTGCCTACGGACCGTGGCGGGCCCTGGACCGGATCCTCCGGCTCCTGGACGCCCACCAGGTCCCGGCAACCTTCTTTACCCCCGCCTGGGTGGTGGAAACCTGGCCCGAACAGTGCCGGCGGATCGTGGAGCACGGCCACGAAGTAGCACACCATGGCTATAAACACGAAAAGTACTGGGACCTCAGCACGGGCGAACAGCGGCAGGTGATCGAGACCAGCCAGCGGATCTTCCAGGACGTCCTGGGCACTACGGCCGTCGGTTTCCGCACCCCGTCCGGTGACTGGCGTCCCGAGACCCCGGCACTGCTGGCGGAGATGGGCTTCCTTTACTCCAGCTCCATGCGGGGCGATGACCGGCCGTACCTCCATGCCGGCGGGAAGCTCATCGAGATCCCGGCCAGGTCCGATATGGACGATTACGCCTCCCTGGCGTACACCACCAACCCGGACTGGCCCTCCGGCGGGGACCGGATCGCCGGCTACGAGCCCACCCTGGACAACTGGACCAGGGAATTTGACGGGTACCACGCCGAGGGGCTGTGCCTTTCCACCATCTTCCACCCGAAGGTGGTGGGGAAGCCCGGCCGGGCAGCGCTCCTGGACCGCTGGGTCCAGCACATGAAGGAGGCCGACGGCGTGTGGTTCGGCACGTGCGCGGAGATCGCCACCTGGTGGCAGCAACAGCACGGAACGGAGCAGGCAGCATGAGGTTCACGCAGGAACCGCCGGCGGGCCGCTGGCCCTGGGCGAATCGGTGCGCCTTCGTGGTCACCGTGGGATTCGAAGCGGAACTGTCGGTGCTCGCGGCGGCGCCGGACGCCGTCGACCGCGCCAAAAGCCTGTCCGTTGGCCAGTACGGCGCCACCCGCGGCGTGGACCGGCTCCTGGCTGAACTCGGGCGCACGGGCACCACGGCGAGCTGGTTCATTCCCGGGGCCAACCTCGGCACCTACCCGCGCCAGGTTGAAGCCGTGGCGGCGGCCGGGCATGAACTTGCCAACATGGGCTGGGCGCTGGAGGACATGGGGCTGCAGACGCTGCCGGAACAACTGGACAGCATCGGCCGGGCCCAGGACGCTTTCGAGGCGCTCCTTGGCGTGCGGCCGCAGGGCTTCCGGGCGGCCCGCGGATCAATGGCGCACGGCCTGCCCGCTGAACTGCTGGACCTGGGGTTCACCTGGTCCTCCTCGTGGCACGGCGACGACTTGCCCCATTTCCATGCCGGCAGCGCTGCAGGACTGGTGGAGGTGCCACGGCACCATGAACTGGACGACTTCCCTTATTTCGTCTTCAACCTTGACCCG
This sequence comes from Pseudarthrobacter sp. efr-133-R2A-89, assembly GCF_030209315.1. Lineage (NCBI taxonomy): Bacteria > Bacillati > Actinomycetota > Actinomycetes > Micrococcales > Micrococcaceae > Pseudarthrobacter > Pseudarthrobacter sp. efr-133-R2A-89. Next base: position 76,486 of record NZ_JARVSE010000014.1, on the reverse strand, counting down.
CCCATCCCCAAGGGCAGCCCGCGGATCGCGTCCAGCCGGGAGGTGCTGCGCAACTGGATCCTGGAATTCGAGGCCTACCGCGCCGAAGGGCTTTGTTTCGTCCTGACCCTGCATCCGGAGATCATCGCCACTCCCGGGCGGATCGGGATGCTCCGGGAGTTCCTGGACCACGTCCACGGGTACGGCGACGTCTGGCACGCTACCGGCGGGGACGTGGCCCGGTGGTGGTGGGACACCGCGGCGCCCAACAGCCCTTCCCACCCGGCAGAAATCTTCCATTCCCTCACCCATGAAGGCACCCCGGCATGAGCCCAGAGCTGACAGCATCGGAACGCATAGCGGACTTTCTTACGGCATTGCGGCCGGCGGACATCCCTCCCGAGGTCCTGCACCGGGCGAAACTCCACCTGCTGGACACCCTGGGCGCAGGCATTGCCGGGGCGGCGTCGCGGGAAGTCCACCTCAGCAGGTCGGCGCTCGCCGCAGCACACGGAACCCCCTCGCCCGGAACGGGCTCGCCGGTGTGGGGCACGCCCGCCGGGCTGCCGCCGCTGGCGGCCGCCTTCGTCAACGGCGTGGCGTGCCATGCCTTTGAGCTGGACGATTCCGGCGGGTGCGACCATTCCGGGGCCGTGGTGGTTCCGGCTGCGCTCGCCGCCCTGGCCGTCCGGGCCGGCGGTTCCGCGGGGGGAGCGGACGACGGCGGCACGGGAGTTGACGGCGGAAGGCTCCTTCACGCCGTCGTCAGCGGGTATGAGGTGGGCCGCCGGGTGCAGGACGCCCTGGGCGGCTACGACCCGGTAAACAACCAGGGCTGGCACTCCACGGGGGTGACCGGCACGTTCGCGGCCGCGGTGGCGGCGGGCGTGGTCCTGGGGATGGATGCGCCGCAACTGGTGTCCGCCATCGGCCTGGCCGGCTCCTTCACCGGTGGAACCTGGGCGTTCATCGGGGACGGGGCCATGTCCAAGCGCATGCATGTGGGGCGCGCGGCCGAAGCCGGTCTGAACAGTGCGCTGCTGGCCAAGGCCGGATTCACGGGGCCGCGGGATCTGTTCTCCGCTCCGTGGGGCAGCTTCCTCAAGCTCTACGGCCAGCCGGGCGACGTCCAGGAGTCGCGGCTCTTTGACACGCTGGGGGAGGACTGGCAGGTCCAGCGCGCGTCGATCAAGCCGTACGCCACCTGCCGGAGCACCCACTCGGCCATTGACGCGATCCTGGAGCTCCGTGACCGGGGTATCACCGCGGAGGCAACGCAGAAAATCACGGTGCGGACCAGCGCCCTCATCGCGGATATGTGCGGCACCGCCGATGTCCGTTCCCTCGTCTCGACCCAGCTGAGCATGCAGTTCGCCCTCGCAGCGGCGCTGATGCACGGCACCGTGGGACTGGACCAGGTGGCGGAACAGGGCCGGAACGATCCCCGGCTGAGGGAGCTGATGGGCCGCATCCACGTGGAAGTGGACCCGGAGCAGCACGGCGGATCGGCCGAACCCTTCCTCACCGTACAGACGGACACGGACTCGTTCGGGGTGCAGGCGGTCAAGGCAAAGGGGGCCGCCACCAACCGGCTCAGCGACCAGGAGACCATCGGCAAGTTCGAGGGGCTGGCCGGCACCAGGCTGCCTGGCGACCGCGTCAAAGCCATCAGCCGGCTGGTGCTGGGCCTGGAGTCCGCGGCCGACGCCGGTCTGCTCCTGGGGCTGCTCGCGGCAGATTCGGAGCCCGCCGTCCTTACGTAGCCCGAGCCTCGGGTTCCGTGCGGTCACCGCCGGCCGCTGCCGGTGTGTCCGGCCCGGGCCGGGCCAGGCGCTGGAGCAGGGACACGGCATCGTCCACGGGCACCGGCTCGAAGAATTTGGCGTCTGCGAGTTCGACGGCGGCGATGGCCAGGGGTGCCAGCTCGGCTCCGGCGCTGGTGACGCGCAGCCGTTTGGCCCGGGTGTCCGCCGGATCGACTTCCCGTTCGATGAGTCCCTTGCCCTCCAGGGCGCGCAGGACTTGGGAGGCCATCTTGACGTCGGTGCCCGCCTGCCTGGCGAGGGCCAGCTGGTTCGGGTGCTCGCCCTGGTTGTTGAGCCACCAAGCGCAGGCGAGCAGCACAAACTGCACATGGGTGAGATCGAGCGGGGCGAGAGCTGCGGCGATGTCCCGCTGCCAGCGCAGGGTGGCGTGCCAGAGCAGGAACCCGGGGCTCTCGCCGGGGTTGAGCGGCATCAGCCGCCTGCCATCTTGACCAGCGCGGCCATGGTTTCCGGCCAGTCCGCGGTGATGCCGGGCCCAAGCTGCGGTCCGGCTTCGTCGGCGCCGTCGCCCGTGATCTCCATCCGGTACACCACCCGGATCCGGCCCTCGCCGGCTGGATCGATGCGGTGGGTGGTGCGCAGGAGCAGGCCGCCGAAGCGGGCCTCGTCCACGAAGCGTTCGTTTTCGACCGCCTCGGCGATGACCAAGGGGATTGGGTCGTCGCCCGGAGGCGTCATCAGGATCTGGGTGCCTTCGGCGAAGGGGCCGTTGATCTCGATCGTCTCGATCTCCCCGTTCCAGGCGCCCCAGTTCTCGACGTCGGACCAGAGCCGCCAGATGGCCTCTGGCGTGGCGTTGGTGTCGATGCTGTGCTCGTATTCCCACATGGTGTCCTCCGTGGAAGATGATCTATACAAAGATTATCTATGCACAGACTATTTCTTGTCTAGAGGAAACCCGCAGGTTTACCTGTACCCTGACACAGTAGGTTCAAGGGCTTCGGCGCCCCATCGACCAAGCCCGCGTTTGCTGCTGGCGGACGGTCTGGACTCCTGGCAGCGTCCCCTTCGACGTCGTCGAACCCCCGCTGCAATCGGCCCGAATCCGGTCGCTCCCAACATCTTGGAATGGAACTTCATCCCTACTGGCACCCCAGCTCCGGCGGAAGTCCCGCCCTTTGACCCCGCTTTTTTGAACACAGCAGCGGCAGCCGGGCATGTGACTTGGATGGACGCCGGCACCGGGATGTCCGCGCGGTGGCGGTCGGCCAACGGCAGGCCTGCGCCCGGGCGGGTGGAGGTGGTGGACGACGCCCTCACGGCCGACGATGCGTACCGCATGGCATCACAGGGGATCGCGATGCTCTGGCACGGAGATTTCCACAACGCGCGGCAGATTCTCAACGCCCTGGACCGCCGGATAGGCGCCGGAAAGAAGGCCAGCGGAACCCCTGCCGAGCAGTTCTATCGGCACCGGCAGGCCGCCTCGCACCGGGCACGCATCCTGGGCCTGCTGCTGATTCCCCTTGATCCGGGTCCGGTGGTGCCACTGCGCCGCGCACCGGACATCCGCGAAGCCGCCGCGGCAGCGTACGGAGACATTGCAGAGTCTTCCGTGGTGTCCCTGCACGAGCTTGTCGGGGCCATCGGCGCCCACGAGTGGCGGCGGACCGGCGTCTACGTCGATGCCCTGCAGGACCGTATTCACCCGCATTACGGTACGTTCTTTCCCACCCGCAGCGAGTATATGGATCTCGTGGCAGCGGCCGCGCTGCCCGCGGACACGCTCGCGTTCGACGTCGGAACGGGCACCGGAGTGCTCGCCGCCGTCCTCGCCCGTCGCGGCGTCCGCCGCGTGGTGGCGACGGACAATGAACCGCGTGCCATCGCCTGCTCTGCTGAGAACTTCCGCAACCTCGGAGTCGAGGACCGCGCCGAGGCGGTGCTGACCGACATGTTCCCGCCCGGACGGGCACCGCTGATCGTCTGCAACCCACCCTGGATTCCGGCCACGCCGCATTCCAGCCTGGACAGCGCTGTCTACGACCCCGGGAGCAGGATGCTGTTCCGCTTCCTGGCAGAACTCCCCGGCCACCTGGAGCCGGGCGGTGAGGGCTGGCTTGTCCTGTCCGACCTCGCCGAGCACCTGGGCCTGCGGTCGCGGGCGGACCTGCTGGCCGCCGTCGAAGCGGCCGGACTGACGGTGGTGGAACGGCTGGACACCAAGCCAACGCATCCTAAGGCTTCGGACCGCGACGATCCCTTGTTCGCGGCGCGCTCGGCCGAAGTCACGTCACTGTGGCGGCTGGTCAGCCAATAGTCACAAGGGATGTGTCCCGGGCCAGCGCGGGCTGCACCAGCGGGCCGCGGGCCGCTACTCGGTCAGGCCGTTCCTGATCGCGAACAAGGTGGCCCCCACCCGGTTGGTGGCGCCGATCTTGGTGTAGATGTGCTCCACATGGTTGCGGACGGTCTTCCGGGAGAGGAAAAGACTGGCTGCTATCTCGGCAGGAGCCATTCCGCGGCACAGCAGGCCGAGGATCTCCAGTTCCCGCGGGGTGAGCCCGCCTGCGGCGGCATGCGAACGCCGGGGCTGCTGGCCGGCCGCCACCAGCACGGCCTCCACCGCTCCGGCGACGAGCCTCCCGGCCGAAGCTTCCTGCCGCAGTCGGGCGGCCGCATCAGCTGGCGTGAGCGCGGGCCGGTGCGGGCGCGGCTCCACGGAGGCATGGTAGGAGTCCGCAGCCGCCAGGATCCGCTGCTTGATCCCCAGCTCTGATCCGCCTATCCCACGTGGATAGCCGGACCCGTCGAGCCGCTCGTGGTGTGAGCCGGTGAGGGCCGCCTCGCCCTTCAGCCCGGGAACGCGGCTGAGGATCCGCTCGCCCAGGAACGGGTGCATGCGGATACGTTCCAGCTCCAGCGCGGAGAGGGGCTCTTTCTTGTCCCATACCTGGTTGGACACCCCCAACCGGCCCAGGTCGTGCACCCATCCCGCACGGCGGAGCTCCCTGACGTCTTCCGCGGGCAGCCCGTGCTCCTCGCCTGCCGCGGCCGCCAGCGCCGCCACCGCGCGGGAGTGCCCGGCCGTGTAGGGGGATTTGAGGTCCGCGAAGTCGCCGATCGCGCGCAGCACCGTATCGAGCTGACTGCCGGACAGGGGAGCGTCGGTAGGAGCCAGGTCCAGGGCCGCCTGCCAGCAGTCGACGTCGAGGAGTCCTTCGGTGAGTGCCTCGGCCTGGTCGATGAACAGGCCGGCCAGTGCCGGATCGAACTGGCTGCCGCGGCGTGCCCGCACCATGGCCACCGCGCCGGACACGCCTTCCGTCCGCAGGAACACCTCGGCCGTATCCGCCAGGTGCATGATCCGCATTTCCAGCGGGATGTCCGGCCCCGCAACTCCCTCCGGCAGGCCCTTGCCGTCCCACCGCTCAAAGGTGTGGGTGAGCAGTCCTGCCACGCCGTCGTCGAGCCCTACACTGCTGGCCAGCACCCCGGCGGAGACGCAGTGCGAGGCAATCATGGTGCGTACCGCTCCGCTGCCGGTGGCGGCGAAACGCGTCCAACGGGCGAGGCGGGGGAGCGGCGGGAGGCCGGCGCCGGCGTGGCTGAACATGCCGGCGTACATGGGCAGGCCGTGCTGGTCGCGACGGTAATAGTCGGCGCGGAAGCCAATATCGTCCGTGAACAGCGCGGCCAGTTCAAAGGAATCCGCGTGGCAGCCGATCCACGCCAGCTGGTTGGCGTAGTAGATCCTGCCCTGGCCCGTCGCGTCCACGCCTGCGGCGCCGGCGATCCGCAGCGCCAGCAGGGACGCACGCAGCATGTGCTCCATCGGCTGCCCCAGCCCCAGGTCGATGGCGAGCGACAGCGCGGCCAGGACTTCGCTGCGGCGGGGCGCAGCCGGTGACTGCATCACACCTGCCATTCTAGGAAGCCGCCGGCCGCGGCAGTAGGGACCTTGCGCCGTCGGCCGTTATGCCGCCTGGCTTCTCCCGGTCCGTCCCTGGACGGCGCCTGGTCCGGCGGGATGGGCGGTGGAGGGGAACCTGACGCCCACCTGGGCGCCGAACAGTCCACGCTGCGGAAGCCAGAAGTCCGCCAGGTGGTCCTGGACCTTGAGCGGGCCGGGCCGTCCGGCGCCCTCACCCAGGACCGTTGCCCTGGAATCGGTGACCAGCCACAGCTGCCGGGGCTGGGCCTGGAACGTCTGGCCGTTGGGTACACGGCCGGACATTTTCATCCGGCCGGCGCCGAGCAGCGGACCGGCGAACGCCCCCATGGCCCTGAGGACGGGCTCGCTGCGCCACAACCTTTCGGGCATCCGCGCGGCCATGGCGGTCAGCATCTTCGTGGCCGCGGAGGTGCCTAGCTGCAGGTCCCAGTCGAGGACTCCCGGGACCGTGATCACGGCGCTGGACGGGCCGCTCCAGGTGATGTCGACGTCGGTTTCCACAATGCGGTGGAACGCCAGGCCGAAGTAGCGGGCGCAGCTGAATTGCGGCGGGACGTTGGCGTAGAGGGTCCATTCGCCGCCGGGCGTGCGGTGCCAGACGGAGCGGTAGCCGGGGCCGACGGAGCTCACCGGGAAATCCCGGAATGCCAGGTAGTGGCCGCTGGCGAAGGGCAGCCCAAAGACGGCGCTGCCGGCGAAGTGCTCGGCAGAGTCCTCGGGAAGGTCGGCAAGTTTGGGTGTTGCCTGTGCTGATGACTGCGGCTGGTGGATGGTCATGGCCGCCTCCTTTTCTCCATGCCTTGAGACTAGGAGCGGGCCGCGGCAGGGGCATGGGGCAGTTGCCCCATTTAGCGACGGTTTTACGCGGCACCGATGGCGTCGAGCCACTCCTGGAACGTTTGGCGTCCGACGGCGGAGCCCGGCGCCGGGATCAGCGCGCCGGTGCGCATGGCCGTGCCCATGGGGCCGGGGAGGCGGAGCGGAATGATCCGTTTCTTCTGCTGCGTCTTGGCCAGGTAGGCCGTGACCAGGCTATTCAGCTGTTCGGTCCGTGGGCCGCCGAGGTCCGGGAGCCGTCCCTTCGGCCCGGCCTCGGCCGCGTCCACCAGGGCCGCTGCCACCTCCTTCGCCGCCACAGGCTGCGTGACCATGGTGGGCACGAAGGCCAGCGGGCCCACGGAGGCGGCCTTGATGGACATCGGCACGAACTCGTGGAACTGGGTGGACCGGAGGATGGTCCAGGGCACGCCGCCGTGCCTGACTTCGTCCTCCTGAATCAGCTTGCCCGCGTACAGTCCTGAGTTGGCTTGGTCGATGCCCACAATGGACAGCACCACGTGGTGCTTTACGCCGGTCTTCTTCCCGGCCGCCAGCAGGTTCTGGGTGGCGTTGGTGAAGAAATCCACTGGCTTCTTGGTGGACAGGACCTGGATGCCGGAGACGTCGATGACGGTGTCGACGCCCTGTAGCGCCTGGTCGAGACCATGCCCGGTGATCAGGTCCACCCCTTCCGCGCGGCTGAGGCTGACCACGTTGTGCCCGCGCTCCCTGGCGATGGCCACCACGTGGCGGCCCACTGTCCCTGTTCCCCCTGCAACGGCGATTCTCATGGTTGGAATCCTATGCGGCGGCTACGACAAAAGGCCGTGCTTTGCGGGCCCTGCCGTGTGGCGGCAGCAACCAGCGGGGGCGTGTGCCTGGCGCCGCCGCTGCCTGCAGTAGTCAACCGGCAACACCATGACTGACGTGGTGCCTGCCTCGGTGGGGTAGGGGTACTTTCAGCGGAAGGAACGACGGCGGCACCCGGGCCTTGGGTGCCGCCGTTTCGTGTAGTGCAGTTCGCGGTTATTCTTGCGCGTCCTCAGTCGTTGCGCCCATTCGGCAAGATTACTTCTGCCAAGTATTTCCCGAGCAGGAAGCATGCGCGCCGGAGCCGCTGCCCGTGTTCTTGCCTGCACTCTTGCCGTCAATCAGGATCTCACACGAGACAGCACCGGAAGCGTCAGAATAGCTTCCCGTGACAGAAATGCTTGTGATGTTGAAGTCCGTGGATGTGATGGATTTCTTCCAGTCAGCCTTGATGTCTTCCGTCGAGGTTCCGCCCGGGGACCAGTAAGAAATGTGGGCAGGGCCGGAGGTGGTGACGACATACTCTACCGTGTGCTCTGCATTTACTTTTTCGTCGATCGATTTTGCCGCGGCGCTGATACCAGCCGTCACCATTCCGGCGGTGATCAGGCTGACGATACCGAGGATAAGTCCGGCGACCGCCATTCCCTTCTTCCGATTTCTAAGGCAGAGAGCAATGATGCCCAGGATGATGGCGACCGGTCCGAGGAAGAAGGCAATCATTCCCACTAAGGGAATGATACTGAATACCGCGGCGACAATACCTACGACCAAAGCTGCGACGCCCAGGCCGTTTTTGCGCTTTTCCTCAAGCACCCGGACATGGTGAACAGGTTGCTCCGGCACTACCGGATATGAGGCGTCATTCTTGATGGACATAATTTTCCCCTTTTATGGATGCAGGTGAGACCGGCTTGTTCGCGGCGATGCTTTGCCCGAGCAGCCAGTTGTCAAGCGCGGCTTGCGGATAGCTGGAGCTATCGAGCTATTTATCGTGGGCTGCAACCGCATCCTTAGCGATTGCTCCTCGTTCGCATTGACTGTGCCCTGAGACTTGGGCTGTTTGCCAGCTAGATCGTTAACCGGGTATCGAGCTTCTAGCGGATCTTCGTGAGGCCGAAGTAGGTGCTCGAAGCTTGAAGCGATCAACCTCTTAAGCATTACGCAATTCCATCCCCCGTGGACAGGCGTTGTAGTTGACGTCAAAAGACACATCCCCTTGACACGTCCATTGTGGTCCAAGAAAGACGGTAAAAGCGTCGGAATTCTAATTCCTCAGAAAATGCTTCGGAAACCTTGAGCAGGACCTGAGGCGAGTACACGGCGGCGGCGAGCATTTGCGGGTCACGACCGAGATGTGGCTCAGCGGCCGGTCGACTTTGGCCCCACTAAGACGGGGCGGATATTAATGAAGCCGTCATGAAGACCGCGCCCCGGGCCTGGGACGGCAGGGAGAGCGGGGCCCAGACCAGCGGGCCGGCGTCATGGAGTACGACGGCGACCCGACGGCTTGTGGCGACTGGGTCTGTTGACTACCCCGCCACCGCAGCCTTCGCTGCCCGCGTCGCGTTCATCCACTCGGTCAGCCAGGGCGCTCGGACAGTGGAGGTGATCCGGCAGTCCGCCACAAACGTGCCTCGAGCGCCGGCGTCGATCCAGTCCTGCAGCGCGGAGAGGTCGGACAGGGAGCGGATCACGGCGGACTCGGCCCCCAAAGCCCGGGCAACTCCGCTGAAGTCCACCTCCGGAATCAGCATCGGCTTCTCGGTCAGGCCCTGCGAGCCGTACTGGTGGATCTCGGCACCGTAGGCGGCGTCGTTGTAGATCACCACGATCGCGCTGCGGGCGGTGCCGATCAGTGATTCGAGGTCGGACAGGCCCATCAGGAACCCGCCGTCGCCGGATGCCAGCACCAGGGTGCGGCCATCCTCCACAGCGCGGGCGGCCCCGACGGCGCTGGCCAGGCCCAGCCCGATCGACTGGAAAGCGGTGCCCACCATCACCAGGTCCTGCGGCCGCGGGATGTTCCAGTACATGGGTGCCCAGCCGATGAAGTGGCCGCCGTCCTGGACCACGGTGCGGCGCTCCGGCAGCACGGCGTCGAGGGCGGTGGCGAGGGCGCGCGGGTCCAGCCGACCGTCCACAGTTTCGGCCGAACCCAAGTCATGTCCCGGCCCCGCAGCCAGGCGCTTCGAGGCTTCCGCGCGCCAGCCGGCAACAGCAGCCTCGCCATCAATCAAAGACAACAGGCGCGTAGCAGCAGCCTTCGCATCCGCTTGAACGAATAGGTCCACCCGCGGGTTGGTCGGCTGCAGGGCGGTGTCGATCTGGATGACGGTGCTGTCGGGGCCCAGCAGGTGCCCGAACCGCATGGTGAACGGGCTCAGGCTGGCCCCGGCCACCAGGACCACGTCGGCCTCGCCCATGAGCCCCGCCGCGGTGTCGGTGCCGAAACCGCCAGCCACGCCCAGGTACCCCTCGCCATTGAGGAGGTTGATGGCAAGGGCGGTTCCGGCGGTCAGTGCGCCGAGCCGGTCGGCGAGTTCGCGGAGTTCCGGGCCGGCGCCGGCAATGTGGGCGCCCCGGCCGGCCAGGATCAGCGGCCGCCTGGCACTGGCCAGCAGGCGGGCAACCTGCCCAAGGCCGCCGTCGACGTCGTCCGTCACCTTTGGTGCCGCCGGTTCCGGAAGGTCCTCATCCGAAGCCTCGAGTGCGGCGAGGTCGTAGGGGATGGCGAGGACGACGGCGGTGCGCCGGGTGAGTGCGTATTCAACCGCCTGCCGGGTGGTGGCGCCCGCGGCGTCGCGGGTGACGGTGAAGGTTGCCGCGCCGAGGCCGGCGGCGATGGCCGCCTGGTCCACGTCCCAGGGCCGGGCGCCGGTGGTGGGGGCGTCGCCGGTGACCAGCACCACGGGGATCTGCGCCTGGACCGCCTCGGCAAGGGCGGTGAGCGCGTTGGTGTAGCCGGGGCCGTAGGTGGTGGTGCCCGCGGCCAGCCGTCCCGAGGCCCGGTAGTAAGCGTCGGCCGCGGCAATGGCGGCGCCCTCATGCCGGACGGGGGAGAAGCGGAGGCCCTGCTGCTCGGCGGCGTCCAGGAAGTAGACGTTGCCGTTGCCCATGACGCCGAAGACGTCGCTGACATAGCTGCTGAGAACCTGCGCCACGCGGCCGGAGACGGTGAGAGTAGTCATGCAGGCATCGTGTGGTCTGCATCTCACGTTTGCAATACCCCGTGATGCACCTGGGACTTTTGGCAGCAGGAGGAGCTTGCAGTGACAATTTGCGCACCTGTGGTGCGCGTCACCTGTTACTCCGAGGGGCGGGATTCCTGCTCCGACAGCCGGCTGATCAGCCCGTCATACCGGGGCGGCATGAGCTCCAGGATGGAGATGGCCGTGCTGGTCCGCTCGATCCCGTCGATCTCCAGGATCTCGTTGGTGATGCGGTAGAGGTCTGCCGTGCCGCGGGCCACCACCTTGGCCATGAGGTCCGCGTCCCCGGTGGTGGCGTGCACCTCGATGACCTCCGGGATGGCGGCGAGCCCGTTCTCCACCGAGCCGGTCCGCGTCTGGCTGATGGACAGCGAGAGGAAGGCCATCAGTTCGTAGCCCAGCGCGGCGGGGTCCAGCCTGCGGCTGAAGGAGCGGAGCGCGCCGCTGCGCTCCAGCCGTGCCAGCCGGGCGTGGACGGTGTTGCGTGCGACGCCGAGTGTCCGGGAGAGTGCCAAGGCACTGGCTTCGGGGTCCTTGTCCAGGGCAAGGATGATCCGGCCGTCGAGTGAATCGAGGGTGCGAGAGTTCGCGATGGTCATATTTTCACCACAAGTACTAGAAGTTGAGCAGAAGTCCCAAGCACCGGAGCCTACCTTGCATTGTGGTCCGGGTCACTTCCATGATCGGATTTCATGACCAGTGATCAGCTTGTTGCCGCTCCCAAAACTGCGTTGCCTACCTTGCGTGGCGCGGTGGCGGGCCTTCCGTCCTACGTCCCGGGCCGCCGCAGCCTCGGCGCGGACATCGCGGCCCTTGCCAGCAACGAAAGCCATTACGAACCCTTGCCCGCCGCCGTTGTTGCGGTGGCCGAGGCGGTGGGGAGGATGAACCGCTACCCGGACATGGCCGCCGTCGAACTCCGCGAACGGATCGCCCGGCACCTGGGTGTCACCGCCGCGGAGGTGGCGGTGGGTCCCGGCAGCGTGGGCGTCCTGCAGCAGATCATCACCGGACTGTGCGACGCCGGGGACGAGGTGGTCTTCGCGTGGCGCTCCTTCGAGGCCTACCCCATCCTGGTGGAGCTGGCCGGCGCCCGGCCGGTCCGCGTCCCGCTGGACGACGCCGAGGGCCACGACCTCGACGCCATGGCCGCCGCCGTCACCGACCGCACCAAGGTCATCCTGCTCTGTACCCCCAACAACCCCACCGGCGTGCCGATCAGCCACGACCGCCTGGAGGCCTTCCTGCAGTCCGTCCGCTCCGACGTCCTGGTGGTGATCGACGAAGCCTACGTCGAATACGCCGACGCGGGCAGCGGCCCCGATTCCCTGGCGCTCTACCACCAGTTTCCGAACGTCTGCATCCTGCGTACCTTCTCCAAGGCCTACGGGCTCGCCGGACTGCGGGTCGGGTATGCCATTGCGACGGCGGCAATCGCCGAAGGCTTGCGCCGCACCGCTCTGCCGTTCGCCGTAAGCGCGCTGGCCCAGAAGGCGGCGATCGCGTCGCTGGACGCAGGGGAGGAGATGGAAGCGCGGGTTGCGGCGGTGAAGCTGGAGCGCGCCCGGATGACCGCGGAGCTGGCAGCCCAGGGCTGGAAGCTGCAGCCGAGCCAGGGCAATTTCCTGTGGATCCGTGCCCATGACCAGCTGCTGGCGCGGCTGGTGGACGCATTCGACCGCGCGGGCATCCTGGTCCGGGCCTACCAGGGGGATGGCGTGCGGATCACCGTTGCCGACCCCGCCTCCAACAACCGCGTGCTCAGGCTTCTCGAAGCCCACGCGGTCTGAAGTTTTCTCCCCAACAGTTACCAACAACTAAGAGGAATCCCCATGGAACAACAGACAATGACGTCTGCGCGCCCCCTCGGCGCAGCCCTCAAACCTCGCCAGCTCACCATGATGGGGCTGGGCAGCGCCATCGGCGCGGGCCTCTTCATCGGCTCCGGCGCGGGCATCCAGGCCGCGGGCCCCGCCGTGCTGATCTCCTACCTCGTGGCCGGCACGCTCATCATCCTGGTGATGTGGGCGCTCGGCGAAATGGCAGCCGCCAACCCGGACAGCGGCGCCTTCTCCGTCTACACCGCCAAGGCGTACGGGCCGGTGGCGGGCGCCACCGTGGGCTGGCTCTGGTGGATCCAGCTGGTGGTGGTCATCGCCGCCGAGGCGCTCGGCGCGGCGGGCCTGCTGGCCACCATCTTCCCGGCCCTGCCGGTGTGGCTGATGGCCTTCGTGTTCATCGTGGTGCTCACCGCCGTGAACCTGACCAGTGTGAAGAACTTCGGTGAGTTCGAGTTCTGGTTCGCTCTGCTCAAGGTGGCGGCTATTGTCGGGTTCCTTCTGGTGGGCTTCGCGCTGCTCTTCGGCTTGGTGCCGGGAGTCCAGTCGCCGGGCGTGGGCAACTTCATGGGTGAGGGCTTCGCGGTCAACGGCTTCGGCGGGATTGCCACGGCGCTGTTCGTGGTGGCGTTCGCGTTCGGCGGTACCGAGATCGTGTCCGTGGCTGCAGCCGAGACAGCTGAGCCGGCCCCCAGCGTGAAGAAAGCCGTCCGGACTGTGCTGTGGCGCATCCTCGTGTTCTACATCGGCGCCATCTTCGTTATCGCGGCCGTGGTTCCCGTGGGTTCGGCTGGGCTGAAGAGCCCGTTCGCCGCTGTGCTGGACGCAGCTGGAATGCCCGGCGCGGCAACCGCTATCACGCTGGTGGCCGTCGCGGCGCTGCTCTCCGCGCTGAATGCCAACCTCTACGGTGCCTCCCGGATGGCGTACTCCCTGGCCGAGCGGGGCGAGGCACCGCGTTGGCTCGCGTCGGTGTCAAAGGCCCGGGTGCCCGTTGTCGCCGTGCTGGCCAGCGTCGCCTTCGGCGTTGTGACGGTGGTGCTGGAGCTGGCGTTCCCGGAGAAAGTCCTTCCGGTCCTGCTGAACATTGTGGGTTCGACCTGCCTGCTGGTGTGGACGTCCGCGCTCCTGGCCCAGCTCGCGCTGCGCCTCCGCGCCGATCGCGACGGGATGGCGCTTCCCCTGCGGATGCCGGGCTTCCCGTGGCTCACTTCCCTTGGCCTCCTGATCCTGGCGGCGATCTTCACAGTGGGCTTCATCGGCGAGGATTCCCGTCCCCAGCTGCTGAGCACGTTCGGTCTTGTGGGGGTTCTGGCGGTGGGGTGCTGTTTGAGTCAGCGGTCTACAAAGGGTGCGCCCGTGACCGAGGCGTCGGACCGTGACAAGCAGCCGGTACTCGTCGACTGACCAAGATGCTGTGAACCTGTTCGTGGAGGGTTCAGGGAAAACGAAGGGCGCGTGCGGCTTTGGCTGGACGCGCCTCTCTGCCTTGAGAATGTCCAGTTAGACCACTACCCGGATCAAAGCGCCCTGAGGGAAAGCTACCAAGCTCTTGTCTGACTCGAATCGGGCCAAGATCCATCTTGTATGCGGCAAGAATCGGAGGGTCGTCGACTTCAGCGGCATGACAAGCGGGCGACCCTCAACGTGGAACAACGAACGACCGACCTAGGAATTGAACGGCGAGTACGCCAGCGTCGGCACGAAGCGGGAACCTCGCGCAACGCATTTTTCGGGAGCGTCCGCTGGAGGATCCTTCTGCGGGACTTCGTCGCGGCCAACAGAGAGCATCCCCTTATCTCAAGGCCACTTTCACTCGATCCCTAGGACCGTCGCACTCGCATCCAGAAGCCGTTGGAGATGCTTTTGGGTGCGCTCGTTGCCTGGTGCCTCTACCGAGAGCGCCTCTTGAAGCCAGCCCGGACCTTTCCTCGCCGCGACCTCGGGGGCTAGTCGCTCCAGTTCTCCTTCTCGCACCAGAACGATGCCAAGGGATTCGAGGCGCGCCAACAACTCGAGGAGCGCCGCCCGCGCCTCCCCCCGAAACGCCTCGACGCCATAGGTCTTGACCTCTGCCCAGGGAGATTCACGACTGCGAGCCTGCGCAAAGAGTTCTTCACGAGTTGCCGCAGAAAACGGCTCGTCGCGGCGGTCATCAAATAGCGCTGTAATGGCGTCGAGAACGTGGCCGACGTTGACAGATTCTCGCGGGGCTCGCTGTGCAGCAGTCGCCCGATTCCATAGGACCTTGTAGGCCTCGTCCCATTCCCCGCCCATTGCGGTGACCAGGCGGCTCAGCGTTGCCTCGTTGTTTACCATGTCCAGATCGGGCGCTGCCACAACCGGAACAGCCACCGCACGCAGAGTGTTGGCAACCTTCCACATTGCATCCTTGCCGCCCGTTGGGACGAAAAGCACTTCGTTTCGAGGCAAGCCGTCCGCAGTCTGTTGAAGATGATCGAGGCTGGCGTTGAGGTAGGCGCAGTCACCTTCCGCTTCCGCCAGCATGACGACGCGATGGAACAATCCATCGAGCACGTTTGTGTACTTCAAGACGGGGTCGTGCCAGAGCTCCTGTAGGCGGTCCGAGTCCAGCTGATGAGCGTGTGTATGGCCCTCACCTCTACTTGCCCGAACGACCGACACTTGTACACCGGAATCAAGCAAGCCAGTTAGAAGACTGCGATCATGAGTGGCAATGAGAATTTGCACACCTCGCTCAACTGCGAGTGCGCCGAGTTCGGCGCCAAGAGCATGCGCCTGGGGCGGATGTAGGAAAGCTTCCGGCTCATCGAGGATGATGACGGGGTATGTAGCGGCGATGACGGGTAGTACTTGACCGAAAAACCCGCGCATCCCGTCGCCTTGTTCATCGAGCGGACTCAGCGCAGCCATTGCTGCGCGGTATGCAGGCGGAATGTCATCAATCGGGGGCGCGGGAGAGTCAACTTCTCCTACGCGCAGTCGCACGGTTCGCCCAAGCGTGTCGAGGGTGAGGGGCTTTCCAAACACCGATAGGGAAGTCCCATTGATCCGGTCGCGCAGCTCGCGAGAATCTTGCAGGGTGTGGATGGGGTGGACCGCGGGGTCATCGCCCGCTTCACGCATCTCCGCGGATCCCCCGACCGAGAACCTCCCGGCAGCATTGCCGTAGAACGTGAAGAAGGAGGCGAGCTCCCCAACACCATGTTGGGGTTGGCTCCACAAATAGGCCAGGGTATTAGGGTCATGGAGGCCACCGTTACGCGAGAAACCCATGCTCGTGCCGTTAGTGACGAAGGGAGTGCCGGAGCCAATCCACGCAATCATGTCAGCGTCGTTGCCCTGCGCGGTCAGACAGACAGAATCCACGGAAATCATCGGGGGGCGAGGCTGTGAAGGGTGGTGTCCAATCCATTGATGAAGCTCGCGCAAGATAGTCGACTTACCGGCGTTGTTCGAGCCAACGATGACTGTGACCCCGGAGGCCTGCGGCCGAATGACATCGCCGCCTTTAAGTGTGATCTGCTCGATTCCAAAACGGAACTGGCTCGCAGTTCCTGTCGCCCATCCGGGATGATTAGTTGCATAAAGAGCCGCGATGCTCTCGGTATCCACGCGCTGCATTGCAAAATCATCTCAGACCGGCGGGCTGAGAGTTCGCCAACCGAAGAGGGTCACCGGGCGTTCCTTACTTAAGTTTGGCGCTTTGATGTTCTGCGACCCCCAGCACGACTGCCGCAGTAGTTTGAAAGCGTCTCCGTTGGCCGACCCCTCACAAGCCTGTTTCAGACCACGATCTCTGGATAAGGCCAGTCTGTGTGGATGACTATCAGCTTCTGGTCCTCGGCTAGTATTGCACGCACGTTTTCCAGTGCTTTCTCATAGTTATCGCCATCCGCGCGAGGAATTCGCAGCCGCCTCCAGCCATGGCAACGGTGCCTGTAATGATCACAGCGCGAGTCAAGTAGTCCCTTCGGCGTCCGCTCCGACCGCCCTCGCTGATGGGCATCAAAACAGCAGCCCTACCCGCTGTAGTCTCCTAGGTACTGGAGGAATCAAAGGGGTGGCTGAAGTGCACGACGCAATAGATCGAAACGAAGTGACTGTGGAAGCGTCTGACGTTTTCAAGGGCTACGAAGCGAATGGCTCGGCCTGGCTGGATCAGCGAAGGGCTGAGGGCTTCTGGTGCGGATCTTGCCTCACCCCGGTCTATTTTGTGCGCGGTGCCTTGGGGGCTCAGGGTCGTGCAGCGCACTTTAAAATCAGCAAAAAGACGCCCCACACCGAGGATGCTTGCGGGACGGCGGCAGGATCGAGCAGCAACATCAAAAACACCGGCAACGTTCAGCAGCAACCAGGAGTCATGAATACGGGCGAGGTTCTAGCGATCACTTATGCACTACCTCGGCCGCTTGGTTATGCGGGCACTGCTTCGGCTGCCCCCGGTAGCGGGGCGCCCTCGGGCAATACGGCCACCCAGTACGTTCCTGGCGGTGGGCCTGCCAACAATCAGGCCAGTACAGGGCTGCGCGCCAGCCTTAGTAGTTTGCGCAGCGTGCCTAGCTTCCCTGACCCAAACCTATGGCTGCAGGTTACCGGCCGTGGCAGAGTGCCGGCCACGGACTATTTTCGCCATTTCAGCGCAGCTACCCATGCTGATGCCGCCAATCTCCAGGGAGAGCAGCATTCGGCACTCAGGGCCTACTGGGGCACGATTCAGTATGCGCAGGAGTCCGGGAGTCTTTTCCTTACCGGCGCCGGAATGTCGGTCATGGTCCTGCCCAAGGACATCGAACCGCTTAGAGCGGCCTTCAAGATCACTGACTGGATGGAATTGAAGGATTGGGACGTGCTTGCTGAGGGCCGCCTAACTACCAGTGTGCAGAACTCGCTCTATGTGAGGGTGGCAGAGCTGAACAAGTTAGTGCTGCTGCCGCCCAAAAAATAGCGCCCATGATCCGGGCTTAATAAGCGTGTTCAACGTAGACCTAGGATTGAAGTGGAAGCGCGGCAATACGACGCCGCCCAGCTGAGCTCTCTCTATACGGTTAACGACGCCTGCTCCGCCAAGATAATCCGCAAACTCAGTGACAAGGTCACCAGCACCGACCAGATGCGGGCCATCGGCTTCCGCGTCTCCGTCCAGCACGCCCTCTACATGGCCGAGGTGTTCAACCGAGCCGGCATCGCGTCCGTCGCAGTCGACGGCACCGCTGACAATGCTGACCGCGAGGTAGCCCTCCGGCGCTTGGGGCAACGGGAGATCAATTGCATCTTCGCCGTCGACCTTTTCAATGAAGGCCTGGACCTGCCGCAGGTGGACACCATCCTGCTGCTCCGGCCCACGCAGAGTGCCACCGTCTTCCTCCAGCAGCTCGGTCGCGGGCTCCGGCGGGCCGAGGCAAAGCGGTGCTGACGGTCCTGGACTTCATCGGCCAGCAGCGCCGTGAGTTCCGCTTTGATCTGCGCTACCGCGCGCTGACCGGCTACGGCCGAAAGGAGCTGGAGAAGGCTGTCGAGGACGAGTTCCCTTATCTGCCGTCCGGTTCGCAGATCGTTCTGGACCGGGTGGCGCAGAAGGTGGTGCTGGACAACATCAAGGCACAGCTGCGATTCAATCGGGCACGGCTGGTCCGGGACATCGCCTCGTACGCCGAGACCGAGCTGGAGGCCTATCTGGAGCGGTCGGGGAATGAGGTGAAGACGATCTACCGCTCCACCAAGGACTCGTGGACCGGCTACCTCCGGCAGGCAGGGCTGATCGAGGGGCTCTCACCCCTGGAGACCGTGCTTCGCGGAAAGATCGAGGAGCTGTCGGATGCGGAGTAAAAGAAGCTGCTGGGCCGCATAGCCGCACTGATTCATGTGGACGATCCGGAACGTGCCGCTGCCTATTCGATGCTGGTTGCTCCCGACGCGCCCCGCTACGCGGAGCTCGGCATGCGCGAGCAGGCTTTTGCACGCATGCTGTTTTACACGCTGTGGGACGACGGCGGCGGATTCAGAACGTACGACGACGGGCTGGACCACCTGCGCGGCTACCAGTTTGTGTGCCGCGAGATCCGCCAGGTGGTGAAGCTGGGAGTGGCGGCATCGAAACATGCAGCGAAGAGCCTTGGCGCAGGTTTGCAGCACATTCCGCTGTTCTCACATGCCACGTACCGGCGCGAGGAAGTACTGGCGGCACCGCAGTACGGCTCGCTGGAACAGGGCAAGAACGTCCAGCACCGGGAAGGCGTTGCCTGGTGCCCGGCGACGTCCACAGACGCCTTCTTCGTCTCACTCAACAAGGATGACAAGAAGCACTCGGCGACCACGATGTACAAGGACTACGCCATCAGTCCTGAACTGTTCCACTGGGAATCGCAGAACGCTACCTCGCCTGGCAGCCCGACGGGGGCGCCGATATCTGGACCCGACATCGCATGGGTCAAAGATTCTGATCTTCGCGAGGGATACAGCCGACGACGAGACCGGGCTGACAGTTCCGTACACCTGCCTGGGGCAGGTGGACTACGTGCAGCACAAGGGTGAGAAGCCGATCGCCATTACCTGGAAGCTGCACCGACCGATGCCGGCGGACGTGTACGCGATGGCGGCGGCGTGAAGCATCGGTTGAGCTCTCCCACGAATAGATATGATGGACGAAATCGGCTCCGACTAGAAGAAGGTGATCTCGCTTGCACGGCTCGTTGAGGAACAAGGGCGACGACGTGGAGTTCCGTCACGGAATAACGTCTGCGAATCAAGGGAAAAAATGAAAGTAGTTGGCCGAGTGGGGGAACCGCCAACTACCTGGGAGCCTCACCGTGGTTGGTTGCTAGCCGAACGAGGCGCCTATACTCTTACGGTCGGAGCGTCACTGTCGGTACCTGTTGTTGCTCTCACTGCCGGAGATCCGGTCTCTATCCCTCTGTCGCTATTCTCTCTGGCAGTGACTTGCTTTGGGGCTGGCGTGGCGGTGACCATCTACCGCATTCAGTCTAAAAAGGCCTACTCAGATAAGCTCGCGCAGACCAAATTGCTTGGTGCCATCGGCAATGCATCGGAGCGTGCAGCATCGCACTCGGAAGCTGCCGCCGTAAGTTCGTTGAAGGCTGAACAGTTTCTCGAACAGATGCAGTCGGCCAGAGCTGCTTCAAATCTTCCTGCTCCGGAAGAGTTATCAGGAGACCCGACCGATCCTGAGTTGGCCTTGCCGGAGCCATCGACCGACGAGCCGGTAGCTGACGACGATCGACTTGAGGAAAAAGACGGCGAGTACCGGCGACCAGCCGCCGTGCCGCTGGGAGTCTTGGCGGATCTTGTTCAGTGGTGGCGTGGTCCGGGTGGTTCCAGCGGCAAATGGAATGTAGGAAACCTGGTTGGAGCGTATAGGCCTTACAACAAAGCCGGCAACCTTCAAGGTGTTCCGTGGATTCTTACCTTTCGACGCTCGAATGGGGAGCTGACCGAGTACCGAATCTCTTACAGTGGTCGGAAGCGACTCGATCAACCGAGCGCGACCCCTAGCGTCTCCAGGTATTCTGCGGACGAAAAGAAGTGGATTGACGGGGAGCCGGCAATCATGGCGGAATCCCGTTGAAACAGGTTGTGGTGGACTTTCGTTTTGGAATGACCTCTGCGAGTAAGGGCAAGAAGTGACCGATGATGATGCCAGTCGGCTAGCAGCGGAAGCCCGCGCACGGGCACTGATTGATCGTCAGCTCGACGCTGCTGGATGGAGGGTTCAGAACAAGAAAGCGATGAATCTGTTCGCAGCCCGGGGTGTAGCCGTACGCGAGATCACGCTCAAGCCCGGTCATGGGCGCGTGGACTATCTGCTCTACGTCGATCAAAAGGTTGTCGGTGTCATTGAGGCGAAGCCCGAGGGTACGCCGCTTTCCGGTGTCGAGTGGCAGTCGAGCAAATATGCCGAAGGCTTGCCTGCCGATGTGAAGCTCGCCGCCCTCACGAAGGACGGACGACTGCCGTTTGTGTTCGAGGCATCGGGCACCGAGACACACTTTACCAATGGCTACGACCCCGACCCGCGTGCGCGCCGGATCTTCAACTTCCCCAAGGCTTCGGCTCTGGCAGGTGTCCTCGAGCTCCGCGACGATGTGCATCCGACCTGGCGTGGCAAGGTCCGTGATCTTCCGACCCTGGACACCAAGCCGCTACGCCCGGCGCAGATCGAAGCGATCACCGGCGTCGAAACTTGCCTGCGTGAGCAGCGCTTCGACCGAAGCCTCGTGCAGATGGCCACCGGGGCAGGCAAGACCTACACCGCTGTTACCCTCGCATATCGGCTGCTCAAGCACGCTGGCTTCAACCGCATACTGTTCCTGGTCGACCGCAACAATCTGGGCAAACAGACGATGGCCGAGTTCGAAAATTACCAGACCCCGGACGACGGCCGGAGGTTCACCGAACTCTACAACGTCAATCGGCTGAGGCGTGGGCCGATGCCTGAGGCCACTAGCGTTGCAATTTCGACCATCCAGCGCGTCTTCAAGGCTCTTCGCAACGAGGAGACCGGCGACACGGACGACCCCGAGCTCGACGGCTGGGTCCCCGATCTGCCGGTGACGGTCGCGTACAACGATGACCTACCCCCCGAGACCTTCGATCTAATCATCGTCGATGAGGCACATCGGTCGATCTACGGCCAATGGCGAGGGGTGCTGGAATACTTCGACGCCCACGTAGTGGGACTCACCGCCACCCCGGGTAAGCAGACCTTCGGATTCTTCAAGCAGAACCTCGTATCCGAATACACCTACCCGCAGTCCGTGGCTGACAACGTCAACGTCGACTTCGACATCTTCCGGATTAAGACCAGGATTACCGAGCAGGGCTCTACAGTGGAGGCGGGCACTGTGGTGCCGAAAGTCGATCGACGCACTCGAGTCCAGCGCTACGAAGCGCTCGACGAGGACCTGGACTATGGCAAGGGCCAGCTGGATCGGGCGGTTACGGCGACTGACCAGATCCGCACGGTATTAGCAACGTTCCGCGATACTCTGTTCACTAAAGTCTTCCCCGACCGTTCGGTCGTGCCGAAGACGCTGATCTTCGCCAAGGACGATGCCCACGCCGAGGAGATCGTCACTCAGGTCCGCGAGGTGTTTGGCAGAGGCAACGACTTCGCCGCGAAAATCACCTACAACGCCCGCAACGCCGACCAGCAGCTCGCAGCTTTCCGCACCAGCGCGGCGCTGCGGATCGCCGTCACTGTCGACATGATCGCTACCGGCACCGATGTGAAGCCTTTGGAGTGCGTCTTCTTCATGCGAGATGTACGGTCGCCGCAGTACTTCGAGCAGATGAAGGGCCGTGGTGCCCGCACCATTCCCGACGCCGACTTTCAGGCAGTCACCCCTGACGCAAAGGAGAAGGTCCGTTTTGTGCTCATCGATGCCGTAGGAGTTACCGAGCACGACTTCGTTGAGCCTCCGCTCAACCGTGTGAAGTCGATCAACCTGCAGAAGTTGCTCGACAAAGTAGCCAACCTCACGATCACCGAGGATGAGACCGCGACCCTCGCTTCGCGCCTGGCCGCTCTGGAAGCGCAGGTCACGGACGACGAACGCGCCGAGCTGGACGCCGTAGCCGGAGGTCCTTTGCGTAACCTGGTCCGTGTCCTCGTGGACGCGGTCGATCCGGATGCCCAGGCCAAGGTTATCGAAGGTGCGGAGGACCCGGCCGAGGCCCGGCAGCAGCTACTCATCGACGCCGTCAAGCCGCTTGCATCCAATCCAGAATTGCGAGCACGCATCCTCGAGCTGCGGCGTGCTCACGATCGCATCGTCGATGAGGTGTCGGCTGACGTGCTGCTCGATGCCTACGGCGTCGTGGACACTGGAAAAGCCAAATCGGTCGTCGAGTCGTGGCGTGCTTATCTCGACGAGCACCGTGCCGAGATCACCGCTATCCAGCTACTCGCAGAGGCAGGTGAGCGCCGGATCTCATTCGACGACATCAAGGAACTCGCTGATCGGATAGCGAGACCGCCGCATAACTGGACCCCTGACATCATCTGGAATGCCTACGTTGCGCTCGACACGAATCGTTACCCGTCGCTGAGCACGCACCGCACTTTGACCGATCTCGTCTCACTGATCCGATTTACGATCGGCGGGGATGACCAGCTCGTGCCGTACGCCGAACGTGTGGCGGAGAAATATGCCGGGTGGCTCGCCCAGCAGAAGCAGGCGGGCCTAACGTTCTCGTCCGCCGAAAGGTGGTGGCTCGATCGGATGGTCCAAGTCATCGCATCCTCGGCCGGCTTGAGCCCCGCGGACCTAGACAACCCACCCTTCATTGAAAATGGCGGCACCGACGGAGCCATCCGCGACCTCGGCGACCGTGCTGCGGTCCTCATAGCCGAACTGAACACGGAGCTGACTGCATGACGGCCCTTCCTGCCGGATGGGACGCAATGTCCGTGGGCGATGTTCTGGGGCTTAAGTACGGCAAAGCCTTAGATCCAGCACTTCGCGATCCCACGGGTCCCGTCCCGGTCGTCGGCTCGGCCGGTCGCATGACCGGGACGCATCAACCGCTCATCAATGAACCGGTCGTTCTGATTGGCCGCAAGGGAAATGTCGGAGCTGTCCAGCTTGAGTCGCATGGTTGCTGGCCGATCGACACCACTTACTATGCGCCGATCCCTGAGCGGTTTGTGCCGAAGTTCCTGCTGCACCAGTTGGTTGCGCTCGACATGAAGAAGCTTGACAGTTCGACCACAACGCCGAGCCTCCGTAAACAGGACCTCGAAGCCCAGACCCTGGCTGTGCCTCCTCGCGACGAACAGCACCGCATTGTCAATATCCTCGAAGACCACCTCTCCCGTCTGGACGCCGCCGAGCACTGGCTTTCAGTTTGTGGCCGTTCGACCACGGCATTGGTTAGGTCTGCGCTGTTCCAGGGTCTGCGCGGGACGCTCGTCAAGAATGACCTCGGTGAGGGGACCGCGGAAGATGCTCTAGGATTCCGGCCAGGCTTCGCGACCCGCGAGGGTGATCGGGTGTGGGCGGTCCCGGATGGATGGCTGTGGACGCGACTCGGTGATGTCTTCGAGGTGAACATCGGCGCGACGCCCTCGCGTGGCGACGCATCGTTCTGGGCAGGAGACGTGCCGTGGGTCTCGAGTGGCGAGGTCGCCTTCTCTCGGATTGACCAGACGCGGGAGCACATCACTCGCGAAGCGGCGGGCAATCCCGCCAAACGTATCCATCCGCCCGGCACTGTGATGCTCGCGATGATCGGCGAGGGCAAGACACGTGGCCAAGCGGCGATCCTGGACATAGAGGCCGCTCACAACCAGAACTGCGCCTCCATCAGAGTGTCGGCAACGAGGGTGCTGCCCGAGTACGTCTATGGGTACTTGGAGGAGCGATATCTTGAAACTCGTCGGGGCGGCGCGGGCGGCGTTCAACAGGCATTGAACAAAGCTGCGATTCAGCGCTTCCCCATCCCGATCCCGCCACTCACTACTCAGCGGAGCCTTGTTGCGGCTTGGGATGATGTCCGGTCGTCTGCGGCACGTCTTGAGAGTAATATGTTGCGTGCTTCTCAGCAATCTTCATCACTCCGCCGCACACTGCTGGCGGCCGCGTTCTCGGGGCGACTAACCGATGGGCCCGATTTGCCAGAGGTGGGGAAGACGAACGACGAGTGACCATTCACACCTAGCGAGTGAGACCCGATGTGTCGCCGCCCGACCATATCAGGGCTCCAGATGCCTGCTTTGAGCGGGCTGGGACTCGGAATGACGCGCGCCTCTAAAACTTTCCCTTCTCTACTGAAAGGCTTGCCACGTGTCTGAATCGAACCGTCTCGTCGCAAAGCTTGTCGCCGGAAGCAACGTACTCCGCGACTCCGGCGTCAACATGTACGAGTACACGGAGCAGCTGACTTATTTGCTGTTCCTCAAGATGGCTGAAGAGCGGGCCACCCGGCCACTGAATGCTGAGCGCGTGGTGCCCGAGGAGTATTCGTGGCATCGGCTGAGGGGACTGTCTGGAGAGGATCTGGAGGACGCCTATAACCACATCCTGCGAGGCCTTGCCAGTCAGCCCGGCGTTCTCGGCGCTATCTATCGAGGAGCGCAGAACAAGATCTCCAACCCGTCGCACCTCAAAACTCTTATTGTCGATTACATCGACAAGGAAAACTGGTCCGCCGCCGGTGCAGACATCAACGGCGACGCCTATGAGGAATTGCTGGAACGCTCCGCGGGCGACACCAAGTCGACCGCTGGCCAGTACTTCACACCGCGAGCCCTTATTCAGGCGATCGTCGACTTGATCCAACCCACTGTCGCTGACCGGGTGGTGGACCCGGCCTGTGGAACGGGCGGGTTCCTGCTCGCGGCTCATGCGTACGCCACGCGCGAGGCGGGAAACCTGACTCCACCCGAGCGCGAGCACCTGCGGACTAAGTTTGTCCACGGTGTTGACATCGGGGCTACTACCTCACGCCTCGCTTCAATGAACCTTCTGCTGCACGGTCTTGGATCAATCACAGGGGAGTCGCTCATATCCAGCAAAGACTCCTTGATCACGGACCCGGGCGAGCGTTGGAGCGTTGTGCTGGCCAATCCGCCTTTTGGTCGAGGCTCTTCCTCGGACATTGGGGGTGAGGACGCGGACGGTGCAGAGATTTACCGCCAGGACTTCGTAGTCACGTCGTCGAACAAGCAGCTCAACTTCCTGCAGCACATCATGACGATCCTCGACATCAATGGTCGGGCCGCAGTCGTCCTGCCGGACAATGTCCTATTCGAGGGAGGCGCTGGGGAAACCCTGCGCCGCAAGCTATTGTCGGCATTCGACTTCCACACATTGCTGCGCCTGCCGACTGGAATTTTCTACAAGCCGGGTGTGAAGGCCAACGTGCTGTTTTTCGACAAGAAGCCTGCTGCCGAGAAGCCATGGACACAGAGGCTCTGGGTTTACGACCTTCGGACCAACAAGCACTTCACCCTCAAGAAGAACCCGCTCCGCCGAAGCGACCTTGACGGCTTCGTCGATGCCTACCGACCCGGCAAACCGCGCGACGAACGGGTCGAGTTCGACCGATGGAAATCATTCACCTTCGATGAGTTGATCGGCCGTGACAGGGTCAACCTCGACATCAGCTGGTTGCGCGACGATTCACTGGAGGACACCGACAGCCTTCCCGCACCGGAGATTATCGCGCGCGAGATCGTGGAGGACCTCACTGCCGCGCTCGTGGAGTTCGAAGCGGTCGCTACTGCACTAGAGATGCGCACGCTGGTTGCAGCCGATGACATCGAATAATCGCGCTATTCGTTGTTCGGCATAACCAGGGAGGGCACCGCGTTGCATCGTCGCCTTCATAGCCCCAGCAGGCATATAACCGGTGCTATGTCACGGCAGCGGTTGAGGTTCGGGTGCACGTGCGCTACCGAGTGAGAAGACGTGCTCAGCGAGGGCCATCACTCAGATTGAGTACCTTCGGCAAGCAATGTATACCCTCGATACATGTCTGTGGATTCTAACTTACCGGCCGCTATTCGGGCCGCAAGCTCACTTGCCAGTGGTCTTGTCAACCCCTCCCTGCTAGTAACCCTTCACCGCGACATAGAAAAACTTGAGGGCAAGGACGGCAAACCGCTCGGACGTTCTTCGAAGCAATACGCGCTTCGATGGGGGATTTTTACGACGACGTATGCGGCTGTCGAAGGCTTCTTTAATGAAGCGCTCTCGCTCGGCTCTGATCGGACGCGTCACCTGCCACTGAACCCGGACAAACTGCGGCAGGCCGGGCAGCGAGCCGGAGTCCAGCTTTTCACAAACGAATGGGGCATTCGCACCAGGACGCCTGGCAGGACTGGGAGCAGCCGATCCCGTTGGAGGGTCTATAGCGGGACGCAAGAACTGCAGGCATACCTCGCTGATATGAAGAATCTTCGCAACATCCTAAGCCACGGGGGAGACCCGCAGCTGACATCGAACGCCTCCGGCGCGCTTTGGCCTCTTGCCGGCGGGAAGTACTCAATGCGGCTTATGGGAGCCGAGGGCTTTATTCAAGCCTCCTGCGATCTAGCGGCGCAGACTGTACTTGCCTTCGGTGGACGAGCCAGCGATTTCCCCCATTGGCCCGAGCCCGAACGCTCTGGGCTTTCCGCAGAGCGCCGTCCTTCCTTGAAGCTGCTGCCCTGATGAGAGCCAGACGTTCTATCTACGCAAACTATTGTTGTAGAGTGCGTAGGCGTCTCGTAGACATCTCCCAGACGAGACGAGCCCCGTCCAAGGGCATTGCGGAGGTGAACTGGCCTCGGAATGTTATCCCAGAGGTTCCAGAGTTGTGTTGGGGTTGCTTGACTGCCCGAGCGTCCAACGTGGCGTCTTCGGGCTGCGACGAGCCTCGTCACGAACTTAGACGCCGTCACCTCTGAACTTGGCGGACAGCTTCTCAACGGAGGCCAGACCGGTGGTCACGGCAAGGTGGTAGATCTCCTCGCGCCGCGCGTTTGCGGTGAGCATTCACGATCTGCTTCCGGTGGCGGTCGTACCCCCTTCAAGTTCTGAGGGTGGTTAAACGGGCTCAACAATGGAGTTGACGCCGGAGCACCCACAGCAGCACGGCCTCGCCTGGGACGTACCAGTCCCGCTCCGGCGCCCGGCAGAAGCTCAGAGACTCGTATAGGCGTTGGGCGCGTTCCATGAACGTGGCGCTGGTGATGCTGATCGCCTCGATGCCGGGCAGCTGCCGGGCGTGCTCCACGATCTCCCGCACCACGGCCCGGCCCACGTTGCCGCCCTGATGCGCCGGGTCCACGGCCAGCATCCGGAACTCCAGCTCTCCGTCTCGCGCGATCTCGCTGTACGGCTGGCCGTCAAACGTTAA
Source organism: Pseudarthrobacter sp. efr-133-R2A-89 (assembly GCF_030209315.1). Taxonomy (NCBI): domain Bacteria; kingdom Bacillati; phylum Actinomycetota; class Actinomycetes; order Micrococcales; family Micrococcaceae; genus Pseudarthrobacter; species Pseudarthrobacter sp. efr-133-R2A-89. The sequence goes on along the minus strand of NZ_JARVSE010000014.1, from coordinate 49,263 downwards.
AGTCACCGCCGCCACCACTTGCCCCGCGGCCTCTGCCACCCATACCTGGGCACGCTCGGCCCGGTGCTCAACATCCTCCAGCACGCTCATGTTTGGGTGGTCGGCGGCGAAATGGCCGGCCCGGAGGTAGACCTCGCGGGTGATGCGCCGGACCTCGGGGAAGTCGGCCGGCACCGCTCGGCGGAACTGCACAGTTACGAGGAAGCGCCCGAATCAGTAGTAGTCCGCCCGACGTAGTGGCCCAGCTGTGCCAAATCCGGCTGAGACGAAGGATCGCCCACGGCATCAGCGCCCACTGCGTTCGCAACAGAAAGCGCCGCGGCGTAATCAAGTCCCGACCGGAGTGTGCCAGCACCAGGACGGCGCAGAACGTGTCACCCGCGCCGACGGTGTTCGCCACCGTCACCGCAACGGACGGCGCCTGGGCGATCTTCCGGCCATGCTCGAACATCGCCCAGCCGTTCTTGCCGTTTGCCGTACGTTACCGCCACGAGTTTTGACCTAAGCGAGGGCGGGGATCAGGGCGTACTCGCTCTCGTTGACGTCACGAGGTCGCCCCGCTCCAGCAGTTCCGCCGGCAGTTCCATAGCCGGCGCCGCGTTCATCACGAAGATGCCTTTCGTCCGCTGTGCTGCCTCCTCCACCACAGGAAGGCCGATCTCCAGTTGGCACAGCACCGTTTCGTCCGGGCCGAACTCCACCCCTCCAAGCGAGACGTGCGAGTTGGCGCCTGGACACACCACGATCTGGTTCTCACCGTCGCGGTCCACCACGATCAGCGCCGTCCCAGTCGGCTCGGGCAGGACGGCAACATCTGAGGTATCAACGCCGGCGCTAACCAGGGCGTCCAGCATCCGCTGCCCGGACGCGTCCCCGCCGACGCCGACCATCCGGGCACGGCCGCCGCCCAGCCTGGCAGCGGCCGCCGCCTGATTTGCGCCCTTGCCGCCGGGCTGCTCGTACAGGACCGCGCCGCCGATAGTTTCGCCCGCCGTCGGCAGCCGCTCGGCGGTGGCGATCAGGTCCAGGTTGATGCTGCCGACCACGGTGACGGCAGGAAGTGAAGTGTTCAAGGGAAACTCTCTCAGGCGGAGGGCCGGAAGCGGGTCGGGTTTTGAAAAAGTTTGGTGTGAACACCCCAACCCCCGCGGCAACCGCGCCGCCCGCGGACGCATCTGCCGCCGTCGTACTCCCGGACGACGCTGCCAGGCTCTCCGGCCGCCGCGCCGCCCTGCTGATCTCGTCGCTGCTGCTGGGCGTGCTGTCCTTCCAGCTCAACGCCATCATGGTCACCCCGACCCTGCCGCAGATCGCCGCCAGCTTCGGCAAGGGCGCCGACGCCGCAGCCCCGTCCAGTCCATGTTCTTCCCTGGCCGGCGCCATCGCCGGACCGGTGATCGGCCGGTGGAGCGACTTCATCGGCCGCCGCGCCGCGCTGCTGCTGGTCCTGGGCATCATGGCCGCCGGCACCATCCTCTGCATCACCGCGCCCACGCTGGAACTGCTGGTCACCGGCCGGTTCCTGCAGGGCGTCTCCAGCGCCGTCTTCGCGCTCGCCTACATCGTCCTCAGCGAGAACCTGCAGGCCAGGGTGTTCGGCACGTCCGTGGGCATCATCGCCGCCATCAACGGCGGCATAGGGGGAGTGGGCGGCTGGGTGGGCGGACTGATGGCCGAGACCCTGGGCTTCCGGTCCATCTTCGCGGTGGTACTGGTCCTGACGGCGGTGGCCGCCCTGTGCATCCTCCGCCTGGTCCCCGCTGGCCGTCCGCAGGGCATCCGCGGGGCAACGGACTGGTGGGGCGCCGGCTCGCTCTCGCTGTTCCTGACCTACTTCGTGTCCGACGGCTCCTCCGCCGGCTGGGCCTCGCCCACGGCCCTGGCCCTGCTGGCCGGTACTCTCGCGTCTTTCGCCGCGTTCTGGCTGATCGAGAAGCGCCGCCGCCACCCGCTCATCGCCGTGCACCACCTGCGCTCCCGCCAGGTGTGGCCGGTCATCGCCACCACCGTCCTGACCCTCGCCGGCATCTTCGCCGTCATCAACTTCACCGTTGTGCTGCTCAGCCAGGATCACGACGGCGGCTTCGGGCTGAGTGCCTCGGTTTCGGCGTTGCTGTTCCTCACGCCCGCAGCGCTGATTGGCGTATTCGCCGCGCCGTTGGCGGGGTGGCTGGCGGACCGGCGCGGGTGGATCCGGATCCTCCGGCTGGGGACCGGCCTGAGCCTGGTGTGTGCCGTGGTTGCCGCTCTGTTCTCCACTTCTTCTGTGGCGGTGCTGGTTGCCGTTGCCTGCCTGGGCATCTTCTACAACGGACTGTTTCTCACCGCCATCAACGGGCTCTCGGTGCTGCTCTCGCCCAAGGGGGCGCCGGCGGCGCTGCCCGGGATCAACGGGGCGTCCTTCGGGATCGGGGCGAGCCTCGGCGTCGTACTCGTGGCGCCGTTCGCCGCTGTTGGTACGGGCGCCGGGTACGCCACCGCCCTCTGGATCTCCGTGGGCATCACCGCCGCCGCGTTCATCGTCAGCCTCTTCGTCGCCGCCCCCAGGGGCGAGACGCTCTAACCCCTCATCCCCTTACGAAGGAACCTCCTATGACTGCCCCCATTTACCTGGACTGCAACACCGGGATCGACGACGCCCTCGCCCTGGCCTACCTGCTCGCCTCCCCCTTTGCTTCCGTGGCCGGGATCGGGACCGTGAGCGGGAACGTCAGTGCCGCCCTCGGCGCCCGCAACACCTTGGATCTACTGGCGCTCGCCGGGGCCGCCGATGTACCGGTGGCGCTGGGGGCACACGATCCTTTGGCTGCTTCCTTCCATGGCGGGGCGCCGTGGGTGCACGGGTCCAACGGGTTGGGTGAGATTCCATTGCCGCCTTTCAAGAACGCAAACAAGGAGATTGAGTACGCTGGCCGAGACAAAATCTCAGGCGTAAAGGCGGGACTTGCCCTAGCCAGTCTGGTCGTCGGCATCATAGATATTTACTATGTGGTGACCGAACAACGACGCAAGAGCCTCTCCTAAGGGCTCACCAAACAAGGAACCGCCTACCTCATCAGCAAGGTAGGCGGTTCTTTTGCTTCCAACGACTTATAGTATGTGCTCAAAACCGGGGATGCTCTTACAGGCACTATCGATCAGAGCCCGGACAACTTCGTCCACACTTGTTGACGGATTATTTTCGGGGAAGAACTTGTCGTCACGCTGGTGCTGCCGTCTGAGTTGCTGGGAAAAGACCTCGGCGCGGTCGAAGTTGCCGTAAATCTTATCAAACACAAGGTTCTTATTATTGGTCCCCGTGACCATTCCCTTTTTCTTTGCGACCGCCTGAATCTGGGTGGCATCACAGTATTTGGTGTATGACTCATCGTGGAGCACGACGAACACCTCGAAGCACGGATTACTGATAACGAACTCAACGCCAGCCTTCTGTGCTTTCGGCAACAGCCCCATGATTTCCGCTGCAAAGTCGTCAGTGTCGGTGATGACCCAAACCCGCTGATACGCGTTGGCCATATCGTTCAAGCGCTTGCAATCGCGTCGGTCCTCATCCTTCAGCCTGACGGCTTCATCAAGCAGGCGTGCGGGGTTCCTGCCATCTGGAATGAACTCCAAAGTTGCGCCCGATGCGCTCAGGGCATCTTGTACATAGCGAAAGTATTCTTTTTCGGTGGCTATGCCGCCTGAGACCAGCAGATGCCTTGCGCGCCGTTCGCGTCCTCCGACCTTGCGGTTCTGGTTTCGCCTTCCATCGAACTGGCGCTTCCGTGGCTGTACGGGCATCCTTACGAGACCTTGTTTGGGTTAGCGACAGCAAGGGCGTAATCCATGAAGTGCGGATTCGGAATACCGCCGAACCTGCCCAGCAGGTAGCCCCTTTCAATATTCTCCTCTTTGCGGGGGGTGTACTCAGTGAGCGCGATGAGGTGCGAACCACTGTTGCGGTCCTTCTCAACAAAGTAGATTTGATCCCGGTCCAACAGCGGGTTTTGCGCAGTCCCCTTGCTCAGAAGGGAGACATCATGGGTCGTAAAAATTAGCTGGGCCATGAAAGGGTTGGTGGCTCGGCTCTTGAAAAGTTCAATAATCTCAGCCGTCAGAACGCTATGGAGGCTGGCATCGATTTCATCAACGATGACCGTTCCACCCGATCCCAAGGCAACAAGGCACTTGGAAATCAGAGCAAGGAAGGACTTGGTGCCTTGGGATTCCCATGCCATCGGGAAGGGTGTTGAACCAGTCGATGACCGATGGGAAAGAACAATCTCACGCTTTACTGGTCGGGGGTTGTCGTTCGACTTCCGCTCCAGTCGGAACGGTCCAAACCTCAACCCATCCGAACCCCCGACAAGGAGTTCAGAGAAATTCATGTTGAGCGGCATGGCCGTCTCCTTGACTTCGATGCCGTTAATCCCAAGATCTGCCTTTGAGAGAACTGCCAGCAGTGTCTTCTTGAAGTCCGGGTCAGTTGCGATGTTCCTCATGACCGTCATGTGCTCGGTGTCCCAGTGCGCGGAGTCGTAGCACTGGAGCCCGTGCGTCAGCCAAAGATGGGCTGGCACCAGTTGCGATGAAGCACCGATCTGGGCTCCGGCACTCAGGGTCAAGGCATTTGGGCGGGACTTGACCGCTTCCTTCAGTTCCGCTTTTTTACCCTTAAAGGACGGGCCGAACCTGATCTCATCGATGTCATCGCCCAATCCTCGCTCAAAGAGCACAGTGCGGTGGGCGGATTTATAAACATACAGGTTCTCGGTCAGGATGCGCGTTTGGTCGCAGGAGAAGCCATAGACATATTCGAGGCCATCGGAGGCGCGGAACTCAGTCGAAAACTCCGTAGGTTCCGTGATGAACTCGGGATCCAGCAGGAAGGGCATGACAGGAACAGGGCTGTCAGGTTCCCAGCGGGTGTAACTGTCTCTCACGGCGTTCTGAACAGTTCGCACGGCCTCATAGACCGTCGACTTACCACTCGCGTTGCTGCCGAATATCGCCATGATGGAGGACACAGGATTCCAGTCCTCCGGTGCCACACCCTTGGGACGCTTGCCCACGCGGCTCAGGCTCAGTGTTGCGGGATCACGCAAACTTCTGAAGTTGCTGACCTGAAAGTTCAATAGCATCTGACGACCCTTCGTCTCATTGCTTACGGGTCCAACACTACCGTCTTAACCCCACGAAACGCTCTCCTGTGCGGAAAATTCGCAAAATCAGCCCTTTAGTTCGGCTTCTGCTCGAGCGAGCCGGGATCCTTCATATCTGTTGGCGTCGGGGCCAGTCTGACCGAGTGCCGAGCATCAGGGCTCAATCCGAGGACGGGAGCCGGGGGACCGTTCGGAGTCGGGATCGATCCGGTAGAGCGGCAGCCCGGTTAGGAATTTGTTATCCACCAACCGGGGCACAGAGCCCACAAAAAGAAAGAAACCACCGCCATGAACAAGTTCCTAGCCATCATCGCCCTCGCAGTCGTTCTCATTGTTGGCCTCAACATCGTGAGCAAGGTCTTTGAAAGTGAAAGCCACTCTGCTCACACCATCAGCAGCATCAGTGCCGAAGGACTTTCCAGCCACTAAGATATTTGCGGTATCGATTCGAGAATGTCAGTCGCTTCCGGTATGAATGCACCAAAGATTAGCCCCTATCAAGGAATGGTGCGCTTTGGAATATACGGAAGCAGAAAAACAGCGGGTTAGGTATTTCTATTCAGACCGCTTGGCAGTGATGCTGGGCGAAGCCGGTCGCTGTGGCGCAAAGGATCTGGAAGCCATCAGGGACCGGGTGATGATCCAGCAGGATTGGGCACTCTCAAACCACCTGACTGCCGAGGCTGCCAGTTTCGCGGACCTCCAGTATTGGATTCAGGCAGAAACGCTTAAAACTACTGCGGACATGGGGATCCTGACCTTCGCGGTGGAGCATCAGGAAACCGAGGTTCATCAGCAGGCCATCGCCAAGAACCCACATGCCACCCCTGAAATCTTGGAACAGATCATTCGGAAGGGGAACTGTAAAAACTTTGGTGGTCGTGGCTTCCAACCCCAACATCACTGACCAGATGCTCGAGGGTCTCATGGCAACAGCGGACAGGATTCATGGTTCGGTGGCCGGTAAGCAGATGAACCTGTGGTCGCAAAAGACCGGTGATGACCAGCGGGCGGAAGAAGCGATGAACCTGCGGACCGCCGTTCTAAGCGCCTTGGCTGCCGAGTCCGCGGCGGAGATGCTGGTGCGGCTGGCGCGGGAGTACCCGGGGGAGTTGCGGGTGGTGGCGATCGGGCCGCTGAGCAACCTCGCCCAAGCCCTGGAGCTGGATCCCTCGTTGCCGTGTCTGGTGGAGTCGGTGACCGTGATGGGCGGGGCCGCGCTGGCGCCGGGGAACATCACGCCCGTGGCAGAGGCGAACATCTGGCACGACCCCGAGGCCGCCGCCCTGGTGCTGCCCGCCGACTGGGACGTGACCCTGGTGCCGCTGGACGTGACTATGGCGTCGGTGCTGGAGGAGCCGCACCGGCAAGAGCTGCTGGCTTCCGCTGAGCCGGTGCCGCGGGCACTGGGGGAGATGCTGGGCTACTACTTCCGGTTCTACGAGGGCATTTACGGCCGGCCCTGCTCCGCGATGCACGATCCGCTGGCCGCGGCGCTCGCTGTTGGCGCCGTTAAACCTGCGCTGGCACCCGTGGTGCGTGCCGCCGTCGACACCTCCTCCGGGCTTGGCCGCGGCCAGACCGTGTGCGACATGCGCGGGCTGTACGCGGGGTACCCGCCGGTGTCCGGCGCGCGCTGCCGTGTGGTGCTCTCGCTGGAGGAGGACTTCGCCCCGCACCTGGTGGAGACGCTGCTCTCAAGCTCTCCCCGGTGCCCGAGCTGATCTAGACGCCCGCTCACCTTCGGCCGTCATCTCGCAAACCCGCGCTCACCTTTGGCGGCCCGTACACAAATCCCCGCTCACCGCATGACCTGTCTTGCCCAGACCGCTGACAGGGCAGGGCGTTACATGTAACGTTGATGCCATGAGCGTTAGGGACCGTGTAGCGAGGCACCGGATAGCCATGCGTGAGCGCGGGTTTCGCCAGATTCAAATGTGGGTACCGGATGCGCGTACAGACGAGTTCAAGCGTGAGGCAGAACGCCAGGCCCGCGCTGTCGCCGCCTCCGACCGTGTCACGGACGATCAGGATTTTGTTGAACAGATCTCCGAAGATTGGCCGGAGTGAACCGAGGAGAGCTGTGGACCGTCTCTGGCGGAACCTATGCCCAAAAGTCGCGTCCCGCGCTCATCATCCAGGACGACCTCTTCGCGGAATCAGAGTCCGTCACTCTTCTTCCACTGACGTCGCACCTCACGGACGCTCCCTTGCTGAGGCTCACCGTGGAACCCGGCCAGTTGAACGGCCTGGAGCGGGCCAGCCAGATCATGGTCGACAAGCTCACCACCGTGCGCCGATCCAACGTGGGGCAGCGAATCGGTCGGATTGATTCCGAAACGATGGTCGCTGTCGAGCAGTCGCTCGCGGTCTTCCTCGGGCTGGCACGCTGATCGCGGCTGATCATTGGCTACTCATTGGTGGACCTCAGCGGTACGGCTGAGGCGTTCCAACGCCCAGTCCCAGCTGAGCAGTCCCTGTTCAAGGCGGACGGCGGGCCCGAACGTGCCGTTGCGGAGTGCTTCGTAAAGGGAAAATCCTCAGGACTGGAACTGCTGCATCACGGACAGGTGCCCGGCGCGCGCGGACACCAAGCACTTGGCCAGGTAGAAGGGCCGGTTGGCGTGCCGCACGTACTGCGTCAACACCAGCACCGGGTCCGACGCGCGGAGGTCCAGCAGCTTTGCGCGGCTGGGGCCCACCTGGCTGAGGCTGATTTGGCACTCACCCGGCCCGGCCAGCCGGCCCAGCAGGGTGTTGAGCGTGGCAAGCAAGGTGGCGCCGCCGTCGTCCGCTATTTCCAGGGGCGCCGGGACGCTCTTGTCGAAGCTGACCGGCTGGGAGGTGACGTTCTCCTGCAGGTGGGCGATCGCCTCGCCGTCGCGGATCAGGACCGACTCCCAGAGCCAGCATTCCGTGCCAGGCTCCACGCCGATGCCGGGGGCGACGAACTCGGACGCGGCCTGGCGGATGGCCTGGGTGCGCTTGACCTCCAGGGTCTGCCCGGGGCCGGCGAGGACTTCCTCGAAGGGGCGGATGCGTTCGATGCCGATGCGGGGGAGCGTGTCCGAGACGAAGCGTCCGACGCCGCGCCGCGCCCTGATCAGGCCGTCCTCCTCCAGGAGCATCAGGGCTTCGCGGACCACGGTGCGGCTGACTTTCATGTCCGCGCCGAGTTCGGTTTCGGTGGGGATCATGGAGCCGGGGGTGAGGAGGCCGTTGCGGATGGCCTCGGCGATGCGCGAGTACACCGCCACGCGCAGCGGCGAGCCCGGCTGCGCGGCCACCGGCTGGGACAGGAACCGGGCGGCGTCCTGGTGCACGTTTTGCCTCGCTCTTCGGTTGGTTTCTCGGGGGATTCCAGCCTAAGACAAGTTGTACTTGTTTCTTCTACCAGTAGCACTCGTTTGTTGGACAAGTGGTGCTGGTGCGGTGCGTAATGGCCACGGGGATGCCACGACTGTGTTGTCCTTCCCAGCCAATCCTGCTGCCAGCGAGCAGGACTCAAGCCCCCAACTCTTGGAGCGCCCAATCCCAGTTAATCAGTTCCTGCTCCAGGCGAACATTCGAGCCATAGGTGCTCCCGAGGGATTCGTAGAGCGCCGCTTCTGCAGCCGTCATCCTCGCAAGCGCCGCCCGCGAGGGCGATTCTTCCGTACCCCAAGCATCCCTGTGTGCAAGCAGGGTGCGCTCATCCATCAGTACACTCTCCACGTGCGGATGGGCGGCCCGGAGCTGGTCGAGGATTCGGAAGCCGTGGGTGTCGATGTCACCCCAATAGCGGACCTTGCAGCGGCGCAGCCAGTCCGCGTCCCGCAGGGAAGAGAATCCATAGCCGCCCCCAAAAAGTGCCAGCGTCCCTGGGCGGTCGGGAAGCGCCAGGAAATTGACCTGGTTCTCCGTTGCGATGACGGTATCCACCGGCAGCCGCAACCCGCGGAACGCTTCGGCTGTCAATGTGATGTCCCGTGCCCCACCAAACTCGTCAATGTCAGGATCCAACAGCCGAAACCTCACTAACTCCGGAGGGTGCAGGAACCCGTGCCGGCGGGCGAATCTCGCCGCAGGTGTCCTTCCTGCGCTGTCCTCGAGCCCCGCATCATGATTCGAGGACTCCAGCTCGCCGTCACCCGCGGACATTTCCAGGTCGCCGGGCGAGGACTCGACGGAGGCCAGCATTTGGTCAATAACCTGCCGGTGCCGCTCGATGAACTTCGTGTGCACCCCGGGCAGGCCCAACTGGCGGACGTAGATACCGGGCGCAGGGTTGTCCCGCAGCCACAACGCTATGCGCGCCGCAGTCACGGCCGCCGGGCCCAGTTCGAGGAGCTTCATCGGCCGCCTCGCTGCCCAGTCCACCAGCTGGGGATCCAGTCCGGCCAGGCCCTCGGTCAGGGACCGGAAGACGCCGACCTCCCGTGCCTTCCCAACAAAGCCGATCTCGTCCTCAACAGTGGCAAATACAGCCGCGCCGGGAAGGGAATTGGCCCCCACAGTCCGCCGCCCGGTCTCTACCGTTTCCAAAGAGTAGGCACCTGCCCCGGAAAAAAGCTCACCTGCCCACGCGCGGACCGCCGCGTAATCGCTGAGCAGCTCGGCCGCCGTCGGACGCTTCAACGGACGACGGCGCGGGTACAGTCCGCTGGGCTCCAGCAGCTCCCGGAGGAGTGAACCGCTGCTCCACGCCTTGAGCGACAGCGCCCTCAGGTCCGCCAGCGTGGACCACGCCTTAGTGGCCACGCCGGTCCTTCTCCGCGCGGTACTCCTGGATGGTCAGGTTGCGCAGCTGCGAATCGTCGCCGTTGGTGTTCGCCACGAACCCAACGTGCGAGACGTACGGCTCGATCACGTGGATCTTCGTCAGGGGAGTGACGATCAGCAGCTGCAGCTTCATCCGCTGGAACAGCTCCAACCCATAGCGGGCGGACTCGTCCGAGCCGCGGCCGAACGCCTCGTCAATCACCACGAACCGGAAGCTCCTGCCGCTGCCGGCATTCCTGCCCGCTCCCTTGCCGGACCCCAGCCCGAACTGGAACGCCAGGGCCGCCGCCAGGATGGTGTACGCCAGCTTCTCCTTCTGACCGCCGGACTTGCCGCCCGAATCCGTGAAGTGCTCATATTCCTCGCCGGTCTCCGTCCACTTCTCGGACGCCGAGAACGTGAACCAGTTCCGCACGTCCGTCACCTTCGCCGTCCACTTCCGGTCAAGGTCCGTCAGTCCTTCCCGGCCGCGGAACCTGTCAATCAGCCTCTCCACCTGCAGGTACTTCTGCTCGGAGTATTGATCCGTCCCGCCGATGGTCCCCTCCGAGCACGCCCGCAGGTCGCTGCCGAACTCGCGCACGTCCTGGTCCGACGTCGCCTGGTGCTCCAGCTGGATATGCCGGCCCGTGTTGTACGGGATACCCGCCAGCGACTCGTTGATCTCGCCGATCCGGTCAATGATGTTCTGCCGCCGGCTGTCCAGGAACGCATTGAACGCCACCACCTCGCGGATGGTGTTCTGGTTCAGCAGGTCCTTGAACTGGTTCTCGAACCGGGGAAGGTCGTTGCCCACCAGCTGCTCCAGCAGCCGGTTGTAGTCCGCCGCGGCTTCCAGCGAGGCGTCGACATCGGTGGTTTCGTTCGGGTACTTGTTGCGGAAGTCCGCCATCTTGGTGACGGTGCTCTCCGCTGCACGGGCGATCCTCTTGGACAGCGCGTCGATGGTGTCCGTCAACCCGTTCCGCACAGTGCTTTCCACAGCGGCAGTGTTCTTGTAGGTGAGCGGTTTGTCGCCGAGTGCTGCGTCGGTGAGGCGTTCGACGGCGGCCAGCACCTCGGCGTCGTCCGTCACCGCCGTGTCAACCAGGATGGCCCGGCACTCCTCGATCGCCTCGGCGATGTCCCGGGCATCCTTCTCATTGGCGCCCAGCCGCTGTTGCAGCTTGCCTGCCTTATCCTCCAGCCGCTCCAGCCCGTCGGTGACCTCCTGTTGCTTGGCCATGAGCTGCTGCAGGACGTCGCTGGTGGTCTCCAGGGCCTGCTTTTCTGCCTTCAGGTCTTCGATGCTACGGGCCGTGGCCTGCCAGTTGATCTCGCCGAATTCCGTGACGGAACCAACGACGCCGAGCTGCCGGTTCTGCCGGCCCAGCGCCCCCAGCCTGGTGTTGACCCGGTCCAGCTGCCCGGCCACGACCTTCAGCGTGCCCTGTACCTCGTCAAGATCGGCGCGGAACCCGGCGATCTTGTCGTGGTTGTCCCAGCCAAGGACGTAGTTGCGCCTGTCCGCCAGGTCCTTGCGGTCATCCTTCTCGTGCCGGCCCCGGCCGCCTTTAAGCTGGCCGTTGGCCGTCAGCGCCTTGGGGTAGCGGCGGAAATCGGCCAGGTTCTCGCAGCAGAAGTAGTCAAACCGGCTGCTGAGCTCCTCCTGCAGGAAGTCCCGGAACGGGGTGCCCTGCTTAATGGCGATCTTCGCCGCGAGCGTCCCCGGCTCGGCGGCTCTGGGCGCAGGGGACTCGCCGATCCTCAGATACACCAGCCGGCCGCGCAGGTTGTTCGCGTCCACCCAGCTGCTGACCGCGGCATAGTGCTCCGCCGGGACCAGGAGCGAGAGGGCGAACCCGCGGAGGGTCCGCTCGGCAGCGCCCTCCCACGCGGCCTCGCCGTCCCGGACCTTAAGCAGCTCACCCACGTAGGGCAGATCACTGTCCGGGATCCCGGTGCCTTCGCAGAGCCGGCGGCGGATATCCAGCTGGGGGAGCGGGATCAGGTTGCGCCGGGCCTGCAGGCTGGTGAGCTCGGCTTTGATCTCCCCGGACCTGGCCTCGTGCCCTGCCTGCTGGATGCACAGCCTGGTGCGCTCTTCATGCAGCGCCTCGGAGCGCGCCGCCAAGTCCCCTTCCACCCCGGTGAGCCCCGCCCGGTTCGCATCGAACAGCACGCGGTCCTCGGGGGCCTGCAGGCCAAGGTCCGCTGCCGCGGCCGAGTAGGCTTCGAACCGCTGTTTCTGCTCGGCGGACTTGGCGGCCAAAGCGTCAAGTTCGGCGTCGATCGCGGCGAGCCGACCGCCGCCGTTGGTGCGGATATCCTCCTCCACCCCGGCCAGGTCCCGGCGCAGCTGCTTGACCTCGCCGTTCAGTCGAGTCCAGTCTTCCTGCAGCCGCACGCCCGTGCGCTCCAGCTCGGCCTGGTGTTCCAGGCTCAGCTGCAGTTTCCGGTCCGTGAACCACGGATGCAGCTGGTCGCGTTGCTCCTTCGCCAGGCTGTACTCGGCCTCTAGCCCGGCGTGCAGGGCGGCGCCCTCCTTGATGGGTGTCAGCAGGGCGATCTGGTCCTTGGCCCGGAGGACGGCGTCGTGGGCTTTCTTCAGGTCGTCGAAATGGTGGATCAGGTTGGTGATCCGGGTGGCGACGTCATCATCCTCTAGCATGTTGCCGCGGACGAACGAGGTGATGTTCTCCACCTGCTTCATGGACACCGTGCGGTGGAACAGCTCCATGGCCTGGTTGCCGCTGATCCCAAACTGGCGCTTGAAGGCCGCTGCGTACGGATCGAAGGAATCCTGGACCGACACACCGGCGGCGCGTAGCTTCTTCTTCAGCTTCAGCGGGTCCTGGCCGAACTTGCTGAAGTCGGCAGCGATGGACTGGTCCGCTTCCGCGAGCGAGTAGAACCGGTTGGGCTGCCCCGCCTCCTGAGTAGCCCACAACGTGATGCCCAGCGTGACCCACTTGCCGAGCACGGCGTTATGGAAGACGCCCAGCACCACCGTCAGCTGGCCAGTACCGCGCAGCGCCACCGGCTTGGAGTAATACCCGGCGGCGCTCCTGGCGCTCTTATGGAAGCCCCGGACGTACGACAGCAGGGAACGTTCCTTCTTCTGCGCCCCCGCGGCCTTGTTGTAATCGATCTTGTGCGCAGGAAGCAGCAGCGTGGTGATCGCATCCACCACCGTGGACTTCCCCGAACCGATGTCGCCGGTGAGCAGGCTGTTGGCCCCGTCCAACCGGAACGTGCGCACCCCCTGATGGAAGGTGCCCCAGTTGAGCAACTCCAGGCGGTGCAGCCGGAAGCCCGGGGGAGTGCCGCCGTCGGCAGCTGTTTCATCCAGACTGAACAAGCTCTCCTGCAAGTCCGTGGCCAGTTCCGCCGTCACAGGTCCTCCCCAATTGTGCGTGCGGCTTCGGTTGCCCTGGCAGGCTCCGCAGAGGTGGGCGGCTCGCCGGCGAGCGTCCGGCGGTAGTCATCCAGCCGTGCGTCGAACTCTTCCAGCCACTGCGCATCCACGTAGGCCTTCAGGATCCGTGCCACCTCGTACGTATCTGCCTGCCCCCTGAGCTTGCGCAGGAAACCGAGCTCCACCAATTTCTTGATGTCAGCCCCCAGCCGGTCCAGGACCCGGGCCTCGTTGCTGGATTCGGGCAGGAACACCGAGACCATGTCCGCGATCTCCTGTTCGCTCATAATGAGCCGGACCTCGCTGCTGTTGATGTCGAACTCCATCATGCGCCGGCGGAGCAGGGCCAGCAGCAGGCTAACGTTGAAGGTCAGGGAGCGGCGGGCGATGAGCCGGGGGAGCGTGCCGTCCGGATCATCCTTGGACCGCAGGAACGCGTATCCTTCAGACTCGTCCAGCAACAGGTCCAGGCCCAGCACCCCCACGTAGTCGCGCACCTGCGAGGTCAGCCCGAGCAGAGACTGCCAGAGCTTCTCGTCGTTCTCCGCGTAAAGCACGCCCTTGAAGAGCCGGGTGACGACGGCGGGAAGCTCCTCGGGCGCGCGGGTTTCAGTGTCAGCTGTGGCGGGGACGTTCATGCCGGCCTTCCGAAGATGATTTGTTCGATGGTGGCTTCGCGGATGGAGCCGTCCGGCAGCTGCCAGGACAGGCGTTGGGACGTTTCCGGGTTGATGGTGGCCCAGTCCGATTCAGTGGCCAGTTGGTAGTACGCCACCACCTCCGCCAAGCCTTGGGAGAGGGGGTACGCTGCCGTGACTTCGGCGAGGGTGGCCTGCTCGGTCCCGGCCAGAATGGCGTCGATGTTGGCCTGCAGGCGTTCCTTGTCCACGAAGAACTGGCCGAACAGGGCCGAGGCGTCCACATCGGCGTCATCGGCCGTTTCGACGGCGTCGTCCACCAGCACTTTGCGGCTGGGCTCATAAAGGGGCCGTTCAAAGGGCAGCACCACGTCCACGGATGGTGCGTCAATTTCCATGAAAGCGCCCGACGGTGACGCCTCCCGGGTGCCCAGCGCACCGGATTCGATGCTGCGGATCAGCTGCATGATGCGTTTGTTCTCAAGGAACACCTTGTCGTCTAGGAGCCGGCGCATTTGCTGGGAAAGCTGGCGGACGGTGGCCTGGGTCTGTTCAACGGCGGGAAGCCAGTCTTGGTGGAGGTTGGCCAGCGCGTTCAGGCTGTCCGCGTTGGCCAGGGCTTCGATCCGGGTGGCACGCTGAAGCAGGTCCTGCAGCTCGGTCCGGAGCTGGGGCGACATCAGGTAGTCCCAGAACCCCTGGAACGTGCGGCCCTGGAGGGAGCTGCTGATGTCCTGCTGGTTATCGAAAATCGACTCCAGCAGCTCACCCTGCGTGCCGTCCCACGTGGCGATCTGCTCCCGCACCTGTCGGTCCAATTTGCGGAAGTTCTGCTCCACCTCGCGGAAGTCGGAAAGCAGGTCCCTGGCCAGGGCCGTGAGCTGCTGGAAGTGGTCCAACGCTTCCGGGCCAGTCATAACGCGGATGTTGCCGTCGCGGATCCGCTGCATCTCGGCATCGATCCCGTCCCGCTGGCGCTGCAGCTCCCCGAGCCGCACCTCCGGGTCCGTCTCGGACTGCTGCACCAGCCGTTTTAGGACCGCGAAGATGCTGGTGAGCCTGGATTGGGTTGCGACGAAGTCCCGCCCGCGCAGGTTCTCCACCCAGCGGACCACATCCTCCGCAGCCGCCGTGAGATCGTAATGGGGTTCGTCCTCGCCAGGGACGTAATACTTCCTTAGCCATTGCCGGTCGTCGGCCGCCCAGTCATCAAGGTATTCACCTGCGGGACGGGGGAACCTCTCCTCGCCTTCACTGTCGCGGAGGCCGAACAGTACGTCGTCCAGGACGTCGATCAGCTCCTGCCGGCCCAGGTTGCGCTGGTTTGGACCCGTGAACGCGGCCATGAAAAACGTCAGTGCCAGCGGCGCATTCTGGGCACGGAGCAGTGACCAGCCTGCATGGTTCTCCCGCAGGGAATTGATGGCGTAGAAGTCCATTGGGGTCCGATGTTTGGTGCATCACGTCGTCGGCTTTTACTGTAAGCGACACCCCCGACAAACCTTCACCCTGGGAAGTCGACGACGAACTGGTAGGGACCGGTGGACGGACGACGGCGGGACGCACGTGCTGCCGTCGCCCTTCCCCTTCCTTCGCTCTGATGCGCCGTTGTAGGGTCGGGGCGTGATCGTCCCCGATATCTCCCAGGACGCCGTGGCCGTGGCGGATCACTACGACGAGCTCGATCCCATCTATCGCCGGGTGTGGGGCGAACATGTCCACCACGGGCTCTGGGGGACGGGCCGCGAGACACCTGGTGAGGCCGTCGAGGCGCTGGTGGACACTGTGGGCGACCGGCTGGGACTGAAACCCGGCCAGGCGTGCGTGGACATCGGCTGTGGCTACGGCTCCACTGCGCGGCGGCTCGCTGTGACGCGTGGGGTTAGCGTCACCGGCTTCACGTTGTCCGGTGAGCAGTCCCACTATGCCGCCGCGCACCCCGTACCGGGGGTGGACATCCAGGTCCGCGACTGGCTCGACAACGGGCTGCCCGACGCCTCGGCCGACGCCGCGTGGGCCATCGAATCGAGCGAGCACATGGTGGACAAGCCCAGGTTCTTTGCCGCGGCGCACCGCGTGCTGGCGCCCGGCGGCCGGTTCGTCATTTGCGTGTGGCTCGCCGAGACCGATGCGGGCGGGTGGAAGGTCCGCCACCTGCTGGAGCCGATCTGCCGAGAGGGTCGCCTGCCCTCGATGGGCACGCGCGAGGAGTACGAGGCGATGGCTATGGCGGCCGGTTTTGAGATCAGCGGTTATGAGGATGTCAGCCGCCGGGTCGCCCGCACCTGGCCGATCTGCGCTCGCCGGCTGGTGAAGGCCCTGTTCGTGGATCCCGAGATGCGCCGGCTGGCCCTTCGCGCTCGCAACCGCGTCTTCGTCCTCAGCATCCCGCGCCTGATCCTGGCCTACCGCACCGGTGCCATGCGCTACGGGATCTTCACACTCACCAAAGCTGGGGAGGACGGTACGCAAATCGGGCCAAACGCCTCAGCCGAAGCCGACTGACCGAAAGTTCCCGCTCCGGCCCTGGGCTCAGGGCAGCGGCTGACGCTCGCCCACGCTGACCGAGGCCGACGGCGGAAGGTAGTCACGCCGTCGTCGTTCCATCTTCCGCGCCATGTCCTATCCCGGCCCAGGAGTAGTTGTGGCACGGCGGCCGCTATCGGCCGGAGAAGTGCCCGTCTGCAAGGATGGAGCCATGAACCAGAGCAGCCCCCGCCAACACCAGGATTCCGTCACGGTCAGCGCATCAGCCGAGACGCTCTACAGCCTGGTCTCCGACGTCACCCGCACCGGTGAGTGGAGCCCGGTCTGCAAAGCGTGCTGGTGGGACGACGAGGACACCGCCGGCCACGTTGGCGCCTGGTTCACCGGGCGGAACGAGCTCCCGGAACGGACCTGGGAGACCCGCTCGCAGGTGGTGACAGCCGACCGCGGCCGCGAATTCGCCTGGGTGGTGGGCGGCAAATACGTCCGCTGGGGCTTCACCCTGACTCCCGCTGACACCGGAACCGTCCTGACCGAGTCCTGGGAATTCCTGCCCGAGGGGATCGCCATGTTCGGAGAAAAGTACGGCGCCGACGCAGACGCGCAGATCGCCGATCGCACCCAGCAAGCGCTGGACGGCATCCCGAAAACACTTGAGGCAATCAAACGGATCGCCGAGTCCATCGCCGCACAGGACGACGTAAGGTCCCCGCTATGACCCACGAACAGCGCCAAACCGCCGCGCCGGCACTGGACAGCACGGACCTTCCGGCATTCGAGGCCGCCTACCAGGCCGCCCGGAAGAGCCTGGCCGAAGGCGGCATCCCCATCGGCGCTGCGATCGCCCGGGACGGCGACGTCTTCGCCAGCGGGCACAACGAACGGGTCCAGAACGCCGATCCGATCGCGCACGGCGAGATGTCAGCGCTTCGCGCCGCCGGCCGGCAGAAGAGCTACCGGGACACCACGCTTTACACCACGCTGGCCCCGTGTGCCATGTGCGCGGGAACCATTATCCAGTTCAAGATCCCCCGCGTGGTGGTGGGGGAGGCGCGCACGTTCGACGGCGAACTGGACCTCCTGCGCGCACGCGGGGTTGAGGTGCTGGTCCTGGATGACCAGCGCTGCGTGGACATGATGCGCTCGTTCCAGTCCGACAAGCCGGAGCTGTGGGCCGAGGACATCGCCGAGTAGGTTCAGGTCAGTGCGGCCAAGCGCTCACGTCTACGGGTGGACCGGTGAAGCGGCCTCGTTGCCCAATACGGTGGTCCACGGGCTGGCGGTCCACGACGTCACCACACCGTTGATGACGTAGGGGTCTGCGGCGGCAAACGCCTTGGCGGCCTCCAACGGGTTCTCGCCGGTGAAAATCAGCAATCCCTTGAAGGGGCCTTCGCCGGCTGCGCCGCCCAGCAGAAGCTCGCCGCGTTCCACCGCTTCCCACCCCGCCCGGAGGTGGTCGGCGCGGTACTGCTCGCGGCTCTCGAGGTAGTCGTCAGCGTAGGTGTATTCGAGCACGGCGTGCATGGACGTCTCCGTTTCATTCAGGTGCTTGGTAGCAGCAGCGTACCCGGCAGAACCTACGCAGAAACCGCAGCCACCTCAACGCTGACCCCCGCGTCCCGGAACTTCTGCACCTGGGCGTGGTCGGCGCCGTCGTCCGTCACCAACGTCCAGGGAAGCGCCAAGCGGGCCCAGGCGTGGAAAGGCCGAAGGCCCAGCTTTGAGGAGTCGGCCAATACATAAACAGCACGTCCCCGCCGGGCCATCAGCTCCTTGAGGCGGGTCTGGGCATGGTCGGCCTCGCAGATGCCGTCGTCGGCGGTGACGGCGTCCGCCCCCAGGAAGACGCGGTCAAAGCTCATCCGCTCCAGCGCCGCCTCCGCCAGCGGGCCGACGAAACTCTGGGAAACACTGCGCAGCCGGCCGCCCAGGCATTCCACCTCGATGCCATCGCATTCGGCCAGCTCCTGCAGCGTGTTGATCCCCGGCGTCGTGACCGACAACCGGTCAAACCCGCGCAGCTCGTGCGCCAGGGCACCTGCGGTGGAGCCGGCGTCGAGCAGGATACTCTCCCCGGGCTGGATCACCGAGGCCGCCCACCGGGCGATCGCGTGCTTCTGCTCGAACGCCTCACCCGTCCGCTGCCGCAGCGAAGCCTCCGGGTGCGCGCCCAGCGCCATCGCCCCGCCGTAGGTGCGGGCCAGCCGGCCCTGCCCGTTCAGCAACGCCAGGTCGCGGCGGATGGTGGACGCCGTCACCTCGAACTTCGCCGAGAGCTCCTCCACGGACGCGAGGCCGGTGGTCACGGCAAGGTGGTAGATCTCCTCGCGCCGCGCGTTTGCGCTGAGCATTCCCGGTCTCCTTCCCGTGGGCATGGCGGTGGCAGTGGTACCCATGCTAGTCACCGATGGGTTTCGACTGGCTCAACCAACGTGGGCCGGGCGGGTGGCCATCTCCGCCGCCTGGTGCAGCGCCTCCACCATGGACCGGGAATCGGCGATGTTCCTGCCGGCAATGTCGAACGCGGTGCCGTGGTCAACGGACGTCCGGATCACCGGCAGGCCCACCGTGATGTTCACGCCGGCCTCAATGCCCAGCACCTTCACCGGCCCGTGCCCTTGGTCGTGGTACATGGCCACCACCAGGTCGTAATCGCCGCGGCCGGCCAGGAAGAACAGTGTGTCCGCCGGCAGCGGGCCCACCGCGTTGATCCCATCCGCCTGCGCCGCCTTCACTCCCGGCTCGATCTTCTCCGCTTCCTCGCCCTGGCCGAACAGGCCGTTCTCGCCGGCGTGCGGGTTGATGGCGCACACGCCGATCTTCGGGTTGGGAATGCCCGCCCGCACCAGCGCCTCGTGGCCGCGGCGGATGGTGCGCTCCACCAGGTCCGGGTTGATCTTGCGGATGGCATCCACCAGCCCGATGTGCGTGGTCACGTGGATCACCCGGATCTTTGGTGTGGAGAGCATCATGGACACTTCCTCCGTGCCGGTCAGGTGCGCCAGGAGCTCGGTGTGCCCGGGGAAGATGTGCCCGGCGGCGTGCAGCGCCTCCTTGTTCAGCGGCGCGGTGCAAATGGCCTGCACCTTCCCGGCCATCGCCAGCTCGCTGGCCACCCGGATGTATTCGTAGGCGGCGTGCCCGGCCACGGGTGACAGCTGCCCCCACGGCAGGTCCGCCGGCAGCAGCGCCAGATCGATCACGTTCACCCGGCCCGGCGTGAACACAGCATCGTCCACATCCTCGATCGGCTGGATGTCCGCCTCGATGCCCAGGGTCTCCGCGGCCTGGCGCAGCCGCAGCGCGTCGCCGATCACCACGGGCCGGCACTCGGCGTTGCTCTGCGGATCCAGCACGGCGGCCACCACCACCTCGGGCCCCACGCCGGCGCCATCGCCCATGGTCACGGCCACGTAGGGGAGGGGCTGGTTATGCGTTGATTCGTCAGTCATTGTTGCTCCAGATTCTTCGGAAGTCTTGTGGGAAAGGGTTTGGGTGGAAGCTGCGGCGGCCTGGCCGCGGCGCTTCCGGATTTCGTCGTACAGCTGAAGGAGGGCCAGGTGGTCGCCGAAGCTGCCGGGCTTGGTGCCCACCAGCGTCCCGTCGTCCGCGCGGCTCAGCACGGCTCCGTGCTGCACCGCTGCGAGCGGCACCAGGCTAGAGCGGCCGACGGCGTCCAGCACCTCCCGGGCCGTCTCACCGCCGGTGAGGATCAGGTCAGCCCGGGTTCCCTTGACGGCCTCGGCGGCGAACCTTGCCAGCGCCTGCACGATGCGGGGTGAAGCGGACGGGTCCACTTTTTGGGCCGCCAACGTGATGATCACGCGGGCACCTGACCGCAAATCCGCCGAAACCTGGGCCAGTTGGGACACGTAGGCGCCGTCCGCACCGGCGTAGAGCGGGTGCAGCCGGACCACCGTGAACCCCCTGGCTTCAAGGGCAGCCAGTTGCGCCTGCGCGGTCCGTGAAGCGGAGCCGACGACGGCGAGTACCGGCCCGGGTGCCTCCTGCGGTTCCGCGGTGGTTGTGTCAGCCGTTGCCACAGGTTGCGCATTCCGCGCAAGTCGTGTGCTGAGCCGCTGGGCGAGGACATCGGCCGCCCCGCCGGTCCCGACCAGCACGATGCGGCGTCCGCCGGCCCGGAACTCGAGTTCCAGCAGGGCGTCCACGGTGTTCTCCAGGTCCCGGACGGTCTCGCCGTCCAGCACCACGAGCTGCGGCCGGCCGGGTTCGAGCAGCCCGGCGAGTTTCGCAGCCAGGGATCCGGAGCGGACCGCAGCCAGATCAACGGAGCGCACAGAAGACGGATCCGCCGGGGCCAGCAATGAGGGAACATCCGCTGGCGGGGCCAACAGCTCGGCCTGCCAGAGGTCCGTTTCCGCCAGGGGAGTGCCGGCAGCCAGCGGCTTGCCACCGCGTACTGTGCGCTGCAGCTGGGGGAGTGCGCCCGCAATCACGGCGTGGAAGCCAAGGCTGGCCAAGGCCGACACCTCAGCCTGGATGTTGCCGCGCCACAGGGAATCCATCTTCTTGAACTGCACCTGTGCGGCAGAGGCCTCGGGACCGGAGAACGCCTCCTTCACCAACGCCTCAGCCTCGGCCCCGGACAGGCCGCGGGAGTGTGTATCGGCGACCACCACGTCGGTGACCTCTCCCGCAAAGGAGGGGCCGCCGTCGTGCGCTCCGAAAGACGTACCCGCGGCGAGCGTGACCTGCGCCGTCAGCCCATGTTCCACAAAGCAATACCCAACCTCGGCGGCTCCGGAGAAGTCGTCGGCCTGCACAAATACGGAAGCCACGGTGCTCCTCTCGTCATAGTCGGCTGGAACCCGCCAATCAGCGGGAAGCTTTCCATCATCATGACACGGTTGCGCGAATCGCGCTAGGTAGGTTGCGCAATTTGCGCAGGAGTGGCAAAGTGATGGACACAACATTCGGCGCAGCCATTCCGGCAGCCCGCCATCCCCGATCTACCGAGAGGTCAACGATGACCGTTCTTCCTCAAGGAAGTGAGATTTCCCGC
This sequence comes from Pseudarthrobacter sp. efr-133-R2A-89, assembly GCF_030209315.1. Classification (NCBI taxonomy): domain Bacteria; kingdom Bacillati; phylum Actinomycetota; class Actinomycetes; order Micrococcales; family Micrococcaceae; genus Pseudarthrobacter; species Pseudarthrobacter sp. efr-133-R2A-89. The sequence continues at coordinate 27,810 of NZ_JARVSE010000014.1, read as the reverse complement.
CGCCGCCTGCTGCAGTTTGGTGCGGCCGCCGGGTTCTTGCTGGGCACCGGCAGCCTGGCCGGCTGCGCCGGCCCCACCGGACTCCCCGGACCCAGCACCCTGACCCTGGCCCTCAACCGGTCCCTGGTCAGCCTGGACAACAAGCTCAACCAGTTTGACGCAGCCGTCACCGTGCAACGCTCGGTCCGCCAGGGCCTCACCGCCATCGGCCCCGAAACCAAGCCCGTCCTGGTGCTGGCCGAACGCTTCGAGATGACCGGCCCCACCGAATGGACCGTCCGCCTGCGCGAGGGCATCCGCTACTCGGACAACAGCCCCGTCACAATCGAAGACGTGGCCACCGCCCTGAAGATGTACAAGCAGGTCCAAGGCTCCTTCGTGGCCGGGTTCTTCCCCGAATTCCCCGAGGTTGTCCCCGTGGATGACCGCACGTTCAAGATGGTCACCAAGAAGCCGGTCCCCATCCTGGACTCGCTGATGAGCATGATCCTGATAACCCCTGCCGCACAGAACAAACCGGAGGAACTCCAGGAAGGCCTGGGCACCGGCCCTTATGTGGTCACCAAGTACAACCGCGGCGCCGGCACCTACAGCCTGGAGCGCAACCAGAACTACTGGGGCCCCGCCCCGCGCATCGACAAGGTGGAAGTCCGGTTCCTCCCCGAGGAATCCAGCCGCGTCATCGCCCTTCGCTCCGGCGAGGTGGACGTGATCGACTCCATCACCCCGGACTCCCGCTCCCAACTGGCCGGCCTGCCCGGAGTCACGCTCCAGGAAGCCTCCAGCCTGCGCCTGAACCAGATCTTCTTCAACTTCCGCAAGCCCGCCGGCCACCCCCTCGCCGACCCCCGCGTCCGCCAGGCCCTCAGCATGGCCATCGACGGCCAGTCCCTGGTCAAGGACGTCCTGGTGGACTCCGTCACCCAGGCCGAAGGCGTCACCCCCTCCAGCCTCACCGGCTACCACAAGACCGGCGAATACGTGTACGACCCCGAGAAGGCCAAGGCCACCCTTGCAGAACTTGGCGTCAAGGACCTCACCCTGAAGATCATCTGGGAAACCGGCGAATTCGCCTCCGACACCTCCGTGATGGAAGCCCTCGTGGAAATGTTCGGCAAGATCGGCGTCAAGGCCGAACTCCAGCAGTTCGAACCCGGCGGCAACATCATGGCCTGGCGCCAAGGCAAACAGGGCGACTGGGATCTGCTGGCCAACGGCTACCCCAGCCCCACCGGCCTGGCCATCACCATGCTCCAAGGCATGTACACCGGCACCCCGGAAAAGGAAGCCACCCGCGACACCTACCAGGGCTACGTGATCCCCGAGGTCACCGCCAAGATCCAGGCCGCCTCCGCAGAAGCGGACCCGGCCCGCAGGACCCAGCTGCTCAACGACGCCCAACAGGCCGTCTGGGACACCTGGCCCTGCGCCTGGGCATTCGTCCCCAAGTCCGTCCTGGCCCACCGGAACCGGGTCTCCGGCATCAACCTTGCTCCCACCAACTCCTACCCCCTCGTCGACGTCCGGCTGGAGGCCTAAGCAATGGCGAACTACATCCTCAAGCGCCTGGGACAGGGCCTGCTCACCGTGTTCCTCACGGTATCCACGGTGTTCATCCTGATCCGCCTGGCCCCGGGAGACCCCGCCGTTTCCTACGCCGGACCCCTGGCCACCACCGAACAGCTGGACAAGGTCCGCGAACAGTTCGGCCTGAACAAGCCGGTGCTGGAGCAGTACTGGATCTTCATCCAGCAGCTCTTCACCGGCAACCTCGGCCAGTCCTACTCCTTCCAGGCCCCCGCCATGCAGGTGGTCTTCGAACGGCTGCCCTACACCCTGACCCTGGCGACGTCGGCAATCCTGCTGACCGCCGTCGTCGCCATCCCGCTGGGGGTGTGGATGTCCCGCCGCCCCGACACCGGCCGCGAATTCGGCGTCAACGTGCTCACCATCGCCGGGCAGTCCATGCCCGATTTCTGGACCGGCATCATGCTGCTCACCGGTTTCGCCGTGCTGGTCCCCCTCTTTCCGGCCTCCGGCTTCGCCACCTGGGGCGGCCTGGTCCTGCCCACCGTCACCATCGCAATCCTGCAGATCGCGCTGATCTCCCGCATGGTGCGCCGCGAAATGACCAACAACCTGGCCGCCCCGTACCTCACCGTGGCCCGCTCCCGCGGCGTGAAGAACTCCGTGCTCACCTGGCGCTACGCCATGGGCAACTCCGCCATCCCCGTCTTCACCGCCCTGGGCACCAGGTTCGCCGCCATGCTCAACGGCGTGGTGGTGGTTGAAGTGGTGTTCGCCTGGCCCGGCGTGGGCTCCCTGATTGTCCGGGCCCTCGAAACCCGCGACTACCCCCTCATCCAGGCCACGGTCCTCATCACCGCGCTCCTGGCGGTGGGCGTCCAGCTGCTCATCGACCTCGCCTACCCGCTCCTTGATCCCCGCGTTCGTCTTGGAAAGGCGGCCACAGCATGAGCATCGATTCGGCAACCCCCTCCGGCTCCGCTTCGCCGCAAGCCAAGCAGCCCAGCCCCAGCGCCGTCACCAAGGCGGACATCGCCAAGGCAGGCGCCACCCGGCGTCGTAAATCCGCCCAGTGGAAACTGGTGGTGGGGACCATCTGCACCCTGCTGGTGATCATCCCCATCATCCTGGCCAACGTGCTCCCGCTGCCGGACGCCAACTTCCAGGACCTCGCCGCCCGGCGCCTGCCGCCGCTGACGGACGGGCACCTGTTCGGCACCGACCAGCTGGGCCGCGACCTGCTCTCCCGCGTCCTCCACGGCGGCCAGGTCTCGCTGACAATCGGCGTGCTGGCCGTGCTGGTCTCCGGCGCCATCGGCGTGATCCTCGGCTCCGCCGCCGGCTACTTCGGCGGCTGGGTGGACACCATCATCTCCCGCATCCTCGAAGCCCAGATGTCCCTGCCGCTGCTCATGATGCTGCTCCTGGTGGTGGCACTCTTCGGCCCGTCCATCCCGGTGATCACGTTCGTGATCGCCATCGCCCAATGGCCCGAAGTTGCCCGCCTCACCCGCTCCATGGTGCTGGTGGAACGCGAAAAGCCGTACGTCTCCGCCGCCAGGATCCTGGGCCTGCACCGCATCCAGATCCTAATCCAGCACATCATCCCCAACGTCATCAAGCAGGCAACCCTGGTGGTGCTGCTCCTGCTGGCGCAGGCCGTGCTGCTCGAATCCGCGCTGTCCTTCCTGGGCGCCGGCCCGCAGCGGCCCTTCGCCACCTGGGGCCGCATCATCTCCGACGGCCAGGACTACATCACCACCTCCTGGTGGATGGTCACCCTGCCCGGCCTGGTGATCGTGCTCATGGTGGTGGGCGTCAACCTGCTGGGCGACGGCCTCCGCGACCGTCCCCGCCGCAAGAAGAAGGGTGCCTGACATGGCTTCCTCACCCGAGACCCCGAAGTTCACCGAACAGCCCCTGCTGGAGGTCCGCGACTTCCAGGTGGAGCTCATCACGGACACCGCCATCATCCGCGCCGTGGACGCCGTCAGCTTCAGCATCCACCGCGGCGAAACGGTCACCATCATCGGCGAGTCCGGTTCAGGCAAGTCCACGACGGCGATGGGCATCCTCCGCCTGCTGCCCGAGGACCTGGCGGTACTGTCCGGCACCGTGCTGATTGACGGCGTCGATATCTCGGCCGACCCCAAAGCCATCGACAAGGTGCGCGGCAGGACCCTGGCGCTGATCCCGCAGGACCCCATGACGGCGCTGAGCCCGGTCCATTCGATCGGCAGCCAGCTGTTCGAAGCCATCCGGATTGCCGGTGCCGCGTCCGCCAAGGACAAGGCGGCCCTGCAGGCCCGGGCCGTGCGTCTGCTGGAGCAGGTACACATCCCCACGCCGGAGAAGCAGCTGAAGAAATACCCTCACCAACTCTCCGGCGGCATGCTGCAGCGTGTGCTGATCGCGATTGCGCTGGCCAGCGAGCCGCAGTTGCTGGTGGCAGACGAGCCGACGTCGGCGCTGGACGTCACCGTGCAGGCCGGCATCCTGGACCTGCTGCTGGAACTGCAGGAACAGCGCGGCATCGGCATCCTGATGATCACGCACGACCTCGGTGTGGCCCGGCTCATTTCGGACCGCATCCACGTGATGAAGGACGGCTCCTTCGTCGAATCCGGCGAGGTCCAGCAGATCGTGGACCGCCCCGCCACCGAATACACGCAGACCCTGCTGGCCGCCGTGCCCGTGCTGGGGGAGTGGGACGAAACGCCCGCCGCCACCGGCCGCCGCTCGGCCGCCGGTGCCCCAGGCAGTCCTGCCGCCGGCACACCCGCAGCCACCACTGACCCAGCCCTCACCCAGACCGGAGCACGCAATGACTAAGCCGTTCCTCGCCGTCGACAACCTGGTGGTGGACTACCACGTCCCCGGCGGCACGTTCCGGGCCGTGGACAATGTCTCGTTCTCTGTGGACAAAGGCAAGACGATCGCCGTGGTGGGTGAATCCGGCTGCGGCAAATCCACCATCGCCAAGGCCCTCATGCGGCTGGTGACCCCCACCAGCGGGTCCATCAACCTGGACGGGACGGACATCGCGGCCATGAGCGAAGCGAAGCTGCGGCCCATGCGCTCCAAGTTCCAGATGGTGTTTCAGGACCCGTACGGTTCCCTGGATCCGCACATGACCGCCCAGGAAATCGTGGCCGAACCCCTCAAGCTGCAGGGCATCCGCTCCAAGGCCGAACGCCACGCGGCGGCGGCGAAGCTGATCGACCAGGTGGGCCTGCCCGTCCGGTCCCTGGACAAGCACCCCGGCGAGTTCTCCGGCGGCCAGCGCCAGCGCATCGGCATTGCCCGGGCGCTCGCGTCCAAGCCCGAACTGCTGGTCTGCGACGAAGCCACCAGCGCCCTGGACGTCTCCGTGCAGGCACAGGTGCTGCGGCTGCTCAAATCCATCCAGGACGAAACCGGCATCACGTACGTGTTCATCTCGCACAACCTTGGCGTGGTGCAGGAGATCAGCGATAGCGTCATGGTGATGCAGCGCGGCAAGCTCGTGGAACACGGCAGCACCGCGTCCGTCCTGACCGCCCCCAAGGAGGACTACACCCGCAAGCTCCGCCGCGCGGCCCTGGACCCCTCCACCATGACGGGCCTGAAGCCACGGCACATCGTCCGCTCCCTGGCCCTGTCCAACCAGTAACTCTTACCGCATCCGCAACCACGAGGAATCAACGCATGAGCACGCAGCCCGAAGGCGCCCAGGTGGACGGCCTGAAACTCCCCATCTCCCGGCTGGTCCTGGGAACCATGACGTTCGGCGACACCGTTGACGAGGCCACCGCCGGCCGGATGGTGTCCGAGGCGCTCGACGCCGGCATCACCACCATCGACACCGCCAACGCCTACGTGGGCGGGGTCACCGAGGAGATGCTCGCGCGCCTCCTGAAGGGAAAGCGCGACGGCGTCATCCTGGCTTCCAAGGCCGGCATGCCGCACGCGGACCACGGCTCCAATACGCCGCTGTCTCCTGAGGGGCTCCGGGCCAGCGTCGAGGGCAGCCTGCGCCGCCTGGGTGTGGACAGCATCGACCTGTTCTACCTGCACCAGCCGGACCGGGCCACGCCCCTCTCTGACACTTTGGCCACGGTTGCTGAGCTGGTGGCCGAGGGGAAGATCGGCGCGCTGGGTGTTTCCAACTTCGCCGCCTGGCAGATCGCCGACGTGATCCACACGGCGCGTGAAGTGGGGGCGCCGCAGCCCGTCGTGGCGCAGCAGCTCTACAACGTGGTGGCCCGCCGGTTGGAGGAGGAATACCTCGAGTTCGCGGCCACCCACAACGTGCACACCATGGTCTACAACCCGCTGGGCGGCGGCCTGCTCACCGGCAAGCACAGCTTTGAGGCTAAGCCCACCGAGGGCCGCTACGGCGACTCCAAGCTCGCCGCCATGTACACGCAGCGGTACTGGGACAAGCAGCTGTTCGACGCGATCGGTGAGCTGTCCCGGATCGCCGTCGACGCGGACGTGACCCTCGCGGAACTGTCGCTGCGCTGGCTCGCCTACCGCTCCGGCGTCGGGTCCATGCTGCTGGGCGGGTCCAAGGTGGAGCAGCTGCGCGCCAACATCGCCGCCGTGGCCAACGGGCCGCTGCCGGCCGACGTCGTGGAAGCCTGCGACGCCGTGGGCAGCTCTCTGCGCGGCCCGATGCCCGCCTACAACCGCTGACGCTTTCCTGACTTTTCGCACTGACTGAACCGAACTGACTGAAGGACTCTGATGACCTCCGAACTGGCCCTCGAATTCGCCCGCAAGATCCGCGCCCGTGAGCAGGCGGTGGGCTATTGGGCGGTGCTGGACGCGCCCGTGGCCACCGAACGCATCGGCCGGCTCGGCTACGACTACGTGGCCCTGGACGCGCAGCACGGCCTGCTGGGCTACTCCGGCGTGCTCAACGGGCTGATGGCCATCGACGCCGGGCACACCGCCGTCGGCATGGTCCGGGTGGAGGCCAACGACTTCACCGCCATCGGCAAGGCACTGGACGCCGGCGCCGTGGGGGTCATCGTTCCGCTCATCAACAACGCCGAAGACGCCGCCGCGGCTGTGGCGGCAGCGAAGTACCCGCCGCTGGGCGGCCGCTCCTACGGCCCCATGCGTTCGGCCTTGCGCATCGGCCCCGTCCCGGCCGAGGCCAACGCCACCACCCTGGTCTTCGCCATGATCGAAACCCCTGAGGGCCTGGCCAACGTCAAGGAAATCTGCGCCACCCCGGGCCTGGACGGCATCTACGTGGGCCCGTCCGACCTCGCGATCGCGGTGGGTGGGGCATTCCCCGGGGACCCCGCCGTCGAGACCGAATTCAACGCCGCCCTGGAGACCATCGCCGAGGCAGCGGCCTCCGCGGGGATCGCCGCCGGCATCCACACGGCCGCCGGCACAGTGGCCAACCAGCGGCTGCGGCAGGGCTACACGTTCACCACCGTGGCCTCGGACCTGACGCACCTGGAACAGATCGCCAAGTCCCACCTCGACGCTGCAACTTCCGCTGCCGGAACCAAAGAGGACTGATTCCTATGCCCAACACCACCACCGACGCGTACAGCACCATCACCCCGGACGGGGCGGTCAAGACGGCCGACGGCGCCGACTTCGCCTACCTGCCCGCCCCCACCGTGCAGAGCCATGCGGCCAACCTGCTCACCCTTCCCGACGGCCGTTTAGGCTGTGTGTGGTTTGGCGGCACCCAGGAAGGCGTGCCGGACATCTCCATCTGGTTCTCCACCCTGGAGCCCGGCAGCAGCCAGTGGTGCGACGCCGTCCAGCTTTCGAATGACTCCACCCGGTCCGAGCAAAACCCCATCCTGTTCGTTGCGCCGGACAAAGCCCTCTGGCTCCTGTACACCGCGCAGAAGGCGGGCAACCAGGACACCGCCGAGGTCCGCCGTCGTATTTCCCTGGACAGCGGCCGCACCTGGGGCGACGTGGAGACGTTGTTTGCCGCGAACGAAACCGGCGGCGTCTTCGTCCGCCAACTGCCCGTGGTGCTCCCGTCCGGCCGGCTGATCATCCCGATCTTCCGCTGCATCACCACCCCTGGCGAAAAGTGGGTGGGCAACAGCGACGACAGCGCCGTGATGATCTCCGACGACGCCGGCGCCACCTGGAGCGAGCACGTGCTTCCCGGCAGCCTGGGCTGCGTCCACATGAACATCCAGCCCGTGGCCGACGGCTCCCTGCTGGCCCTGTTCCGCAGCCGCTGGGCCGACGCCATCTACGAATCCCGCTCCACGGACGACGGCACCACCTGGAGCGAGCCGGTCCCCACCGAGCTGCCCAACAACAACTCGTCCATCCAGTTCACCGCGCTCGCGGACGGCCGCCTGGCCCTGGTATACAACCACAGCCGGGCGGGGGAGGGCACCGAACGGCGCCTGTCCCTCTACGACGAAATCGACGACGACGGCCTGGCCGGGGAACAGGGGCAGGTGGCCGAGCCGGACGCCTCAGCTTTCCCCGAGGACGACGGCGTGAAGCGCGCCTTCTGGGGGACGCCGCGCTCGCCGATGACCCTGGCCATCTCCGAGGACTCCGGCCGGTCGTGGCCGATCCGTAGAAATCTGGATGTGGGGGACGGATACTGCCTGTCCAACAACTCCCGCGACGGACTCAACCGCGAATACTCCTACCCGTCCATCCACCAGGGCCCGGACGGTGCACTGAACATCGCGTACACGTACTTCCGGCAGGCCATCAAGTTCGTCCGGGTCGACCCGCAGTGGGCGTACCAGGGCACCACCACGCCGGGCGGGGACGCATGACCCAGCACGCGGTGGTCACTGGCACCAGCTCGGGGATCGGCAAGGCGATTGCCGCGAAGCTGCTGGATGACGGGTGGGCCGTGACTGGGCTGAGCCGGACCGAGTCTTCGCTGGTCGGGAAGTTCGCGTGGCTCCAGGCCGATCTCTCGGATCCCGAATCGTTGCCGGATGTCCTGGCCGGGCTGGAACCGGCTGATGCCCTGGTGCACGCCGCCGGGTTCCAGCGGACCGCCCATATCGGCTCCCTTGACCCGGCCGCGTTGGCGGGGATGTTCACCGTCCACGTGGCGGCCGCGTCCGTTCTGGCGAACGAACTGGTGCCGTCCATGCCCGACGGCGGCCGGATCGTCCTGCTGGGCAGCCGCACCTCCACGGGGATGCCGGGCAAGAGCCACTACGCCGCGACGAAGGCCGCGCTGATGGGGCTGGGACGGACGTGGGCGCAGGAGCTGGCACCGCGGGGGATCACCGTCAATGTGCTCTCCCCGGGACCCACCGACACTCCGATGCTGAATGACCCCGGCCGCGCCGCCACCCCGGTGAAGCTGCCGGCCCTCGGCGCGCTGGTGGACCCGGAGGACGTCGCCGCCCTGGCCGCGTTCCTCCTGGGTCCGCACGGCAAGTCCATCACCGGCCAGAACTACGTGATCTGCGGCGGCGCCTCCCTCTGAAAAGCGCCCTGCCACCCTTCGACTCGCCGCCAAATCGCCGGAAGGGTGCCGGGACGCCGGAAAGGGACGGCGAGCCGGCACCTTTCCGGCGGTTTCAGCCCTGGAACTGGTGGCGCCGGGCCGACGCGCGCGGGGAGCAAGGTCTACAGTGGAGCCATGGCTCTCAGCCGCAATCCGCTTGACGACCTGCGTGAAACCATCGGCCACCTCGCCGATCAACTCAAGCTGCCTGGTTCGGAACGCGTCGACGATCTCGTCGGCGACCTCATGGGTGCCAGGCCCGGGCCGGCGCGGCCGCTCTCCGAGCTGCAGGCCGAGCTCGACGCGCTGGTGGGACTGGAAACCGTCAAGGAACAGGTGCGGGCCCTGGTCGCACTGCTCCAGGTCCAGGCGCGGCGCAAGGCGCACGGCCTGCCGGAAGTGGCCACCTCACAGCACCTGGTGTTCCTCGGAAACCCCGGCACGGGCAAAACCACCGTGGCCAGGCTCCTGGCCGAGATGTACCGGGCGGTGGGCCTGCTGCAGAAGGGCCACCTCGTTGAGGTGGACCGTTCGAGCCTGGTGGGGCAGTACGTCGGCCAGACCGCGATCAAGACCGACCGGGTGATCCGGCGTGCGCTGGACGGCGTCCTGTTCATCGACGAGGCCTATGCGCTGGCCCCGGAGGACGGCCGGATGGACTTCGGCCCGGAAGCCATCGAGGTCCTGCTTAAACGCATGGAGGACCACCGCCATCGCCTGGTGGTGATCGTGGCCGGGTACCCGCGGCTGATGGAGGCCTTCCTGCTCTCCAACCCCGGACTCCGCTCCCGGTTCGCCCGCGAGATCACGTTCCCGGACTACTCCGTGGACGCACTCCTGGCCATCTTCAGCCAGATGCTGGCCCAGCACGAGTACATCCTGGAGCCGGAAGCGGACCAGATGCTGCGCCGCATCTTCACCGGGCTCCACGCCGGTGAAGACTCCGGCAACGCACGGTTCGCCCGCACGCTATTCGAGCAGGCGCTCAACCGCCAGGCGCTGCGGCTCTCCTTGGACGAGGAACAGAGCCTCGACGCCCTCGACCGGGAGGCCGTCATGACGCTCACCGCTGACGATCTCGTCCAGGCCGCGATGGCCTTGGGCGAGGAGCCGGAACCGGCGCCGCCACCCGAGCAGCCACGCTGGAAGCGCTGGCTGCTGGCCTGACTCTGATTTCGCCCGGCCCGATTCAGCCCGCCCGTATTCCGCCAGCCCTCGAAATCGCCGGAACGCTGCGAGCCCGCCGGAACGCTGCGAGCCCGCCGGACCGCTCCGGCGACCCGGACACCGCTCCGGCGATCTCGGCGCGAGCCGCAAACTGCACATTCGTGCAAACGCCCCTGGGAGCCCGTCCACGCCGCGGGCGGGCCAAAAATATCTACTCACCAGTAACAATACCTGTGCTGTGGGTCACATCCGGCGTGGTCCGCGGCTAGGCTGGGACGGGATTTTGGCCGCACATCCGTGCAGATCCGCTGTGCCGGGAAGGCATCGCTGCAAGCATGGAAAACCTCAGCCGGTGCTCATGGGTCCCCCAAAACCATGAGGCCCGGCGCCCCGCAGACAGACGAACAAAGAGGTTTCCATGTCATTCCTAACCCGGGCCCTGTCCGTTGCAGCAGCCGCTGTACTTGCCTCCTCCCTGGTGGCAGTCCCAGCCCAGGCCGTTGATGTCTCCCCGCCGGGCGCCAACGACTGGACGTGCAAGCCATCTGCAGAGCATCCCTATCCGGTCATCCTTGTTCCCGGCACGTTCGAGAGCATGGAGAAGAACTGGTCCACCATGTCGCCCTACCTCAAGAGCCAGGGCTACTGCGTCTTCGCCCTCAACTACGGCGCCACCAACGGTGTTTACGCCACCGCTCCGGTCAAGGATTCCGCCAAGGAACTCGCCCCGTTCGTGGACTCTGTCCGCTCTGCCACCGGCGCCAAGCAGGTGGACCTGGTGGGCCACAGCCAGGGCGGCATGATGCCCCGTTACTACATGGGCTTCCTCGGCGGCGCCAAGTACGTCCACCAGCTCGTCGGCATCGCCCCGTCCAACCACGGCACTAAAGGCGTGATCCTCCCGCCGCCGGACCTGGTTCCTACGCCTGACTACACGGCCGCCGGCTGCGCCGCCTGCGCCGACCAGCAGGCAGGCTCGCCGTTCATGCAGGAGCTCAACTCCATCGGCGATACCGTGGCCGGTCCTGCCTACACGGTCATCTCCACCACCCACGACGAGGTGGTCATCCCGTACAACAGCCAGTACCTCAGCGGTTCGGCGCGGCAGGTCACCAACATCACCATCCAGGACAAGTGCCCCGCGGACGTCATCGAACACGACCAAACGCCCAATGATCCCGTGGTCCACCAGCTCGTGGGCAACGCCCTGGGCCAACCGTCCGGCCCCGCCGACCCGGCGTTCCAGCCCGTTTGCCTCTGACCCCTGAAGCAACGCCTGACCCCTGAAGCAATTGACGACGGCGGGTGGCCGGCACCCACGCCGGCCGCCCGCCGTCGTTCCCGGTACGTACGGCGCCGGGGCCGACATCCCGCCGGACTTTAGTCCCTGTTCTGGAGTAACCCCCGGGAGTACCGTCAAAAGTGGATCCTGCGCCTGCGGGAGCCGCGTCAGTAGGGGGCATCATGGCCAAGGCCGGGCTTTCGGTTCTCAGTGTTTTGGGGCTAAGCGCCGCGATCGTGCTGACAGGGTGCTTTGGCCCGCCGGCCCCGTCCCCCAGCACCAGTTCCGCGGCACCAAGTACGACGACGGCCCCCACCTCAAGTGCCACGGCAAGCCCTTCCGCCGCGCCAACCTCCACGGCCCCCACCACAACGCCCGCCACGACGGCACCCGCGCCGGGCACTACCGCTGCCGCGCCGCCGTCGTCCGCCCCTGCCAGCCCGACGGCTACGCAGGAACCGGGCCCAACCGGCCTCCCGGAGCAGGTGGGCCCGCTGACCATCTACTACGTGGCCGTGGGCGACAACGGCGTATCCGGTCCCAAGATCGGCTGCGGGGACAGCCTGGTGGCCACCACCACCGGCCCCGTCCGCTTCACCGACCAGGTGGGCCCCAGCGTCGGGACCCTGCTCGCGAACAAGAACCGTGACGTGGGGATGTCCGGGCTGATCAACGTGCTGTACCAGTCGAGCCTTACCTATGTTGCCGGTGAGCTCGACGGCAGCACCATCACCATCTGGCTGACCGGGCAGTTCATGCTGGGCGGCGTGTGCGATATCCCGCGGGCGAAGGCCCAACTGGAGTACACCGCCATGGCCGCCTCCGGTGCCACCAGCGCGCAGGTGTTCGTCAACGGCCGTCCCATCGATGAGGTCCTCAGCCTCAAGTAGCGCTGTCGGGCCCACTGCCTGAAGGCAAGGGAGCAGGTGCAGCGCCACTGTCGGTCCGGCGTCGTACTCTTGGATCCATCCACTCCTTAAGTGTGCGAACGGACCTACATGCCAGAGCTGAATGTGCAGGAACGGACATCCCTCCTGCTGCCCATTACCGAGGCAGCCGGCCTGACTGCGGACCAGGCGCTCGCACGGCTCGGGTCCGGTCCGGGCGGGCTCACCGGCGAGGAAGCTGAACGGCGCCAGGCGGAGATCGGGCCCAACGCCGTCCGCACCCACCGGGCCAACGGCTGGGCCGTGCTGGGCCGCCAGTTCGCCAGCCCCATCCTGATCCTCCTGCTCATCACCGCCGGGCTGTCCCTCTTCCTGGGGGACGCCACCAACTCGATCGTCATCGGCGTGATCCTCCTGGTCAGCGTGGGACTCGGATTCACCAACGAGTTCCGGGCTGAGCGCGCGTCCGAGGCCCTGCACGACCGCGTCACCCACCGTGCCGTGGTGCTCCGCGACGGAGCAACCACGGAAGTGGACGTCACCGCACTGGTGCCCGGTGACGTCGTCCATCTCTCCCTGGGGGGCATCATCCCGGCGGACATCCGCCTCCTGGCCACCGGCAACCTCCTCTGCGACGAAAGCATCCTGACGGGGGAGTCCCTGCCCGCCGCCAAGGACCCCGCCGCCGTGCAGGCCGGCGCGGCCCTGGCGGACCTCTCCTCCTGCGCGTTCATGGGCACCGTCATCCAGTCCGGCAACTGCACCGGCGTGGTGGTGGCCACCGGCGGCCGTGCCGAATTCGGCCGGATCGCCCTGGGCCTGGGCGAACGGCAGCCGCAAACCGAATTCCAGCTGGGCCTCAAACGGTTCTCCTTCCTGCTGCTCCAGGTGGCCATCGGACTCACCACGCTCATCTTCATCGCCAACCTGCTGCTGCAGCGCCCGCTGATCGAATCGCTGCTGTTCTCCCTGGCCATCGCGGTGGGCATCACGCCGCAGCTGCTCCCGGCCGTCGTCAGCACGTCCCTGGCCACCGGCACCCGCCAGCTCGCGAAGCGGAAGGTCCTGGTCAAGCGCCTGGTGTGCATCGAGGACCTGGGGGACATGGACATCCTGGTCACGGACAAGACCGGCACCCTCACCGAAGGGAAAATCAGCTTTACGGCCGCCCTTCCGGCCACGGCGGAGTTGCCCGGCGACGCCCTGCTCACCCTGGGCCTGCTGGCTACCGAGGCGGACTACACCGAGGCGAAGCTCACCTCCGCCGGGCAAAACCCGCTGGACGCCGCCCTCTGGGACAGCCCGGGCGCCTCCGGGTTCGACCCCGCCCGTTACGAGCGGCTGGACATGATCGGCTTCGACCACCAGCGCCGCCGCACCACCGTGCTGGTGCGGGACGCCGGCGGGCCGCCGCAACTGGTCACCAAGGGCGCCCCCGAGGACGTCCTGGCCCTGTGCGGTCCGGTCGCCCCTGCCGTGCAGGCCCTGCTGGATGAACAGTTCGACGCCGGCTCCAGGGTCGTGGCCGTCGCCACCCGCCAGGCCGACGGGCAGGGCACGCTGACCGCGGCCGATGAACGTGGCCTCACCCTGGCAGGCTTCCTGGTGTTCCTGGACCGGCCCAAGGCCAATGCCCGGCAATCGCTGGACCGGCTGGAGGAACTGGGCATCTCGGTCAAGATCGCCACGGGTGACAACGCCAAGGTGGCCGAGAAGGTCTGCGCCGACCTGGACGTCATCTCCGGCGGCACCCTCACCGGGGCGGACATTGACGCCCTGTCCGACGCCGACCTTGCCGCCTCCGCCCGCACGGCCACCATCTTCGCCCGGGTATCGCCCGAGCAAAAAGCCCGCATCATCGCCTTGCTGCGCCAAAGCGGCGGGTCCGTCGGATTTATGGGCGACGGCGTCAACGACGCGCTCGCCCTGCACAAGGCGGACATCGGCATCTCCGTGGACAGTGCCACGGACGTCGCCAAAGACGCGGCCGACGTCGTCCTCCTGGACAAGGACCTCGGCGTCCTGGCCGAAGGGGTGATGGAGGGCCGGCGGATCTTCGCTAACACCATCAAATATGTCCTGATGGGCACCTCCAGCAACTTTGGCAACATGTTCAGCGCCGCCGTTGCGTCCGTGGTGCTGAGCTTCCTGCCCATGCTCCCCGGCCAGATCCTGCTCAACAACCTGCTGTATGACAGCGGCCAGCTGGCCATCCCGGGCGACCGTGTGGACAAGGAACAGCTCCGCGCCCCCTCGCACTGGAACATCGCCTTCATCCGCCGGTTCATGTTCCTCTTCGGGCCCATCAGTTCGCTGTTCGACTTCGCCACGTTTGCCCTGATGCTGTTCGTATTCGATGCCGTACCGGGGGAGTTCAGGGCCGGCTGGTTCATCGAGTCGATCGCCACCCAGACCCTGATCATCTTCGCCATCCGCACCCGGCGCGTGCCGTTCGTGCGGAGCCGGCCATCCGCCGGGCTGATCACGGCGTCCCTTGGCGTGGTGGTGCTGGGCATCCTCCTGCCCCTATCGCCGCTGCAGGGCGTGCTCGGGTTCGACCCCCTGCCCGTCCCGTTCTTCCTTGCGCTGCTGGGCATGATCGTCCTGTACCTGGTGCTGGTGGAGATCGCCAAGGCATGGTTCTTCGCCCGCGCCGCCCAGCAGGTGCCCACTGTCCCGGTCCGGCGCCGGGCGGATACCCACCACATCGCCCGCCGCGCCTTCCGATTCAGCATCCCCGTCAAGGTCCCCCGGATCACGGCCGGCCCGGCAGCAATCCGGCCTCCCGGCGGGCGCCGGCGCCGGGTCCAACCAATTTCCCCTGGCCAGGGTCCGGTGCGGCGGTCCGGGGGTTAGCATGGCAGGGAGAGGGTCTTGGACTGTCTTACCCGGATTCAGGGCGATGAAGCCCGCCGTGGATCATGCTGGTCAACCGACCGAGGTGTCTTATCGTGTGGCGTGAACCTATCAGGCGGCGGACCCGCGAACTCCTCCGCGAGTTCGTGGACCGGGCAGACGAGCTGGTGCGGACCCAGGAGCATGTGGAGGGCCTGCTCGGCGCGGTGGTGTCCCTCGCGGAAGACCTCAGCCTTGAAGCGGTCCTGGACCGGGTGGTGCAATCCGCCTGCGAACTCGTGGGAGCGCGCTACGGCGCCTTGGGCGTCATCGGCGACGACCAGCAGCTCAGCCACTTCATCACCGTCGGCATTGACGACGACGGCATCCGCGTCATTGGTGACCTCCCCACCGGCCACGGCGTTCTTGGGCAGCTGATCCGCGAACCCAAGCCCTTGCGGCTCCATGACCTGGGCGAGCACCCGATGGCCGTCGGCTTCCCTGCCAACCACCCGCCCATGAAGACCTTCCTTGGCGTTCCGGTGCGCGTCCGGGACACCGTCTTCGGAAACCTCTACCTGACCGAGAAAATCGACGGCCAGGACTTCACCGCAGAGGACGAGGACCTGGCCGTTGCCCTCGCCTCGGCCGCGGGCGTGGCGATCCAGAACGCGCGCCTGTACGAGGACAGCAGCAGCCGCCAGCGCTGGCTGGAGGCAGGGATGGAAGTCAGCGACCGGCTGAAGGCCAACCCGCGGTCCGATACGGAGAATTTGGAAATGATCGCCGAGGCGGCAATGCACGCCTCGGCCTCGGCCTTGTCCCTGGTTGCGTCTGTTGCCGATGACGGGACCCTGCGGTGCCGGACCTCCATGGGCGTCCAGTCGGTACCAGCCGGGCAGGAACTGCCCGCATCACCCGTGGTTGCCGAGGTTCTTGCGTCGCGGCAGTCCAAGACCCTGACCGATCCCCGCCAGGTGTTTGAGCCGGCGTCGGGGGAAAAACTTGGTCCGGTCCTGGTGGCCGCCCTGGGCAGCGACACGGATGGCGAGCGCGACAGCGTGCTGATCCTGGCCCGTTCAGCCGGCGGAGCAGGTTATACGGACCTGGACGTTGAACAGAGCGCGGTGTTCGCCTCACGGATAGGGCTGACGCTTGAACTCCTCAAAGCGAACCAGCTGCGGGAAGAACACGCACTGTTCATCGACCGGGAGCGGATTGCGGCGGACCTGCATGACCTCGTCATCCAGCGGCTGTTCGCTGCCGGACTCAGCATCCAAAGCCTGCGCCGCTACACCTCCGACCCGGATGCCCATGAACGCCGGATTGCGGGCATCACCGCCGAGCTGGACGACTGCATCCACCAGCTCCGTGACACCATCTATTCGCTCCAGGCCCGGCAACCTGACCGGGAGCTCCTGAGCGGCCGCGTCCTCCGCGCCGTCCTGGAGGCTGCCAATGCCGCAGGGTTCCTGCCGAGGGTCCAACTTTCCGGACCCGTTGACCTGGTGGGCGACGACATCGCCGAGCAGCTGCTTCCGGTGCTGACCGAAAGCGTCAGCAACGCGGTGCGGCATTCGGGATCGGAGGATATCCATGTGGTGCTGGCCGCCCTGGACAGCGAGGTTGTCCTGACCGTGCGCGACCATGGGCGGGGCTTCGAAAATCCCGGACGGGTCAGCGGACTGGAGAACATGAAAATCCGTGCAGCCCGCCTGGGCGGAAGTTGCGTTATCGACAGCACTCCCGGCGAGGGGACGAGGGTGACCTGGACGGTCCCCACAACTATGTGAGGGTGTCCGCGTCCGGGCCGTCAGGACACCACGTCCCAGGCCCGCGGGATGGGAAACGGGATCAGCGGGTCCCGGCGCCGGAAACCCAGTTTCTGCAGGACAGAGGACACGCTGACGATCACGGCGTCCTCAGGCAGCCGCATCTCCTGCCCGATCTGCCGGTTCGTCAACCCCCGCGCCATGAAGGCGAGGATCTTCCGTTCCATATCAGTGAGGCTCTTCAACCACGAGGCAGACGACGCGGCGTAGAGGCTTTCGGCCACCCGGTCCCTGATCTCGGAGGTGAACAAGGTGTCCCCGGCGGCGGCGCGGCGGATGCGGTTCAGCAGTTCCGTGTGGTCCCTTACCTGTTTGAGGAGGTACCCGGAGGCGCCTGCCAGAACCGTGGCACGCGCCGCATGCTGTTCGTCCCAGCTGGTCAGGATCAGGGATTTCACCGCCGGGGCTGTGGCCCGGAGGTCCCGGCAGACCTCTATCCCGGTACCGTCCGGCAGCCTGTCGTCCAAGACCGCCAGGTCCGGGCTCAGGCCGGGGATGAGGCGGCGTGCCTCTGCGGCCGAACCGCTCTCACCGGCAACCGCGAAGCCATCATTTTCGAGCAGGTCCCGGAGGCTCCTCCGCACGGGTTCGTGGTCGTTGAGGATGAAGATCCGCGCGGACGCGGGGGGCCGGAACACATCCCGGGGTGCTGCGGGTGTTTCCATCTGAATGCTCTCGTCGGCTCGTGGCCCTTCCCGGCCGCCGGTTTGACTCAGCCGCCCCTTGTGGAAGGAACCTCAAACAATCATCCCGCAGCACCTTCCCCGGCTGGCAGGGTCCAAAGTCCGTAGCCAGCTTTTGCGCGGATCAACAGGGCGGGAGGCGGGGGCTTTGTGCCCTGTTCCGCCTTGGACGGCCGCCCTAGCCTGAATTAGGCAGAGCGGATCCCGGCCGCCTGCCGTACCCGGGAGGCGTACCGTGAAATCGACAAACGCGAGCATCATCGCAGGCATCGTCCTGATCGCGCTGGGTGGGCTGTTGCTGCTGGACCGGCTCGGCGTCACGGACAGCGGGGCCTTTGTGGCACCACTGATATTCGCGGCGGTGGGGGTCCTGTTCGCCTCCCTGTTCGTCCGGCGCCGGGAAAACTGGTGGGCCGCCATCCCGGGTTCGGTCTTCCTTGGGCTGGCGGCCGTCATCGTCGCGACCCAACTGACGGACGGTGCCTGGGGCGCGGCGTTCCTGTTCCTCTTCATGGGGGCCGGCTTCGCCGCCGTGTACCTGCGGGAGCGCGCCAACTGGTGGGCCCTCATTCCATCCGGAGTCATGTTCACCCTGGCGGCCATCGTGGCCCTGCCGCAGGCGATGCAGGGCACCCCCACCGCCGCCGTGCTGTTCCTCGGCCTGGCGGCCACGTTTGGGGTGCTGTCCCTGGTTCCGGTCCATGAAGGCGGCCCTGCCGGCAATCAGGCGGAGCGGATGAAGTGGCCGCTGGTCCCGGCCGGCATTCTGGCCGCCATGGGCGCAATCTTCATCCTCCAGTCCGCGGCGGTGCTCATCCCGTTGGACTTCGCGTTCCCGGCGGTCATGATCCTGGCAGGGCTCGCCTTGATGGTCTACGCCTACCTCGCCCACCGCGACGGACGGCAGAAGGCGCACAGGCCCGGGCCTTCGGCAGGGTAAGGCTCAACCGGCATTTTCGGCCCGCCCCCAGTGGGCGAGGAGCAGCCCGGCGACCCGCCCGGGTTCCGCCCGGTGCGGCGGGTCGAAGTGATGGCGCCCGGGAAACACTTCCAGCCGGTAATCGCGGAAGACCCGGGACAGCCTCTCCGCATTGTCGCCCTGCTCGTCCGGGCTGCTCATGCCGCCCAGCACGAACAGCACCGGTTTCGCGAAGGCGGCCAGGCTGCCCCGGTCCAGGTCATAGGTGCCGAACTCGTGCAGGAAGGCGCCGATTCCGGCCGGCCGCTTGGCCATCCAGGGCGGTGGCGGGCCTGGCGGCGGAGGCGGCAGGACGGCGTCGGGCTTTACCTGGAGCTTCATGAAGGCTGGCAGGAACTCGTCCTGCGGCAAGTTGCTGAGCTCGCCATAGCGTTTCCACAACTCGGTGTGCGCCGGGCTCCAATCCCAGTTGCCTGCCCAAGCCGGCTCCAGCAGGGCCAGGCTGCGGACCCGGCCGGGATGGGAGGCTGTGAGCGCCAAGGACGCCGCGCCGCCGCCGGAATAGCCCACCAGGTGGAAGGTGTCCCAGCCGCGGGCGTCGGCCTCGCCCAGCACCCCGTCCGCTTCCGTGTCCAGGGTCCAACCCGGTGGCGGGGCGTCGCCGGCATACAGTTCGAGGTCCTTGGCGATCGCGTCCGCGTCCGGGCCGAGGGCTTCCAGCAGGCCGTCATAGGCCGGGCCGGCGGGGAGGACGCTTCCGGGAAGCAGGATCACGCGGAACGGTTTCACAACTTGACCTCCGTTGGGTGCCGGTCAGCCCCGCGCTGCCAGGTGTTCAGTCACGTACTCGGCGTCGGGGCCCACCCCCACCAAGGTGGCCGAAATATGCCGGGTGAGCCAGGGAAGCCCGACGGCGTACAGGCCCGGGTGCTCCGTCACGCCTTTGCTGTGGCGCGGGTAGTTCCACTCGTCCAGGAGCGGAAGGTCCAGCATGCTGAAGTCCAGCCCATACCCGGTGGACCAGATGATGGAGGTGACTCCTTCTTCCCGGAGGTCCAGCCGGGAACCGGGCCCGTCGGGCTGCCAGCTGTCCGGTTCCGCCGGCTCGGCCTCGGGGGCGTCGATCCCCGCGGCGTCGATATAGGCGTCAAAGAGCTTCTTGAACCGCTGGCTGAACCCCGCCTCCGCGGCGGCCAGGCGCTGGGCGAGGTCGTCGGTGAAGACGGGGACGCCGTCGTCGACCCCCTCGAACCGGCCGTGCAGCCGGACCCCGCGCCGGCCCAGTGCGCGCAGCCGGACGCTGTGCCCGCCCCCGGTGCCGGACAACAGCGGGTTGCACAGGAACCGCCCGGCGGGGGAAGGCAGCTGGTCCACCAGCAGCGCGTTGATGCCGTAGTCGGGGCCATGGACGTTCACCTCCCGGATCCAGTGGAAGATGTCCTGGCCGCGGTAACGGCGCGGGGCCTCCGGGCAGGACGACACGGACAGGTGCACGGTCCGGCCGGCGTCGAGCAGGTCCTCGGTGATCTGCCCGCCGGACTGCCCCGTTCCCACCACCAGGACCGCCCCGGGCGGCAGTTGATCCGGGTTGCGGTAGTCGTGGCTGTGCAGTTGCAGGACGTCCGGGGAGATGCCGACGGCGGCGGCAGGGATCCGGGGGCGCTGGAACGCGCCGCTGGCGAGCACCACATTCCGGGCTGTCCAGGTGCCTTGGCCCGTGAGGACGGTGAAGCCCTCTTCCGTCGGGGTGATCCGGGTAACCCCGGTGTCCAGTTCCACCGGGGCCTGGATGTCCCTGGCATAGCCGCGGAAGAACCCGATGGTGGCTTCCTTGGTCAGGAACCCGTCCGGGTCAGGCCCTGCATAGGGGGACCCCGGCAGGGCGACGGAGAAGTTCGGCGTGTTCAGGTAGAAGGAATCCCACCGGTCCTGCCAGGCACCGCCGAGGGCGGGCCGCTGCTCCAGGATGCGATGTTCCACGCCGCGCTGCGCCAGCCAGTAGCTGGTGGCCAGGCCCGCCTGGCCCGCACCCACCACCAGGGTGTTGGTGTCCCGCCGGGGAACTGCGGAGGCGGACACGGCTACCGCGCCGCTGTCCCGCGGCCGCCGGTCCGGGGCGCCCGGATTTTGGGTTCCTTGGGCGGCAGGGTGGCCACGTAGTCCAGGGCTTTCCCGGCCCAGGCACGCGCCCGGGTGTTGTCGCCGTCGCCCTCTTCGTTCCAGACGTCAGGCAGCCCGGTGTAGCCGCCCATGGGCCGCTCCGCGGGCCCGAACGGCACTGTCCGCTCGGAGGACTCCAACAGTTCTTTGTCCTCCCGGGAGAGCTTCAGCCCGATGGTGGAACCGAACAAGCCCGCGAACATGTTGCCGTTGACGAACGCGCCGAGGTTGCCGAACATCGGCTTCACCACCACGCCCGGATGGTCCGGCACAAGGCGCCGGAAGCGTTCCTTTTCTTCCTCCGTCGCTTTGGGCATTTCCATGGCGTGACCTCCCGGTGGCAGCGTGGTTGTCAGCTGATATGGATGCAGGATATGCCTGTTTGGAACAGTGGGCGAGGGGCGGCTGCCCTCCGTTCCGGCCGGCCCAACTCTCCGGGACATTCCGGCAACAGTCCGGTGCCGGATGACGGCGCACGGCGGTGGCCCCTGCTTAATTAGGCGTGGGCCGAATCTCCTGTAGTGTTGAACCTGTTGTTGTGTTTATGCAGTTGGTAGTTCAGGCAGTACGCGCGGTCGAAAGTCCGTGTTCTTCTGAAGTAGCGGTTTTTGAACACCCCACACCGGAGGGCCCGAAAGTCGGGATTTTCCCTCCACCTTCACGAAGGACAAAAATAATGGCTACTGGTACCGTCAAATGGTTTAACGCTGAAAAGGGCTTCGGCTTCATCTCCCCGGACGACTCCTCGCAGGATGTTTTCGCGCACTACTCCGCGATCAACTCCAACGGCTTCCGCTCCCTCGAAGAGAACCAGAAGGTTTCCTTCGACACCGAGCAGGGCCCCAAGGGTCCCCAGGCCACCAACATCCAGGCTCTCTAATTTCCTAGGGTTCCGGGACCGTTAGGTTTCCAAGCAGGGCTTGCCGTCACCGGCAAGCCCTGCTTTTTGTTAACCCGGCTGTGCGAACTCCCTGTGCCTTCTGGTCACCCATGCCGGCCTGGCCGCAGGGCCGCGCGGGCCGGCGGGTCCGCCAGGCCGGCCGTGCAGTCCGGGGCTGCGGTAGGTTATCCGAGTTCGGCGAGGACCGCGGCAATCCTGCGGGAACGCGTTTCCTCGGTGCGCGCGCCGGTCACCGCGAGCACATGGCGCCGCTGGTTGCTGTAGGAGAGGGACTGGAAGCGTTCCGCCGCGGCTGTATCCGCAGCGAGGGCGGCAGCCAGGTCCCCAGGAACATCCACCGATCGCGGCTTGTCGTCCGGGACGAGCTCCACCGTGACCTCGTCGCCGGCCTTGATGCCGGCGAGCTTGCGGATCTCCGAGCTCACCGGGACCTTGGGCTCGCCCTTCAGGGTGGCCACCGTGCTCGGGTACTCAACACCGTTGATCGTGACCTGGACGGGGGAACGCTTGCCTCCGCCGAGGGCGGCGACCACGTCGTCGGGGACGCGGATTCCGGTGGCGGTGGCGCCGTCCAGCTGGAGGATGGTGGTGAACTTCATGGCTGGCTCCTGTCAGGCTTGCGGCCGACGAATGCTGCGGGGAACAAGTTCAGCATGGACCACGCCGCCATCGCCATCAATGTCCACGCTTTTCAAGAATTGGTTGCCGCCGAGGCCGGCGCCGGGCCACGCGGCTTACGGTGCCGGCCTGCGACGCGATGATTCCCGTGTACCTGCCGGGTAGCCGCCCTTGCGGCTCGCTGCAATGATGGCCAGGGCCGCAGCCACCGGGATGGCGGCGGCGTACGGCACCAGGGCGGCACCGAGGGTCGTGAACGCCAGGCCGCCGTAGGAGGCGCCGACGGCGATGCCAAGCTGGATGGTGACAACCGTGACGCTGTTGGCGGCGTCCCGGTGCTCGTCTCCCGCGCGGAGGATTGCTGCCTGGTTGTAGATGCCTATGGCGCCAAACGCTATTCCCCACAGTGACAGCAGGACCATGGCCCCGGGCCAGGTGGCGCCCAGCAGCGGAAGCAGGCCGAAGACCGCCAGCAGTCCGGCCACCGTGATGAGAAGGGACCGCCGTGGCAAGGAATCGGCAGTGATGCCCGCGATCCAGATTCCCACCAGGCTGGCCACTCCGATGACGGACAGCGAAATGCTGACCGCGCCGGCCGGCAGCCCGGAGGCCAGCAGGAACGGCGCGATGTAGGTGAACAGCGTGAAGTGCGCCAGGACCAGGAGCGGCCACGCGACGGCAACGGCAACCACCCCGCGCACGGCAAGGGCCGCACGCAGCGACGGCCGTGCTTCCCGCCCGGAATCCGTGACCGCCGGCAGCAGGTACATGGCGAGCAATGCGAGGAGGGCCGCAACTCCGGCCAGGGCCAGGAATGAGCTGCGCCAGGACAGCACGGCACCCATCGTGGTGCCCAGCGGCGCACCGATCGCCAGGGCGATGCTGTTGCCGCTGAACACGATGGCCATGGCCTTGCCTACGGAATGCGCCGGCACGATTCTTGCCACATAGGGCGCCATGCTGGACCAGAGGAGCCCGTGGGCCACGCCGCCAAGCAGCCTGGCAGCAATGGCCAGCGGCAGGGTGGGGCTGGCCGCGAGCAGCACGTTGCTCAGGCCAAACGCCAGGATGGTGGCGATCAGCAGCGTCTTCCGGGGGATGCGACCGGCGAGCAGCCGCGAGAGGGGGAGCGCCGTGAACACGATGACGGCAGCGTAAACCGCTGTCAGTGCGCCCACGGCTGATTCCTGGACGCCAAGGTCACGGCTGATTTCCGGCAAGAGGCCCGAGGGCAGCAGCTCGGTGGTGACCGCGGTGAAGCCTGCCGCGGACAGCACAAGAAGCCCCGCGCGGGGGATCCTCGCGGGGCGCCCCGGGACGCGGGCAGCCGCCGGCCCGGCGTCCGGTTCCGCTGCTTGCCCTGCGGATGTTTCGGTCTGCAACTCGTTGTCTTCCTTGGGGACTGCCACGCCTACAACCCAACCAGCTCATGCGGCAGCGGTGGGAGTCCCTGCTGGAACCCCCATCCGCCGCAGGTTTCCCTTCTCGACAAAGTTCGGCTGAAGGAGCAATCTAAAAGGTGCGGGCCTCCGCCGCGTGGCAAGCCATGGCGGCGGCGCGTGGACAACCAATATTCAACCTCTGCGACACCAGTTGGGGTGGTGCATGTCCGGCGTATTCTTACGCCGGAACCGGGGCCCGGGCTCCCCAGCCCGGGCGTCCGGCACCCTTTACTCCGAAATCAGTGGCCTGTTTGGCCCGTGGGTTGAGTTGAACCGGCCACCGCTGCATCGGCCTTTCGGCCGAATACCGTTCAAGAGAGCGTTGCCATGAAGCAAAACCGGGGAAACACCACAAGATTCAACAAACTCGCATTTATTGTCGCCTTCGCCGTTGCGCTGCTGGCCTCACTGGCCGCTGCCGGTCCGGCATCGGCCGACGGCTGGGGCCATCGGACCTGGCAGGTCCAAGTGGGCTCCGAGTCCCGCGACCAGGAAATCCAGGGGATGTCCTTCCTCCCTTCGGAGATCTTCATCAATGAGCATGACACCATCAACTGGGCGGCAAACGCCGCCGAGATCCACACGGTGACATTCCTGGCGGCCGGCCAGTCGCTGCAGCCGTTCAATCCGTTCAACGAGGATGAACTGCTCAAGCGCGGAGGGGACAGCTACGACGGGCACTCGTACTACAACTCGGGCCTCCTTTCGAACGTGGAGGTGCCGGGGTTCCCTGTCACGACGAGCTACAGCCTGACCTTCCCGCAGGAGGGCGACTTCACCTACTACTGCCTGGTCCACGGCGAGATGATGAAGGGGACGGTCCACGTCCGGGAGCAGGGCACGGATTATCCCTACAGCCAGGCGGACTACAACAAGGCATCATGGGCCCAGGCGAGGGCCATCCTCCGGGACGGGCACCAGCTTGACGCGTCGCTGGCCCAGCAAGCCAGCAACCACAGGGTCCTGGCAGGCGGTGACGACGGCGTGGCAATGGTCATGCGCTTCGTCCGGCCCAGCGTGACGGTACATGTCGGCGAAACAGTGGTGTTCGCCAATACCGGCATGGGAGCACCCCACACGGTCACCTTCGGCACCGAACCGGCGAACATCTTCGCACCGTCGGGAACGCCGTCCAACTTCACCGGTGGCGACCTCAACTCCGGCATCATTCCGCCGGGCGGGGAGTTCTCGGTGACCTTCACGACGGCAGGCACGTTCAAGTACATCTGCGCACTTCATGACTTCATGGGCATGACGGGCCAGGTGCGGGTAGTCGACTAACAGCAACAGCGGCGATGGCCCGGCCGAAGCGAAAGCCTCGGCCGGGCCATCGGCGTCCAGGCAGTCCGGGAAATCACCTCACCAGCCGTCAGGGGAACACCTGGCGCCCCGCCGTCGTTGTTTCCCTTGGTGTGCCCTCCCGGTGCGCCGCCCGCCGACCGAAGGACACCCCTTGACTCCTCGCACCATCGTGATCACCGGCGCCAGCGACGGCATCGGCGCGGCAGCCGCCAGGACGCTGGCCAAGGCAGGGGAGCGGGTGGTCGTCGTCGGCCGGTCTGCGGAGAAGACCCGCGCCCTGGCCGCAGAAATCGGCGCAGACCACCACCTCGCCGACTTCGCCGACCTGGCCCAGGTCCGTGTCCTCGCCGACACCCTGCGCTCCACCTACCCGCACATCGACGTCCTGGCCAACAACGCCGGGGGCATGATGGGAAAGCGCACGCTCACCGTGGACGGCAACGAGCTGACATTCCAGGTCAACCACCTGGCGCCGTTCCTGCTCACCACCTCCCTGATGGACACGCTGGCCGCCAGCCAAGCGAAGATCATCAACACCGCCAGCGCCGCCAACTTCTCCGGCAAGGTGGACCTGTTCGACCTCAACGCCGAGCACGGATACCGCACCTTCCGCGCCTACGGCACTGGCAAGCTCGCCAACATCCTTTTCACGTCCGAGCTCCACCGCCGCTTCCACGACCTGGGGATCACGACGGCGGCCTTCCACCCGGGCGTGGTCCGCACCAACTTCGCGGCGGGTTCCAACAGCCCGTTCCGGCATTTGTACAAGAGCGTGGCCAACCGCTTCATGCTCAGCCCGGACCAGGGTGCCGACACCATGCTGTGGCTCATTAACGGGACGGCAGGCACCGACTGGATTTCCGGCGCTTACTACGCCAAGCGGGCCTTGGCTAAAGCCAACCGCCAGGCGTACGACGCCGACCTGGCCCGCGGGCTGTGGGAGAAGAGCGAAGAGCTGGTCAAAGCCGCCGCCTGATCCGTGCCACGGGCACGGGGGCCCGGAGATCTGCGAGGAAGCTCCCAAATAACCCCTCCGGTTCAGGCGTGGTTGGCCGGACCGTCGGCCCCGGTTCACCCGCTGTCGCAAGGCTCTCTTGGTGAGTTCACCATGCAAAGCCCACGAGGGCGAAAGTATTTCCCTGTCCCCTTCCCGCCGCGGATTCCTGGCGGCAGCGCTGGCCGGCGCTGCCGTATCGCTGGCCCCCATGTCATTCGCGGCCGCGGATGCGGGCACCAGCAAGACCCAGACCATCACCGGGCACCTGGATCCGGGTGCCGCCGACTTTGTGTACCTCCCGGTGCAGGTCCCGGCCGGGGTCAACAAGATCAGCGTGTCCTACAGTTACAGCAAGCCCACGGTCGCCCCCGGGCTGCTGTCCAACGCCTGCGACATCGGCGTCTTTGACGAAAAGGGCACCGACCTTGCCGGCAAGGGGTTCCGTGGCTGGTCGGGCGGTTTCCGGACGGAGTTCTTCATCAGCGCGGCCGAAGCCACCCCCGGCTACCTTCCGGGACCGGTCGGCAAAGGCACCTGGAACATCGCCTTGGGCCCCTACCAGGTGGCCGAGCAGGGAATGGACTACACCGTCAACGTCACGCTCGAATACGGTGCGGACGGAGCGGCTTTCCGTCCGCAGTACCCGCCAAAGCAGGCCACCGGCCGGGGCGCGGCCTGGTACCGGGGTGACGCGCACCTGCACACCATCTACTCGGACGGCAAGCGCACCCCCGCCGAGGTTGCGGCCGGCGCACGCGCAGCGAAGCTCGACTTCATGATCAGCACCGACCACAACACCCCCGCTTCCCATGGCGTCTGGGGCCCCTTGGCCGGTGACGACCTGCTCATCCTCACCGGTGAGGAAGTCACCACCCGCAACGGACACTACCTGGCCCTGGGGATCGAACCCGGAGACTGGATCGACTGGCGCTACCGGGCCCGGGACAAGGGCTTCGAACAGGAGGCACAGCACATCCATGCCTCCGGCGGCCTGGTGGTGCCGGCGCACCCTTACTGCCCGTACGTCGCCTGCCGCTGGAAGTTCGGCTATGACGACGCGGACGCCGTCGAAGTGTGGACGGGTCCGTGGACCGCCGATGACGAGTACGCCATCAACACGTGGGATTCCATGCTGGCCCACTCCGTCCGCACCGGCGGCCGCTGGGTCCCGGCCATGGGCAACAGCGACGCGCACAGCGAACCCCAGGTCATCGGCCTTCCGCACAATGTGGTCAACGCCGCAGCGCTCTCCCATGACGCTGTCCTGGAGGGCATCCGCAACGGGCGCAGCTGGATCGCCGAGTCCGCCGCCATCTCCCTGGACTTCACCGTGTCCGCCGCCGGGCGGAAGGCAGGGGTCGGGGAGCGGCTGGACGTCAAGGCCGACTCACCGGTGACGGTCAGCATCGATGTCACCGGCGTCCCGAATGGCGTTATCCGGATCATCACCGACGAAGGGCAGACCCAGCAGGTCACCCTGCCGGCATCGGGCCAAGGAACCCATACCTGGCTCACCACCGCGCAGCTCTCCGCCTATGTCAGGGCCGAAGTGCGCCACCCCATGGCAGACGGCAGTGCCAGCAACGGCACCAACATGGGCACGACGCTGCTGCTTGGCCCCATGGCCGCACTGACCAACCCGATCTTCCTCGGCGGAAAATAGGCATTATCCGCAAACACCAGGGGCCGGGCCGCGAAATTCGCGGCCCGGCCCCTGGTGTTTGCCTTGAGGACGGTCAGTGGCCGGAGTTGTCCGCTCCGCCGCCCTGGACCTTGCCGTTGTGGCTGATGGAGGC